>NZ_JANUEZ010000008.1:0-150560 GCF_024807925.1 Bacillus sp. JUb11 | reverse complement strand
ATTTCTCTTTATTGGTCCGGTAGTTCAGTTGGTTAGAATGCCTGCCTGTCACGCAGGAGGTCGCGGGTTCGAGTCCCGTCCGGACCGCCATTTTTATGACTTGTAAACGAAAACGTATAGTTTCGTTTTTTTTTATGTCTTTTTCTTTCAATAAGTATCCTAGATGCAATGAAACTCCTTGTGTTTGGCTACACTAAATGTGATAAGAAAAGATCATGACTTCAACAAACAACGCCTGGTTTTTTTATACCAGGCTTTCTTTATATCGTTTTTAGTTGGAACCGAGGCTCATATTCGCTACACTAATACTAACTGTGTCTGACATCATGTTTGCTCAATCAGTTGATTGTATGAAGGGGCTGTCTTTTATGGATGAATTTGATCTTATTCGCCGAATTACACCAAAAGAAACGCATCAGCGTTCTTTGGTCATGGGCATCGGTGATGATGCTAGTGTTTATCAACCTCATTCACATTGTGAAGAGGTCGTTTGTGTTGATACAATGGTAGAGCATGTCCATTTTCGATTTGATTTTTCCACACCCTTTGAGGTTGGATTTAAAGCGCTGGCAGTGAATATCAGTGATATCGCAGCCATGGGAGGGACCCCTAAGTATTATCTTGTATCAATCGCGATCCCGCCTCATGGGGATGAAGCAATTGTCGCAGCTTTTTACGAGGGAATGAAAGCATTGGCTGACAGATATCATATGGATTTAATCGGTGGAGATACAGTAGCCACCCGCAGTGACTTTGTCATCACAGTAACGGTCATTGGTGAGATTCCAAAGGGAACAGCCTGTTACCGTCATAGTGCTCAGACAGGAGACATTGTCTTTGTCACAGGTGAACTAGGTTCATCAGCTGCTGGGCTATCCCTTTTAATGAATGAAGTAAATGCTGTACATTCGATTGACACTGCTTTTTTTCTAGAGCGACACAAAATGCCGCAGCCGCATATTGCTGCTGGCCTTATTTGCTCAAGCTTCCCCCGGGTGACCTTGAATGATGTAAGTGACGGATTAGCGAGTGAGTTAAATGAAATAGCGGAAGCCAGTTGTGTGACGATTGAAATTGAAGCTGATCAACTCCCAAAACATCCACATCTACCGTTGTTACATAAAGAGTGGCTTGAATGGGTCTTGTTCGGTGGAGAGGATTTTGTCTTAACTGGTACGATCCCTGAAACGGATTGGAAGCGATTTGAGACGCAATGTAAAAAAGAACACATTCAGGTCACGCGTATTGGACAAGTCAAAGATGATCGAGCGTCCAGCGTTATTTTAAAAGACCATGATCAACAAACAATTTTAATGAAAAAAGGATATAATCATTTTAAGAAATGAGGTGACTCCACCATGAAGTTAACGTGGACAACAAAAGGTGCGGATGAGACGAAACGAATTGCTGCTGCCTTGGCTACACTTGTGATGCCCGGCGATGTCTTAACATTAGAAGGAGACTTAGGCGCAGGTAAAACGACTTTTTCAAAAGGTTTTGCAGAAGGCTTAGGTATTACCCGTATCGTCAACAGCCCTACTTTTACAATTATTAAAGAATATACGGATGGCAGACTGCCACTTTATCATATGGATGTGTATCGTATGGAAGATGCGGAAGAAGATATTGGACTGGTCGAATATTTTGAGGGGGAAGGTGTATGTTTGGTTGAATGGGCACATCTCATTGAACCTCAATTGCCTTCATCGTATTTAAAAATTGAAATGCTGAGAACAGAACGTGAAGAAGAACGTCATCTCACGTTTTATGCAAAAGGGGAGCGCTATGAGGCCCTTTGTAAGGAGATGAAAGACATTGACCATACTGGCAATTGATACGTCAAATCATACACTCGGAATAGCTCTTGTCCGTGATGACACTGTGGTTGGGGAAAGTATTACGTACTTAAAGAAGAATCATTCAGTACGTGCAATGCCGACAGTTGAAGCACTGATGAAAGAATGCGGCGTAGCACCGAACGAATTAAGCAAAATTGTTGTAGCCAAAGGACCCGGTTCTTACACTGGCGTTAGAATCGGTGTGACCATTGCAAAAACACTTGCTTGGACGCTGTCTATCCCGATAACTGCTGTTTCAAGTTTAGAAACGCTGGCAGCAAATGCTCGATATTTTGATGGAATGATTTCTCCTATATTTGATGCAAGAAGAGGACAAGTTTATACAGGGTTATATACATTTGAAGGTGGAAAGATAAAAGAAGCGAAACCAGATCAAAATATCCTGCTCACTGATTGGCTTCAAGAGCTGAAAAAGGAAGGGAACCCTGTTTTATTTCTTGGACATGATGTGCATCTTCATCAAGAGAATGTTCTCTCCATACTTGGAGAAACTGCTGTGATCGCAGACGAGGCATTTCACAACCCAAGACCTTCAGTGCTCGCATTTTTAGGGGCAGACCGCCCTTCTGAAGATGTCCATCAGCTTGTTCCTAATTATATTCGTTTGGCAGAAGCGGAAGTGAAATGGCTTGAAGGACAAAAATAATCTCAACACAGTAGAGATGCGAAGAATGACAGTAGAGGACATCCCAGAGGTATATACGATTGAAGTGCATTCGTTTACAGCGCCTTGGAAAAAAGAGTCGTTTGTCTATGAAATTCTCCATAACCAATACAGCCATTATTTCCTCATTGAAGAAGATGGTCAGCCTGTTGGGTATTGCGGCGTTTGGATTGTCATGGATGATGCACAAATTACGAATATTGCGATTCTCCCTGAGCACCGGGGAAAAGGATATGGGGAAGCGCTGCTTCGATATGTCATGGAATTTTGCAAAGAAAAAAAGACAGATCATCTTTCACTAGAAGTGCGGGTATCAAATACGCCAGCACAATCCCTTTATGAAAAGCTCGGTTTTAAACCAGCTTCTATTCGAAAGAATTATTATACGGATAACGGGGAAGATGCATTAGTCATGTGGGTGAAGATAAATGAGTGAAAAAAAAGATCGATTCATATTAGGTATAGAAACAAGCTGTGACGAAACAGCTGCGTCCATTGTGAAAAATGGGAAAGAGATCGTAGCGAATGTTGTCGCCTCACAAATAGAAAGCCATAAACGATTTGGCGGCGTGGTACCAGAAATCGCTTCAAGGCATCATGTGGAACAAATGACGATCGTATTAGAAGAAGTCATGACGCAGGCCAATATGTCCTTTCAGGATTTAGACGCTATTGCTGTGACAGAAGGGCCGGGCTTAGTTGGTGCACTTTTGATAGGTGTCAATGCAGCCAAAGCATTGAGTTTTGCACATCAAATTCCGCTTGTTGGTGTTCATCATATTGCTGGACACATTTATGCGAACCAGCTTGTTGGTGAACTGGTGTTTCCTTGTTTAGCTCTAGTCGTCTCTGGCGGGCATACTGAGCTTGTTTTGATGAAAGAGCATGGGTCTTTTGAGGTCATTGGCGAAACGTTGGATGATGCGGCTGGAGAAGCGTATGACAAAGTAGCTCGGACGATGGGTCTGCCATATCCAGGGGGACCTCACATTGATCGATTGGCACATGAAGGGGAGCCAACGATTAAGCTTCCTCGAGCGTGGCTTGAAGAAGGATCCTATCATTTTAGCTTCAGCGGTTTAAAATCAGCGGTCATCAACACGTTACACAATGCGTCTCAAAAGGGCGAAACCATTGCGTCAGAGGATTTGGCTGCAAGTTTCCAAGAAAGCGTGATTGAGGTGCTGGTTGGAAAGACCTTAAAAGCGGCTGAAGCGTATGGTGTGAAACAAGTCGTTCTAGCTGGCGGGGTTGCTGCCAATAAAGGTCTTAGAGAAGCCCTTACTTCAGCATTTGCGAAGCTACCTGAAGTGAATGTCATGATTCCGCCATTGTCTCTTTGTACAGACAATGCAGCCATGATTGCTGCTGCGGGAACCATTGCATTTGAAAAGGGAATAAGAGGCGACATGGCAATGAACGGTCAACCTGGACTGCCGCTTGTCTCCTATGAATAAGAACTCCTGTGGATACAGGAGTTTCAGCGTGTAGACAAACCCTCGCATTCTTTGTCAGTCCTGCGTGCTGGTGCTCACGAATATGAAATTCGCTCCGCGCCAGTACTCGTCCTTCCTAGACTGCAAAGGTTTTCTATCACGCTGAAAAGAAGACAAAGGGCTAAAATCAAGTTCATTTTAGCCCTTTGTCAAAAATTTGGAACTCCTGTGGATATACAGGAGTTTTTTCTATTGAAATGAAAGCGATTTATTCACATGTAAACGTTATATATCCACAATTGTTAGAAAATTCGTTTTAAAATGAAGAGAATGTGTATAAATGTGATCTTTTATGTGGATATGTGATTAAAATACTGTGGATAAAGTGGATAACTTTAAAATATTTAAGAATAATCAAGATGTTATTGTGGGTATCGTTGTGGATAAATATTCTCACCTTAAAAAAGAGCACCCGTTAGGGCACTCTTTATGCATCTGATAGATCTTCCCATTCCGCAAAAAGTGATTCCATCTCTTGATTGAGCGCATCATTTTCTGTTTGAATGGCTTGTACTTTCTCGTGATCTTGGAAAATAGCAGGATCACATAGAAGCTCTTCGTTTTCACCGAGCTTGTCTTCGATGACAGCGATACGCTCTTCAATTTCTTCAATTCGGCGCTGCTTTTGTCTTTCTTTCTTTTTGAGTTCTTTCTCTTCTGCATAGGAAAGTTTTGCTGTTTCTACTGGTTTTTCTGCTTGTTTTTTATGCGTCTCCTGAGTTTGGAGTGCTTCAAGCTCTAATTGTTCGTTTTTCTTTTCAAGATAATAGTCGTAGTCACCGAGGTATTCTTTTGTTTCATTTGGTGACAACTCGAGAACTTTTGTTGCCAAGCGATTGATAAAGTAACGGTCATGCGAAACAAACAAGATGGTGCCTGGATAATCTATTAGTGCATTCTCTAATATTTCCTTACTGTCCAAATCAAGATGGTTCGTCGGCTCATCGAGAATGAGAAAATTGGCTTTTTGGAGCATCAGCTTTGCCAGTGCAAGTCGTGCTTTTTCTCCACCACTTAAAGCATGTACAGGCTTTAAGACGTCATCACCTGAAAAAAGGAAGTTTCCTAAACAAGTTCGAATGTCTTTTTCAGTCATATGGGGATAATCATCCCAAAGTTCATTTAACACTTTTTTGGAGGATGTCAGCTTGGCTTGTTCCTGATCATAGTAGCCAATCGTCACATGAGAACCAAAGCTGATCTCGCCTTTTACTGGTTTTAACGTATCCGTTAAGGTTTTTAAAAGAGTTGATTTCCCGATACCGTTAGGACCGATGAGTGCCACGCTATCCTCCCGTTTAATATGAAAAGAGAGGGAGGAGAGGAGCGGCGTTTTTTGATCGTAACTAATATCGAGATCATGCACCTTCAGCACGTCATTTCCGCTTTGCCTCATAATATCGAAATGGAAGTTTGCGGATTTTTCATCTCCTAACGGCTTATCTAAACGATCCATCCGTTCCAGCTGTTTCCGCCTACTTTGAGCACGCTTTGTGGTGGATGCTCTTGCTAAGTTGCGATCCACGAAATCTTGAAGCTTCGAAATTTCTTCTTGCTGTTTTTCATACAGCTTCATATCACGCTCTAGCTGCTCAGCTTTTTGGTCAAGATACTTGCTATAGTTCCCTGCGAACTTTTTCATCGCTGTTCTTGACACTTCATATACATGGTTCACGACTTTGTCTAAGAAGTATCGGTCATGGGAAACGATAAGGATGGCTCCTGTATAATTTTGCAAATACTGCTCAAGCCATGATAAGGTATCAATATCTAGATGGTTGGTTGGCTCATCCAAAATCAAGAGTTCTGGTTTCATCAATAATAGCTTTCCAAGCGCTAGACGGGTTTTCTGACCGCCGCTTAAGGATTGGACAGTTGTATGGTCTTCAAAATGACTAAAGCCGAGTCCGTGTAAAATAGAGCGGACATCTGCTTCATATTGATAGCCGCCTTGATCTTTAAATGCTTGCTGCAGCCTGTCATAGGTTTTCATTAGAGAATCTAATTCTGTTCCTGTGGAAGAAGCCATTTTCTCTTCTATGGTTCTCATCTCTTGTTCCATTTCTTTTAAATGATCGAAAACGGATAGTAGTTCGTCTTTTAGCGTACGTGTAGACGTCACATCTGTATGCTGTGCTAGATATCCAATGGATAGGTCTTTCGGTTTGATGATCTCACCTTGTTCGTAAGACATTTGACCGGCAATGATTTTTAAAAGCGTGGATTTTCCTGCACCGTTACGACCGACAATGGCAATACGATCCCTCGCTTTGACTTCCAATTTTATATTCGTTAAAACGGTATCAGCGCCAAACGATTTGGACAGCTGATTCACTTGTAGAATCATCATGTAACTTCACCTCTGCTATAATATGTTAAGTGTAGCTTATCAGCAGTAAACCGGCAAATCTTACATACGGCTACCATGGTCAAATGAAAGACAGATAGGAAAAAATAGTGTATGATTTGAGTGAGGGAGCGTTGAAAGATGAGTCAATTTAGCCACTTTAACGAACAAGGAAGAGCAAAGATGGTCGACATTAGTGACAAATCGTCTACAGTGAGAACTGCCGTTGCTGTTTCAAGCGTTCGTATGATAAAAGAAGTATTTCATCAAATACAAAAGCATGACATTGGAAAAGGGGATGTATTATCTGTCGCACAGGTAGCTGGCATCATGGCAGCAAAGCAAACGTCCAGCATCATTCCAATGTGTCATCCGCTTGCATTAAAAGGTGTCGATATCTCCTTTGATTGGGAGGAAGACGGAAATGCGTACATTCTGAACATACAAGTACAGGTGAAAACAAAAGGAAGTACGGGTGTGGAGATGGAAGCGCTCACTTCTGCCTCAGTATGTGCACTGACCGTTTATGACATGTGCAAAGCAATAGACAAAGGGATGATCATCGGCCCGACCTATCTAGTAGAAAAAACAGGCGGGAAAAACGGTGATTTTCACAGAGCATCTGATATTTAAGTTGGAGGATCTTATATGAATATAGACCAGTCAAAAATTCCACAAGCGACAGCCAAACGTTTGCCGCTTTACTACCGTTTTTTAAAAAATCTGCATGCATCAGGAAAACAAAGGGTGTCATCGGCAGAGCTTAGTGATGCAGTCAAAGTGGATTCTGCCACCATTCGCCGAGATTTTTCTTACTTTGGTGCACTTGGGAAGAAAGGTTATGGCTATAATGTCGATTACCTCTTGACCTTCTTTAGAAAGACCCTTGACCAAGATGAAATGACGAATGTCATGCTCATCGGTGTCGGGAATTTAGGGACTGCTTTTTTACACTATAATTTCATTAAAAATAATAATACAAAAATTTCAATGGCTTTTGACGTCAATGAGAGTAAAATAGGAAGTGAGATAGGCGGCGTGCCTGTCTATGATTTGGATAAGCTTGAAGAGCATGTGCAAGAGGTAGGAGATATTCCTGTTGCGATTTTGACAGTGCCTGCCGTAGCAGCTCAATCCATTACAGATCGTTTGATTGCCCTTGGCATCAAAGGAATCCTTAACTTTACGCCGGCTCGATTGAATGTGCCGGAACACATTCGAATTCATCATATAGATTTGGCGGTTGAACTTCAGTCTCTTGTGTATTTCTTAAAGCATTACTCTGTTACACAGGAGGACTGACGAAAAGGGGTAAAGGGGGTGGAGCAAATGGGTCCGATCGGTCCTGGAAGTTTGGTTCTGATTGCGGTTGTTGCGCTCATTATTTTTGGGCCGAAAAAGCTTCCTGAATTAGGAAGAGCAGCAGGAGATACATTACGTGAATTCAAAAATGCCACAAAAGGTTTAGCTGATGATCAGGAAGAAAAAAAGAAAAAAGAAGATCAGTAGAATAGGATGAGCTTCATGAATGTCAAAGATATGCCGCTTATGGAGCATATTGTGGAACTGCGAAAACGTTTAGTGATCATTGCGATGTTTTTTGTCACCTTTATGGTGGCAGGTTTTTTTCTCGCTAAGCCGGTCATTGTGTATTTACAAAATACCGATGAAGCGGCCACACTGACATTGAACGCATTTAAGCTCACAGATCCACTGTACGTGTTTATGCAGTTCGCTTTTGTCATTGCTCTTGTTTTGACGTGTCCCGTGATCTTATATCAGCTTTGGGCGTTTGTGAGTCCTGGCTTATATGAAAAAGAAAGAAAGGTGACACTTGCTTATATTCCGATTGCACTGCTTTTATTTCTAAGCGGTGTGGCTTTCTCTTATTTTATTTTGTTTCCATTTGTCGTCGATTTTATGATACGGATGTCAAATGATTTACATGTGGAGCAAGTGATTGGGATTCATGAGTATTTTACATTTCTGATGCAGTTAACACTTCCATTTGGCTTTTTGTTTCAGATGCCTGTCGTGTTGATGTTTCTCACTAGACTTGGTATCATTACACCGATGTTTTTATCAAAAATACGGAAGTATGCCTATTTTGTCCTCCTTGTCATTGCCGCACTTATTACACCGCCAGAGCTCGTTTCTCACCTCATGGTTACCTTGCCAATGCTCGTTTTGTATGAAGTGAGTATTGTCATTTCAAGAGTGACCTATCGCAAAATGCAGCAAACAGAGACAGAGGAGAAAGAAAATGATGTTGTCTCATAAAAAAGCATCGTGATCCAAATAGGGGTCACGATGCTTTTTCTATTGTGAAAGAAATTGATTGATTGCTTGAAAGAGATGCTCATAATAGGCAGGTTCATGCGGGACAAAATCATGTACACGGACCTCTCTCTTTTCCTCACGTCGCTTGCCGTCTGCATCCACTTCAAAGCCCTCGATGTTCATTTTTTCGCATTCTCTATTTAAAAGCTGCTGTGCATCCATCAGTCTTGCTCTATAAAGTCCAGCAACTTCTTCTTTCTGTAGATGGACATCCATGTGCTTTTTTTGATCCATATAAAGATACACATGGCAAAACTCACGATCGGTAAACGAAGGCATATGGATTTCATCTTTAATGACACCAGCAAAGGTAAGATTCTCAAACGAGATGGAGAGACCAAGCTCTTCTTCGACTTCTCTGATGCCATCAGAAGGCTGTTCATCTGCGAGAAGGTGGCCTGCTGCTGTGATATCAAGTAGAGAAGGGAAATCCTTTTTGGAGGGACTCCTCAGCTGAAAATAGAGAAACACTGTGTCATCTTCCTTTTTTAAAAGCCAGAAATGAAAGGTTTCATGCCAAAGGCCCTCAGCATGGATATCAGATCGAGCGGCTGTACCAATCGTTTCATGCTGATTGTTCATGATGTTCAGTTTTTCGTGTTCCATGAAAACATGACCTCCATAAAAAAACCATTTTCCAAACGGCGGAAAATGGTTTTTGCTTTATTTTTGCTGCTGTTTTTTCATTTTGACAGAAAAAGCAAACATTTTTAACGCGATATTGATATTATAGGCCGCAAACACCATCAGCAAAATGCTGTAAAATGACCACATGTCACCTGGATTTTGAATGGCCATATAGGTGAACGCCACACCTACGGCAAAATAAATAATGCCCCATACGACAGGGTTTCTCATGAGAAAAAGCCTCCAATAATCATTTGCATTGTTTGAGATTGTTCTTCAATCATTTTTCTTACTGGCTCAATCTGCACAAGAATGACGAGCGAGTTCATCAGCATGTGTGCGCCGATTGGAACAATGATTCGTTTTGTTTTCGCATATAAAAAGGCAAATGTAAAGCCCATTGCGGTATAGAGCAAGATATGTGGGAAATCATTGTGTACAGCAGCAAAAACCACTGAACTGACAAGTGCGCCAATGAAAAAATTCGTTTTTTCATAAACCACACCAAAAATGATTTTTCGAAAAATGATTTCTTCTAATATCGGTCCAATCAGAGCGATGACGATTACAAGCCATGGAACTGCATCCATAATGGCTAAAATGTTTTGAGTATTTTCGGATTCTCGGCTAATGCCAAATGCATATTGTTCAATCGCCCCCGCAATGGATTGTGCAAAGAGGGAAAGAAAGAAACCGCCAATGATCCAAGCGATTGCCACGCCGACTGATGCCGGTGCTTCATTTCGAAGTGAAGCTTTTGGTACAGTCCGAAGGATGAACAGAATAATGATTAGTCCAATACAGAAGCTGATGATTGTCCATGTTCCTGACAATTTGGAGAGCTCTGCTTGTGTCATCGGTGTCTGAATGTAACCTAACCACTTCATGATGAACACATACGGAAACGCAGAAAATTGCACCAATATATACGTTAAGATGATGTACCAATATTGTTTTTTCAAGTAACGAAAACCCCTTTACTAAAAGAACTAGATTTATTGTAACACAAGTCTTCTTTTTCGTTGAAAAGGAAAGAATCGGTGATAAAAAAAGATCATGAAAGCGTAAAAATTTTTAAAGGTTTTTACTTGAAATTACAGAAGACATTCTTTATTATAATAAATGTGTTAGCACTCGTTGATGATGAGTGCTAAAAAAGACTACATATAAAAATTGAGGAGGTTGTTTCTTATGTTAAAGCCATTAGGCGATCGCGTAATCATTGAACTCGTTGAATCTGAGGAAAAAACCGCTAGCGGTATTGTCTTACCGGATTCTGCAAAAGAAAAACCGCAAGAAGGTAAAATTGTTGCAGCAGGTTCAGGTCGTGTACTTGAAAGTGGTGAGCGCGTTGCGTTAGAAGTAAACACAGGCGACCGCATTATCTTCTCAAAATATGCAGGTACTGAAGTGAAATATGAAGGAAAAGAATATTTAATCCTTCGTGAAAGCGACATTTTAGCTGTTATTGGTTAATCACATAAACAAAGATTGAGATAAATTTCTAAAAAGACTGAGGAGGTTTCGTTATTATGGCAAAAGATATTAAGTTCAGTGAAGAAGCACGTCGTGCGATGTTACGTGGTGTAGATGCACTTGCAGATGCTGTAAAAGTAACTTTAGGACCTAAAGGACGTAACGTGGTTCTTGAGAAAAAATTCGGTTCTCCACTTATCACAAATGATGGTGTAACGATTGCAAAAGAAATCGAATTAGAAGATGCATTTGAAAACATGGGTGCAAAACTTGTGGCTGAAGTTGCAAGCAAAACAAACGATGTAGCTGGTGACGGTACTACTACTGCAACGGTTCTAGCTCAAGCGATGATCCGTGAAGGTCTTAAAAACGTAACAGCTGGTGCAAACCCTGTTGGCGTTCGTAAAGGAATCGAAGAAGCAGTGAAAGTAGCCCTTGAAGGCTTGCATGAGATTTCTAAACCAATCGAAGGTAAAGAATCAATTGCTCAAGTTGCGTCTATTTCGGCAGCAGATGAAGAAGTCGGCAGCCTAATTGCTGAAGCGATGGAGCGTGTAGGAAACGACGGCGTCATCACAATTGAAGAATCTAAAGGTTTCACAACTGAGCTTGAAGTGGTTGAAGGAATGCAGTTTGACCGTGGATACGCTTCACCATACATGGTCACTGATTCTGATAAGATGGAAGCGGTTCTTGAAAATCCTTACATCTTAATCACTGATAAAAAGATCACAAACATTCAAGAAATCCTTCCTGTACTTGAGCAAGTCGTACAACAAGGAAAACCATTATTGATCATTGCTGAAGATGTAGAAGGCGAAGCACTTGCAACACTTGTTGTGAACAAACTTCGTGGAACATTCAACGCAGTGGCTGTAAAAGCACCTGGATTCGGTGATCGTCGTAAAGCAATGCTTGAAGACATCTCTGTTCTAACTGGCGGAGAATTAATCACAGAAGACCTAGGACTTGACCTGAAATCAACTGAAATTGGTCAGCTTGGCCGTGCGTCTAAAGTCGTTGTTACAAAAGAGAACACAACGATCGTAGAAGGATCAGGGGATTCTGCTCAAATCGCAGCACGCGTGAACCAAATTCGTGCGCAAGTAGAAGAAACAACTTCTGAATTCGATAAAGAAAAATTACAAGAACGTCTTGCAAAACTAGCTGGCGGCGTTGCTGTCATCAAAGTTGGTGCTGCAACTGAAACAGAACTAAAAGAACGTAAACTACGCATTGAGGATGCACTGAACTCAACTCGTGCAGCAGTTGAAGAAGGTATCGTATCCGGTGGTGGTACAGCACTTGTGAATGTATACAACAAAGTCGCTTCCATCGAAGCTGATGGTGACGTTCAAACAGGTGTGAACATCGTTCTACGTTCTCTTGAAGAGCCAATTCGTCAAATCGCTCACAACGCAGGTCTTGAAGGATCAGTCATCGTTGAGCGCTTGAAAAACGAAGAAATTGGCGTAGGCTTCAACGCAGCAACAAACGAATGGGTAAACATGATCGAAAAAGGAATCGTTGACCCAACAAAAGTCACTCGCTCTGCACTTCAAAACGCAGCTTCTGTAGCAGCTATGCTTCTTACAACTGAAGCAGTCGTAGCTGACAAACCAGAAGAAGGCGGCTCAGGCGGCGGAATGCCGGATATGGGCGGCATGGGCGGAATGGGTGGCATGATGTAATTACGGATTTAAACCCTTGATTGATAAGGGTTTATCCGTTAGTCACACTCATTTTGGTGCCATTTTGATACCATATAGAAAAATTAGAGGCTTTTCATTAGTTCCCTGAACTTTTGAGAAGCCTTTTTTTCATTTTTTGTGTTACGTGGGGTACACATTATTCGTAATCTGGTGACCGAGTCGATCCATGATTTGTTCGAGTGATACACGGGCTTTGGCAAGCACTGATGTGATTGATGTACGGGAACTCTAAATATCATTTAAATTTCATAGACTTTGGCTCACTAATCGCTAGGGTAATTTATATTAATAGATACTAAAAAAGCGAGTTTTTATACCTTCTTTTTTTGGACAAAAATATATAAAAAGAAGTCGCTCTTCAACAATATGAGCGGCTTCTTATTTGTTTATATGTGATTTAAGAAATTTGATAAATACACCTTCTATTTGTTTAATAATCTTTTTAGCATACTTTTGGGTTTTACAGGATTTGAACTTTCAAGGATAAGAGTAGATAATTTCCCAAGCATTTCAGTTAATTCATTTTCGAATTCTATAGTATTATCATCAGTGTTTGTATGAGCGTGCACCAACTCGTGCACAAGTGTACCTGCGAATGATTGTATATTTTTTAGTTGGCTACGTTTAATGATAATTCGTTTAGTGGACGGCTCCCATAACCCAAGTGCATCAGAACCCGTATAATTGTCTGGTCGCATTGAAACGGAAATCACAATATCACGGACAAGATTATTCTTTTTTGGGAACCAACTTACTATGGTATTCTTGTAATTGAAAATTTCTTTTTCTTTAGCCGTTAATTGGTTGACGTTTACGATATCAAATTCGAATTGTTCGTTCCATTCTAACGCATAAGTCTCCAAGTTTCTGAAATTATTTCCATTCAGATCTTTACTAGTTTCAAGTTTATTCGCTAGTGAATCAGGAACAGTAATGATACGTATTCCTTCCTCCTTTGCGTAACTTAAGTATTTACCGCCATCCATTAAATCATAAGCACTTAAAAACATCACTTTTTTGTCCTGACTACTTAATATTTTACAGGCGTGTAGTTGAACATCAATCCATTGTAATTCATCGTGATAATTTCCTGTTTGAATCCTTTGTAAATCATCGACTAATTTTCCAGCGAATGTTGGGCTCTTACATTCTAAGAGAATAGACTTTACCCTGTCTGTGTAAGCACTTCTTCCTACATTTGTCCGCTCCCGATTTAACGATTGACGAAGTTTCTTAGTGGTAGAAGTGATATTGTAAGAAAAGAGTAAATTGTCTTCCTCAGCTACACAAATTCCGTTAACGTAGATTCTTGAACGATTTTTTTTGTTTTCAATGAGTTCCCCATACTTCGTTTTTTCAATCGTCTTTTCTCCAGAATAAAGTAAGAAGAAATCCTTGGCTTTTTCTATATCATCATCTTTGAGACCAGTAAACATAAAGTCTGTGCCTACCAAATTAGGATTAGTCGGACTATTAACGATGGCGTGCAAAGTTACCACATCGTCAAAGTCTCCCTTAGATAACTTCTTTATTGTAATATCACTATATTTTGATTGGATGAGGATTTCTACGTTCCTTCGATCGAATGTCGCCAATGCATCTTTTAAACCTACCCCGAACTTGCCAATGACTTTATCCGGATTCTCTGTCTTTTCTATATTCTCATTTTGTGTTAGATGTTCATACTTTAGACCTCTCCCAAAATCTCTTATATGCCATTTATTGTCTTCATCTTTAAAAATAAGAGGCTCTTTGGTGCTCGTTAAAATTGATTCATCCAGTGCATTTGCTATGATTTCTCTTAAGGCGTGAGGAATGGTCCAGTGCTCTAATACTTTTTCGATGTTCAAATCGAACTTTTTCATTATTAATGCTTCTCCTTTGCAATTGGTATTTTTTATAAGATGATTATACCTTATGCTTTTGAAACTAGACTATAATTTGATGTTTATTTGTGGTTTTGTCCCCAAAAATAGAACCTGTTAGTATATTCAAGATTGCCTCTTCTTTAATCTGAAATTATCTTCTGTATAAAATTCGTTTCTAAAATAGAAAAATCCAAGTTGTGAAATACGATATTATTTAGTATTTAAATTATGATAAAAAGATGAGGTGGTTGATTTGACAGACTTCAGAGAGTTTTAATGGAGACGTCGTCTGAGAAACTGTTAGCAAAGCAAAATGAAAGGTATAGTAGGCTTTAAGTTTATTGATGAAGTTCAGGCTGCTTTTAAATTAATCCAAAATCAACACGAAAGGGATTATGCCGGCATCATCATTGAACAGATGAAAGCAGAGGGAGAAGTGGAAATGGCTGATGCGATGAAAAAAATTAGAAGAAGCATGAGAAATGCACTCTGACGATTAAAAGTGCTTTTGTTGATTTGAGAAACAAGAGATTTCATAGAGCATACAGTTTTTTCTTTAAAATTACATAAAAAAATCCACTATTTCCATAAAAAATCAGCTGAATTCCTTATAATAAAAGTATCTGAGAACGGGGAGTGAGTCGAGATGGACCAAAACGTGCTGCAAATGGATCAAGATAGATCAGAGAATGAATTCGCGGTTCTTAATATATCTTCTAAAGAGATTGGTGCTCTATCAAAGGGAGCAGCGGAGCAGATTTTACAAACGGGAGATACGGACCGTATTCATCAGCTGATGTACGTTCCGATTGAAAAGAAAGAAGATTTGAATTGGCTGATCCAATGTGTTGGGGAGGCGCTAAAGAATGAAGTTGGTGATGACGTTGCACTAGAAGTAGCTGATTTGCTCTATTTCTTTGTCATTCCGTATTATGGGAAGTATATGTTGAAAGATCGTCATTTGTATGAGTATATCGATCATTTGCTGGTACGATTAGCATCTAGAGCTCACTCGGATATTGACACGCTGATTGATATCATAAGAGAAGATTTAAATGAAAATATACAATAAAAGAAGCTTGTAGAGCGACCCTCTACAAGCTTTTTTATATCAACTTTATTCAGCTGGAACTGTTTTGACAGGCTCTTTTCTAAACACACCCATGCATCCTGCGATGAGGATTAATACAGCTGGAAGGATAAAGAACATAGAAATAGAAATAATACCACCAACAGCAGATACTAATAATAAAATCCCGCCAAGCTTTGCTTTTTTCTTCACGATAACAGATGCCACAATAGCAAGAATAGAGAAAAGCATCGCTGCCCAGCCTAATCCTGTGATTTGACTCGTACCTGATTCACTAAATGCCGCATCGAGTCCTCCAAAGGCAATGGCAAACATTGCACCGAAAAATCCAAAAATACCTCCAATTAAGCCTAAAACAAATTCCGTTGTTCTTTTCATGATACTTTCCCCCGATATGTAAATAAGAATTATTGGTACTTAAGAACCAACACAATCTTACTCATCGGCATTCTTTTCACAATGTTAATAGTTTTGTTAAAAAAAACAAGAAAATCCATAAAGAATTTTCTTGTCCAATTACTGGGCTCTCTCCCAGGTAATCTTTGTTTCATTTGTTGTTTTCTTTCCTTTTGCGAGCACTTTGCCGTTTTCTTGTTTCACGGTGATGTTTAGGTCATAAAAGGAGTAGAGGGCGCCGAGGCTGTCATTTTCCGGTTTATGCAGGTTGTTTTCCTTTTCAGTGGATGCACCAATAGCTAGTGTTTTGGCAAAGTTCAAACCAATGACTTCAGCGTAATCACTATTGGTCTCAGATGAAGCCGTCACGTTTAAGGAAATGACTTTTTTCTTTTGATCAACGGTGATCGCTGTGTCTTTTACGAGCTTAGACTGCTCCATGACCTCTTTCGTTTCATTTTGAATGCGTTCATTAATCGTTGGAAGTGCCGTAGATTCTGTTTTTTCTTCTTTTGCCGTATTTGAGCAAGCTGCTAGGATAGAGAAGATTGCAACAAGACTCATGAAAACAAGTAGACTTTTTCTCACGTTCTTTCTCCTTTGTTCTTCAAAGTATGTATGCTTATGTTACCACGAATTGATGTTTTGATTAAAAGAGAAGTGTTGATAAGCTGTGAACAATCAAAAGCACCCAAAGTTGGGTGCTCGTGTTTTATTGTGCTGAAAGGGTTGTACTAAGTGGGATAGACGAAATGACTGTGAATTTTGGAGCCGGAGCACCAGATTCTAGATTTTTGCGTAAAAGAGATGATTTGACGGTGCCGTCCCATTTTTTATAGACACTTCCAGATGTATTTGCACGAAGCTGTACATTAGAGAAGCTTGCTTGCGAGTAGCTGTTTGTTCCATTATCTTGTACGCCGTGTACCATTTTGACGACATCGAGGTCTTTCAGACGACTAGGGTTGAAAACAGGCTGTTTATAACGCAGTTTCCCGTTGACGTATAGTGACACTGTGCCATCACCATTGTTGATGAGCTTTAAGTTGACACGTGCACCATCTTTAATACTTGAATCGTATTCGCTGTTCCAATATTGACTGCCGCCTTGGGAGCCGGTGCCCAGGAATACCTTATAACCAGAAGATGTTTTTGAAATCCCGCTCTCAACAACGGCAGAACCGAGACCAAGATACCAGTCGGCATAGCCATTTTTAATAGTGGCTGTTTTTGGCAGCACAATATCAGCCGAGATACCTGACCATTTGGCTTCATCCGTTTGTGTCACGATGGCGCCGTGACGAGGACCAGCCGCAGAGGCAGGAATACTTGAAAGCATCAATACGAAGGTCAAACTTACACTCAAAACGATGAACCACTTTTTCATGAAAATTCCTCCTTATCTTTGATTCATTTCTATTATATAAAACAAAAGGGAGGGATCTACTGACAATGTTCTGGCTGTTTTTGGTGAAATTTATGAACAAAATCGGTCATTAAGTGGTCAACTTGTATTCGAATTGTAATGTGACTGTAAAATAACTGGGTGCATCTTCATGTATAATAGGGTCAGAAACCAAATACGGAGGATTTTTTAATGAATAAAAAGCTTATCGCGACAATCGTAACAGTAGCTAGTTTATTTTTAGCGTTTAGTTTCTCACATGGAGCAAGTGCAAAAAAAGTAAGCGGCAATATTACATGGTATAATGGTGTCGGTAAAAAAGGCGCAGATGGAAAAAAACTCGGTCATTGGGATGCAGCAACGAAAATGGGATTTGACGTACCGAAAAAAGGTACAAAACTAAGAGTGACAACAAAAGCGAAACCACATAAAGTGATTACAGTATATAAATATGATGTAGGTAGAATGCCAAACGCAGTATTAGACGTAAGTCCGAAAGCATTCAAAGCACTTGGGTATAAAACAAGTAAAGGTGTCGTCAAAGGGCATTACACTTATTAATACATAGGCATGCAAAGAAGCGGGAAAAGTTCATTTTCTGGCTTCTTTTCTTGTGGAGAGGGTCTGAAAGTCAATGAAAAAATCAACATGGTGGATCATCACAGTAATTGGAGTCGTAGTGATTGCGGCCGTCATCTTCTTCATGATGAAGCCGGGGCAAGAGGCAAAACATGCAGGAAAAGTGAAAACAAATCAAGATGCAAAAGACGAATTGCTTGTTTCATTTACGGATCAAAAGTTAAACAATACTTATTACTTGCATGACAAGGCGCTTCATACAGAGAAACTGACAGCATATCCTTCAATTGCTTATGATCAGACGAAGCAGCTTTTATATTACACGTATACAGATGAAGACACACAAAAAGTAAGTATACGGGAATTGAATGTGAAAACGGATAAAGAAAAAACGCTCTTTACGAGTGACGATTCAATCGACAGTATGAGACTTTCTGGTGACGGAAAACAGTTATATTTAAGGTATAACAAGGATTCAGGTGAGCAATTTTATGTAGCGTCTTTTGATTTGAAAACACAGAAAGTGAAAGTGTTATATCCAGAAAAAAGTGATGATGATACGGTGAGTTCTTTTGCTTATGATCCAGCATCAAATCTGTTGGCCATTCAGCATTATTCGTTAAAAGAGGATTATAAAAAGACGGATGAGGCAAATGAAAAAGGAATGGATCCTGAACCAACGACCATGAAGATTACCCTTCAAACAGGTGAGAAGGGAAAGCGAATTGCACGTATTTCTCAAACCATCAATGATATTTCTTTTTCACCAGATCATAAAAAACTCATTTATACAGAAGTGAAGGTTCGAAATGAAAAAGAAGTATCATCTATTAAGGTGATGGATGTAGATACAGGAAAAACAAAGACACTCGTTAAAAACAGCCAAGATGTGCGTATTTTAAGTGCTGCCCAGCCGCAATTTTCTGCGGATGGTACATCTGTTTATTTCTTAGGTGTTGCAAAGAACGCAAAGGAATTAAAGGATGACACAGGACGAAAGGCGAAGGTCAGAACCATTTTTGAATATGATATTAAGAAGAAAACAGTAGAAACCGCTTGGGAGAAAGAAGGCGGGATTGTTAACAATTTCACTGTCAATCGGTAAAAGGTGCGCGTTCAGTTATTTTATATAACTGGACGTTTTTTTATTTTGTCATGGGATGTGTCGGTGAAAAATGCGGATTTGTGAAATGAACATCACTTTTTAAGCAAGGAAATGAGTGGTATTTTGATATTTTGCTACTGTGACAGAATCAGCGTAAGAGAGTAAAGTAAGTGGAAATAAAAAAACGAGAGGACAGAAGACTTCTCGTTTTCTCTTATTTATTTATTGTTTTCATCTAGTAAGTTTTGAAAAATAAACAAGGCATTAATGGAATGAGGGAATCCTGCAACCTTTGTACAGTGCTTAATGATCTCCATAATCTCTATAACAGAGAGCCCGATATGTAATGCTTGTACAAAATGAGCTTTTAACTCTTCATCACAATCACCTTTTGCAATGAGAGCCGATAATGTGCTGATGGCCTTCTGTTTTTCATCTAATATGAAGTGATTGAATTCTTTTTGTTCACCGAGTTCAATTGTTAGTTGTTCAATGTTTGATCGAATGCTCTCATTTTCATGAATTGAAAGCTTCTCCCTGTTACCTGCCACTGTTTCTTGCTTGACCTGGCAAGTCTCTTTTTCTTCATTCAAATTGAACTCCTCCGTTTTTTATGACGATTTTCTATTTGTTCGTGCATGGTTTCTTAAGTGCCTTTTGATAGAGGTAATGGGTATATAGTAGTATTATCGGTTTACTTCGTCAACTTTTCAAGTGTGGAATGTTCAAAAAAATGCCATTCATGCGATACATTGTTCGTTTTTTCTCATGGAGATTGAAAAGAAAATAGAGGGCTAATATATAGAAGCTGTTAGCCCTTTTCATATTACGCAATTAAGAGAGAGGAGGTTTCATATTTACTAAATGATATCCATCGGCCGCATCATGTCATAATCCTCGTGTTCTAAAATGTGACAATGCCACACATATCGTCCGCTATATGGGACAAACCGAGCGATGATGCGAATGACTTCACCAGCATGCGCCTGAATTGTATCCTTGTAGCCTTGTTCATGCAAAGGAGGCGCTTCATTTGGTCCCGTGTACACGATTTCACCTGTTGATTGATAGATGTCTGTATCGAATGGTCTTCTATCAATCACCCGAAATTGAACAAGATGTAAATGAATAGGGTGTGTGCCCCTTGTTGGGTTGACAATGTTCCATACCTCTACACTACCAAGTCGAGGATTTTCCGTGACAGGATCATTCCAAAACCGGTTATCTAGTAATAAAATCGGGCGCCCATATTTATCTTGTGTGCCAGTAAGCGTTAGCGTCCGCTCGTTATCAGCTCGGCTCGGCCGGAGCGGTGGCAGTGGTTTGAAGATCGGACGTAATGTTTTAGCTGCTCTTCCTTTGAGCGGACGAGTGACTTTAAATTGCATAATGTTCGCATCTGTTTCTGGATTGACATCCTGACCGCAGCCTGCCGTATTTTTTAAAACAATCGTTTTGTTTTCGTAAGCTGAGAAGTCGATGATGACATCAAAACGTTCAGCAGGTGCAATGCTAAAAGATTGGTGATGAACAGGTCTTGGCAAAAAGCCGCCATCAGATCCAATTTGTAAGATTGTGGCGTCGTTATCTAGATGAAGCTCGTAAGTTCTTGTATTGGACGCGTTTAAGATACGAAAACGATATTTTCGAGGCTCTACTTCTAAATATGGCCATACTTTTCCATTGACTAAAATCGTTTCCCCGCAAAAAAATGGCACGATGGAGGGATCTGGAAGGTCACTATCTTCTGGTGTGTTATTTGGTCTACTTGGGTAAAACAGTGCGCCATCCTCCTGGAATGTCCGGTCCATGATCATTAAAGGGATATCATATTCATCTTTCGGTAATTCGAGTGATTTTTCAAACGCATCTGAGATCAAATAAAAGCCAGCTAATCCGGCGTATACATTTAATCGTGTTAATGCCATGGCATGATCGTGATACCACAATGTGCATGCTTGCTGGTGATTAGGGTATTCGTAAACCTCTCGTTCAAAGAAGGGGCCGGTCGCTTCAAAGTCTCGCGAAAACCAAGCCTCCGGATAACCGTCACTGCTTGCAGGTGTCACGCCCCCATGCAGGTGAACGACTGTTTTGACTTCGGGTTCATCATGATGTCCAGCATGAATGGTATGATCGACAGGCAGGAAGTGTTTCAGCGGCAATTTGTTCATCCATTTCACTTTGACCTTTTCATTTCGATTCGCTTTAATGGTTGGACCCGGCAAACTGCCATTATAGGTCCATAGCTTGGTTGGGGGCAGATCTCTATGAACTTTTAGGAACACCTCCTCCATAGCGATTTCATAATACGTTTGTCTTGGGTTTTTTTTGACGGGCTCTGCGACTTCTGGAATTGGCAGCTCGTCAACAAACTTTTCTAGGTTCATGTTGACTAATCCTCACTTAAAATCAATTTGATACATTATAAGTGCGGACATCCAAATAGGTGAATAAAATAAAAAAACCCGCTTTTTAGCGGGAGAATTAAGGGTGTTTATTTTCAAGCGCTGCACTTGCAGGCACTTTTTTATTCGGTTTAAAGATGAAGTAGGCGGCTAGTACACCGATGGTAATGATGCTTGTCAGTATGAGCTGAGGTCTCATCGATTCGATAAACAGCATAGAGGCCAAAATGGCGCAGATGACCAAAATGGTAAAGTACGTAAGGTATGGGAACAGCCACATTTTGATTTTGAGTTGTTCTGGGTTTTCTTTTTCAATTTTACGACGCATTCTTAATTGTGAAACGGCAATGACCAAGTAGACAAGAAGTGCAATGGCACCAGAGGCATTGACTAGAAATAGAAAGATGGTTTCAGGGTAAAAGTAGTTCATCATGACGGCAATATAGGAAAAGAAGGTACCTGCGACTGTCGCTGCTACAGGGACACCGCGTTTGCTGATTTTCATAAAACGTTTTGGTGCTTCGCCTCTTTCAGCTAATGAATAAAGCATTCTGGACGTTGTGTATAGGCCGGAGTTTAAACAAGAAAGAACGGCTGTTAAAACAATGACGTTCATGACTTGAGCGGCTGATGGGACACCGATGTATTCTAATACTGCAACGAACGGGCTTGTTAAAATATTCGCTGAATTCCATGGGAGTAAAGTGACAACGACGGCGATCGACCCGACGTAGAAAACAATGATACGCCATACAACTGAACGGGTAGCTGTTGTCACAGATTTGACAGGGTCTGCTGATTCACCTGCGGCAATTGCCACAATCTCGGTTCCCATGAAGGAAAAGATGACAACGACAATCCCGAGGAGTACAGAGCCGAATCCGTTTGGAAGGAAACCGCCATTCCCCGTTAAATTGGCAAGACCTGCAGTATGATGACCGCCAAAACCAAAGATAAATGCAAAACCAATGAGTAGGAATAGAATAATGCTGACGACTTTAATCAATGAAAACCAATATTCAAATTCGCCAAAAGATTTAACAGAAAAGATATTTGTCAAAGTTAAGAGGATTGTGAGGATAAGACTTGTGAGCCAAACAGGTGCATCTCCATACCAATATTGAATAATGGCAGCACCGGCAATGGCCTCAATGGCGATGACGATGACCCAGAAGAACCAGTAAAGCCAGCCGATTGTAAATCCGGCCCACGGGCCTATGGCGTCGCTCGCATATTGTGAGAAAGAGCCGCTTGTCGGATAGGCGCATGCCATTTCTCCAAGCATTCTCATAATAAAGATGACCAGAAGTCCGGCAAATGAATAGGAAAGAATCGATCCAGGCCCTGCAGAATGAATGACAGCACCACTACCAACAAATAGCCCTGCCCCAATGACCCCGGCAATGGAGATCATTGAAATATGTCTTGTCTTAAGGTTTTTTTGAAGACCGTTTGTCATGTTGGACATTTCTTTACCTCCAAACATTTCTCTTTTATTCAAGAGTTTGTTTTTAGAATATTTTAAATTTTATCATACTGAATTGTCATTCAGCATTGGACAGGTTATCAAACTGACATTTCAAACCTCTTAACATGATGTTAAAAAGTATAAAGGATTTGAGAGATTATGTTCCCTCATTTTCCTCTGCCCATTCTTAAAAATAGCATAAGAAGGAAGAAAGAAAAGTTGTGTTTTGAAATAAAACTATTCTGACAATTGGATAGTAGAGTCATTTTGTTCTTTTTCATTTTTCAGGGTGGTTTTGAAAAACATTGATGGGAGTAGGTCTTGAGGTCAATTGACCTTATAAAAATAAGTTTGCTTAGGTCAACACATTTCTATGTATCCTATTTTGCTGATTCAAGCGAATCATGTTGCTGTAGACCCACACGGGCTTGGCTTTGTAAGATAAATATAGAAAAGTAATGTGTGAGGAGGCGCTGTTCGGTATGGAGCGCTACAACGAATTAAGACAAGGTGAAACAGGTGCTTGGGTCAGCATTATAGCCTATGTGATCTTATCTGCTGTCAAACTGATCATTGGGTATGTGTTTCATTCAGAAGCCCTTTCCGCAGATGGCTTGAATAATACGACAGATATCATTGCTTCGCTTGCCGTATTAATTGGGTTGCGTATTTCTCAGAAGCCACCTGATGAGGATCATCCATACGGTCATTTTAGAGCTGAAAATATTGCGTCACTTGTGGCTTCCTTTATTATGATGCTTGTCGGGCTTCAGGTTTTGCTGAGTGCAGGCCAGTCGCTTTTCTCATCAGAGCATCAAACGCCTGATATGATTGCAGCTTGGACGGCAGCAGGAAGTGCTGTTGTGATGTATGGCGTGTATATGTATAACCGTAAACTGTCTAAACGAATTAATAGCCAGGCGCTATATGCGGCAGCGGCTGATAATAAATCAGATGCTTATGTGAGTATCGGGACGTTTGTCGGAATTATCGCCTCTCAATTTCAGCTGGCGTGGGTTGATACGCTTGCTGCATTTGTGATTGGCTTAATTATCTGTAAAACGGCGTGGGAGATTTTCAGAGATGCGTCTCATTCGTTAACGGACGGTTTTCATATAAAAGATATGTCTAAATATAAAGAGACGATTGAAGCGACACCAGGAGTCGGCGATTTGAAAGACATTAAAGCTCGTTATCTTGGAAGCACCGTCCATGTGGATGTGGTCGTTGAAGTAGAACCGCATTTAAACATTGCAGAAAGCCATGATATTGCAGATGAAATTGAACGCAGAATGAAGCAGGAACATGATATTCTACACTCTCATGTTCATATGGAACCAGCAAGTGAGCCTAAAGAGGAGCAGAAGTCTTTTCCATCGTGAGAAGGCTTCTTTTTTCTACGTGTTGATGTTTCATGCAAATGCGCGTTGTATGGTAAAGTTAGACTATATGAAAATTGACGGAAACGTGATAGGAGGATCAGGATGGCATTTGATGAACCGATGCATTCAGATTTACAAAAAATCGTAGATAACATCAATAAAGTGATGGTGGGGAAAAAAGATATTGCGATATTAAGCCTTGTTGCGATTTTGGCGAAAGGGCATGTGCTATTAGAGGATGTGCCTGGCGTTGGGAAGACCATGATGGTTCGTGCTCTGGCAAAATCCATTGGGTGTGAGTTTAAGCGAATCCAATTTACGCCTGACCTTTTGCCTTCAGATGTAACAGGTGTGTCGATTTATAATAAAAAGACAAACGAGTTTGAATTTAGACAAGGACCGATTATGGGGCAGATTATTTTGGCTGATGAAATCAACCGAACCTCTCCTAAAACACAATCAGCCCTTCTTGAAGCGATGGAAGAAGGCAGTGTCACAGTGGACGGAGAAACGATGCCGCTGGCAGATCCTTTCTTTGTGATGGCTACGCAAAATCCAGTGGAGTATGAGGGAACCTATCCACTTCCAGAGGCGCAAATGGACCGTTTCTTATTTAAGCTGCAGATGGGGTATCCAACCATGCTGGAGGAGCTTGAGGTGCTGAATTTGCAGGAGAAACAATCGCCAATTGACACGCTTCAGGCAGTCATGACAAAAGAGCATATCCATGCTTTGCAGCAAGCGGTTCAGACCGTACATGTGGATGCATCGATTAAAGAATATATTGTCGAAATCGCCCAAGCGACGCGAAATCATCCGTCTGTCTATTTAGGCGTGAGCCCAAGGGGTTCAATTGCATTAATGAAAGCGGCTCAGGCGTATGCGCTGTTGAACAGGCGGGATTATGTGATTCCTGATGATGTACAGTATTTGGCGCCTTACACATTGCCGCATCGCATGATTTTGACATCAGAAGCAACGTATGAAGGGAAGAAGGCGGAGACACTGCTGCGACAGATGATTGAGCATATTGGCGTACCAGTTCAAAAGTCGATGACTCAATGAAATCACGTGACCGTTTCGCTTTTTCACTATGGTTACGGGTGTTTATGCTCCTTCTCCTTACAGCAGCAGCCTTTTGCTATGCCATGTTTCAGGGCGGCTTTGTGAGCTGGTTCCTTTTTTATGCATTTTCACCATATGCTTTGTATGCTTTGTTGTTTGCCCTTGTTCCACTTCGTGCAACAGCCAAAAGGACATTACAGCATACCCGGTTAAAGGCAGGGGATGTGCTGTCTGTTGACCTTGAAATCAAGCGGACGAATTTATTTCCGTACGTGTACGTCATACTTGAGGATGAACCGCCGGATACCTTTCATTTGCAGGAACAAATTGAAATGAAGCGAATGATCTTTCCTTGGTTTCGGAAAACGTGGCGATTTTCGTATCAATTCAATGACATTGTGCGGGGAGAGCATCAATTGACGGCGGTTAGAATTAAAACGGGTGATATGTTTGGGTTTGTTGAAAAAGAAGTGATTCTTCCACTAGAGAAAACATTGCTTGTGTATCCGAAAATGTTGGATATTCCTGTTGAATCTGCTGCATCGGTGAATGAAAATGGAGGCAAAGCGTTGCACTCTTGGTTAAATGAACCGACAAATGTGACAACAGGTGTGCGTGAATACCAGCAAGGAGACCGTTTCGCTTGGGTGGACTGGAAGACAACAGCTAGAAGAGGTCAGCTTATGACGAAGGAGTTTGAACAGAATCAGACAAAGGATCTGGTGGTGTTTGCTGATTTTACAGATGAAGCCGCTTTTGAAACGATTGTGTCTATGGCCGCATCGGTTCTGCAAACGGCTGTGAAAAAAGGGGTGCCGGTAGGCCTTGTCCCGCTTGGGGATCAGCACTTATTTCGAGTGGATCAAGGAGAGAGGCATTTACAGGACATGCTCTACTATTTAACAAAGGTGCAGTATCAGTCTTCTCGTGCACCTGATTATCAATCATTAACATCGAGTGAGCACCAGCAGACAGGAAAGTATGTGGTGACAGGTCATCTGCAAGAAGAGCTTGCTGCCATTTTACTTGGGAATCGAAACAGAAAGAACATCACTGTTCTTTTAGTGAAGAGAGCCGTTGATCGATTGACGGCAAAAGAAAAACAGCTTGTGGACCGGCTTAAAGCTTCTGGGATACACACGACCCTTTTATTTGAGGACCGGCTGCACGAAAGAACTGTGAGGTGACAAACATTTATGCTGCATATGCATCAGCGGCAAAGCCGTTTTGAGTTGTTCATCTATTATGCTGTCGCATTTCTGCTGCTTTGGGAGTGGCTTCGTCCGCTTCAAGATTTTACAGAGACGAGTCATACGTCTTATTTCATCATTTTTATAGGGCTTACGTGTTTGTTTACGTTCTTTCGATTGAAGTGGTATGTGACGTTTCCTATTTGTGCTGGATTGATCTTGCTCGCATTATATTTGATTTTTTATCAATCAGAGCCAAGTTATCTGCCTGCGCTGTTTGCTGATATTCAAGATAATATTTCTTTGATGAGCATGGGCATGTGGAGTGACATGTATCCGTCTTTCCGCACATTGTTGTTTTATATTTTGCTTTGGCTACTTGTTTATTTGCTTCATTATTGGGTTGTGTATCAGCAGCGTATCTTTTTCTTTTTACTGATGACGATTGTATATGTCACGATTCTTGATACGTTTACGCCTTATGATGCGACTTTTGCGATCGTTCGAATTATGGTATTTGGCTTTTGTTTGCTTGGCCTGCTCTATTTCGACCGACTTCGTTTGGCTGAAGGTGTGCGGGTGTCACAGAAAGCGCGTCTCAATTGGTTCTTACCCATGCTGGCACTTGTTCTTGTATCAGCATCACTCGGTGCTTCTTTGCCAAAATCTGATCCGAAATGGCCTGACCCTGTCCCGTTTTTTAAAGCGGTCACGAATCAAGATGGTTCTGCCGGGCAGAATAAGGTGGGATATAGTACGGATGATTCGTCGCTTGGGGGACCGTTTAGTGAGGACCGTACACCGGTATTTAAATGGAGCGGAAAAGAGCCGTCTTATTTTCGTGTAGAAACAAAAAGTATTTACACGGGGAAAGGCTGGGAGGATGCTTCAAATGATACGAAACCTACTCGGTTAAAAGGGAATGAAGTGCCGAACCAGTGGTTTACCAATCGCGTGAAAACAGAGGAGCATGAAACAAGAGTCGATATTGAATCAGATTATCGATTTAATCATGCTGTTTATCCGATTGGTACGGTTATGCTGACGCCGATGGAAAACATTCCACTGCAAATGATGGGCAAAACGGAGAAAATTGTCCCGTCTACTCAAAACCCGCCCAAAAATTTAGGGAACTATCGAGTCAGCTTCTTATCACCTACATTTATCCTAGAGGACTTGCAACGGATCAAAGTACCGACCAAGCAGCAAGTGAACCAGCAGGTCGGACGTGAATACTTGCAGCTCCCATCCTCGCTGCCAGAGCGTGTGAAAACATTGGCGAACAGCTTAACGGAAACGAAGGATAATATGTATGATAAAGCAAAAGCGATTGAGGATTATTTAGGATCTGCGAAGTTTTCATATGAAACCCAAAATGTCGCTGTGCCTGGGCGTGACGAAGACTATGTGGATCAGTTCTTATTTGACACAATGATTGGCTATTGTGATAACTTTTCAACCTCTATGATTGTCATGCTTCGCTCGATTGGAATTCCGGCGAGATGGGTGAAAGGGTACACGTCAGGTCAGTTATATGAAACACAAATGGATGGAAACAATGTGTATGAAGTGACCAATAACAATGCGCATTCATGGGTAGAGGTGTATTTTCCAAACCGTGGCTGGGTGACATTCGAACCGACAAAAGGGTTCACGAACCCAGAGACATTTACGAATGAAACCACGGCTAACAACGACCAAACAGATGATCAACAGGATGAAAAAGATCAGCCCGCATCTGATCAACAAGAAAACGAGCAGACACAACAGCCGCAGCAACAAGAACCAGAACAGGCGGCAAAACAAGAGGAACAAGCAACTAAAGCAAAGCCAAGTATGGTTCATGTTGGTTCAATCTTGGGCTACGCAGCAGGTGTGATTGTCTTTCTTGGTTTCATAGGCTGGATGCTTTATCGGTTCAGAGCAAGATGGCTGCCAATCTTTATTGTGAGAAAGGTAAAACGTCTGCCAGATGAGGAAGCTTTTTTCTACGCATATGCTGCTCTATTAAAACAGCTAAGGCGCAGAGGGATCGAGAAAAAGCCAGGCATGACGCTAAGAGAATTTGCTTCTTTGATCGATGACAAGGAAGGGAATCATCACATGTCTGAACTAACGCAGTTCTATGAGCGGGCGCTCTATCGACAAGAAGATGCGTCGGCGCTTTGGCGGCAGTCGGTGAAGTTATGGGAAAATTTAATAAACAGGAGATAGTCTTGACCCCGTACCTTCCTGTTGTTAGAATAGGTGAATATTAAAACCTTCTAAAATACATGAAATTGAAGCGTTCGGATGTGAGTCTGGGCGCTTCAAAAGCGTGATTTACACTGAGAGCAGGTTTTCTCCTCTCATTTTTTCTGTGCGTTTATAAAAACTATATTGGACATAGAGGTGACACCATGACAAATTTAGTAAATGAAATGATTTTGGTTCTCGATTTCGGTAGTCAGTACAATCAGCTGATCACTCGCCGTATTCGTGAATTTGGTGTGTACAGTGAGCTTCATCCGCACACTTTAACTGCTGAAGAAATTAAAGAAATGGCGCCGAAAGGAATCATCCTTTCTGGTGGACCAAACAGTGTATATGATGAAGGATCTTTCCGTTGTGACGAAAAGATTTTTGATCTAGGCATTCCAGTTCTAGGCATTTGCTACGGCATGCAGCTGATGACTCACTATTTAGGTGGGAAAGTAGAAGCGGCTAGCCAGCGTGAATATGGAAAAGCAGACATCCATATTAACGGAACACCTGCTTTATTCAAAGACCTTCCAACGGATCAAGTCGTTTGGATGAGCCATGGTGACCTTGTCGTTGAAGTACCAGAAGGCTTTACAGTTGATGCAACAAGTGCACATTGTCCAAACTCAGCGATGAGCTTAGCTGAGAAGAATTTCTATGGCGTTCAGTTCCACCCAGAGGTACGTCACTCTGAGTACGGAAATGATCTATTGAAGAACTTTGTCTTCGGCGTATGTGAGTGCGATGGCAAATGGTCAATGGAGAACTTCATTGAAATCGAAATGCAGAAAATCCGTGAAACAGTAGGCGACAAACAAGTATTGTGCGCACTAAGCGGCGGTGTAGATTCATCTGTTGTGGCGGTATTGATCCACAAAGCCATCGGCGATCAGCTGACATGTATTTTCGTTGACCACGGTCTTCTTCGCAAAGGCGAAGCAGAAGGGGTTATGAAAACATTTAGCGAAGGTTTCAACATGAACGTGATTAAAGTAGATGCGAAAGATCGCTTCTTAAACAAGCTAAAAGGTGTGTCTGATCCTGAGCAAAAACGTAAAATCATCGGTAACGAATTCATTTATGTATTCGATGACGAATCGGACAAGCTAAAAGGAATCGACTACTTAGCACAAGGAACTCTTTACACAGATATCATTGAGAGTGGAACAGCAACGGCACAAACAATCAAATCTCACCACAACGTTGGCGGTCTTCCAGAAGACATGCAGTTTGAATTGATTGAGCCACTCAATACACTATTCAAGGATGAAGTTCGTGCTCTAGGGTCAGAGCTAGGTATTCCAGACGACATCGTATGGAGACAGCCATTCCCAGGTCCAGGACTAGGAATCCGTGTACTAGGTGAAATTTCTGAAGAAAAACTAGAAATCGTCCGTGAATCGGATGCGATTCTACGCGAAGAAATTGCCAACTTCGGCCTTGAGCGCGACATCTGGCAATACTTCACAGTCCTCCCAGACATCCGCAGCGTAGGTGTCATGGGTGACGCAAGAACATACGATTACACAATCGGTATCCGTGCTGTTACGTCTATTGACGGTATGACGAGTGACTGGGCAAGAATCCCTTGGGATGTACTTGAAAAGATCTCGACTCGTATCGTGAATGAAGTGAAGCATGTGAACCGCGTGGTGTATGATATTACGAGTAAGCCGCCTGCTACGATTGAGTGGGAATAGATATAAAATAGAAATGAAGTTTTTACGCTGATTTAATAGGGATTTACGAGTTGTAGAAAGGTTAATTTTAGTTAAAATTAATTAGTTCCGCGCCAAAATCCCCGCCAAAAATCCTGCCAGAGTTGGAAAAAGGAAAAGGTTTGTCCCTTAAAAAAGTTCATTACACATCAATAAATGTGTGATGCTTTGATACAAAAAATCCTAGCCATTTTGGCTAGGATTTTTTTGTTTTCAGTTAGATAGACTGGACTATACTTTCGAAGATATTTCGTATGATAAATTATTATAATAATTACTAAAAGGCACTTTTCTATACAACATGAGTATTTTTTTCGAAAATGAAGTTGTTTAATCCACCTTATATTAACAATTTTGTTAAGGAGTATAATCAGACTAAATGTTTTGTACAATACTTTGTATTCACTTCTTTACATTGTGGGAATCATCAATTTAAAATGTTATACTTAAAAAGGATAATTATTCAATATAACAATATAAATGGAAGTTATTATATAGACTGAATCTTTAATATGAATGGGGATTAGAAGAAAATGAGTCACCACCACTCTGAATATTTAAAACATAATGAAAAAGTTCATATTTTTTATATTGGATTTGATTTACTTGATGATGGTCTGAATCAAGTGAAAGAAAACTTTTATAATGAATTATTTGATGACATTCCAGCATTTGCTTTTGGAACAGATATAATGAATGAAAAACTAAGTGAATCTGGTATAGTGCCTACTGCTCGTGAAGCAATGAGAAAGTTGTATGCTATTCCAGAAATTCAAGCAGCCCAAAAAGAATACTTAAATTCAACAAGTACAGAAGATAAATATTTGAAACGTGGAGAATTTGGAGAGCTACTATTGTATCATTTATTACATGAATATTTTAATGCAGATGCTTTGATTTCCAAAATTTATTTCAAGGATAGTCCTAGTATTCCGGCTCATGGGTTTGATGCGGTACATGTTGACTTAGAAAATGAAACTCTTTGGCTTGGGGAATCAAAATTATATATAAGTTCTACTGGTGCTATCGATGAGCTAGTAAAAGATGTTGTTGGATTCACAGACAAGGATGGAAAAAAACATAAAGGACATTTTAATACTGACTTTTTTAATTCAGAATTTCAAATCATTACTAATCGTGTACACGATATAGGTAAAGAATACCCTAAATTTATAAAAAAACTAATTGACCCAAATACAAAAACTCTGGATAAATTAGCAAATATTAATATAGCATTATTTGCGGGATTCAATAGTGAATCATTAAAGAATTTTAATGAAACTACTTTTATAGACTCGTTAAATTCAGAGGTAGAAAAACTAATAACCAGAGCTAGCGATGGACTCAGTAAACATGCATGGAATTCACATTTAAATCTATTTTTTTTCATGTTTCCTCTAGATGATAAACGAGCATTTGTTTCATCTTTACATCAAAAACTTAAAGGAGCGCAACAAATATGAGTGAATTTAATGTTATTGATATTTTAGAATTGTCAGAACTCCAAAATTTTGATGACAATTGGAATTTGACAAAATTTGTTTCTAGTGTCATTGATACTTCAGATGCTCGTCAAATAATTATTCATATTCTTGATATTTGGAATGAAGTAAATACTGACGCTAAACCAATATGGATAGATTTGATTGAGCGTGCTGGTTTCTATCCTTATTATGTTGATAAAATTCAAAGTGAAAATGAATTATTTGAAACCTCAACGCAGGCCCAAATACGAACTTCTTTTTTTAAATCTGATTATCTTCAAGATGTTTATTTTCATGAGCAACAAAAAGAAATTGAGCAAGCTTTAAATAATGGTAGAAATGTAGCTGTGAGTGCTCCTACCAGCTTCGGTAAAAGTTTGTTGATAGAGGAAATAGTTGCCAGGAAACAGTTTGACAATATTTTAATCATCCAACCCACATTAGCTTTAATTGACGAAACTAGACGTAAATTGAAAAGATATTCAACCTACTATAATATTGTGGTCAATACAAGACAGATTCCTCAAGAACAAAATATCTTTATTTTGACAGCAGAGCGTGTATTGGAATTTCCTAAATTACCGCCAATAGATTTTTTTGTAATTGATGAATTCTACAAAATAAGTAACAGGTTAAACGATAGCCGCATAGATGCATTAAATATTGCTCTATTGAACATTATGAAAGAAAAACCTCAAGCTATGTTTCTTACACCATCTGTTGATTCACTTTCTAAAAAATTCAGAGAAAAATACGATGTAGATTTTTTTAAAACTGATTATGCTTTGGTAAATACTAATATCATAGAGGTTAGAAACCGGAATAATAATCATTTTAGTAATAGAGCTAAAAAAATAAAATTATTTGAACTGATTAAAGAGCAAAACGCTCCAAGTATTGTTTATGTCAAATCACCAGATGAAGCCTATAAATTAGCAAATGAGTATCTAAATTGGTTAGAAAACCTCAATAATATTGTAAACCCTGCTTTAGAGATATTTGAATGGATGGACAAGAATATTTCTCCTGACTGGCAATTAAAAAGGTTGTTACAAAATGGAATTGGGGCTCATAACGGTGCTTTACCCAGACACATTGTTACATCTGAAATAGACTTATTTAATGATGGAAATTTAAAAGTATTGTTTGCAACTGTTTCTTTGATTGAAGGTGTAAATACTGTTGCAAAAAATATGTTTATATATAGTCGAAACAAAGGTAACAATTTAATAGACTTTTTTGATTTTGCAAATATCCGAGGACGTGCAGGTCGTATGGGACATTATTTTACTGGAAATGTCTTTTTATTTAATGAAGAACCAGTTTTAGAACATTTTACAATTGATGTTCCAAGTGTTGATCAGAGTGAAGTTTCTGATGAAATTTTAGTTAATATTCCAGATATGGATGTTGAAGATAAGGAAAGAAAGGAGCAACTTAATCATGGTATTGATAGCGAACTTCAAGTAATTATTAAAGATAATTTAATTTCAGTCAAAGGACAAAAAGGACTTTATAAATTTATTTTGGAACATTATCAAAATTTAGATTATTTAAAATGGCGTAATATTCCAAACTACAATCAACTTTGGAAAACCTTGTATTTAGGATATAAATTTTTAAAAGAAAAAGATAATGAAGGATTTACGCAGAATAAAGCAGTTACGGCTTTAAAGCTAGTTAATAAACCATTATCGCAAGTTATATATGACCAAAAGATTTATTTTGAAAGTAAGAACAAGAAAGACCCACTTAATTTTGCAATTGATAGTATTTTGAAATTTCAAAGAAATGAAGCGAATTTTGAAATTCCTAAACTTCTGGCTGTGATAGAATCAATTCAAAAATATGTTTTCGAAAAAAATGGGATAGAAGATTATGGAGATTATACATTTTTTGCTTCTTTACTGGAAAATGAGAAAGTTGATAAGCGTTTCCAATTCTTAATTGATTATGGAGTACCAAGTTCGGCTATTAAGAAAATAAGTAAAGAAATACCTGAAAGTATAGAAGGCGATTCAAATATTGTAAGATATCTTCAGAGCAATCTAGACAGTATTAATCGTCTTTTGCTTTCTTATGAAAAAACATTAATTCGCAAAGCATTAATTTGACTATGGCTAGCTAACTAATTTTAGAAAAAAGAAGTTGTAAATCAAACTTCTTTTTTTTTACTTTGATACTTATTTTGCGTGAAATTAATTATCATCCTCACGGTTGAATCACTGCACCTTCTGGTACATCAGAAGGGTTGTTGCCCAACCGATACCATTATTTGTACCGGGAATAACACCGTACGACCCACCAGAATTTGCTGAGGAGTCGGTATTTGATGAAACTGATGGTATAGTTCTGGGTATCTTGTTCAATCGTTTTTCTCGTATATTTATGTTTATTGGCATTGGCTTTAAGATGAGTTGAATCAGTAAAAAGAACGCGGCCTCCTACCATGTCATGATTGATGGCTTGAAGCACAATCTTATCGAAAATGTCTTGAAAAATCGTTGTATCTTTGAATCGAGTACGACGATTCCAGCTAATGGTCGAGTGATGAGGAACGGGGTGATTGATGTTCAAACCTAAAAACCATCTATACGCCATGTTATAGTAAATTTCTTTTTCAAGTTGTCTTTCAGAACGGATACCGTACAGGTATCCGATAAACATCATTTTGAACAAAATAAGTGGATCAAGAGAAGGACGACCTTTATTCTCGCTATAATACGGTTTTACTTTATCTACGATAAATGAAAAATCGATGTACTGATCAATTTTACGAAGCAGGTGATCCTCTTCGACCAGTTGATCTAACAATACAAATTCGGCTTCGTGCTGAGAAGAATTAGTGTGGAACATGAGAAAAACACCTTCCTTTAGTATGCTTTTCTCTATTATAAAATGAGGGAATGGAAACTTTAAGGAAAAAATAAGGCTGTCGAGATTTTCTCGACAGCCTGAGCGAAGTATTGACTTCGCTCTTGTTTGTTAATTCATTTCGTTGGAAAATCGAATTTGCATATCTTTCAGTTCATTATAAAATTTGAAGTGTTGTAACTTCAATTCTTCACAGACTTTTTTGATGATCCACTTGCCTCGTTCTTCAATTCTGAAATTGACTTTATGTAGATACTCACTTAATTCCTTTTGATTTTGAGGAGTTAGTTGTTTGGGTTTCCCTATGCTTAAGAAATGTCCTTCCCAAAATTCACTCACTGTCCATTCATTATCATTGTTTACGTAGGGTTGAAGAAAGTATATTTCGACGAAATCCTTCCAGCATCCCATTGGTTTGAAAAAATCAAAGAATGATTGTAATGTTACATCCCAATAATCTTCTGAGAAAGGGCGCCGACCACTATTCATCCAGTGGGGTAAAACAGTGAAATTCCCAATGCAGTGGGTGGCAGTAGCGAATTTTTCAAATGCTGCAATATTATCTTTGATCTGTTTAAACTCTTTGAATTTCTCATTAGAAATTAATAAATGACATTGATCTTTAAGGGATTTCCTAGGATTAATGTTAATGCCAATTTCGTTGTATAAAGCGTTTTTATTTTTTGAACTGATCACGCTGTTTTTAAAAGTTGTCCAAAACGAATTCATTGTTTCTCCACGGAGCAAGTTGTAACGGTCTAAATAAAGCTGTGATTCAGACTCTGGCTCATAATCAGTACGCCAAAGTAATTGATAAATAGTAAAAGGTTCTTTATCGCAGTCAGCTTTACGACCAGTTTTTTTAGTGACATTACAGATTCCGATTTCTTTCAGTGTACGGCTTTTATAATCTAATATTAACTCAATTGATGATTTATCTTTCGGTATCGGCTCTTTGATATAACTTTGTTTAAAATCCCATTCCCAAGGCTTGATTTCAAGTTCTTCACACTTTTCAAACCAGCTTTCTATCCATGTGTTCCCCTTCATTTCTTTCCTCCTCTTTTCATTATCTATCGAACACTTTTTTCGTTCTTAATCTTCTCCACAACACCACCGCAAGAACAAGCAAAATGACACATTGAATGGATAGTAAAAGCATTTGCATTCCGACAGGCGTATTTCCATTTGTCATTTGATCCGCGATATTATGAACCGCGTGCCATACGATCACCCATTGCAAGCTGTTCGTGAGTGCAACGATTTCGGCTGCGACGAATCCAAATAAAAAGGCAAATAAGATTTGTGCCACTGTTAATGTGAGGCTTTTTCCGCTTAGTAGATTCGCAGCATGACCGAGACCGAATAGTACGGCGGAGCCCCATATGGCAGTGCTCAAGTTAATTTGTTTTAAATATTGAAACAGAATGCCTCGAAAGATTCCTTCTTCAAAAAGACCGACACACATCATGAAGAAACAAAGTGCTAGAAAGGAAGAAACGGTTAAATCCTTGTTGAATCCAGCAATAAACGGAATGGCCTCGATGATAAGGATCGGAAATATCCACATCCCAAGAGACCCTTTTCGAAAACCTATTTCTTTCAAGTGAAAACGATTTTTTTGAATAATGAATAGAAGTAAAAGACATCCAGCTAGCATGGCGCAGCCATTGATGAGATAGATGGTCATCGGGTCGGTTACTTCTTTGATGGATAAATAGACACCTGCACTTGTTGGAATGATTAAAGAAAAGAGCAGTAGAAGTACTGATTTTCGAATGATTGTGATTGGTTTCATGTGTTGATTCCTCCTCTAACGTCAGAGTAGTGGAATCATGCAGAAGTCACAATGAAATCTTCCTAACATGTCAATATTTAGCCCTAAGATGCACATTAAGATGTTGTTCGTTTCTTTCGTTGCTGTAAAAGATCGTTGATTTCCTCAGCGGTTGCTTGATCTTTTTTATACAATAGGTACTTGATCACAAAGAATAAAGCCATGACCACAAGGAAATTTACGATAAACGAAAGAGGGCTGATTTCACCGCTCACAATAATGATGGTTGTTATAATCATACACATCACAAGGACGATATATAGAATTTGTTGAAAAAGAATTCGTTTATGGCTGTATGTTTGTTTTGGGTATAGCAAGAAGGTCAGGGCGCTTGAAAAAAAGGAACTGAACATGATGGCTTGTAAAATATAGATGGGCATCGTTCCAAACGTGAAACAGTAAATCAATACGAGTGCAGTAAAGATCATACAAAATGTGATCAAAAGATTTGTGATATAACGTTTCATCCTGTTCACTTCCTCCGTAATCCAAGCTTCTCTTTTAATGCTTGGATATAAAAACGTGAAATCATTACTTTTTCTTTATTTGTAAGGCTTGCTTCAAAACGGCCACTCGTTTTAGGAGAAATAGCGGCAATAGAATCTATATTCAGAATCATCGATTTTGAAATCCTGACATAATCGTGCGCTTCAAGCCGTTCTTCAAGTTCAAATAACTTTTCCTTTAAGAGAAACACTCCATCTGATGTATACAAGAACGATCTTTTATCAACGCTTTCTATATATAAAATATCGTGATAATAGACCTTTTTCACTCTTTCTTTCGTGGGTTCTTGTGCTAAGAAATAGGGGGCTGACTGCTCCACTTGCTGGACAAGTTTTTCAACCGCCGGATTGAGTTCATAAATGTGAAAAGAAACATACTCTGGTTGCGGCTTTTGGATGAAATGAATATCCGTTTTCATTTGTTTCTCCTCTGTTTAATAGGATTTTTCGTAATCTCTCTTCAAAAATGAATACATATACACATCATCGAATCCCTTCTGACCCAATTCATACTCTCTTAATAAACCCTCTTGTACAAAATGTATCTTCTCCAATAATTGAACAGAAGACGTATTTGCTGGATCAATGATCGCTTCAATCCGATTCAAGTTCATCTCCTGAAATCCATACCGCAACACCGCAGTAATCGCTTCCTTCATGATGCCTTTTCTCCAATGATCTTGGTGTAATTCATAGCCAATTTCCGTACGGCGGTGCTGTTTTTCTAGATTGAGAAAGCCGCAGCTGCCGATGATGGCTGGATTTTCTTTTAGAGAAATGCCCCAGCGGATGCCTGTTTGTTCTTTGAAGATATTGTCATACCATTTGATTTCCCCTTTTGTGTCCTCGATGGTTTCATGTGCATCAATGCCCATGTAGCGGCACACGGTTTCATTGGATAAATAGATGTGCATATCCTCAGCATCTGCGATTGTCGCTTGTTTTAAGATCAGTCTTTCAGTCTGTATCGTTGGAAATGATTGTGGAAAAGTAATTTTGTTCATGCATTTATCCCCCATGTGATGTCTTTTGTTCTGTACATGCCTTACAATAAAAAACCCCTTCATTTCTTAGCCAAGCCTTTACTTCTGTCATTCCTCGTCTCTTTGGATAGACCAGCTTAACGTACACTTCTTCGTTACCTTCTATTTTCTTTTGGCAGCTAGCACAAGCAGGTTCTTCAAATAGAAACAATCAATATCCTCCTTTTTGTAGATATTTCTTCCATTATATCAAAAGTTCAATACGATCTTTGCGGCCTATTCTTCACTTTCTCTATTTTTGTCCGACATATGCTAAGTAAAAGAAATTTCCGTTTGTTGAAACCGTTTGTGAGAAACCTTGCTCTAACAGGTGTAGGAGGTGTGGATGAGATGAAGCAAGTGCGTCTAATTAAAAAAGCACAAAAAGGGAATGTCCCGGCATTTGAGACATTAATGCTGATGTATCAGGAGCGTTTATATAAAACGGCTTTTCTCTACACAAGAAATAAAGAGGATTCGTTAGATGCTGTTCAAGAGACGGTCATTAAAGCGTTTAAGCATCTATCTGGATTAAAAGAACCGGCTTATTTTTCTACATGGCTGACTAGGATCTTGATTCATACAATTTTTGCGATGAAGAAGCAGCAGCAAGATGTTGTTCCGTTTGAACAGCATCATGAGAGTGTTGAGCGGCATGATTTTTTGGAAGACAAGCTCGATTTAAGAAATGCACTTGATGTGTTAGATGAGCAATATCAGCTCGTGATTCAGCTATTTTATTTTCAAGATTATTCGATTTCAATGATTTCTGAACAGATGGGTGTGCCCGAAGGAACGGTCAAAACTCATTTGTATCGAGCAAGAAAGTTATTAAAGCAAACATTGGAGAAGGAGGAGAGTGTCGATGGAACGAAAAGAAATGAAAAAGCTTTATGATGAGATTGATGTACCAAAGGTTGAATTGACCTCTGCGGTTCGCCAAGCAATAGGAGATGTGAAAACGGAAAAGAAAAGAAATTGGTTTAAATGGAATTGGAGAACGCCAATCTATTCAGTTATCGCCCTGGTTGTCCTTTACTTTTCATCAGGCTTCATTTTTCCTTCTCTTAATACAGCGATGGCTCGAGTGCCACTTGTTGGACAGTTATATATGATGTTTCACGATAAAGTAGGAATGTCTCTTTTTCAGAGTGAGTTGGTGAAGCATGTCAATGAGGGGGCTGAATCAAGAGGGGTTACTGTGAAAGTGAACAGTGTGTATTATGATGCTGGGCGGCTTGTTTATACGTTTACTGTGGAGAATTTCCATACAAATGAAGATTTTATACCGATCAACATTGATTCAGATCAGATCAATGAAAATTTCCAACCAGATACAAGGGGTCCAGAGTTGAAAAAACTAAAAGATGGTCGATATGCTGGACGAATAGAATTCTTTACAAATGGACAAATGATTAAGCAAGGTCAAAAAGCACAACTCGTGATTTCGAAAATTGGAGATATTGTAGGGAATTGGCGATTTGAGTTGCCTGTGGTTAAGCAAAAAACCATCTTATTAGCAGGACAAAAAGAAGTATCTATTTTAAATGGACGTTATCAATTGAAAGATATCAAGGTGGAAAATGGAGTGAATTCCTCTGTGATTCAATATGCGATTGATTACAATGGTATCGCAAAAGACGATGAAGTTTTAATAGATAGAATGAGAGATAATTTAGGAAATAAGTACAGACTTGAGACTGGGACAAGATTTGAGGAAAAACAACTTTCAAACAAAAAAACTAGGATAAATCATATGACAATCTTAAATCAGCCAATCGATCCAAAGGCAACAGAACTAACATTTTTTACTACTTTATGGGTAGAACATGAAGAAAGTAAAATCATTCCCCTCCAGACGAAGCTGCCTATTCAGTTCAAGACAAAGCATTATGGGATTGGGATTAAAATTAATAAAATTGAGCAAAAAGGCCGTTCTGTGATAGTAGATTATCAATTTACTGGAGTAGGCCAGAAAGAATTAGATGAAGATGTGATGAAGAATGCAGGGGAATGGATAGGATTAGGCGATGTTAAAAAAATGAAATCATGGTCAGACCCTGAAGCAGATTATGAGAACGGATATTATTTGAAAGGGAACAATGCAAAGGTGACCAATTTAAAGACAGCTTCTATGCAATCCACCTTTGATTTTGATGTGAAGGAGTTAGACAAATTATCATTAAACCATTTTTCATTTAAGGATTATGGGCTGTATCTTGATCTGTCAAATCTGAATCTGTTGGCACCACAAAAAGATATAACGGTAACCATTCCAGTCAAAAAAGAAACATCAAAAGCTAATCGATAAATCAGAAAGCGAACATAATTACACATGTTCGCTTTTTATCTGTTGATTCGCCAGTCGATGACGATTGAACGAGTACCGAATCAACATCAATGCAACAAAACTAGCTATCCCACCAATCCAACTTAAATTCGTTACATTTGTATATTGAATAATTAGACCGCCCATTGACGAGCCGAGCATCATGCCGATATTCATAATCGCTGTATTAAAGCTCAGCACGGTTTCCGATGTTTCGGGTTTTAGGGAGATGAGATAAAATTGCTTCGCTGGTGTTGTTGTCCATGTGACGGTGCCCCAAATGGCGAGCGTGATGAAGACGCCAACTACAGAAAATTGTGTAAAAGATAATGCAAAGAGCATGAGCATCTGAACCGTGATGCTGATTGAAATGGTTCGGTTTGGTCCCCATTGATCGACAGCGTATCCGCCAAAGCGTGATCCGATAAAAGCAGAAATCCCTAAGACGAGCAAGGCAATGCTTGTCATTTCGAGCGTAAATCCGGATGTCTGTCGCAATAATGGCGAAATGTAGGCAAATACCATTGTGTAACCTAAAATCCAAAAGGCTGTCGTGGCTAAGCCGCTTAACACCCTACGGTCTTGAAGAATTTGCATTTGCTGTTTGAATGGCACATGGGAATGTCCCTCCATAGGCGGTAATAATTGATACAGAAGAAACAAGAGACAAGCGGTTCCTATTGCAATGATGAGAAAAATGGCATGCCAATCTACATATCCTGCTAAAAATGTTCCAATCGGTACACCGAGTACTAGTGAAACTGTAAATCCAGTGATCACCGTGGCCATCGCACTCCCCTTTTTTTCTGGCGGGGCGAGCTGTGCTGCATAATTTGTTGCGAGTACAATATATAAGCCGCCACTCATGGCCATGATGACCCGTGAGAGCATGAGCAGCATAAAGTGATGGCTAAAAAAGGCAAGCACATTCCCTGCTATAAACATGGAAATCGCCGATAAAAGAACCTTTTTTCGATTCAATTTCGATGTGGCCATGACTAAAAAGAGGGCACCCACGGCATAAAAAAGAGAATAGATGGTGATGAGCTGTCCCGCAACCGGGATGGAGATGTGCAGATCGTCAGAAATGATGTCCAGTATGCCTGATACGACGAATTCTGAAGTGCCTGTGACGAAGGAACCGACGGCTAAAAGAAATATGAGCAATGGATAAGATGTACTTTTCATTTTGAACCCTTCCTTTATGTTGAAACGTTGTATTCATTTTAAATTCCGTGCTAACATAAGTAAAATTGATGTTTTTCATGAAAGGGATGAGTGAATACTCATGAGCTTTGTTCGATTCGAAACGATGGCTAAGGTGGTCGAGCTAGGCAGTTTTACCGCTGCAGCTGAAGCATCAAATATGACACAGTCTGCCGTGAGTCATGCGGTGGCAAGTTTAGAGACGGAGTGGGGCGTGTCTTTATTCGTGCGTGACCGAAAAAAGGGCATTACGCTGACAGATACCGGTGAAACCCTTCTTCCGCATATAAGAGAAGTGCTAAATCGAGTAGAGAAAATCCAGCAGGAAATTGCACTCACCAAAAATATTGAATCTGGCTTGATTCGGATTGGAACATTTGCCAGTGCATCCGCTTGTTTATTGCCAAAGCTACTTGTGAGCTATCAGAAAAAGCATCCAAAGATTGAATTTAAATTCTATGAGGGGACATATGAAGAAATATTGGAGTGGCTCGATTCTGGCATTATTGATGTTGGGTTTGTTGTAAAAGGTAAAGCGGATGAAGCGTTTGATCTATTGCCACTTATGAAAGATAAAATGGTAGTCGCCTATCACGAAAATCATCGTTTTAAGCAGCAGCCAATTGTAGACATGGAAGAATTAGCGGACGAACCGTTTATTATGCCAACTGGCATGTATCAGTCCCATGTAGAGGATATTTTTTCAGAGGCGCAAATCAAGCCGTCTATTTTATTTGAAGTGCATGATTGTACGACCATTGCCCGCATGGTTGGGGAAGGACTTGGTGTGACGATAGGTCCTGAGTTATTCCTAAAAACGGAGCAACTTGTGCAGATCAGTCATCTGAATGTATCGCATCATCGTGAGGTGGCGCTTGCCTGTCCATCGCTCACGCAAGCTTCTCCTGCTGTGAAGGCATTTTTCGATGTAGCAGAAACGGTTTTTGCCAGAATTCAGTGATGGGTGTATAAAGAACTAGATGTGATTTTCCAAATTCGTGTAATAAGACGAATGAAGCGGACATTTCTTTGAAAAATGTTCGCTTTTCGTATTGTGTTTTAAAAATGAAGTTGGTACAATAGACACAGAAATCAAATAGATAGAAGTCGTATAATGGCGGGGATATGGCCCGCAAGTTTCTACCAAGCTACCGTAAATGGCTTGACTACGTCAATTCACACTCGTTTGATATAAATCATGCATTGTTCTTGTTTGATGTCACGGTCTGAATTCACATTGTAGTCAAGCGTCCCAAAAACTGTTGGGGCGTTTTTTATTTGACTTGTGAATGGGGCAGACTAAAGCAAAAGGACATGAAGGGAGTCAGTTGGCTTTGAAACAGTTTTTTCAGTTTGATGAGTTAGGTACGAATTATCGCAGAGAGATCATCGGCGGTTTAACGACATTTTTGTCGATGGCTTACATCTTGTTTGTCAATCCGATCACACTTGCTTTAGTAGCAGTACCGGATTTTCCAGATAAATTACGAATTGATCAGGGGGCTGTCTTTACAGCTACAGCGTTAGCTTCTGCGGCAGGTTGTTTCCTGATGGGATTGATCGCCAGGTACCCGATTGCGATTGCACCAGGTATGGGACTGAATGCGTTCTTCGCTTTCTCAGTGGTTCTTGGTATGGGGATCTCATGGCAGGCAGCACTTTCCGGTGTGTTTGTTTCAGGATTGATTTTCGTTGCTCTTTCTTTAACAGGTTTTCGTGAAAAAATCATCAATGCCATTCCGAGTGAGCTGAAGCTGGCTGTTGGTGCAGGGATTGGTTTGTTCATTACATTTGTGGGTCTTCAAGGCTCCGGTATTATTGCCAATAACGATAATACGCTCGTTTCGATTGGAAATATTCATAGTGGTCCGGTATTGTTGACGGTATTTGGAATCGTTGTGACTGTCATTTTAATGGTTCTTCGAGTGAATGCAGGTGTCTTCATTGGGATGCTTGTGACAGCCATTGCTGGAATGATCTTTGGTCTTGTGCCAGTTCCATCTCATATTATCGGAAGCATTCCAAGTTTGTCTCCAACCTTTGGTCAAGCTTTGATTCACTTGCCAGATATTTTCTCCATTCAAATGCTTGTGGTCATTTTAACGTTCCTATTCGTTGGTTTCTTTGATACAGCTGGTACACTTGTGGCTGTGGCGACACAAGCTGGTTTAATGAAAAATAATGAGCTGCCTCGTGCAGGAAGAGCGCTTCTGGCGGATTCTTCTTCTATCGTCGTCGGTTCTGTTCTTGGAACATCAACGACGACGTCTTATGTTGAATCTAGTTCAGGTGTTGCTGCGGGTGCCCGCTCTGGTTTTGCAGCCGTCGTGACAGGTATTTTCTTCTTACTTGCGATGTTCTTCTCGCCACTATTATCTGTCGTGACATCGAATGTAACGGCACCTGCTTTAATCATTGTCGGTGCACTGATGGTTGCACCTCTTGCGAAGATCGCATGGGATCGTTTTGAAATTGCGGTACCGGCCTTCTTAACGATGATTATGATGCCACTCACATATAGTATTGCAACAGGGATTGCGATTGGTTTCATTTTCTACCCGATCACCATGATCTTTAAAGGAAAAGCAAAAGAAGTGCATCCAATTATGTACGGCTTGTTTGTCATCTTTATTCTATATTTTGCTTTCTTAAATCATTAATGGTTTGTCTGAAACAGCAGCTCATGGAGGCTGCTGTTTTTTGTAGGGAAATTTTAAAAACATAGTTGACTTATAGGAATTATGTGTTTATGATAAAAAGACATAATTCGCTGATTGGATCACCAAAGGCGCTTTGATTTCCTTTTTTCTATAGAAGGGTTCAGAGTGCCTTTTTTCTTGAATTCATTATAACGGGAGGGGATGACTTGTCACGCTGGCTTAGGCAGGTGATTGAGCGGAAAAAGCAGGTATTGATTGAGCAACTCCTTTTATGGGGGCATGAAGAAAAACATGAAGCGCTCATGCATTATACGATTCATGAGCTGGAAAATGAGGTTCTCTATTTAAAAGAGCGAAAGCAAAATTAGTGGGATGGGGGATGAGCGATGGATGAACAAAAGCTGAATTTTATTTTATCTGCCTTAAAAGGGATTGAATACGGGTCGGTGGTGATCACCATTCATAATGGACAAATTACACAAGTCGATACGACAGAAAAGACTCGTTTCCCAGCACACCAGGAGAATCTTCGGATTCAGAAAGCAAAGCAGGGGCGCTATCGTTCATGAAAAGTAATGAAAGATGATGAAAAGCTGATCCACTCATCAGCTTTTTTGTTTTGTCTTATTTTCTCTCCATTTAAAACCTCTTCATTCTTTTATCCGTCTATTCGTATGAACGTCAAGGAATCTTGACTGAATAGAGAGACTCCGCTACTTTAATAGGAGTCATCCGGACAGGTCACCTGAGCCTGTGCGGATTGTCTGAGATAGGAGTTGATATGGGATGTTAGAGAAAGATCAAGAGCAGGTCACATCTGAAACGAAAAACGAAAACGAAGAGCCATCAATAGATCAAGAAACGAGGCAGTCCCGCCTCAGCCGCAGTGCTGCAAAACGAGGAAGAACGGCTAAGCCAGCTGATGAAGAGCGTTCAGCCATTCAACGCATTGCAAGAAGTGTAGGAGGTGCGTTTAAGCGCTATGGCTCATATGGGCTCGCGATGTTAAAATCACCGAGCCGTGCGATCCATCAAGCGGACACTTTACGCATGAAGTACGCCTGGATTTCAATTGTGTTATTCAGTGTGTTTTTTGCTTTAGGCAACTACGTTCAATTAAAGGCGTCAAAGACCCGTTTATTAGGTTTTGGTATTCATTATTCTTTTGGTGACGCCTTTTTGAAGGTAGCGGTCTTTACACTCATTTTGTTGACACTGATGATGCTGACGGTTTGGGTGCTCGGTAAGTACATGCTGAAAGGGAACATATCGCTGAAAGAAGTGATCATGAAGTTCGGTGCCGTGCTTGTGCCGGTTTTGGTTTTATCTATCCTTTGGCTTGTATTTGCCATGCTGAATATTCCATATGTAACGGTGATTTTATCCGTCATGATGTTTTTTGGTCTTCAGCTGATTGCCATTGTGCTCTTCCGCTCCATTCAATCAGAGCAAGAAGCTGTGCGGGGAGACTTGATGTATGCCGGCTGGGTCTTTTTGTTGATTGAGCTCGTTATCATTGCCCTTTTATGGGGCATTGTCGGAGAGTATTTGATCCCATCACTTGTTCCGGTTAGGTTTGGATAATAACACGTTTCAGCGTGTAGACAAATCTTTGCAATGTGTCAGTCCTGCGTGACGGTGCTCACGAAAGTGAAATGCGCTTCGCACCGGTACTCGTCCTTCTTAGAATTCAAAAGTTTCTATCACGCTGAAAAGAAGACAAAGGGTTAAATAAAGTTCATTTTAGCCCTTTATCAACCATCTAAAGCCTCCTTTTGAAAAAGGAGGTTTTTCATGTTGAGAAGGGGAAAAAACGGGTAAACTCTTGGTAACAAAGACCACCCCTTGTTGTCGAAAGATATATGTGTTTTTCTCGCGCAAATTTGATTGTATCAAGGTTTGTTCTCTAGTAGAATATGGGGTGCTTTATTTGATTTTTAGTGCAGGGGGTTCGAATCGTGCTTCAACAACTTTTATCCAATGCGTTCACCATGGTTTTGATTATTTTAGTGATTAACATTGTTTATGTCTCTTTTTCCACTATGCGTTTAATTTTAACAATGAAAGGCAGAAGGTATGCAGCCGCTTTTGCTGGTACTGTCGAGATGCTGATTTATGTCATTGGTTTGAGTATCGTATTAGATAACTTAGATCAAGTACAAAATGTCATTGCGTATGCGCTAGGTTATGGAATTGGAATCATTGTCGGGATGAAAATTGAAGAGAAGCTGGCACTTGGCTACATTACTGTGAACGTGATTACAAAAGAAATCGATCTAGATCTCCCAAAACAATTGAGAGAAAAAGGATATGGCGTCACCAACTGGGTAGTAGGAGGTCTTGAAGGAGACCGGTCAGCGATGCAAATTTTAACACCGAGAAAATATGAACTGCAATTATATGAAACGATTAAAACGCTTGATTCAAAGGCGTTTATCATTTCGTATGAGCCCAAAACGATTCATGGCGGCTTCTGGGTGAAGGCTGTGAAGAAAAGGAGAATTAAAGAATGACCGCAAAACCAAAGAAAAAGAAATTCTACGTGGAAGACAACATGACGATTGAACAAGTGTTGTCCCAGATGGCAGAGGAAGGCTACTCACCTGTCCGACGAATGGAGGAGCCCATCTTTCAGGAAAAGAAGGAAAATGGGTCGATTCAGATCATTCCGATTGGGAAAAAAATCGTATTTGAGGGAAAAATACTCTAAATCCGAACATTAAAACGACGACTTCATAGATTGTTCGATAAATCCGTTGACATCATGAACATCCGTTGTTAAGATAAACATGAAATCAAAACACGAGCCTCATATAATCTTGGGAATATGGCCCATAAGTTTCTACCCAGTTACCGTAAATGACTGGACTATGCAGGATAGTGAACAAAACTGACATGGCGTTTTAAAAGCGAACAGCGCTTACCATGGCCCGGTTTGTGTTGCTTCCTAACAATGCAATACAAACCGGGTCTTTTTGTTCGGCGTTTGACAAGCTACTTAGGTTTGGGAAGCGTGTCAAACGATACAAAATCGAATAATAGCTTAAAGGTGGGGACAAAATGAAGCCGCTTGTAGGTGTCATCATGGGAAGTACATCTGATTGGGAAACAATGAAACATGCGTGCGATATCTTAGAGGAATTAAACATTCCGTATGAAAAACAGGTTGTATCCGCACATCGGACACCTGATTTGATGTTTGAATATGCGACTGAAGCAAGAGGTAAAGGACTCAGGGTCATTATTGCCGGTGCTGGAGGCGCAGCACATTTACCGGGGATGGTCGCAGCAAAAACGACACTGCCGGTCATTGGTGTGCCCGTACAATCAAAAGCATTAAACGGGCTGGATTCCTTATTATCCATTGTTCAAATGCCAGGCGGTGTACCTGTTGCCACAGTGGCAATCGGCAAAGCCGGTGCAACAAATGCAGGTCTTTTAGCTGCACAAATGATTTCAGCATTCGATGAAGCCGTTGCAGCACGCCTTGAAGAAAGAAGAGAGCAAACAAAACAAACTGTATTAGAAAGCAGTGATCAGCTTGGCTAAGCAGACCATTTTTCCAAACGCAACCATTGGTATCATCGGCGGCGGACAGCTTGGCAGATACATGGCCGTCAGTGCAAAGCAAATGGGCTACCGGGCAGCAGTTCTTGACCCAGTCACACATTCTCCTTGTGGACAGGTTGCTGATACAGAAATTACAGCCGCATACAGTGACCTTGAAGCGATCAGGCAGCTGGCGGACATCAGTGATGTGGTCACATATGAATTTGAAAACATTGATTATGATGCACTCAATCAACTGAAGGAAGAGGCGTATTTACCGCAAGGAAGCGAACTCCTTCTTTTAACCCAAAACCGTGAAACCGAGAAAAAAGGGATTGTAGATGCAGGCTGTGAAGTCGCCCCTTATCGCATCGTTCATGATGAGAAGGAGCTGAAAGGTGCAGTAAATGCGCTTGGTTTACCAGCTGTGCTGAAAACATGCAGAGGCGGTTACGACGGTAAAGGACAGTACGTCATCAAAGAGAAGGATCAGCTTCATGAAGCGGCTGCACTTCTCACGCATGGAACGTGCATTTTAGAAAGCTGGGTTCCTTTCCAAATGGAACTGTCCGTGATTGTGACGCGGTCTGTTCATGGGGAAATTGCGACATTCCCAGTCGCTGAGAACATTCATAAGCACAATATTTTATTCCAAAGCATCGTGCCTGCACGGGTAGATGACAGCATTCAGGAGAAAGCAAAAGAGCTGGCAACAACGCTTGCTGAAAAGCTAGGGCTAGTCGGTACGCTTGCTGTTGAACTGTTCTTGACAAATGAAGGGAAGCTGCTCGTCAATGAACTGGCACCGCGCCCGCATAACTCTGGACATTACACATTGGATTTATGTGAGACGAGTCAGTTTGAACAGCACATTCGCGCCATATGCGGTTTGCCTCTTGGCGGAACAGCTCTTTTATCAGAGGGAATGATGGTGAATTTGCTGGGCGATGAAGTGGACATCCCAAAAGAACATCCTGAGCTTTTAAAGGAAGCGAAGCTTTATCTATATGGCAAACATGAAGTAAAAGCCGGCCGTAAAATGGGGCATATGACATTTATGAAACAGCTTGATGATGAATGGATGGCAAACATCACAAAGATATGGACTGAAAGAGATGGAGGAAACGGGAAATGATCGAACGTTACGCACGACCAGAAATGTCAGCAATCTGGACAGAGGAAAACAAATTTAATGCATGGCTTGAAGTAGAAATTCTCGCTTGTGAAGCTTGGGCAGAACTTGGCATCATTCCGAAAGAAGACGTTGTGACAATGCGCAAGAATGCAAGCTTTGATATTGGACGTATTTTGGAGATTGAACAAGACACGCGCCACGACGTGGTTGCCTTTACGCGTGCTGTATCTGAATCTCTAGGAGAAGAAAGAAAGTGGGTTCATTACGGGTTAACATCTACAGACGTAGTGGATACGGCGCTTTCATATCTATTAAAACAGGCGAACGATATTTTGCTCAAGGACATTGAGAGATTTGTTGACATACTAAAAGAAAAAGCAAAAGAGCACAAATATACAGTCATGATGGGCCGTACGCACGGTGTACATGCTGAACCGACAACATTTGGCTTGAAGCTTGCTCTTTGGTACGAGGAAATGAAGCGTAACTTAGAACGTTTTAAACAAGCAAAAGCCGGCATCGAATACGGCAAAATCTCTGGTGCTGTTGGCACATATGCGAACATCGACCCGTTTGTTGAGCAATATGTATGTGAGAAACTTGGCATCAAAGCTGCACCAATTTCAACCCAAACCTTGCAGCGTGACCGTCATGCAGATTACATGGCAACCCTTGCTTTAGTGGCAACAAGCATTGAGAAATTTGCTGTTGAAATTCGTGGTCTTCAAAAGAGTGAAACACGTGAAGTAGAAGAGTTCTTTGCAAAAGGACAAAAAGGATCATCCGCGATGCCTCATAAACGAAACCCGATCGGTTCTGAAAATATGACGGGGATTGCCCGTGTCATCCGTGGTTATATGCTAACTGCTTATGAAAATGTACCGCTTTGGCATGAGCGTGATATTTCTCATTCATCTGCTGAACGCATCATTTTACCAGATGCAACGATTGCACTGAACTATATGCTGAACCGTTTCTCTAACATTGTGAAGAACTTGACGGTGTTCCCTGAGAATATGAAACGCAACATGGACCGCACACTTGGCTTGATCTACTCTCAGCGTGTTCTTCTTGCACTTATTGATACAGGTATGGCACGTGAAGAAGCATATGACACGGTTCAGCCAAAGGCGATGGAAGCTTGGGAGAAACAAGTACCATTCCGTTCATTAGTAGAAGCAGAAGAGAAAATCACTTCACGCTTAACACCTGAACAAATCGCTGACTGCTTCGATTACAACTATCACTTGAAAAATGTCGATATGATTTTCGAACGTCTAGGTCTTGCGTAAGAAATGGGCCGCCTGCTAGTCAGGCGCCTAATCCTGAAAATTGCCAACATTCAAATTAGGAGGCCAATCTGAATGACTGTGAAACAAGAACTTCTCTACGAAGGCAAAGCGAAAAGAATCTATCAGACCGATGACGAGCATATTTTATATGTCGAATATAAAGACTCAGCTACAGCATTTAACGGTGAAAAGAAAGCGGAAATTGAAGGCAAAGGCAGACTGAATAACGAAATTTCCAGCTTGATTTTTCAAATGCTACATGAGAAAGGGATCAACAATCACTTTGTGAAACGCCTATCTGAAACAGAACAGCTCATTCAAAAGGTAGACATCGTACCGCTTGAAGTCGTTGTGCGAAACGTGGTGGCAGGCAGTATGTCAAAGCGTCTTGGGATTCCAGAGGGCACGAAACTGGACACACCTTTGATCGAGTTTTACTACAAAGATGATGCACTCGGCGATCCGCTCATTACAGAAGATCATATTCGCATTTTACATGCAGCGACACCTGAACAGGTGGAGGAAATGAAACAAATCACAAGACAAGTGAATGAAGAATTAAAGCAAATCTTCTCAGATTGCAATGTGAATTTAATTGATTTCAAGCTTGAATTCGGAATAGATCACGAGAATCGTATTTTGTTAGCTGATGAGATTTCACCTGATACGTGCAGGCTTTGGGACAAAGACACAAACGAAAAGCTTGATAAAGACGTGTTCAGACGAAACCTGGGCGGCTTAACAAATGCATACGAAGAAATTTTCAAAAGACTTGGAGGCCATAAACATGTATAAAGTGAAAATTTTTGTCAGCTTAAAAGAGAGCGTTCTTGATCCACAAGGAAGTGCCGTGCAGCACGCTTTGCACAGCATGTCTTATCAGGAAGTAAAGGATGTCCGTATCGGGAAATATATGGAGCTAGTCATTGAGAAATCAGAACGTGACTTAGATACAGTGGTCAAAGAAATGTGTGAAAAATTGCTTGCCAATACGGTGATTGAAGATTACCGCTATGAGGTGGAGGAGGTTGTCGCACAGTGAAGTTTGCAGTGATCGTCTTGCCTGGCTCTAACTGTGATATCGATATGTACCATGCGATTCAAGATGAGTTAGGTGAACAAGTTGAATATGTATGGCACGACGAAACGAGTCTTGATGGTTTTGACGGTGTACTCGTACCAGGCGGTTTCTCTTATGGGGATTACTTAAGATGCGGTGCGATTGCTCGTTTTTCTAACATCATGCCGGCTGTGAAAAAAGCAGCTGCGGAAGGAAAACCTGTTCTTGGTGTTTGTAACGGGTTCCAAATTCTTCAGGAGCTTGGCATTCTGCCAGGCGCAATGAGACGGAATAAAGATTTAAAATTTATCTGTCGTCCAGTTGAACTCATTGTAGAGAACAACGAAACGCAATTTACAAGCGGTTATCAAAAAGGTGAATCGATTACGATTCCTGTGGCACACGGTGAAGGTAACTTCTACTGTGACGAAGACACGTTAGCGAAGCTGATTGAACGAGGCCAAATCGCTTTCACTTACGGTGACGATATTAACGGCAGTGTCAATCGAATTGCAGGTGTAACGAATGAACAGGGCAATGTACTCGGCATGATGCCGCACCCTGAGCGCGCGGTTGACTCATTACTAGGCAGCGCAGACGGACTTAAATTGTTTCAATCTATCGTGAAAAATTGGAGGGACACTCATGTCACTACTGCTTGAACCAAGTCACAAGCAAATTAAAGAAGAGAAATTGTATCAGCAAATGGGATTGAGTGATGAAGAATTCGCTTTAATCGAATCCATTATTGGCAGGCTGCCAAACTACACAGAAACGGGTATCTTTTCTGTCATGTGGTCAGAGCATTGCAGTTATAAAAACTCAAAGCCTGTTTTAAGCAAATTCCCGACAAAAGGAGAGCATGTTCTTCAAGGTCCTGGGGAAGGCGCTGGAATCGTTGATATTGGAGACAACCAAGCGGTTGTATTTAAAATCGAATCACATAACCATCCATCTGCAATTGAACCGTATCAAGGAGCGGCAACAGGTGTCGGCGGAATCATCCGTGATGTATTCTCCATGGGTGCTCGTCCAATTGCGGTATTAAACTCTCTTCGTTTTGGTGAACTGACTTCACCGCGCGTGAAGTACTTGTTTGAAGAAGTAGTGGCAGGGATTGCAGGCTATGGAAACTGTATCGGTATTCCAACAGTCGGCGGAGAAGTTCATTTTGATCAAAGCTATGAAGGCAACCCGCTCGTTAACGCGATGTGTGTAGGGTTAATCAACCATGAAGACATCAAGAAAGGGCAGGCAAAAGGTGTTGGCAATACGGTCATGTACGTTGGTGCTAAAACGGGACGTGACGGGATTCACGGTGCAACATTTGCGTCTGAAGAATTTTCTGATGAATCAGAAGAAAAACGTTCAGCGGTTCAAGTCGGCGATCCGTTCATGGAAAAGCTTTTGCTTGAAGCATGCCTTGAAGTCATCAAAAATGATGCGCTTGTGGGCATTCAAGATATGGGAGCGGCTGGCTTAACTAGCTCAAGTGCAGAGATGGCAAGTAAAGCTGGTTCAGGTATCGAAATGAACCTAGACCTGATCCCTCAGCGTGAAACAGGCATGTCAGCGTATGAAATGATGCTGTCTGAATCCCAAGAGAGAATGCTGTTGGTCATTGAAAAAGGCCGTGAGCAAGAAATCATTGATATTTTTGAAAAATACGATCTTGAAGCAGTCTCAGTCGGTCATGTGACAGACGATAAAATGCTTCGTTTACTCCATCAAGGAGAAGTAGTGTGTGAGCTTCCAGTTGATGCACTTGCAGAAGAAGCACCGGTTTATCACAAGCCGTCAAGTGAGCCTGCATACTATCGTGAGTTTTTAGAAACAAAAGTGGAAGCTCCAGCGATCACAGATGCAGCAGATACATTGAAGCAGCTGTTAAAACAGCCAACGATTGCGAGTAAAGAATGGGTTTACGATCAATACGACTATATGGTTCGTACAAACACTGTCGTTGCACCTGGCTCTGATGCGGGCGTGCTTAGAATCCGTGGGACGAAAAAAGCTCTTGCGATGACAACAGATTGTAACGCACGTTATCTCTACCTTGATCCAGAGGTTGGCGGGAAGATCGCAGTTGCAGAAGCTGCACGTAACATTGTCTGCTCAGGGGCTCGTCCGCTTGCAGTAACAGATAACTTGAACTTCGGTAACCCGGAGAAACCAGAAATCTTCTGGCAGATTGAAAAGTCTGCTGACGGCATTAGCGAAGCTTGCCGTACATTAAGCACACCGGTCATCGGCGGTAACGTCTCTTTATATAACGAGTCAAATGGTACAGCCATTTACCCAACGCCAGTTATTGGCATGGTTGGTTTGATTGAGGATACAGCTCATATTACGACTCAATCGTTCCAACAGGCAGGCGATGTGATTTTCGTCATTGGTGAAACGAAGGAAGAATTCGCAGGCAGTGAGCTTCAAAAAATGACAGAAGGCCGTATCTATGGAAAAGCACCAGAAATTGATTTGGATGTAGAACTGGCGCGTCAAGAAGCCCTATTAGCAGCAATTCAAAACGGACTTGTTCAGTCAGCACATGATGTGTCTGAAGGCGGTCTTGGTGTAGCACTAGCTGAAAGTACATTTGGAACAGATGGTCTTGGCGCTGATATCCAGCTCGATCTAAACAGCGCTGCATCACTATTCAGTGAATCACAGTCACGTTTTGTCGTCACAGTGAAACCAGAAAATCGCGAAGCGTTTGCTGCGGCTGTCCAAGATGCAAAAGAAGTTGGAACGGTCACAAATGATGGTGTATTCACTGTCAAAAATCAAGAAGGACAACAATGGATTCATGCGGCAGTCAACGAGCTTGAACGCGCATGGAAAGGAGCGATCCCATGCTTGCTGAAATCAGAGGCTTAAACGAAGAATGTGGCGTCTTTGGGGTTTGGGGACACGAAGAAGCCCCGCAAATCACATATTACGGATTGCATAGCCTTCAGCACCGAGGACAAGAAGGTGCGGGAATTATTGCAACAGACGGTGAAAACCTGACGTCACACAAAGGCCTTGGACTGATTACGGAAGTGTTCCAAAATGGTGAGCTTAAGGATTTAAAGGGAAAAGGTGCGATCGGACACGTTCGGTATGCGACAGCAGGCGGAGGCGGCTTTGAGAATGTGCAGCCCCTCTTCTTCCGCTCGCAAAACAATGGCAGTCTCGCCCTTGCTCATAATGGAAACTTGGTCAATGCAACGCAATTAAAACAGCAGCTAGAGAACCAAGGAAGTATTTTTCAAACGTCTTCTGATACCGAAGTGCTCGCTCACTTAATTAAGCGCAGCGGATATATGGATTTGAAGGATCAAATCAAAAATGCTCTGTCTATGTTAAAAGGAGCTTATGCTTTCCTAATCATGACGGAAACAGAAATGATCGTAGCGCTTGATCCGAACGGATTACGTCCACTTTCACTTGGTATGCTTGGGGATGCTTATGTTGTCGCTTCTGAAACATGTGCCTTTGATGTCGTTGGTGCTACCTATTTACGAGATGTAGAGCCTGGCGAAATGCTGATCATTAATGATGACGGCTTAAAATCTGAGCGTTTCTCGATGAACATTAACCGCAGCATGTGCAGCATGGAATACATTTATTTCTCAAGACCGGACAGCAATATCAATGGCATCAACGTGCATAGTGCGAGAAAGAATCTTGGCAAGAAACTTGCAGAAGAAGCACATGTCGAAGCAGATGTCGTGACAGGTGTACCAGACTCCAGTATTTCTGCAGCGATTGGCTATGCCGAAGCAACAGGTATTCCATATGAGCTAGGTTTAATTAAAAACCGTTATGTTGGCCGGACATTTATTCAGCCGTCTCAAGCATTGCGTGAGCAGGGCGTGCGCATGAAGCTGTCTGCCGTGCGCGGGGTGGTCGAAGGCAAACGTGTCGTCATGGTGGATGATTCCATCGTACGTGGAACAACAAGCCGCCGAATTGTGACGATGCTAAGAGAAGCGGGAGCGACGGAAGTGCATGTACGCATTAGTTCACCGCCAATCGCTCATCCGTGTTTTTATGGAATTGATACGTCTACACACGAAGAGCTGATTGCATCATCTCATTCAGTGGAAGAAATTAGACAGGAAATCGGTGCAGACACCATTGCATTTTTATCTGTAGACGGTTTAATGGACGGGATTGGCAGAAAGTATGATGATCCGCAGCGCGGTCAGTGTTTAGCATGCTTTACTGGAAAATACCCGACCGAAATTTATGAAGATACTGTCCTTCCTCATGTGAAGGAAACAGTCCTGACGAAATAATCGAATAATGGAGCAGCAGTCAACGTGATTTGATATGCTGCTCTTTCATTCTGCCGAAAATACATGAAAGACAAGCAGATAAAAGGAGTGAATGGGATGTCAGAAGCATATAAAAACGCCGGTGTCGACATCGAAGCAGGATACGAAGCCGTTAAACGAATGAAAACACACGTAGAACGTACAAAAAGAGCAGGTGTCATGGGGGCTCTAGGCGGATTTGGCGGTATGTTTGATTTATCTGAACTGCCATACAAAAAGCCCGTTCTTGTCTCAGGAACAGATGGTGTTGGTACGAAATTAAAGCTGGCATTTTTAATGGATCAACACGATACGATCGGTGTAGATGCTGTTGCTATGTGTGTGAACGATGTACTTGCACAAGGGGCAGAGCCGCTCTTTTTCTTAGATTACTTAGCAGTTGGAAAAGCAGATCCTTTGAAAATTGAATCCATCGTCAAAGGTGTAGCTGACGGATGCGAGCAGTCTGGTTCAGCGCTTGTCGGCGGAGAGACAGCAGAAATGCCGGGTCTTTACACAGAAGAAGAATATGATATTGCTGGATTTTCTGTAGGTGTCGTTGAAAAGGATGAAATCGTCACAGGAGAGAACATCAAGGAAGGTCATTTGCTGATTGGACTCAGCTCTAGCGGAATTCATAGCAATGGCTATTCTCTTGTACGAAAAGTATTGCTGGAAGACGCAGGACTAGACCTTCACCAAACATATGAACCTTTTACAAGACCGCTTGGAGAAGAGCTGCTCGAACCGACGAAGATTTATGTCAAGCCTGTTCTTAAACAAGTGAAAGCTGGCAAGGTTGACGGTATGGCACATGTGACAGGCGGTGGCTTTATTGAGAATTTACCACGTATGCTACCTGAAGGACTTGGTGTTGAGATTGATAACGGCTCATGGCCGGTCCCGCCTATTTTCTCCTTTATTCAAGAAAAAGGGCAATTGAAAGCAGAAGAGATGTTCAATGTATTTAATATGGGCATTGGCTTTGTCCTAGCCGTCAAAGAGGATGATCTTGTGGATGTGATCAGCGGACTTGAACAAGACGGAGAGAAAGCCTTTCTTATCGGACGAGTTCAAAAAGGAGAAGGCGTCACTTTCGGTGGTGGAAGCCTCTCATGAAAAAGTTTGCGATCTTCGCCTCTGGAAGCGGGACAAATTTTCAAGCCATTATTGATACGTTAAAAGAAGAACAGTGGCCGGCAAAAGCCGCCATTGTGATCTGTGATAAACCGGGTGCGAAGGTGCTGGAGCGGGCAGAGAAAGAGGGCATTCCGTCCTTTTCTTTTACGCCGAAGGCTTTCCCGAGTAAAGCAGCTTTTGAGCAAACCATTATTGAACAGTTGAAACTGCATGAAGTGGAATGGATTTTCCTCGCTGGGTATATGCGACTGATCGGTCCGACATTGCTTGATGCATTTAGAGGGAAAATCGTGAATATCCACCCTTCTTTACTGCCAGCATTTCCTGGACTCGATGCGATTGGACAAGCCTATCAAGCAGGAGTCAAAGTGGCAGGCATCACGGTTCATTATGTCGACGAAGGCATGGATACCGGCCCGATTATTGACCAAGCCGCCATTCATATTGAACAAGGGGAAGACCTTGAATCCATTGAAAAAAGAATGCATGAATTAGAACACACACTATATCCAAAAGTGATCAAATCACTTTTAGAATTATCTTAATGAGGTGACAAAGGCATGACGATCAAACGCGCATTAATCAGTGTTTCCGATAAAACAAATCTTGTACCTTTTGTGAAAGAACTAACAGAACTTGGCGTTGAAGTGATTTCAACTGGTGGTACACACAAACTTCTTCAAGAGAACGGCATTGATGTCATTGGTATTTCTGAAGTGACTGGCTTCCCAGAAATCATGGACGGACGACTCAAAACGCTTCATCCGAACATTCACGGTGGACTGTTAGCAGTGAGAGAAAACGATGAGCATATGGCACAGATCGAAAAGCACGGCATTCAGCCGATTGATCTTGTCGTTGTGAATCTATATCCATTCAAAGAGACCATTTCCAAAGACGATGTCACGTATGAAGAAGCGATTGAAAACATTGATATTGGCGGACCGGGTATGCTTCGTGCTGCTTCTAAAAACCATCAGGACGTCACGGTGATTGTGGACCCGCGTGATTATGATTCTGTCGTTCAACAAATCAAAGAAGGCGGCGTCTCACTAGAGAAAAAACGTGAGCTTGCAGCAAAAGTATTCCGTCATACAGCTGCTTACGATGCCCTGATTGCGGATTATTTAACGAACTTTGTTGGCGAAACAGAGCCAGAACAGTTCACAGTCACATTTGAGAAAAAGCAATCTCTTCGTTATGGAGAAAACCCGCACCAAGCGGCGACGTTCTATGAAAATGCGCTTCCAAGCAAAGGCTCTTTAGCTACTGCAACGCAATTACATGGAAAAGAACTTTCCTACAACAACATCAAAGATGCAGATGCAGCTCTTCAAATTGTACGTGAATTTACGGAGCCAGCGGCTGTGGCTGTAAAGCATATGAACCCATGTGGTGTTGGGACAGGGGAAACGATTGCAGAAGCATTTGATCGTGCATTTAAAGCAGATGAAACATCTATTTTCGGCGGCATTGTGGCGCTTAATCGTGAAGTAGACAAACAAACGGCTGAGGTGCTCCATACGATTTTCTTAGAAATCGTCATCGCACCATCGTTCAGCCAAGAAGCACTTGACGTGTTAACAGCGAAAAAGAACCTTCGTCTACTAACATTAGATGTAGAAGCAGATCTTGGGAAAAAAGAAAAGCAGCTCACAAGTGTTCATGGTGGATTGCTCGTTCAGGATATCGACACATACGGCTTAGAGGAAGCAACGATCTCTATTCCAACGAAAAGAGAACCGACTGAAGACGAATGGAAAGACTTAAAGCTCGCTTGGAAAGTCGTCAAGCATGTGAAATCAAATGCCATCGTTCTAGCGAAGGATCAAATGACAGCAGGTATTGGTGCTGGTCAAATGAACCGTGTTGGCTCGGCTAACATTGCGATTGAGCAAGCAGGTGAAAAAGCGAAAGGAAGCGCACTAGGATCTGATGCGTTCTTCCCAATGGGCGATACAGTGGAAGCTGCTGCAAAGGCAGGCGTTACAGCGATCATCCAGCCAGGTGGTTCCATTCGTGATGAAGAATCAATCCAAAAAGCAGATGAATACGGCATCGCCATGGTCTTCACTGGCGTTAGACATTTCAAACATTAAGGGGATGACAGTGTGAACGTATTAATTATCGGCAGAGGCGGAAGAGAGCATACCATCGCATGGAAAGTGAATCAAAGCGAACTTGTCAGCCAAGTATTTGTCGCACCCGGCAATGATGGAATGACAGACGCTGCGAAGCTTGTACCGATTGACGAGGGCGATCATGAGGCGTTAATTCGTTTTGCAAAAGACAATAACATCGGTTTAACAATTGTCGGTCCAGAGGTTCCTTTAATTGCAGGTGTCGTCGATGCATTTGAAGAAGCAGGTCTAAAGGTATTTGGACCGAATGCAAAAGCCGCAGTCATTGAAGGCTCAAAAGAATTTGCAAAAGACTTAATGAAAAATTATGAGATCCCGACAGCCGCTTACGCCACTTTTACATCGTTTGAAGAAGCGAAGGCATATGTGGAAGAAAAGGGTGCCCCAATTGTCATTAAAGCAGATGGGCTTGCCGCAGGAAAAGGCGTGACAGTGGCAATGACGCTTGAAGAGGCAATCAACTGCCTACATGACTTTTTAGAGGATGAAAAGTTTGGCGATGCGAGTGCATCGGTTGTCATTGAAGAATTTTTAACAGGTGAAGAGTTTTCTCTGATGGCCTTTGTCAATGGAGAAAAGGTGTATCCGATGGTGATCGCACAGGATCATAAACGGGCATTTGAAGATGACAAAGGACCAAACACCGGCGGGATGGGCGCTTATTCACCGGTTCCACAAATTTCTGATGAAGTGGTACAAAAAGCGGTGGAAGACGTCGTCAAACCAGCAGCTCGCGCGATGGTGCAGGAAGAGCGTTCGTTTACAGGCATTTTATATGCAGGCTTAATGCTGACACCAGAAGGCTCAAAAGTCATTGAGTTCAATGCACGCTTTGGCGACCCTGAAACGCAAGTAGTGCTCCCTCGCCTTGAATCAGATCTAGTCCAAGTCTTCCTAGACATTCTAGATGGAAAAGATGTGGACTTGCAGTGGAAAGACACAGCCGCTGTCAGTGTCGTTCTTGCATCAGAAGGATACCCGGAAGACTATGCAAAAGGCACGCCAATCGGTGCTTTGCAAACAACGGTCTCTGATGTCGTCACCTTCCACGCAGGAACAAAAAAGGAAAACGATCAATTCGTCACAAATGGCGGCCGTGTAGCAAATGTGACCGCATTTGACGACACATTTGAAGCGGCAAGATCAAGAGTGTATGAAGCGGTTGAAGAAATCATTCAGCCAGGTTTATTTTATCGCCGTGACATTGGCGCCCGTGCGCTGAAGGCTGCGGGGAAAAACGTTTAATCAAAACACCTTTCTATCTGACGAGATGGAAAGGTGTTTTTTTCTTCTTCTGTTCATAGGAGGGATGCGGGCAGATGATGAAGAAGTAGTATGGGATCACGAATAGATTTAGGGAGGCAATATGGAAATCAAAGCATTTATCATCTTTGCAAACGTCATGCTTGTTTTATATCTCATAACTATAAATAACATCATGGTGACTGCCATTAAGCAGAATAAATTGAAAAAAGGCTTTGCCATTAGTTATATGATCCTATCCATTTTTTCTGGCATTGCTATTTCTTCATTTTTAATTTGGAAGTTTTTCATTAGCTAAGAGAGGAATGAGTGTATGGTGCAATTGAAGAAACTTGCAAACGAGCGTTTTTCTGCTTTGATCTGTATGGATCCATTTAATGAGCGAATTCGTTTGGATGACTATAGCGGCAGGGTGCAGGATGTGATTCAGTCCGTGCTTCAGGAAGCGGCGGACTGCAAGGCGTCTAAGGTCATTGTAAAAGTAAGGCGTGAGCATATGCCGCTTTTTTTAGAAAAAGGCTTTCGGCTTGAAGGCGTGTTTTCTCATTATTTTCTCGGAAGTGATGCGTACGGCATGTCGCTCTTTTTGACCGAAGATCGAATGAACAGCCCATTTTGGTTGAAGGAAGATGAAATCGTTGCGTCTATTCAAGAAAAGCCGATGAAAAAAGACCAAGGCGTGTGGCAAGATGAGTATGTGATGAGGAAAGCCGGTCCAGAGGATGTGCACAAGCTGGCAGCGCTCTATGATACGGTCTTTGAAACGTACCCCACGCCAATGAACGAGCCAGATTACATCCGAAAGGTAATGGAGGAAGGGACGGTTTTTTATGCCGTTGAACATGACGGTCAACTTGTAAGTGCCGCATCCGCTGAAATCAATGTGCCGTATGGTCATGCAGAATTAACAGATTGTGCAACCCTTCCCACATACAGAAAACTAGGATTCATGCATCATTTGATTCTAGCCCTCGAACAAGAGCTTCAATCCATGCACATTTATGTCTTTTATTCTCTTGCCCGTGCACTGTCCTATGGAATGAATCAAGTATTTTATCAGCTCGGGTATACATACACCGGACGCTTTCAAAACAACTGCTATATTTTTGACAAAATTGAAGATATGAATCTATGGGTCAAAACGCCAAATGAATCATGAAATGGTTCTCATCTGATCAAGCAGACCAGATAGGCGGTACGCCATGATACTCAGCTGCAGCTTCATCCGATCATCAGTGGATTTGAGGCTGCAGCCTGTTCTCGTTTCAATTTGTTTCAACCGGTAGCTTAACGTATGCCGGTGAATAAACAATTCCCCCGCTGACTTTTGAATATTTTCATTGTGTGCCAAATACACTTCGAGTGTATGAATGAGGTCAGCTCCTTGTTTTTTTGTATAAAGCAGCGGGCTTAACAGCTCCACGTAAAAGTCATGCAAATTCATTCCGGCTTCGTTCATTTCAAGCAGCATCCCATATAGACCGAGCTTCTGATAATGAATGATGCTGTCATCTGTTTTCAAAAGAGGAAGAAGCCTTGCTGCATACTGGGCTTCTTTTGCACTTTTAGCAAAGAGACTGATCTGGTCGTAGGCTCTTCCAATGCCAATCACAATGGGATGGACGGGGAAAAAATAAGACCAAGTACTGCGGCATTCTTCTGATGCACGATACCAATTTGTTTCTTGATACGTGTTTTTTCCTGCGGGTGTCAGAACGAAAATGGAATCAAGCCTTGCCTTTAATAAAAAAGGAATTTGTCTGCGTTCAAAAATGGATGTGAGCAATTGGGATAGGCGCTGCACCATTTGATGATCGAGCTGTGTGTGCTGATGCTGAAATTGAAAGTAGATGACGACTTGTTCCTCACTCATATCATATTGCAGCTTTCTTGCTTGTTCGATGACATAACTTTCTTCTGTGTATTGCTGTTGCAGCATATCATCCAATAAATGCCCCTGCATTTGGTTTTCTGTATCTTGAATGGCTTTTTGTTTCAACCATTCAATCGCATACACCGCACCGGCATGCTCAATGGCGATGGCATCGAGATGGTGCCACGTCTCTTTTTTCTTTAACGCCACAATGAACCCGAAAATATCGCCCATTGCAATCACAGGGCATGCCGCTAGAACAAACGCACCATATGTGTCATAGACGAGCCGGCCTTTTTCCTCTGCCTGCTTGAGCAGAGAAGAGGTTTCAATCGGTTCGTCATCTGTTAGAAAGCCAAAAGCAGGAGAATAGGTCACTTCGTCTGTTTCAAGATGAGCTGCTGTTTGGTGCAAAAACACATCCAGTACGACGATATTTGCTGCTGTGAGATGTGCCAGTTCATCTGTAATTTGCGTGACATTTTTATTGCTCACATTTAAATGGGTCAGTCTTTGATGAATCGCAGAAGAATATTTGAGCTGATGGAGCTGACTGCTGACGATTTGTTCTAGAACGGCTTTTGTGATGTCTGAAAAATTGACATGGGGCGGAATCTCGATGAGCGGAATACCGCTATTTTCGGCGGCTTCAATGAGTGATGCGGGAATTTCCGTTAAGTACACGCCTTTATAAATGGCAATGGCTGAAAGACGATGAGATTGAATTAATTTTTCAAGCCGGATGCGTCTTTCTTTATTTTCTGTCAGCCCAAACCCAGTTGTAACAAGTAATTCTCCTTCGGAAAGTCTAGACGTGTCCTCAATAATTTCCACAATGGTCACCCACTGGATAAGACGATCCAGTCCATTTTCTCCAGCAAGCAGTTTGGTTTCTTTCATCATATCGAGCGAGAGTGCATCTTTGACGAGAATCGCCATAGACTCATGACCTCCTTTTGAACACTCTTATACACCATGTATAAAAAACACATGTGAAATTCGGGCATATGGCGAATGGAGGATGACTGCCCTCTTGATTAAGCTAATCTTATACCAAGTATACAAAATTTTCTTGCGATTCATGTAAAAAGAAAAGTGCAGCTGCTGACAAGAGAGGGAGGAATGACAAAGTGGAGACCCGGGATTACTTAATCAAACCGATGTTAAATCAGCAATATCCTGTGGCTGTGAGAGGAGAGGGGATTTATTTATATGATCGGGACGGAAAAAAATATATAGATGGCTCATCAGGGGCAGTCACGGCAAGTATTGGACATGGCATACAAGAGATTATTGATGCGATGACAGAGCAAGCGAAAAAGGTGAGCTTTACGTACAGATCACAATTTACGAATGAACCAGCGGAAGAACTAGCGTATGAATTGAGTACACTTTGCCCAGGTGATCTGAACTGGTCTTTTTTTGTAGGGAGCGGTTCAGAGGCAACGGAGACTGCTATGAAAATGGCGATTCAGCATTGGCAGGAGCAGGGGAAGACGGAAAAAAATCATATCATCTCAAGATGGATGAGTTACCACGGCATTACATTAGGGGCGCTGTCGATGTCAGGTCATATTGCAAGGAGAGAGCGCTTTGAACCACTGCTTGAAAAGCATCCAGTGCTGTCTCCGCCCTATAGTTACAGGTCATGGCTGCCAAAGGAAGACAGCAAGCAGGTCGAGTGGTATGTCCAGGAATTTAAGACCGTCATCCAGCGTATAGGAAAAGAGAGGATCGCCGCATTGATTGCTGAACCGATTGTTGGCGCAGCGGGAGCGGCGCTCCTGCCGCCAGACGGTTATTTCGAAGCAATGAAGCGAGTCTGTGAAGAAAACGACATTTTATTGATCGCAGATGAAGTCATGACGGGCTTTGGACGAACTGGAAAAATGTTTGCGATGGAACACTGGGGCACGGTACCAGATATCATGGTTCTTGGAAAGGGCATGAGCGCAGGTTATTCTCCAATCGCAGCAGTTGTCTCAACGGATCGTGTGATGGCACCGATTATCAGCGGCTCCGGCTCTGTCATGGCAGGGCACACATATAGTGCCAATCCGCTTTCAGCAGCTGTTTCATTAGCGGTCATTCGATATATGAAAAAGCATCAGCTTCCCGAACGGGCTGAACTTTCCGGGCGATACATGATGAATGCTTTAAAAGATCTGCAAGTAGCCCATTCCATCATAGGAGATGTGAGAGGGAAGGGATTGCTTATTGGCATTGAATTTGTCGCAGATCGTTTATCCAAAACGCCATTTCCTGCACATGCTCAGATAACCAATCTCGTCGTTGAAACGGCAAAACAAAATGGACTGCTGGTGTATCCAGCAAGCGCTGGAGAGAATGGGGTCGGAGGCGCAGCGGTTATGATCGCACCGCCGCTTTCCATCACACAGCAGGAAATGGATGAACTCATTGATTTATTCGGGCAGACCATCACACAAGTCGAACAAGAAGTGATCAATCGAGGATTTTTCCCATCTGCTATGTAAGGAGGAACGAACATGAACAAAACTGTGGGTTTGGATGAAGTGATGACGCGATTAAAAGATGGCATGACCATCATGTTTGGCGGATTTGGCGGCGTGGGTTCACCACCATCGTTGATTGATGCCATTTTGGAAGCAAATATTCAAGATCTGACATTGATCGGAAATGATGCAGGTTTCCCGCGAATTGGTGTGGGCCGGCTCATCACAGAAGGAAGAGTGAAAAAAATCATTGCCTCTCATATCGGCTCAAATCCCATTGCCGGACAGAAAATGCAAGCTGGTACATTAGACGTTCATTTTTATCCGCAGGGCATTCTTGCAGAAAAAATCAGAGCAGGCGGAATGGGGCTGGCGGGCATTGTGACAGATGTTGGGATGGATAGCCTGAATCTCGATGAGAAACAATTGGTTCAACTGAATGGGAAGAATTATATGTTAGAGCCTGCGCTCACAGCGGATATTGCCATCGTCAATGCCTACAAAGCAGATGAAGTGGGAAACCTGATTTTTGATAAAAGCGCACGGAATACAAACCCGATTGTGGCGATGGCAGGAGACTGGACCATTGCGGAGGCAGAAGAAATTGTGGCAGCGGGGCAGCTCGATCCAGAAGAAATCGTGACGCCAGGCGTATTTGTGAATCAAATCGTGCAATCAAAAGGAGTGAACTGGACATGGGCATGGGAGACATCGATTTAAGACACCGCATTGCTAAAAGAGCAGCACAAGAAATTGAAGATGGCATGATTGTGAATCTTGGGATCGGCATTCCGACCCTAGCAGCAGATTACATTCCATCACATTACGAGGTGTGGCTACATGCAGAAAACGGCATTATGGGGGCAGGAGCCTCGCCTCTGCAAGGGGAAGAAGATCCGAATTTGTGCAATGCCGGTGGTTTTCCCATTACGTTGACAAAGGGCGGCTCGTACATGGACAGTACGACTGCTTTTGGCATCATCCGAAAAGGCATGCTGGATATGACGATTTTGGGTGCACTTGAAGTAAGCAGCCAAGGGGATCTTGCCAATTGGATTGTACCGGGGAAAAGAGTACCGGGTATGGGCGGAGCGATTGAGCTGGCGCAAAAAGCAAAAAAAGTGGTCGTGGTGATGAGCCATCTGGATAAACACGGTCGATCTAAAGTGAAATCGGCTTGTACATTGCCGTTAACCGCTAAAGCGTGTGTCGATTTGATTATTACGGATATGGCGGTCATTGAGGTCAAGTCTCAGCTGCTCATTTTACGTGAAGTCATGCCGCCATTTCAGCCGGAAGATGTCATAAGGGCGACTGAAGCGCCATTAATTTTAGCGCCTGATGTCAAATCTGTTGTGTAGAAAGGATGAACGACTTGCAGCCAATGACACGTATCAGAAACTGGATGAAAGAGCATCAGGATGAAGCCATTACGCTTCTTCAGCAAATGGTGCAAAGTGACAGCACCCAAGGAAATGAAGAAGAGGTTCAGCAGATCGTGGCCAATAAACTGTCCGCCATTGGCTTTGATGTAGACGTTTGGGAAATTGGCGGTGATGAATTACTAGAGCATTCTTATTTTTATTCCCCGCGCCGATCTTTTCAAGGGAGTCCCAACGTTGCTGGACGATTGAAAGGAAAAGGTGGCGGCAAATCGATTTTATTAAACGGGCACGTAGATGTGGTTCCGGCAGGAGATACAAATCAATGGACATATCCACCTTACAGCGGGCATATCATAAACGGGAGACTTTATGGACGCGGGGCAACAGATATGAAAGGTGGAAACGTTTCTTTACTATTTGCGCTTGAGGCACTGCATGCGCTTCAGATTCCCCTGAAAGGAGATGTGGTGTTTCATAGTGTTGTCGAAGAGGAAAGCGGCGGAGCAGGCACACTTGCAGCAATATTGAAAGGGTACACAGCGGATGCTGCCATCATTCCAGAGCCAAGTCATATGAACATTTTTCCGATTCAGCAAGGATCAAAGTGGTTCAGGCTGCATATTAAAGGAAGGGCAGCTCATGGCGGAACAAGGTATCACGGTGTTTCTGCTATTGAAAAGAGCACGGTGGTCCTTTCTCATATAGCGGCACTAGAAAAAGAAAGAAATCAGCGAGTGACGGAGCCTCTGTTTCAGCATATCCCGATTCCAATTCCAATCAACATTGGGAAAATTCAAGGCGGTGATTGGCCGTCCTCTGTCGCAGATCTTGTCACAATGGAAGGCAGGCTTGGTGTGATGCCAGGTGAGACAGTTGAGCAGGCAGAGAAGGAATTAGAAAATTGGATGACTGGACTCGCTGAAAAGGATGATTGGTTTCAAGAACATCCTGTGGAGGTGGAGTGGTTTGGTGCTAGGTGGCTTCCAGGGTCAATCGACTCTGATCACCCGCTTTTAGGTCTATTGAAGGAACAATATGAAGAGGTCATGCAGCACCCGCCAAAGGTGGAAGCCGCCCCTTGGGGGACAGACGGCGGATTACTGTCACAAGCAGCGGATATCCCAATCATTGTGTTTGGACCTGGAACGACAGAGCTTGCCCATTTCCCTAATGAATCCATTGAGATCAAACATGTGATTGAAGCAGCAGAAATCATTGCTGGTACGTTGGTCAAATGGTGCGAAGCAGCGGAATGATTCACACACAAAAAAAGAAGGCTGTCTACTCAGCCTTCTCCAGCGTGCAGATAAACCCTCGCATTCGTTGTCAGGTCTGTGCGCCGGTGCTCACGAATGTAACATTCGCTCCGCTCCGGTGCTCGCCCTTCCTAGACTTCAAAGGTTTTCATGTCACGCTGAAAGGAAGACAAAGGCTGTCTACTCAGCCTTCTCCAGCGTGCAGATAAACCCTCGCATTCGTTGTCAGGTCTGTGCGCCGGTGCTCACGAATGTAACATTCGCTCCGCTCCGGTGCTCGCCCTTCCTAGACTTCAAAGGTTTTCATGTCACGCTGAAAGGAAGACAAAGGCTGTCTACTCAGCCTTCTCTTTATGTGTATTCTGCTGTTCACACATATAGGTCACTGGACAAAAACGAAGAATACCAGAGCCCAATTTTAATCCGCCGAGCATGATGCCAAAAAGCAGCATTTTACTCCAAGGTTTTCGAGCATATAAGGATCCAGCTACAGTACATATCGTCATTCCGCAGGCAATTCTCATGAGCGCTTCCATTAAGCCAAGATTAGGTTTCATTGCAAGTGATTCTCCTTTTTTAAATTATTTTAAGTGTGATTTCAAGAAATTGTAACGTTTCATTAATGCGTAACGTGGTTCGTTATGTTACGATAGGGCTAATACAAATGAAGGAGAGTATGTGAATGTCCGAACGTACTTTTAATTGGAGAAACAATGACATCCGCACACAAATCGATGTAGTCGACTCAAAAATAGTTCCAACACTCCTTTTAACGAATGGACTCGTGCTAAACCCGTTTTTGAAGCAATGGGTGAAGGCAAATATTTGGATACATGATGATCGAATTGTTTATGTCGGAGCAGAGCTTCCTCAAAATAAATCAGCTAAACGTGTGATTGATTGTGAAGGTAAATACATTGTGCCGGGGTATATTGAACCTCACGCGCATCCGTTCCATATTTATAATCCCCAATCACTTGCAGAATATGTGTCTCAATTTGGCACAACAACGATGGTCAGCGATAACTTATTTCTTCTTTTGCAAAGCAATGAAAAGAAAGCGCTTTCCACTCTGTGTGAATTAAAAAAGCAGCCATTTCAGTACTTCTGGTGGTCCAGATACGATCTTCAAACCGAGGTCAGGTATGAAGATGAGATGCTTCCTATTAACTATCGGAAAGAATGGATTGATCATCCCGACGTCCTTCAAGGCGGCGAATTAACGAGCTGGCCAAGATTAATGGACGGTGATGATCTCATTTTATATTGCATGCAAGAAACGAAGAAGCAGAGAAAACGAATTGAAGGGCATTTCCCTGGGGCTTCTGAGAAAACGCTAACAAAAATGAAGCTGTTTGGAGCGGACAGTGATCATGAAGCAATGAATGCAGACGATGTGCTCAAACGCTTGTCTCTAGGTTATCATGTGTCCTTGCGTCATTCTTCCATCCGCCCAGATTTAGTGAACATTTTAAGGGAATTGCATGAGCGTGACTTTAGGCACTACGATCACTTTTTCTATACAACAGATGGATCAGCGCCTCACTTTTATGAAGAAGGCATGATCAATCGTCTCATTTCCATTGCCCTTGAAGAAGGCGTGCCTACTATTGATGCGTACAATATGGCGACTTTTAACATTGCGAAATACTATCAAATTGATGACTTATTAGGCGTGGTCGGTCCTGGCCGATTGGCTTCTTTGAATATTTTAGATGATCCGATGAATCCAAATCCAGAAACGGTGATTTCTAAAGGGGTAATCCTGAAATTAGAGGGGGAGAACCAGCATCAATTCCAAGAGACAAAATGGGAAAATGGTGGGCTTGAACCATTAGATTTAAGCTATGACCTGACGATGAGTGACTTGCAATTCTCAATGCCGCTTGGTGTCAAAATGCGAAATGCTGTCATCATGGAGCCTTATACAGTGGAGATTGATAACTCTGTCAATCAGCTGTCCTGTGACCATGATCAAAGCTTCTTCAGTTTGATTGATCGAAAAGGCGAGTGGCGCGTGAACACAATGTTAAAAGGATTTGCAAACAAGGTGCAAGGGTTTGTCAGCTCATTTTCAACCACTGGTGACATTTTAGTGATTGGGAAAAATAAAGATGATATGATGCTCGCTCATAAGCGAATGAAAGAAATTGGCGGAGGAATCGTGCTCACAGAAAACGGAAAGATTTTGCATGAAATCCCGCTGCAATTATCAGGCTGTGCATCAGCTGAACCGTTTGAAACGGTTCTTCAGCAGGAGCAAACGTTACGCGAGCTACTCATTGAGCGAGGGTATCCATTTGACTGCCCGATTGATACACTTGTCTTTTTCCAAAGCACACACTTGCCGTATATTCGAGTGACACCAAGAGGAATATTTGATGTCATGAAAAAAACTGTACTCTTTCCGTCTATAATGCGTTAAAATATAACAGAGTGGAGCTGTATCATATTTGCTAGATTTCTGACCGCTGTTATAGGCCAGGAGTGAGCAATGGATCTCTTCGCTGCTAGATATGGTGACAAAGCATAGGGCTTTGACATGACGAATGAAGTGCCCAATTGTAAAATGAATCTGTCGGTTACGCTGGCCGACCAACATATTTTGAATAATTAAGCAAGGCGGGGCGCAGGTTTGTCGTCTCGCCAAGCTTTCTACACATACTGTTTTTTAGGGAAAGACTTAACAGAGCAGAAGTGTTCTAGATATCGGAGACAAACAAGTTTGTCAGATTGTCGCACAAGGAATATGACAAAACTTGTCGAATTTGTTTACGATAAAGAAGCTTCGGCTTACGAAAGAACCTGATGGCATTTTCAGCGTAGAACCAAACCTGTCATGATTCGTTCAAAGCTCATTGCTGAGGTTGAAAAAAATGAGTCAGGAAAGATACCGCTTTCTCGGAAAAGTCAGTGCGAAGCGGTGCCAATAGTAAAGGAGAAGATGTATAAAGATGCAAATTGATAAATTAAGGGGCAAAAGCTTAGATCAGTTATTCAACTCCATCTTATCCCTTAAAGACCTGGAAGAATGCTATCGATTCTTTGATGATTTGTGTACCATCAATGAAATTCAATCTTTATCACAGCGTCTTGAAGTAGCACGTATGCTTCGCGAGGGAAACACGTATCATAAAATTGAGACGGAGACAGGTGCAAGTACAGCCACTATCTCACGTGTCAAACGCTGCTTGAACTACGGAAACGATGCCTATACGATGGCACTTGACCGCGTAGCAGAACAGCAGGCAAATGACGAAACAAAATAAAACAGCTTTCACTGTAAACAATCCTTTTCAACAAGAATGGCGTTGTTTACAGTTTTTTTATGAAGAGCGCTGAAAAAACAAACAAGGACTGGCTGAATGAAGCGGTCCTGTTTTTTATTTTTTTTTCTCTTTCGTATTTCTTGACTATTTTGTGCAATAGATTTGTCTTATTCCCTATTAGGAACCCAAAAAATCAGTACATTAACTGCATCTAATAGACAGTGTTATGGAACTCTATTCTAAAATTTTGTTTAATGATTTGATTTCCTCCATGTAGGGATGAAAAAGTAAATGTTTATTATAATCAGAATGGAAATACCAAAAAGTAATGAAACCAATGTATTTATATTTCTTTCAAAAGGCAATATTTCATATAGAAAATAGGATGTCACTAATAAACAATCAAGCCCTATTATTTTTTTTGAACCAGATTTTCTATTAAAGTAATCAATGGCCCCAATAAATGTTAAAATAAATCCAGTCAAAAACAGAACTCCCCACCAAATGTGTAAATACCAAATAGGTAGTTGATATGCAGCTGGGTCAAAATAGGCGCCTGTGTAACCTAAAAAACTGATCAACATTAGAATTCGACCAAATACTGCTGAGAGTTGCATCCTTATATCTTTTTGATTTGGTTTAATGCGATTTTCTTGGTCTTTTTTCCAAGAAGGTTGTTCTGGAGATACTAATTCTTTTATGTCGCTATCAAATAATTCAGCTAATTTTATTAAATGTTTCATCGATGGTTCTGATTGATATGTTTCCCATTTTGATACTGCTTGCCGACTCACTCCTAACTGCTCAGCTACATATTCTTGCGATAACTTTAAAGCTCTTCTTTTATCAGCAATATTGGAACCTAATGACATCTTGCAACTCCCCTTTATATTATGTTGATTGTCATTGTAATGGTTTGATAAGTTGCACACTACCAACCACTATGCAACTATTGGTTGCAAAAGCTTAATTTAACTAGATACTTTAGCTATGGGTTTTGATAGTACGGTTAATATGATGGATATCCAACAAGAATGGTACAATATCCATTCAACATTGAGAAGGTTCGTTTGCACCATGTATTTGATTTCAACTTAATGAAAGTTTTTTAATAACATCCAAGCAGAATGCATGCAATTGAATGCTCTAGGTTGTAGAGCAAATTGGCAGTTAAGAAATTAGAAGAGAGTTTTTTTAAAAATGGTGATGTACCAATGTTAATAAAGTCCAATAAAAAAGCAGGGAGGCTCCCTGCTTTTTTATTCTGTGTATATTCAATTTTTCATTTATTTGTTAATGTACTGTGTTGGTGTCATTCTGTTTCTCTAAGACTCTAAAATTTTACACTAGACAGACGGCTGTGTCCCTGAAAAAATAGGGACTTCACTTGTCTGACCATTTTCTTGTCTGTAGACAATATGTTTCTCATTAAAATGAATGGGAGATTCAATTCCTGCGGCTGCGGATAAGTTAAACAAACCTTCTCTTAGAGAAAGGATATAATTGCAGACGCGGTATTTCTTTTCTTCAATGGATAAACCCTTTTGCAGCTTTGGATCTGTGGTGGCAACCCCGACTGGGCATTTATTCGTATGGCACACTTGTGCGCGAATGCACCCGACTGAAAACATGAGTCCCCGTGCGATATTGACAAAGTCAGCACCCATGGAAAGGGCAATCGCAATTTTATCAGGTGAGAGAAGTTTGCCAGAAGCAAAGAGTTTTACCTGATCTCTTACACCGTATACCTTCAATATTTGATGGACCATTGGGAGTGCCGTGAAAATCGGCAGCCCTGCGGAATCTGCCAATTCATGAAAGGATGCACCAGTGCCACCTTCTCCGCCATCTACTGTAATGAAATCAGGATGCTTTCCGCTTTTTTTCATGTACGCTGCAAGTTCCTCAATGTTTTCTTTATGTCCGACCACAAGCTTGATGCCGACAGGCTTTCCGCCTATACTTCGCAACTGTTCAATGAAATCAAACATATCAGGAATGGAGTGGAACATCTCAAATCGATTTGGACTGTCAATGGATTGGTGGGGCGGCAGTTTACGGATTTGGGCAATTTCTTCTGTGACTTTTTCACCGTCAATGTGTCCCCCGCGTGTTTTTGCTCCTTGTGCTAGCTTCAGCTCAAAGGCTTTGACTTCCTCGTGCTCACTTTTTTCCTTAAACTCTTCAAATGAAAATGCGCCATCCTCTGTTCGAACCCCAAATAAACCAGGCCCAATCTGGCAAATGATATCGGCGCCCCCTTTGAGATGGTAAGGCGAAAGCCCGCCTTCACCTGTGTTCATCCATGTGCCGCCAGCCATTTTTAACCCGGAGGATAGAGCCGTAATCGCCCGGTCGCCTAATGAGCCGTAGCTCATGGCTGATTGACCGATCAATCCTTTGACGTGGAAGGGTTTTTGGCATGTATGTTCACCAATGATTTGTACATCTTCTTGATGGAGATAGTAAGGTTTTGCTTCTACCTCTTTTGTATGTTCACTTCTTCTCAGTAAATTGTCTTGATCGATCTGATACACTTTTGTTTGGATTTTTTCAGATTGATCGATGCGTAACTCATCTCGCTGCTTTGGAAATAGGACGTTGCGAATATAGTAACCAGGCTTGTCAAAATCACGTTTTGATCCAAAGCCCATTGTCCGGCTTTTGTACTTCCCAGACATGACAGCTTGCTCGTATTCTCTTCTTGAGAAAGGAAGCTCCTCTCGATCATTTAGAAACAGATATTGACGAAGCTCAGGTCCTATTTTTTCAAAAATAAACCGTAGCTTTCCAATGACCGGATAATTTCGTAGGACAGAATGCTCTTCCTGTTTTTCATCTCGCATCCAAATCCAGATGAATAAAATGATTGGTATGATGAAAAAAATCACTAATAATGCGCCAATGACAATGAAAGTTGTTGTCACGAAAATCCCCTCTTTTCTCTATCATTACTGTTGTTATTCCACTTTTCATTGAAAGAGAAACCACTTCAACAGATTGTGACGTTTAGAAATGAAAAGGCGGGGTAACTTACAAATAAGATCATAAGGGGAGGGAACATACATGAATAAGCGTCCGAATGCGTATGTACTTGCAGGATTAGGGGTTGGTGGTGCAGTGTTATTAGCAGTGAAAAATAAACAGCATCTCAAAAAATGGGCAAGCATGTTCCGATCAGATGAAAAGGTTCCTGAAAAAGCTGGTCACCCTGATCCGTTAGATATTCAAGACAATAAGATGGTCGATGAAGGGGCCATGACATCTGTTCATTATTTTAATGAAGTGAGACAATAGTTTAGAAAAACCGTTTTGACCATTCAAAACGGTTTTTTCTTGTCTTTTTTTTGATGTGATATCGAAGAGGATCGACAATCGTAAAACCGATCAACCCTTCGTGATCAGGCGTCGAGAAAAGAAATTCAATGCCCGATAAATGATAGGTTGAGAGAACTTCTTGATCCGTAAAACGTAACGAAAGCTCGTCCTCATAAACGGGTGTGTGCTTCAACACCTTGGCTTCTTCTGCAAATAACTCCAGCCCAGCCACTCGGCCCTCTTTGTCGATGTCTACGTTCACACATTCATTTACGTCTAATTCAATGGTTTCTTTGATTGTCCCAATTCGAGGCGGGATGAGATAGATGTATCCGATGTCGATCGTTTGATCATATGTGATGGTTCTTTTCAAATCATTCACCTGATTGGTCGATAGTAAAATGTTCCTTTCATGTATAATATCATGTGATGAGATGAAGTAGCTCTCATTTCAGTTCAGCATCCATCTATTGATCTCCCTCGGCTCCTCTTGAAGTGGAGCTTTTCATATAGTCTCCATTCACCTCGCCTAAAGTGAAAATCGACTATTTTCAAAAGAATGAAACTTTTAGCTGAAGGAGGTTACCCATTTTTTGCGGTGTCTGATTTTGTTATAATATTTAAATGGAATGAAACGAATGGAGGAACGTTTTTCATGTATGATGTTACCGAGTGGAAGCATGTCTTTAAACTCGATCCAAATAAAGAGATTTCCGATGAACAACTTGAAGCGATTTGTGAATCCGGTACGGATGCCATTTTGATTGGCGGCAGTGACAACGTGACAGAAGACAACGTGCTGCAACTGATGTCAAAGGTGCGCCGCTTTCTTGTGCCATGTGTCCTTGAAATCTCGACACATGAGATGATTGTGCCTGGCTTTGACTTGTATTTTATCCCCACTGTGTTAAACAGCGCTCATCCTGATTGGATTGTTGGTCTGCATAAGGATGCGATGAAGGAATACGGTGATTTGATGTCAATGGAAGAGATTGTGCCGGAAGGATATGTCATCTTAAACGAAGAGTGTAAAGCGGCTAAGCTGACAGCGGCAAATACGGCACTGGATATAGATGACGTAAGGGCATATGCGAGAGTGGCAGAGCACTTGATGAAACTGCCCATCTTTTACTTAGAATACAGCGGGACGCTTGGAGACATAGAGCTTGTGAAAGAAACCAAAGCAGTGCTACATGAAACGGTTCTATTTTATGGCGGCGGTATTGAAAGCGAAGAGCAGGCGAAAGACTTTGCACAGCACGCAGACGTTGTCGTAGTGGGAAACGTCATTTATGACAATTTTAAAGAAGCGTTAAAGACAGTCGACGCAGTGAAAAAGTCATCATAGTCAAACAAGACGAAACGGGTTAAAATAGAACATAAGTTCGAATTGGCGGTGAATGAAATGAATGAAATATCGAATCATCTATTAGAAGGGCTGAATGACGCGCAGAAAGAAGCGGTCAAAGCAACAGACGGGCCGCTGCTACTGATGGCAGGAGCAGGTAGTGGAAAAACACGAGTGCTCACGCATCGAATTGCGTATTTAATGGCAGAAAAGCATGTGGCACCGTGGAATATTTTAGCGATTACCTTTACAAATAAAGCAGCAAGAGAAATGCGTGAGCGTGTACAAGCCATTTTAGGGCCTGGTGCGGATGACATTTGGATCTCTACGTTCCACAGCATGTGTGTGCGCATTTTACGACGCGATATTGACCGTATTGGTGTGAATCGCAACTTTTCTATATTAGACACATCTGATCAGCTTTCAGTCATTAAAAACATTTTAAAAGAACGAAATATCGATCCTAAAAAGTTTGATCCACGTAGCATTTTAGGTTCAATCAGTAGTGCAAAAAACGAACTCATTGACGCAGAGGAATACGCTAAAACTGCTGGTGATTTCTATGATCAAGTGGTCAGCGACGTCTACACAGATTATCAAAAACGATTACTCAAAAACCAATCACTCGATTTTGATGATCTTATTATGATGACGATTCGTCTGTTTGAGCGGATTCCTGAAGTATTAGAACACTATCAGCGAAAATTTCAATACATTCATGTCGATGAGTATCAGGATACAAACAGAGCGCAGTACATGCTTGTGAAATTGCTCGCTCAGCGTTTTCAAAATATATGTGTGGTCGGTGACTCGGATCAGTCTATCTATCGCTGGCGTGGAGCGGATATTACAAACATTCTTTCCTTTGAAAAAGATTATCCGTCCAGTGAAGTGATTTTGCTTGAGCAAAATTACAGATCGACTAAACGTATTCTGAATGCCGCAAACACGGTCATTCAAAACAATTCAAACCGTAAGCCAAAAAACCTTTGGACAGAAAATGACGAAGGAGCGAAGATTGCCTATTACCGTGCAGATAATGAATTCGGTGAAGGTCAATTTGTCGCTGGCAAGATTCGTCAGCTTCATCAGAGCGGCAAGCGTAAGTTATCTGATTTTGCGATCCTCTATCGAACGAACGCTCAGTCACGTGTCATAGAGGAAACGTTAATGAAGGCGAACATTCAATACAACATTGTCGGCGGCACGAAGTTCTATGACAGAAAAGAGATCAAGGACATTTTGGCATACTTACGCCTTGTGGCAAATCCAGATGACGATATTAGTTTTGCACGCATTGTCAACGTACCAAAGCGTGGAATTGGGGCGACTTCTGTTGATAAAATTGCCGCATACGCAGAAATGAATGATCTCTCTATGTTTGAAGCACTTGGTCAGGTGGATTTCATCGGACTCAGTGCAAGAGCAGCCAATGCACTTGATGAGTTCAAACAGCTCATTGATCAAATGACAAATATGCAGGATTATTTATCTGTCACAGAATTAACGGAAGAGATCCTAGAGAAAACAGGTTACCGTGAAGCACTGAAGATCGAAAAAACGATTGAAGCACAAAGCCGTTTAGAAAATATTGACGAGTTTCTATCGGTCACTAAAAACTTTGAAGAACAAAATGAAGATAAATCACTTGTCACCTTTCTGACAGACCTCGCCCTCGTCGCAGACATTGATAAGCTGGATGAGGCTGAGGAAGAAGATCAGGATGCGGTCATTTTAATGACGCTTCACGCCGCAAAAGGACTTGAATTCCCTGTTGTGTTCTTAATGGGCATGGAGGAAGGCGTCTTCCCGCACAGCCGTTCATTAATGGAAGATGCCGAGATGGAAGAAGAGCGCCGTCTTGCTTACGTGGGGATCACTCGGGCCGAAGAAGAGCTTTATTTATCAAGTGCGAAGATGAGAACGTTATTCGGCCGGACGAACATGAATCTGGAATCACGATTTATCAGAGAAATACCAGCTGATTTATTGGACAACCTAAATGAGAAAAAAGAAACGAAAACACCGTTTGGCCAAACGAGAGAAAGACCGCAAAGACGAGGGCCTGTCTCACGTCCCCAAACGCAAACCATTCAAAACACAGGCGGCGGCAGCATTGGTTGGGCTGTCGGTGATAAAGCCGCTCATAAAAAATGGGGCGTTGGCACGGTTGTGAGTGTAAAAGGTAGTGGGGATAGTACAGAGCTTGATATTGCCTTCCCAAGCCCTACAGGCATTAAGCGTCTCCTTGCCGCATTTGCGCCAATCGAAAAGCAATAAACTGATAGGACTGACAAAACGGATGAAGTGAAAGGAAGAAGCAGATGGATAAAGAAGCAGCGAAACGCCGGATCGAGGAACTACACCAGATTTTGAATCAATACAACTACGAATATCACACACTGGATCGTCCAAGTGTTCCTGACGCTGAATATGATGCGCGGATGCGTGAGCTGATTTCTCTGGAGGAAGAATACCCTGATTTAAAAGCAGCGGATTCACCCTCGCAAAGAGTAGGAGGTGCTGTTTTAGACGCCTTCCAAAAAGTACGTCACGGTACACCGATGCTCAGTCTCGGCAATGCGTTTCATGAACAGGACCTTCTTGATTTTGACCGCCGGGTTCGTCAGGCAGTCGGTGACGACGTCGCTTACAATGTCGAGCTGAAAATTGACGGACTCGCTGTTTCTCTCCGTTATGAAAATGGCGTGTTTGTCCGGGGTGCCACGCGGGGTGATGGGACAACAGGTGAAGATATTACCGAGAACCTCAAAACCATTCGTTCCATCCCGCTCAAAATCAATCGGCCTCTGTCGATTGAAGTGAGGGGCGAGGCATTTATGCCAAAACCTTCTTTTGAAGCCCTTAACGAAAAAAGATTACAAAACGAAGAAGAGCCGTTTGCGAACCCGCGTAATGCGGCTGCTGGCTCACTTCGTCAGCTCGATACGAAAATTGCAGCGAAACGAAACCTTGATATCTTCGTCTACAGTATAGCGGAGCTTGATGAAATTGGTGTTGAAACGCAAAGCGCAGGACTTGATCTTCTCGATGAGCTTGGCTTTAAAACGAACAAAGAAAGACGGATGTGCCAAACCATTGAAGAAGTGATCGACCTCATTGAAACACTGAAAACAAAGCGTGCTGATTTCTCATACGAAATCGATGGCATTGTCATTAAAGTCAATTCATTGGCTCAGCAAGAAGAACTAGGCTTCACAGCAAAAAGTCCACGCTGGGCTGTTGCGTACAAATTTCCGGCTGAAGAAGTCGTGACGAAGCTGATTGATATTGAACTAAGTGTGGGGCGTACTGGCGTCATCACCCCAACAGCGATTCTTGAGCCTGTAAAAGTGGCAGGAACGACAGTGCAGCGTGCTTCTCTTCATAATGAAGATTTGATCAAAGAGAAGGATATCCGCCTTTTTGATCAAGTGATTGTCAAAAAAGCGGGCGATATTATCCCAGAGGTTGCAGGGGTCCTTGTTGATCAGCGAACAGGAGAAGAAAAGCCGTTTCACATGCCGACCGAGTGTCCAGAGTGTCATAGTGAGCTGGTCAGAATTGAAGGAGAAGTGGCGCTTCGGTGCATCAATCCACAATGCCCCGCTCAAATACGTGAAGGACTCATTCACTTTGTGTCTCGTAATGCGATGAATATTGATGGGCTAGGCGAGCGAGTTATTACACAACTTTTCAAAGAACAGCTTGTCTCTCGTGTATCAGACCTTTACCGTTTAACAAAAGAAGAGTTGATTCAGCTAGAACGAATGGGCGAAAAATCAGTCGATAACTTACTGCGTTCGATCGAGCAATCGAAAGAAAACTCTCTTGAACGGTTATTATTTGGACTTGGTATTCGATTTATTGGTTCTAAAGCAGCGAAGACGTTGGCCATGCACTTTGAGGATATCGATCAGTTAAAACAAGCAACGAAAGAACAATTACTTGAAGTAGATGAAATTGGTGAAAAAATGGCCGATGCAGTTGTCACGTACTTTGAGAAAGAAGAAATACTAGATCTGCTAAATGAACTAAAAGAACTTGGGGTCAATATGACCTACACAGGGCCAAAACCGGTGAAAGTAGAAGAAAGTGATTCCTACTTTGCAGGAAAAACGATTGTGCTGACGGGGAAATTAGAAGAAATGTCTCGTAATGATGCAAAGGCAGCGATCGAAGCATTAGGCGGCAAGTTAGCAGGTAGCGTAAGTAAAAAAACAGACTTAGTCATTGCCGGCGAAGCAGCTGGAAGTAAGCTGACAAAGGCAGAAGAACTCAATATTGAAATTTGGGACGAAGCCAAAATGCTCGAGGAGCTAAAGAAATAAGAGGAGTGTTTTCTATTGAAAAAGTTGCTATTGCTGCTGACAATGCTCACACTGGTATTGTCAGCGTGTGCACCTTTTGGGGGAAAGGATGAGGAAGAGGTCACACAAAAAACGGATGAAACGAAAGAAACAGCGATCATCCCAATGTACAACATCTCTGATTCCTATTACAAAATGGTGCTGCCGTTTAAACAAGGAGCGGCAAGAGGACTAACAGCAGAGCGTCTCAATACACGCTTAGACATTGATGAATTTGAAACAGGACTCATGCGCCTGGCAACAGAATCATTCAATACAAACGACTATCTGTTCCAAGAAGGACAGCATTTAGATGAAGATACTGTTCTCAGCTGGCTTGCCCGCAAAAAAACAGGCAGTGATCTGAAAAAAGCTGAAAAAGAAGACAAAGACTTTAAGAACTTAGGCTTAAACCCTGCTCTTCCAAACTCAGGTTCAACAAAGTCAAAAAATGAAAATAGTCCAATCTACTTAGCTTCCATGCTAGAACATAATTACTTAATCAGAAAAGATAAAAATAGCTTACAGCTTGGCGGGGTTGTCATCGGTCTTGCGCTTAACTCTGTCTATTATTATCGCGAAAATATCGGGGATCCTCAGCAAGAGGTGACCATCGATTCATCGAAGAATTCAAAGAAACTTTTAGCAGAGGGCGAAAAAATTGCGGAACAAGTCATTAAACGCCTTCGTCAAATGGACGGACTGCAAAAAGTCCCAGTCATGATTGCTCTTTATAAACAAGCACCAAAATCATCTATTGTTCCAGGAAACTTCATCGCTAAAACCGATGTAAAAGCAGGATCAGCTGATATTGGTAGTTGGGATACGATTAAAGAAGAGAATGTCTTCTTCCCTTCAGATAATGCCAAGAGCAGCTACAAAGATGATTCAGAGCGATTTGACCGCTTCAAGACAAAGGTAGAAGACTACTTCCCGAATTACACAGGTGTGGTAGGCAAAGGTTTCTATAAAAACGGGAACTTGCAAAAAATGAAAGTAGAAATTCCAATGCAATTCTACGGAAAAACAGAAGTCGTGGCATTTACGCAATACTTAACAGGTGAAGTCATGGATTACTATAAGAGCACCAATATAGAAATCAACATCACCTCTTCTGATCAGCAAGAAGCCCTCATCACAAAAAATGCAGAAGATAAAGAACCAACGGTCCATATATATGACTAAATAAAAACCGCCTTTTGGCGGTTTTTTATTTCTAATTAGAGGAATTTTTCAACTTTTGTCAAAGTATGTGAAGAAACCAAAAGGAAAGGCAGGTATGTTGATGCTCGTATAAATGCTGATTACCGTCATGTATAAGTAAAAAGACGATAAAAGGAGAATCAGCATGCATAAAGAAGTAAAAGCACGATACGATGAACAAATGGTCTTAAAGAAAGCGGCTCTACTCTATCATTTTCAGCCAGAACAGGTCACATTTCTAGCCGATGCAGAAAATTATGTGTATGAATATACGGATGAAAAAGGGTCAAGTTATATATTGAAAATTACCCATACCATTCGCCGCTCAAGCACATATATTCTAGGAGAAATGGACTGGATTCGGTATTTATCTCAACATGGAATCTCAGTAGCTAAACCGGTTTTATCCGCAAGAGGAAAAGATGTTGAAGCGATTCCCGATCAAGCAGGAGGCGCTTTTTTGCTGAGAGTGTACGAAAAGGCGCCCGGCAGAAAAGTGACCGAAGCAGATTGGAATGGACAGTTGTTTCAAGCGTTAGGAGCCTATACTGGGCGTATGCATCAAACGACTAAACAATATCAAGTGAAAGATCCTCGCTATAAGCGTCAAGAGTGGTATGAGGAGGAGCAATTAAAGCTTGAAACGTATATTCCTTCTGATCAAACGGTTGTGTTGCAGAGAAAAGATGAACTGATGCAAAAGCTTCACCAGCTCCGAATATCCAAGGATGTCTATGGACTGGTGCATGCGGATTTACATCACGGGAACTTCCATTATCATCAGGGAGAAATCATTGCATTTGATTTTGATGATTGTGGGTATCACTGGTTTATCAATGATATAAGCATTTTGCTATACAACGTTCTTTGGTATCCGGTGATTCCGTATGAGGATAAAGCTGAATTTACGGGTGAATTTATGAGCCATTTTCTCAAAGGCTATCGACAGGAGAATGAGCTTGATGACGCATGGCTGGCGACAATACCAGATTTCCTTATGCTGCGTCATATGCTTATTTATGGGCTTTTACATCAAGCATTTGATCTCCGAACACTAAGCGCTGACGAAAGTGCCATGCTGGCGCGTTTTCGAAAGGAGATTGAGGACAAAACCCCAATTACGCCTTTTGACTTTCATCAGCTAACAACATAAATAGAAAGCCCCTTGCTGTTTCACATAGCAAGGGGCTTTTTATCCTAAACCGTATCACACTTCACACCAACAACGCCTTCTAAATCTTTAATATCAAAGTACACATCGGTTGTATAGCGGTCTTTATGTACGCGAACACGTACTTCCATGATCGGATAGTCTTTTTCCTTTAAATCATCAATACGTACAGAATGAATGCGAATATTGAGTGCTTTCATTTCTTTTAAAATCTCTGTCATGCGGTTTCGATCAGAAAGTGACATTCTGATGCGGATTTCTTTTTCCTGTAAGCGAATGGGTCCAATCCGCTGGAAGAGCCAAGGTAAAAATTCCACACTGACGAGAATAAAGAAAAGACTGAGGAAGGCTTCTTTATAAAAACCTGCACCTGTTGCAACCCCAAGTCCTGCTGCTCCCCAAATCATCGCAGATGTCGTAAGACCTGAGATGACATCATTGCTTTTGCGAAGAATCACACCTGCTCCAATAAAACCAACACCAGATATAATTTGCGCCGGTAACCTGAGTGGGTCCATTTGAAGCTTAGAGACTCGAGGGAAATTGTAGGCTGCATCAATGCTGATGATGGTTAATACGCAGGAGCTGACAGCAATGACAATACACGTTTTCAGCCCAAGCGGCTTTTTCTTAAGTTCGCGTTCAAGACCGATGATCAAACCGATTAAGGTGGCAACGGCTAATTTTAAGACCGTATCCCATTCAATTGTCCAAAACATGCGTATCGCTCCTTTCACTTCATGTACGTTTCACATCATGTATATGATCTTCTCACAGCCCCTATGGCTGCACAACTTCTATTTTATTCAGAAACGGGAGAAAGAAAAGCATTTTATTTAAAAATAAAGAGAGTCATCCGCATAATGCAGATGACTCCTCATGTCTGGTTATTTTGTTTCTTCTTCGAGATGGTCTTCCATTTTGCTAAACAGCTTTTTAGAAGCTTTAGACGGTTTATTTGTTAAGAGGCTGACAATAATAGCAGTCAAACCACTTAAAATAAATCCAGGAACCATTTCGTACAATCCAGTCGTGTTGTTTAAGCCTGTTGAAATCCAAACGAGAACGACAACAGCCCCAACAATCATTCCGGCTAAAGCGCCATGATGATTCATTCGTTTCCAGTATAGACATAACAAGATGACTGGACCGAATGAAGATCCAAACCCAGCCCAAGCATAACCGACAAGGTCAAGAATGGTATCACTTGGGTTTAGAGAGAGACAAATGGCAACAATCGCTACGACTAGTACAGAGATACGTCCAATCATCACAAGTTCTTTGTCAGAGGCTTTTCTTCTAAAGAATGTACGGTATAAATCCTCTGTCATCGCACTTGCAGTGACAAGTAGCTGAGAAGAAATTGAACTCATAATTGCAGCTAAAATGGCAGAAAGTAAAAATCCAGTAATATATGGATGGAATAACACTTTAGAAAACACAATAAAGATGGTTTCTGGGTCTGCCAAAGTGGTGCTTGTTTCATGAACATACGCCACGCCGACTAAACCGACAGATAGTGAACCAATGACAGACACAATCATCCAGCTCATACCGATACGACGTGCTGGCTTTAAATCTTTTACAGTCGTAATCGCCATAAAGCGAACAATAATGTGCGGCTGTCCAAAGTAACCGAGTCCCCAAGCGAGGAAGGAAATAATGCCAATGACGCTCGTTCCTCTAAAAATATCAAGCAATTTAGGGTCAATCTGTTGAATATCATTGAATGTGGCAACAGGTCCACCTAATTGAGTAAAGGCAACGATCGGCACGAGCACTAATGCTAAAAACATAATAGCTCCTTGAACAAAATCAGTTAAACTAACTGCCAAAAAGCCGCCGAATAGTGTGTACAAAATCACGATACTAGAGGTTAAGATTAAACCAAACATATAATGAGCACCAAACGCTGATTCAAATAAGCGTCCGCCTGATACCATACCTGATGAGGTGTAAAGCGTAAAGAAAATCATAATGATGACAGCTGAGACAGCTTTCAATAAAGTAGATGAGTCTTTAAACCGTTTGTCAAAAAAGTCTGGAATGGTAATCGCATCATCAGCAACTTCTGTATACGATCTCAATCGTGGCGCTAGGAATAGATAGTTTAAGTAAGCCCCACTAATTAAACCAACAGCAAGCCATCCAGATGAAAGACCGGTTGTATACATAGCGCCTGGAAGCCCCATCAGCATCCACCCACTCATATCAGCTGCACCAGCAGATAGAGCCGTTACATAAGGACCTAACCCGCGTCCGCCTAACATATAATCATTCAAGTCATTTGTTTTTCTGAATGCATACCAGCCAATGGCAAGCATTCCAATAAAATAAATAGATAGAGAAATTACAATCTCAATACTCATGTTTCCATATCACCTTTTTCGTATTAATTTGACATCACCTCAATCAAAATATACAAAGAACAGCCTATTGAACTGTCTGCTCACTGCTATGGTTACTTAACCTATCAGAGTATTCCCAAGTGATCAACCTTCTTAAACATCCTCATCAGACAAAAAAATACGTCTATGCGTGATAAGCGTCTATATGTAAGCGCTTACCCAATTAAATAAAAGAAAAAATTTTCTGAAAAATAAAAAGTCACCTTGATGAATATTTTAGACAATGACTGCACCACAATGGCATATTAGTGGACAAAGCCTTTCTGGGCGACCTCGTAAAGTTGCTTTAGAACAGTAAAATTTGATATGATAAAGTGTATATGACTTATGATCATGACCACGAACACGTATCATTTTTGGAGGTGAACCTGCATGTCAAGAATTTCAATAGAAGAAGTAAAGCATGTTGCGCATTTGGCACGGCTTGCGATTACAGAAGAAGAAGCTGAGATGTTTACAGAACAGCTTGATAGCATCATTTCATTTGCAGAGCAGTTAAACGAGGTAGATACGGAAAACGTTGAACCAACAACACACGTATTAAAAATGAAAAACGTCATGAGAGAAGATGTTCCGAATAAAGGTCTTTCCATTGAGGCAGTCATCAAAAACGCGCCTGATCATAAAGACGGCTATATTCGTGTGCCATCAATTTTGGACTAAAGGAGGCCTGAGGCATGTCACTGTTTGACCACAAAATTTCTGAATTAAAAGAGCTTTTACATAAAAAGGAACTGTCTGTTTCTGATTTAGTGGACGAGTCTTATAAACGAATCCATGAAGTAGACGGGAAAGTACAAGCATTCCTAGCGCTGGACGAAGAGAAAGCACGTGCGTACGCAAAAGAATTGGACGAGGCCGTTGGTGAAAAGGACGAGCTTGGTCTATTGTTCGGTATGCCGATCGGTGTCAAAGATAACATCGTGACGAAAGATTTACGTACAACGGCATCAAGTAAAATCTTGCAAAACTTCGATCCTATTTACGATGCAACCGTTGTGAACCGCTTAAGAGAAGCGGAAGCTGTCACAATCGGTAAATTAAACATGGACGAATTTGCGATGGGATCTTCTACGGAGAACTCAGGCTTCAAAGCAACGAAGAACCCGTGGAATTTAAATACAGTTCCAGGTGGGTCAAGTGGTGGCTCAGCAGCATCTGTTGCAGCTGGAGAAGTACCATTCTCTCTTGGATCAGATACAGGCGGCTCCATTCGCCAGCCGGCATCATTCTGTGGTGTTGTTGGTCTTAAACCAACGTATGGCCGTGTATCTAGATACGGTTTAATCGCATTTGCTTCATCATTAGATCAAATTGGGCCGATTACGCGTAATGTTGAGGACAACGCATATGTTCTTCAAGCGATTTCTGGTGTTGATCAAATGGACGCAACGAGTGCAAATGTCGATGTCCCAGATTTTCTTTCTTCATTAACTGGCGACATCAAAGGCTTGAAAATCGCTGTGCCAAAAGAATATCTTGGCGAAGGTGTTGGCGAAGAAGCAAAAGAGTCTGTTCTTCAAGCGTTGAAAGTATTAGAAGGACTTGGTGCGACATGGGAAGAAGTGTCTCTTCCGCATTCTAAATATGCGCTTGCGACGTACTACTTACTGTCGTCTTCAGAAGCATCTGCAAACCTTGCACGTTTTGACGGTATTCGCTATGGCTACCGTACAGACAATGCAGACAACCTGATTGATTTATATAAAAATACCCGTTCTGAAGGCTTTGGAGACGAAGTGAAACGCCGCATCATGCTTGGCACATTCGCTCTAAGCTCAGGATATTACGATGCATACTATAAAAAGGCGCAAAAAGTCCGTACGCTGATCAAAAAAGACTTTGAAGATGTTTTCGAAAAGTATGATGTCATTGTAGGACCAACAACACCAACTCCGGCATTTAACATTGGTGAAAAGACAAGCGATCCACTCACAATGTATGCAAACGATATTTTAACGATCCCTGTTAACCTTGCAGGCGTTCCAGGAATCAGTGTGCCTTGTGGATTTGCAAATGGTCTTCCATTAGGACTACAAATCATTGGTAAACACTTTGATGAAGGAACCGTTTACCGCGTGGCTCACGCTTTCGAACAAGCAACAGATCATCATAAAGCAAAACCTGAACTGTAAGGGGTGAATCAGAATGAACTTTGAAACGGTAATTGGACTTGAAGTCCACGTAGAGCTCAAAACACAATCAAAAATTTTCTCAAGCTCACCGACGCCTTTTGGTGCGGCTGCCAATACGCAAACAAGTGTCATCGATCTTGGTTATCCTGGCGTACTTCCTGTGCTGAACAAAGAAGCGGTGAACTTTGCCATGAAAGCAGCAATGGCACTGAACTGTGAGATTGCAACTGATACAAAATTTGACCGTAAAAACTATTTCTATCCTGATAACCCAAAGGCGTATCAAATTTCTCAATTTGATAAACCGATCGGTGAAAACGGCTGGATTGAAATTGAAGTAGACGGCAAGACAAAACGAATTGGTATTACACGTCTTCATTTGGAAGAGGATGCAGGAAAACTGACGCACACAGGCGACGGTTATTCACTCGTCGATTTCAACCGTCAAGGTACACCACTTGTTGAAATCGTATCTGAGCCTGACATTCGTACGCCAGAAGAAGCGTATGCTTACTTAGAAAAATTAAAATCCATTATTCAATATACAGGCGTCTCTGACTGTAAGATGGAAGAAGGCTCACTGCGCTGTGATGCCAACATTTCTCTTCGTCCAATCGGCCGTGAAGAATTTGGAACGAAAACAGAGCTCAAGAACTTGAACTCATTCGCATTCGTCCAAAAAGGTCTTGAGTTCGAAGAAAAACGCCAAGAGCAAGTATTGCTTTCTGGCGGATTGATCGAACAAGAAACTCGCCGCTATGACGAAGCGTCTAAAAAGACGATCCTCATGCGTGTCAAAGAAGGTTCTGATGATTACCGCTACTTCCCAGAACCAGATTTAGTGGAGCTGTATATTGATGACGAGTGGAAAGAACGCGTAAGAGCATCCATTCCAGAGCTTCCAGACGAGCGCCGCAAACGCTACATTGATGAACTTGGACTTCCTGCATATGACGCAATGGTACTGACGCTGACAAAAGAAATGTCTGATTTCTTTGAAGCGACCATTTCAGAAGGTGCTGAAGCGAAGCAAGCATCAAACTGGCTCATGGGTGAAGTATCTGCCTACTTGAACTCGGCTCAAAAAGAGCTGGAAGATACGAAGCTAACGCCGCAAGGACTGGCTGGTATGATCAAGCTTATCGAAAAAGGAACGATTTCTTCTAAGATTGCCAAAAAGGTATTCAAAGAACTTATCGAAAATGGGGGCGACGCAGAAACAATCGTCAAAGAAAAAGGACTTGTCCAAATTTCTGACGAAGGTGCACTGCTCAAACTTGTCACAGAAGCACTTGATAACAACCCGCAATCCATTGAAGACTTCAAAAATGGAAAAGACCGCGCAATTGGTTTCTTAGTCGGACAAATCATGAAAGCATCGAAGGGCCAAGCAAACCCGCCGATGGTCAACAAGATTCTTCTCGAAGAAATCAAAAAACGATAAATTGCAAAAACCGCCTCATGGAAGAGGCGGTTTTTTTGTTGATGGATATGACAGGGTCTTATCACAGATTCAGACCACCGCCGTATATCAATTCATTGGTTCTTTTTTTATAATGAAGCATAAGCTTTAGCACATATTCGAAGGGGATAAAGGTGAACTAAAGTGAACATCGCCACGTATTGTCATTGGAGGAATAGCTTCAATTGTTCCACAGCTCTTTGGACAGCGGAGTCCTCACACGTTTCTAAATTTGTCAGCATCCCTTGAATGACCGGCTTGCGAGGCTCAGCTTTGGCCAATTCTTCTTCAATAACTTCAATGGATACAAGGGTATCATCCGAAAGCAGATGCTCAGATTTTAACAATCGAAGCTCTTCTTGAAGAGTAGCGGCATTTGGCGCTTCATCATCCCAAATGTTTTGCTTCAGAATCGGCTTCGCATGAGAACGAAGAAGCCCATGAACCAAATCATCAAATCGGTCAAGAATAAAGGATGAGAGCTCATCACATGATAATTGCATCTGATCTTGCAAAAGCAGTACCTGCACATAAGATTGGATGATTCCTTGAATCATGACTGACAGGTCAGTTATATATGGTTCGATCTCCTGTCCATACGTGGTCAAAATAGAAATTTGGATTTCATCATTCATCTGTTTTTTAACCGTTTTGGAATACTTTTTAATTTGCTGGTTTTCCGGAATAATGTTCTCGCTGAGGATCAAAATGATAAAATCCTTGTTCTCAGCAAAGTGCTGGAACTGTTCAGCGATTTGTTTCTGAAAGATATCTCTAGGCGCAAGATGTTGATTTTCTTTTCGAATCTTTTCAATACTTTGCATAGACGTGTCGATATAATATTCAAACGCTCTGTTGAAAAGCTGTTCTTTTGATTTGAAATGCAAATAAAATGCACCTTTAGAAATTCCGCATTCATCTGCAATTTCCTGAATGGTCGTAGAAGAAAAACCTTTTTTCGCAAACAACTGAATGCTTGCTTTAATGATTTTTTCTTTTTTTTCGTTCATGAAATAAGGCCCCTTCAGCTTTAGAATGTTACGTCAAACGCAAGTGAAATGGTTGACGGCATTGTATATCACCGTTTATTATGATATAGAATGACCAGTCAGTCAATACATAAAGGAAAATGGAGGACATAATGAATTCGATCATCAATTTTGTATTAAAGAACAAGTTCGCTGTATGGCTCATGACGATTATCGTAACAGTTGCTGGTCTATATGCCGGATTGAATATGAAACAAGAATCAATCCCGAATATCAACACTCCAGTCATTACGGTTTCTACAACGTATCCTGGCGCAACGCCGGACGAAGTATCAGATAAGGTGACAGATCCAATTGAGAAGTCGATACAAAATCTCAATGGGGTGAATGTGGTCACTTCTAATTCTTTTGAAAATGCCTCATCGATTCAAATCGAGTACGATTACAATAAAGATATGGATGAAGCAAAGAAGGAAATTGAAGATGCCATTAGCAATATCAATTTTCCAGAAAATGCAGAAAAACCAAAAATCGCACGTTTTAGCATCAACGCGATTCCAATCTTAGCTCTTAGTGTTTCTGGTGACAAAGAATCTTTACAAGACCTGACACAAAAAGTGGAAAATGATCTTATTCCTTCTCTTCAAGGCTTAGATGGTGTCTCTTCTGTCGAAGCTTCTGGACAACAAATCAAAGAAGTAGAATTTTCTTTTAAACAAAAGAAATTAAAGGAATATGGTTTAGATGAAGAAACTGTCCAAAACATGATCAAAGGCTCTGATGTCAATGTACCTTTAGGGTTATACACATTTGGCAACAAGCAAAGATCAGTCGTAGTGGATGGCAATATTTTAAGTGTTAAAGATTTGAAAAACATGCGAATTCCTGTTACACCAAGTGCAAGCAGCGGTGCGGGAAGCGCAGGAGCTGGAGCGCCTTCTAGCGGCTCAGGAAATGCAGGAGCTCAAGGTGCTGATCAACAGGCTGGAAGTGCAAGTCAGCAGTCAGCAGCAGCTCAGCAGCAAACTGGTGCAGGTGCAGCAAGCGGTCAATCTGTAGAGCTGCCGACGATCAAACTTTCTGAGATTGCAGATATTAAAGTTGTGAAAGATGCAGAATCGATTTCTAGAACGAACGGAAAAGACAGTATCGGTCTGCAAATTGTCAAAGGCTCTGATGCCAACACAGTGAGTGTAGCAGAAGCAGTCACAAAAGAACTTGAAACATTCAAAAAAGACAATAAAGGAATCAAAGTCAGCACGACATATGATCAAGCAGAGCCGATTAAAGAATCCGTCAGCACAATGCTGAATAAGGCGATCATCGGAGCAATCTTTGCGATCATTATCATCATGTTGTTCCTTCGAGATATCAAATCAACATTAATTTCGGTCATCTCTATTCCGTTATCCCTGTTGATTGCTGTTTTATTATTAAATCAGCTAGATATCACATTAAATATCATGACACTTGGTGCCATGACAGTCGCCATTGGACGTGTTGTCGATGACTCGATTGTCGTCATAGAAAACATCTATCGACGAATGGCGTTAAAAGATGAACCGTTAAAAGGCAAAGCACTCGTTAGAGAAGCAACAAAAGAAATGTTTATTCCGATTATGTCTTCGACGATTGTCACAATTGCGGTATTCTTGCCATTAGCGCTAGTGGGTGGAATGATTGGTGAACTATTCATCCCATTTGCATTAACCATTGTGTTTGCTCTAATGGCTTCACTACTTGTCGCCATTACAATCGTTCCAATGATGGCTCACAGCCTATTTAAAAAGAACCTGTACGGCAAAGCGAAAAAGGTAAAAGAACACAAACCAAGCAAACTTGCTGGTGGTTATAGACGTGTACTCAATTGGACATTGAACCATAAATGGATCACGTCAGGAATTGCGATTCTGATGCTGATCGGAAGCTTATTCCTCGCACCACTTGTCGGTGTCAGCTTCTTACCACAGGAAGCAGAAAAAACGGCAATGGTGACATACACGCCAGAGCCTGGACAAACAAGAGAACAAGCCGTTGCTGAAACGAAAAAGGCAGAAGATTACTTAATGAAACGGGATCATGTCAATACGGTTCAATATTCATTAGGCTCTTCAAATGCGCTGACAGCAAGTGTTGGTGGAAACTCTAACGGTGCATTATTCTTCGTACAATACGACGAGGACACACCGAACTTTGATAAAGAAAAAGATCGTGTGGTTAAAGCCCTTCAAGACAAAACGTCTAAAGGGGAATGGAAATCACAAGACTTCTCATCTGCTGGCGCAAGCAATACAGTGACGTACTATGTGTACGGTGACAAAGCAAGTGATATTGAAGGCACAGTCAAAGATGTCGAGAACATTTTAAAAGATGAGAAGAACTTGAAAAACGTCAGCACAAGTTTATCTGAGAAGTATGACGAATATACGTTTAATGCAGATCAAGAAAAACTGGCGAAACTAGGCTTGACCGCTTCACAAATCGCACAGGCGATCGCTCCTCAAAGTAATGAAACAACGTTGACGAAAGTAACAGAGGACGGCAAAGAACTAGATGTGAAGCTTCAAACGGAAAAAGATGAATACAAGAGTAAAAAAGATCTAGAGAATAAAAAGATCACAACACCAACAGGACAACAAGTCCGAATTGGCGATGTGGTGAAAGTGAAAGATGGCACAACAGCAAACACTGTGACAAAGCGTGATGGGAAGATTTACGCTGAAGTATCTGGTGACATGACAACAGACGACGTATCAAGTGTGACACAAGATGTCCAGAAGAAAGTTGACAAGCTTGATTTGAAATCTGGCGTTACGATTGATACAGGCGGTGTAAGTGCGGATATTGAGGAATCCTTTACACAGCTAGGACTCGCAATGCTTGCAGCGATTGCTATAGTATACCTCGTTCTCGTCATTACATTTGGCGGAGGTCTTGCACCATTTGCGATTCTGTTCTCACTTCCATTTACGATTATTGGTGCACTCGTTGGATTGTTTGTAGCGAAAGAAACCATCAGCTTAAATGCCATGATTGGATTGCTGATGCTGATCGGAATCGTTGTAACAAATGCCATTGTCTTGATTGACCGAGTGATTCATAAAGAAAAAGAAGGACTTTCAACAAGAGAAGCCTTACTTGAAGCAGGTACAACAAGATTACGTCCAATCTTAATGACGGCACTTGCGACAATTGGTGCATTGCTGCCACTCGCATTAGGTTTTGAAGGCGGAAGTCAGATCGTATCAAAAGGACTTGGCGTCACCGTTATTGGCGGTTTAACAAGTTCTACACTTCTCACATTGGTCATCGTGCCAATCGTGTATGAAATCTTAAGCAAGTTTAGACGTAAGAAAAAGTACGCTGAAGAAGAGTAAGAGGAAGCCCCGCTCATGAGCGGGGCTTCAGCGTGTAGACAAACCCTCGCATTCTTTGTCAGTCCTGCGTGCCGGTGCTCACGAATGTCAAATTCGCTCCGCGCCGGTACTCGTCCTTCCTTGACTGCAAAGGTTTTCTATCACGCTGAAAAGAAGACACAGGGCTAAAATCAAGTTCATTTTAGCCCTGTGTCAACAATTTGAGCCCCGCTAATAGGCGGGGCTTTTTTATGATGAAATCTGACAAACCGCTTTTCTCATAAGCTCTTCAAAGGCTTGGAAAAAGGCATCCCGATCAACGTGGTCAATGACATGAATCGTCTTTCCATCTGGATGTTCTTCAGTACGTCCTTGTCTTGGCGATTCGGTATAAACAATTGCATTCATTTCTTTTGAACGGGTAAATGAGGTGGAGGAAAGAGTGATCGTTGTCAGCACATCCCATAAGTAGTAAGTCGAGTTCGTTTCGTGATGAATGAGAGGCGGACAAAAGGCATAACATTGTCCAATAAAGTCAATCCCGATGTGAGAGCGAAGGGAAGCCCATCGTTGACGGACATCGAGTGTGAGCGGGACTTGATTCGTGCTTTCCAGTGCGACCATTTCAATTGGAAAACGCTCTTGAAATACGGTGCTCAAAGCATAAGGGTCCCAAAAAGCATTCCATTCTGCTGTTCCATCATGCTCGGGTTCTTCGACATTGCCTTTTTCAAGGAATGTGCCGCCCATCCATACCAGTTTCTCAATTTTATTTGAGATGGAAGGATCTTCTTCTAAGGCGCGTGCAAGGTCTGTGAGCGGTCCTGTAAAGAGCAGCGTAACAGGTTCGGTTGACTTTTTCACCGTTTCAATCAGGTGAAGATGTGCAGGAAGCTTAGATACTTTTGTATCAATAGCGCCTTTTTCATTTAAAATCGGCAAAGCATCTACATAAAAAGCATGCATACGCCATTCCTTTGGAAATGGATTCACACCTCTAGAATTGGAAGCGGCTACTTCAATCTCATATGGGCTAAAACGATCAATAATTTTCTGAGAGGCGCTCAGCGCAGGCTCTAAATAACAATCAGCAGGAATCACAGACATCCCGATCACTTTCAGGTGTTCCATTTGAAGAAGTAGAAATAAGGACACGAGATCATCAACACCGCCGTCATGGTTGAAATAGACAGGCTTTTTCATGGCATACCATCCTTTTTATCGTTTTCTTTTATCTTATCAGAATGCTGATCTGCTGAGGGAAACGTACCGTGAGATTTCAAATATTAGGGGGTTGTTCTGTTGCCATTTTCAAATCTCATAGTATAATTAAAGGTTGTTAGTGGTGAAAATAGATTGCATAATGATAATAGGATGATGATGAATGAAACGTGCTCGAATTATATACAATCCGACATCTGGACGTGAACTCTTTAAGAAGAATTTACCGCAGGTTTTGCAAAAATTTGAACAGGCTGGCTATGAAACATCTTGTCATGCGACGACATGTGCAGGAGATGCAACACAAGCAGCCGAAAAAGCCGCACAGAGAGATTTTGATTTAATTGTAGCAGCTGGTGGAGACGGCACGATTAATGAAGTCGTCAATGGATTAGCACCGCTTGAAAAAAGACCAAAATTAGGAATCATTCCAGTTGGAACGACCAATGACTTCGCAAGAGCACTTGGCATTCCAAGAGAAGATATTTTAAAAGCGACAGATGCCATCATTGATGGTGTAGCAAAGCCGCTTGATATTGGTAAAGTGAATGGACAGTATTTCATTAATATTGCGGGAGGCGGCCGATTAACAGAGCTGACCTATGAAGTGCCTAGTAAGCTGAAAACCATGCTAGGACAACTTGCGTATTATTTGAAAGGCATGGAGATGCTTCCTTCCATTCGCCCGACAGAAGTCGAAATTGAATATGACGGCAAATTGTTTCATGGAGAAATCATGCTGTTTCTTGTTTCACTAACAAACTCAGTAGGCGGCTTTGAAAAGCTCGCACCAGATTCCATTCTAGATGATGGGATGTTTGACCTGATCATTCTAAAGAAGGTCAATCTAGCAGAAGCCATTCGAGTGGTCAGCCTTGCACTCAGAGGCGAGCATATTCATGATAACAATGTCATCTACGCAAAAGCGAATCGCGTAAAGGTAGATGTAAAAGATAAAATGCAATTGAATTTAGATGGTGAATACGGCGGCATGCTGCCAGGTGAATTTGAAAATCTGTATCGCCATATTGAATTTATTGTGCCAAAAGCAACAGCTGAAAAAATAGGGTGAAGACTAAACTTGGTTCCTTATGGCGACCAAGTTTTTCTTTGCAAATGAGGTGATAAAATTGGTGAAAATGAAACCGCCTGTTGAAAAGAATGAATACTACAATGTAACCTTCGAAGATTTAACGCACGAAGGTGCAGGTGTAGCGAAAATTGAGGGTTTCCCTGTGTTTGTACCGAATGCCCTTCCTGAGGAACAAGGGAAAATCAAAGTCACACGTGTCAAAAAAGGATTTGCTTTTGGACGACTCATGGAGCTGACAAAGGAAAGTCAGCACAGGCAAGATGCGCCATGTCCTATCTATAAGCAGTGCGGAGGCTGTCAAATTCAGCACATGAGCTATGAAGGTCAGCTGCTTTTTAAACAGAAACAAGTAAAGGACGTATTGGAGCGGATCGGCAAGCTTGATATGAGCCGTGTAAAAGTTCATCCTGTACTCGGCATGGAAGACCCTTGGAACTACCGAAACAAAGCACAAGTACCAGTTGGCGAACGGGAAGGCGGACTTGTTGCTGGATTTTATCAGCAGCGTACCCATGAAATCATTGATATGGAAAAATGCTTGATCCAGCAATCAGAAAATGACGAAGTGGTACAGGCAGTAAAAGACATCTGCAATGCGTTTGGCATCAAAGCATATAACGAAGAGCGGCATAAAGGCTGGCTGCGTCATGTCATGGTTCGCTACGGCATGGCAACAGGTGAAATGATGGTTGTGTTTGTCACAAGAACGGCTGATTTTCCGCAAAAGCAGCAAGTGATTGAGCAGATTATAGCACGCTTCCCACACGTTCGGTCAATTGTGCAAAACGTGAATTCAAAGAAGACAAATGTCATTTTTGGAGACGAAACGACCGTTTTATGGGGAGAAGAATACATTTATGACACGATTGGCGACATCAAATTTGCTATTTCAGCCCGCTCATTTTATCAAGTGAACCCAGCCCAAACAAAGGTGCTTTACGACAAAGCGCTTGAATATGCCGAGCTGCAAGGAGAAGAAACCGTGATCGATGCGTATTGCGGAATCGGTACAATTTCCTTATTTCTCGCACAAAAAGCAGGCAGAGTATATGGCGTGGAAATTGTGCCAGAAGCAATTGAAGACGCAAAACGCAACGCTGCCTTAAACGAAATCAACAACGTCGAATTCGCAGTCGGCGAAGCAGAAACCGTTATCCCAAACTGGTACAAAGAAGGCATCAAAGCAGATACGCTAGTCGTCGATCCGCCAAGAAAAGGCTGTGATGAAGCACTGCTTGATACGATTTTAAAGATGAAACCAAACCGTGTTGTGTATGTGTCCTGTAATCCTGGGACGCTAGCTCGTGATTTGCGTATTCTTGAAGATGGTGGGTATGTGACGGAGGAAGTGCAGCCGGTGGATATGTTTCCGCATACGAGTCATGTGGAGTTGGTAGCGTTAATATCTAGGATCGAAGAGTAAGGAAAGTTGAAGTGTTGATAGAATAAGGTTTATCAGTGATTTGGGAGAAATTATTCACATCAAATTACGAAGTAAATCCATTTATAACAATTTCTCCCCAACGCTAAAATGTAGACTTGAATTGACAGAATATAGAATGGTATAAAAAGAGATGAATCTAGACTAACCAACATTGCTTTAAAGGGATTTAATGTTGGTTAGTCTAAAAATTTATACTGATACATTATATAAACAAAAAAGTGATTTATATAAATAAGAAATTGCATTTTATTCCACCAAAACCCGTTAAAATGTGAAAAACGGTTGGGAATTTATAGTCTAGTCAGTTCAAATAGTACACAGCTTAACTGTCCTTGACTCAATTAACAGCAGCTACACCACCGCACTAGTTACTTGTAAATGTAGAGATATTGCTTCAGGCAAGGCAGGAACTCAAGCTGAAAATTTATGATTAAGTATTATTGGTATAAAGAAGAGTTGGGGAAATAGGAATAAAAACACCTGCCCACTGAAAAGAGAAACGTATTCAAAGAAAATTGATTAGTAGTTCAAAAACAAAGAGATAATAAAGCTTGGAGGTATTATAATGTCAGAAACAATGATAACAGCTCTAATTAGTGCAGGAGCAACTTTGACTGTGACTATAGTTACGATGATTGTAAATGTTTATATAGAAGTGATTAGAAGAAAATTTGAAACACATCAAAAAGCACTTCAATCCAAAAAGGAGAACTTAAGTGATGTTTATAAAACATTAATTTCTATTATTAATCGTTATCCAAGTTCATCACCGAATGATATTCTGAAACATGTTGAGTATTCCCCTAATTTTTCAATGGAAGGCTATGATACTATTCTGAAAAGTCTGGATTATCAAATCGAAGATTATAAAAATCAAATAAATACTGTAAATATAGATTATGTACGAAAAAATGATATTGAAATTCAAATATCAAATCTAGAATATGCAAAAAATAAGATATTAGAGAATAAAGAAGAATATTTTGTTGCTAGAGATAAGTATAAGCTTTTTTGTGAAGGTGATAAAGTAGCGTTTGATCTTTATGCAGGACAAGAGGTACGGAATCTTCTTGTAGAATTCGATGTGGTTATCCATAATGTGTTTATATCCGGGCAATATGCAGGAGAAGATAGTGATCCGATAAATAATATTATTCATATTTGCCGTAGAAATCTAATTGATAGTATGAGAAGCGATCTTGGAATATAAAATTAATACTCAATTAATAATAATCTAATTAAAAATATATATGTGATAGAAATGGTAATTTTACTAATTGTAATTTCTACATTTAGATGATTTTTGGTGTAAATTTGGAATTTATGGTATCGATGTTTAGAATTAAATGAGACATCGATATATAGTTCTCAACGATTTAAGATGTCCAAGCTGGGAATTCTCATTTTTGTTTAAGTAGAAATGAAGCGTGATTTTGCAAGAAAACAGAGTTAATAGAACGAATTTAATTATTTTTAACGAGCTCATGTCAAATATGCATGAGTTTTGTTTGTATAAATTGACTGGAAAATACTGTGGTTATAAAATGAAATAAAGGGTGTTAGGGAGGGTAGTATATGTTATCGATTTTTGTATGAAAAACTCTACTATATAAGAAGATCGAAAACAGTAAAATAATAGCCATGTATTAGAAAAAATTAAAAAAAATGTAAGTTGATAATCTAGCCACTACCAACTCAATTATATTTTCATTGCTAGAAATTATAGATGAGGAAGAAAAATATTCTAAAGGAAAATTAGAAGATACAAACAGGAAGAAGAAAGATAGCTTTATAAAAGAAACGACACAATGAATATGGAAAAACTCAGAAGGCAATAAATAATTCAATGAACAATTTTATCGAAATTAATCAAGGAATATGTTATCTATAATGAAGCTGAAGAATATAAATGGGCGATGAAAAAGGCTTATTGGATATTTGATTCTTAAAAATTTCCTAATGATTATTAATAGATTACGAAAAGGAAAAACTATTTAAAAAACACCTATACTTTCGGTCGTAAAAACCATTTATACTTAAATGAGGAAAATGCGAACACATATAATCTGTGTGAGGAGTAATCAAATTGAAAATTGATAGAGCAATAAGAGTTATTGATAAAAAAATTTGTAGAAATATTGACCACTTTAAATCAATTGATAGAGGTTTTTTATCACAAAATATTTTGTCTGATATGCGCGACCTGGTTGAACATACTTCGTTAAAAGCATTTAGCAATGGTGGAGACATTGATATAACGTATGAAAATATCAAAAAAGCAAATGAATATGTAAAAACAATTAGCTACTTGAACTTTCTGCATAAATTCCATAAATTTCTTCAAATATCAACTTCACATTATACGCTAGATGAAGGAAATTCTGAACGTTTGATGCTTAAATATTATATATATATGATAAAAATAAAAGAACTACTAAGGGATAGGTATAGTATAGAAATTCTATCGAATATAGAAGAATTTCCATTAAAACTTGATCCACATTTAAATGAATACTACGAAAAAATAGCTGAAAAAATTAACAATCCTGTAATGAGTAATTATAGTGATGAATACAATGATAGGTATTATATAAGGAAAATTAAGCCGTTTTTTGTAAATCAAAAAATTTATTATGAAGTAACATTTACAACGGCAAATGATTATGGAAGTAAATTTGATAGAATTATAGCCTTTACTGATATTGATATAATGTCTAATTATGCAGTAAAGTTTCGTATTAGAAATGCGGTTATAGATGTCTTAGGGAAGAAAATGCCTATTAGAATTATAGAAAACTATGAGATATCTATCCGCCCATGTGAATTGAATAATTTTGCTCGTATTTTTGGTTTAGATTCTAAAATTTCAACGGGGTATGTTGAATATAAAGAATTAATGTCATTTATATTCAATGAAAGAATGAACCTTAGTGAATTTGTTAGTATGCCCAACAATTATTATAAGCAAGTAAAAGAAAAGGTGAATTCTAAATCAAATAGCTCGCAAATTTTTAATTTTCTGGATAAATGTAGAGAGTTAATAATCAAAGATTTACCTGGGGCAAATATACTGAAATATTTACTCTATAAATTGAACAACAAAATAATAAAAAAACAAATTAATTATAAAACATGTCACCTCTTATCGCATCTCTATTTAGATTATCGTTGTATCCCGTTTGAACAAATGCCATTCAATACTTCTTTAATAAATCATAATCCTAGATTAATTGATTTATTTGCTTGTATCGATATTGATGATAGGCAACATGAGTTATTTGCTAGAATGATAAAAAATAATACTGAGATAGATGGACAATTATTTTTAAGCAAAAATGATATAACTACCTTTGTTGATGTTGATGAATTGATTTTAAAATATAATAGTCAATTATACTATAAGCATGAAAACCGAAGAATAGAAGAATTTAAAGGACATCTCTATATAAAAGAGTATGAGGAAAATTCCGTTAAAATTATTAGGGGTTTAAATGAACTGAATAAAGAAGGTGTTGGTGGTTACAAATTATCTGTTGATTATTGGTTGCAAAATACCTCTCATATAATTGATTGTGAGGAAAAAAGAGAGGCTTTAAGAAATATATTTGATAAATCAAGCGTAGCTTTAATATATGGTGCGGCTGGCACTGGTAAAACTACTTTAATCAATCATATTTCTAACTTCTTTAATGATAAAAAGAAAATATATTTAGCAAACACTAATCCAGCAGTTGATAATTTAAAACAAAAAGTGCATGCTTCAAATTGTACACATTATACAATCTCTAAATTTTTAACATATTCACATAATGATACAGATTGTGATGTGCTGTTTATTGATGAGTGTAGTACAGTTAGCAATGCTAATATGTATGAAGTTATTAGGAAGTCCACATTTAAATTACTTGTATTAGTAGGTGATGTATTCCAAATAGAGTCTATAACTTTTGGAAATTGGTTTAATATTGTACGTTCATTTGTACCTAAAACCTCAATTTTTGAATTAGAAAAGCCATATCGAAGTAAAAATGATAACCTCTTAACAGTATGGAATAAAATAAGGGAACTTGATGATGATATATTGGAACATTTAGCTAGAAATAATTATTCATCAGATTTAGATGAATCGATTTTTGAACGATCAACAGACGATGAAATCGTTCTTTGTTTAAATTATGATGGTCTTTACGGAATAAATAATATTAACAAGTTTTTACAAGGGAGTAATCCAAATCCAGAGGTTGTTTGGGGAGTGCAAACATATAAAATAGGTGACCCGATTCTATTTAATGAGTCCAATAGATTTCATCCTCTAATTTATAATAATTCAAAGGGAATGATATCAGATATTAAAGTACTAGAAAGGCAAATTCAGTTCGATATATTGTTAGACAGACCATTAAATGAATTCCAAGCTTATGGATACGACTTTGAATTAATAAATGAATCTGAAGGTACAAATTCTATCATAAGGTTTACCGTAAATAAATATAAAAATACCGATGAAGATTATGATCTAAGTACCGATGATATTGTTCCATTCCAAGTAGCATATGCGATATCGATTCATAAAGCTCAAGGATTAGAGTACAATTCGGTGAAAGTCGTAATTACTGATGAAGTTGATGAGCAAATTTCACATAACATACTTTACACAGCTATAACACGTGCAAGGGAAAGTTTGAAAATATATTGGACACCTGAAACTGAAAAAACAATACTGTCTAATTTTAGTAAGAAAACAGTGAGTAAAGATGTCTCATTAATCTCAGGAAAGAATCAATTAAAAAAACAAAAGGTTAGGTAACATATTATGTGGAAGTGCGCTTAGCAGGGATTACTTTTTAGCTGGCTTAGAAGTTGCTGTTTTGGTTGGTGCTGCTTTTGTTGGTTTAACAGTCTGCTTTTTACTTATGTAAGCAATAGCAATACCTAGCCCTAGTGGCGGTTTACTACTATCCAGACAAAACGCAAAAAGTAACGGCATGGTTGTCTATTACGGACCAAAACAGCGGCTGCGGTCAAACGATTCCAGCTCAGGCAGGTCGTGCTGCTGAAGGATCTATGGTCCAAAGGCTAAAGCAGCTTTAGAAAAAGCCATGAAATAAGTAAAACCCCTGTCCCTAATGGATAGGGGTTTTTTTGGTATCAAACTATATTAAAAACTTACAAAGAAACCAGGTAATACAGGGAATCTATCTTCAAAGGAATCTTCTGCACTTCCAGTTAAATATACTTTCCCGCCTTTATTTTTATTGACATGAACAACATATGAAAAATCAACCCCTGGAATGCCAAAGCCTCTAAAAGGAACGTCTCTTTTAAAACCACTCTTATATCTTAATTTTAACTTACCAATGAAAAACCCATGGGCCTTTTGTTTCTGGTTTGAACTCCAATAAATATGCCCACGATCACCAGTTATACTAAATGAAAACACCTCACCCGGTCCCCATTGTGTTGTGTATCGGTATAAACTTCCATTTCTTTCTTTTGTAAAGCAAGTTTACTTATTGAATAAGCAATGTCTTTATAATAGAATCATATCTTCCATCATAAACGACTTCTGACTCACTTGCTGAAATGGAACTTGAAAAAACGGTTAAAGCCTAGAACAGAAACCAAAGCAGAACTGATTATTTTTTCAAACACTATTTACATTTCCTTATAAATTATTTTTGAGTTATAATTCACAGAAAACTTAGGAGATAATAAACAAAGATGATTAAACAAGCGAATAAATTCAAGACTTTCATACTTCCGGGGGGAAAATAATTTTCCGAGTTGATTATAAAAATGTTGATATTGCTTTGAAAATAGCAAGTTTACTAGGAGAAAACACATCAAATTATAGTATCCAATTGTTTTGTTTCCCCGACACTACTGATATAGATTTCATTCAATTTACAATTTCAGAAATTCATTAGCTAAGTTACTGAATTTTGGAGGAAATGCTTGAAAAGTGGTCATAGGGCTATCCATGTACCAGTTATTTTTATTTTATTTGTTCACAAATTTACATATAAAATGAATTTAGAATAAACCTAATCACCTTTAAATTCCCTTGCTTTAGTAAATTAATCAACTTTTTGTAACTTTCATACGTAGACATAAATTGCGGTTTCTTTTCGGTGTCGAAAGATTCTTAAAATGATAATATATGTCATTATAGGGGATAGCAAGGAAGGGGTAGGGTCTTATGGAGAAAGTGCTTTCTTCTCATGTCGGTTTGAAAATCAATGAATGGTATTACCATATTCAAAGATTTAACGTACCGGACGCCGAAGCATATAAAGAAGAAATAAAATCTTTGCTCGATGATATGGAAGAAAATCAAGATTTATTATTGTATTTCTCTCTCATGGAGTTCCGACATAAATTAATGTTGGATTATTTGAATCCATTGAAAAATGGAAAAGAGCGTGCCAACTTTAGAGAATTAGCAATGAAGATCAAAAGGGACCAAGAGAAATTAACAGGCTTACTTGATTATTATTTTAATTTTTTCTACGGTATGTATGAATTTGAAAACTATGAATACCTCAACGCCATTACCTTCTATAAACGAGCAGAAAAAAAGCTGTCTCTTGTAAGTGATGATATTGAACGGGCCGAGTTCAATTACAAGATGGCTGAAATCTATTACCACATGAAACAAAACCACATGTCCATGCACCATATAGCCCAAGCAATAGAATGTTATCGAGAAAAAGAAACTTATACTGTCAGACAGATACAGTGTTCCTTTGTCATTGGATTAAATTATATTGATATGGGTTGCCCCGAAAAAGCAAAGCCTCATTTTGAACATGCACTAGAAAAAGCAACGGAAAGCGACACCAAAAGATTAGTAGGATCAGCGCTGTATAATTTGGCTTTAAGTTATTTCCACAATGATGAAATTGTTGCTTCAATAAAATATTTAAATGATTCAATCAATGCTTTTAAAGAGCGAGGATATGAGCATTTTAACAGAATACTCGATCCTTTAAGTGTGCTTGTACGGTCGTATTTTCATGAAAAGGAAAACGATTTAGGGTTATATGCTCTTAACCAGGGCATAGAATTGGCTGAAAAATTAAATGATGACGTGATGCTTAAAGTGTTCACATTTTATAAGGCGCTTTATGTCAAAGATGATTATGATAATGTCTTGAGTGATACCGAATATTTAACCGAAAGAGGAATGTATGCAATTCTTGAAGAATTATCGAAAGATGCAGCAAGGAGATATAAAACAGTAGGAGATAAGGACAAGGCGTCGAACTTCTATGAGAAGGTTCTTTACTTCCAACAATTAATTAAAAGGAGCGATTGCCTTTATGAAATTTAAGTCAGTAGTAGCAGCCCTCATCATTATTGGCACTTTGAGCACGCTGGGTTATTTCGCCTTTTCACAAAACCACGAAGAAGCTATCAGAGGACACACATCAAGTATCGGTTTCGATAAATTCCATTAAAAAAGCCCTTTTAGGGGCTTTTTTTGTTTAAGAGTTATTCTTCTTTATAAGGAAGGTTTATTTTTTGTTAGCCGAATGCTTTATCCGCATCAGAACGTCGTTTGACACGATTCCCGATAGATAGTACCCTATTGAACGGCGTTTACGTCTCCTCAAATTTTTGATATTTTATAAAGTGCTGATAGCATTTTGTTAATGTTCACTTTATGCTCCTTTTGCGTTAAATCCTTATTAAAGTATATAATAATATTTTATAGAAGGACATGCCCTATAAGGCGCTATGTCATGAGAGGAATTGGATGAAAGATGAGTAAAAATTTCTGGCGTGATTTACCACGGCCATTTTTTATATTAGCACCAATGGAAGAAGTGACAGATGTTGTGTTTCGTCATGTTGTGAGTGAGGCGGCGAGACCGGATGTGTTCTTTACAGAGTTTACGAACAGTGAGAGCTACTGCCACCCTGATGGCATTCAAAGTGTGAAAGGTCGCTTAACGTTTACAGAGGATGAGCAGCCGATTGTTGCTCATATTTGGGGAGATAAGCCTGAGAACTTCAGACAAATGAGTATTGGAATGGCGGAGTTAGGATTTCAGGGGCTCGATATTAATATGGGCTGTCCTGTCCCAAATGTCACGCAAAACGGGAAGGGCAGTGGATTGATTCTTCGCCCAGACGTTGCGGCAGAGCTTATTCAAGCAGCAAAAGCAGGGGGATTACCTGTTAGTGTGAAAACAAGACTAGGGTTTACAGAGGTCGATGAATGGCGTGGTTGGCTCAGACACATTTTGGAGCAAGACATTGTGAATTTATCGATTCACCTTCGCACAAGAAAGGAAATGAGCCAGGTGGATGCGCATTGGGAGCTCATTCCTGAGATTAAGAAATTGCGTGATGAAGTAGCACCTGATACGCTTTTGACGATCAATGGTGATATTCCTGACCGTCAAACTGGCTTAAAGCTAGCTGAGCAATATGGAATAGACGGAGTGATGATTGGACGTGGGATTTTCCATAACCCATTTGCTTTTGAAAAAGAGCCGAAAGAGCATACGAGTGACGAACTGTTAGGTCTTTTAAGATTACACCTTGATCTTCATGATCAATATTCTTCATTAGGTTTGCGTCCATTCAAGGCACTGCATCGTTTCTTTAAGATTTATGTAAAAGGATTCAGAGGAGCGAGCTTCCTAAGAAACCAATTAATGAACACATCATCAACAGATGAAGTGCGTGCAATGCTAGATGAATTTGAAGCGAGAAATCAAGAACAATCATAATCAACAAGAGGAGGGAGAACCCTTCTCTTTTTTTATGATAGGACTATTAAACTAGTTCTCTCAAATGGTAAAATGAGATAGAAATAACAATTGGAGGTATTTTATTTGAAACCATTTTGGGACACAGACAGAGAAAGTGAAGAGACTTTTAAGAAAATCAATGAAAAAGGCATTGCAAAAGCGGAAAAGAAACTAGGCGTAATTTTGCCTGATACATATAAGAAGCTTATCCTCGAACAAAATGGCGGTTATACCCTGCATAATGCTTTTCCAACAGACCAGCCGAATGGATGGGCAGAGGATCATGTGTCATTTGATCATTTAAGAGGAATTGCCAAAGGCGAAGGTATCATGGATAGTGATTATTTAATAGAAGAATGGGAATTGCCTGAGGGACTTGTGCTTATTTGTGGGGATGGTCATACGTGGATCGCATTGGATTATAGAGAAACAAAGGAACATCCGCCGGTTCATTACTTTGATCTAGAATATGAAACGGATTTTAAATTAACGGATTCGTTTGATGAATTGATTGCGGGGCATTATACTTCAGAAGATAGGATGTCAGATAAAGACTGGCAGGCTGAATAAGAAAAGCAAAATCAACCACTATCAAAAGAAGAAGTGAAAGAAATATTGAAGACTCGAGGCTCTGAGGCACTTCAGAATATTGTATTTTTTCATGTAGAACAAATTGATGTTATCAAGTGTTTTTTTTCAGAAGTAGGAACTTTTATGAACGCCGAAAATATGTTAGTAACTACTGGAAACGTGACAATGAAAGACATTTTCTTTTAGTGTATTTTTAAATGACCGAATTATCAGGTTTGACCCTGACAATTAGGAAGGTTCAAATCTTTTGATAGTTAGAAATCATTTAAATGAAAAATAATTGTATTTAACAAGAAAAATGGCGTTCCAATAATGGACGCCCTTTATGTGATTCCTATTAAGTTATTATTCGTAGTAGAATTCTGCGTGTGCATCATACTTGTACTGAAGGGTTTCTTGATAATAGTAAGTCAAATTTTTCAAGTTGTCGAAGACTTTAGAAAATACTTTGTGAAAATTCGGCAAATCTATAACTACATTATCAAATTGATTGATATAGAATTGCGGTTCTTTATCTCTCGTTAGTGCATATCTTGCAAAAGTAATGTCGGAAAAAGTTTGACCTTTATTAGTTTCAATTTCAATCTTCTTATACAATTCACCAATATATTTTTTTAAATCCCCGTAATGATGTTCGAAATCAAAACTTTTTTCAACTTCAATTGATTTCTCTTTAACCGAATTCAATAATTTTTGCAAGTCGTGTGTATTTAAATACGATTATTTACTGTCTAAAATAATGTTCAATGACCAATTAATTGTTTTTAAATAGACTTCTATCGCATGATTTGCATTAAATAATATTGGAAATATCAGTTCATCAGCTTCTTTTTGAATATTCCCCGTTTCAACTATTTGTTTTACAAGTGCTAATGAAGCATTTGCAAATCCACTGGCGACAACATGCATATTATGAAGGTGGTCATGCTGGTTTGTTTTCAATTCATATATGCGTTATAATCCATATTTACGTTATAAGAAAATATATCTTTCATATCATTACCCCCTAAAATTACCTTTATTGTGACATAATTCATATACAAGTAATACATATATGTAATCGAAATTATATTATAGCCGCCTTCTTAATAAATGATTGTATCGCCTAAATACATTCGGATATTGAGCCGGGCATAATCCACCTTATAATCACCGTCATACAATTTGTACAAATGATGATATTCGTATTTTGTTAGGTTGATATGCGGTTTGTTTTCGATTTCAATTCGTTGAGTATCAACGGTTGTATCACTCAAAACGAATAACGTTCCTTTGTGAAGCTGGTCGCTGATAATCTTTGCCGATATTTGAAAATCACATAACTTGAAAGTGAAAATCGCATATAGATAAAAACTTGAAATGACGGCGTTTTGACCGTCTTTTAAAATTCATTTTCCCAAAAATGTCTCTTGTTGTTACGCTTGGCTGGGCGCTCAGTAATTAAGTAGAATGCCGATATTTTTCAAAGTGCACGTCGTTTTGCGGAGCGTTTGAATCAATCAAAAATAGAAGAATTGCATGAAATCACTTTTAATATATCATTATGGTTGGAATTTGATTTAGAAGAGCAATAAGAATATCTATTTAATATAAAAACCCCCCATATCAAAAAAGGGGGTCACCAATTCCTTTACTCTGCACTCTCCTCAACATCACGGCTATCTTCTGTTTCACCAATATAAATAGGGCCGTTTGCATGGTCGATTCGGATTGGCCATTCGTATGGGACTTGCAGGCGTCGTGCGATGGCTCTCCAAAATTTTGCAGAATCAAATTCTAGTTCTTGAAAGTCTTTAAGCAATTCTTTATAAGAAGATCCATCAAATTGAATGTACGAGTCTTGCAGACGCATAAAGGCGTAATGTCTCACTTCTAATGCTGCCGCAGCTTCCATTTCTTCTTCTGTTGCTTCGCCAATGATTGTTCCTGCGGGTGGAAGCATGTCGTATACGTTAAATTCCTCTTCTTCTTCGTGTGCTGCATTGTGCTGTTGATCTGACATTTTTTTCACTCCTTCTAGTCTTCATCAAGCTTTTATTCGTGCTTACTTCTATTATCGGAAGGAAATGCGAAATGTGGAATGAAAAAAGAAGCAGATCCACAATACTTGCTTTTTCTTCTTGAATCTTTTATGATCAATTACAGATATAAAAGGTCTACAATAGATAGAAAGGAATGTTTCTATGAAATATTCTAAAGCGACCAACTATGCGCTGCATACGATGGTCTTTTTAACCCTTGCACCAAAGGGGAAAGCAATAGGCGTTGAGCCTCTCGCCAAGATGCAAGATCTTTCACCTACCTATTTATCTAAAATTTTAACAAAGCTTGTGAAGGCAGGATTGATTGAATCAACACCTGGCGCAAAAGGTGGTTACACCATTCTGAAAAAGAAAGAGGACATTTCGTTTCTAGACGTCATTCAGGCGGTAGAAGGACAAACCCATTTATTTCGTTGTTCCTTAGCACATGATTCTTTCATGCCTCACGATGGCTGTTTGATTGAACAAGTCATGCAGGATGTTGAAATGAAAATGCAGGAGACGTTAAGTCAAAAGCGGTTAGTTGATATTGCAAGCCAAATAGAGCAGACAGAAAAAAATCCATTTTTCAACATGTGATTTTTTTGAGCCAATTATAGATATTAAGAGTCTTTAAAGTCTTGGATGAAAAGGAGCGGTTTATATGATATTAGATTGTGCCATTATCGGAGGCGGACCAGCCGGATTAAATGCAGCACTTGTTGTGGGGCGGGGCAGAAAACAGGTCATGATATTCGATGACGAGATGCCAAGAAATCGTGTGACTCAGGAATCTCATGGATTTATTACAAACGATGGGATGACACCGTTTGAGATCAGACAAGCGGGAGAAGCGGATCTTCAAAACTACCCCAATATCCAAATCAAACGAAGCAGAGTTGTGGAGATACAAAATCATGAGGATAACTTCGCGTTACTGACACAAGAAGGAGAAAGATTCGAAGCGAAAAAAATCATCTTGGCCACAGGACTTCAGGACATATTACCAAAGATCAACGGGATTCATGAAGTGTATGGAAAGACGTTGTTTAGCTGTCCTTTCTGCGATGGCTGGGAGCTGAAGGACAAGCCACTTGCCCTGATTGCAGAGAACCAGCGCGCTTTGCATATGGCGAAACTTCTTTCCAATTGGACAAAGGATTTGATTGTGTTTACAAATGGACAGCAAGTGTTAGCTGAAGAGGAGAAAGCACTGCTATCAGCACATTCTATTCAAGTTATTGATGTGCCAATTGTAGCGATCCATCATGACAATGGTCAGCTACGCTCTCTTCAGCTTGTAAATGGAGAGATAGTGATAAGAGAAGGCGGATTTGTCGCAAGTGATTTCAAGCAGTCAACCCCTTTTGCTGAAAAACTAGGCTGTCAAATGACGAAAAATGGGGGCATTGAAACAGATATTCTTGGGCGTACAACCGTCAGCGGTATTTTTGCATGTGGTGATAATTTAGGCGGACCTGCTCAGCTTGTTCTTGCAGCAGCAGCTGGAAGTCAGGCAGGAATGGGCGTCATTCATGAACTTGTGCAGGAAGAGTTTCAACAAAAAACATCTCTGTAAAAAGAGATGTTCAGCGATGAGCGATTTTCCGTTTTGCTAAGACGTGAGCAGTCCATTCAAAAAGTGCGTAGATGACAAAGAAGATTAGGATCCAGCTGCTGACATCGACCCATACATTGTTGATTTGAATGATGTTCGCCTGATCAAGTCCAGCCTGTATCCACATCGTGATCAATGCGGTGAGGAACACCTGTAAAAACCATTTTTTCAATTGGTCACACCTCCCTCTCTTTCTATCATATAAAAAATGACAGTTTATTTCCAATTGAATTTCCATCAGTTTCAACGGTAAAATAAGAAATAAAACCAATGGAAGGACATGAGATGAGCGATCAAACCAATCGTTTTTTAAAAAGTCATTTTCCTGAACTTGTCCTCGCGCCGCCTCTTTTTTATAAGTGGCCTTTTGGTCTTCGCTTTGAAGTGGCAGATTGGTCATTAGGAGAAGAATCGGTTGTATTAGAAAAAGCAGGCGATCGGGCTTTAAAAATTATCAGATATGCTTTTGATCCAGAAGACGATATTCTACTTGTCACGGATGTCTATACGCAGCATGAACATGAATTAACGAAGCAAAAGCTCCTAGTTTATCAGAAATATGCATACCGACAAGTGCGTCACCGATTGCGTCACGAGCGTTTGACCTATATACAACCAAAACAAGAAGAAACAATGAAAAGAGAGAGATTTACACTCAAGTGTCAGTTGCAAGATATTCGATTGCGCCCGCTATTACAAGCCATATGCCAAGAGGATTTCTACAAACCGAATCAAATCATGAAAGGAAAGCTTGGTTATGACATTTATCTCATCAATCTCTCAAAACAGATGATTTTCCACTTATATGATGATCGAGGTTGTGATCTTATTGCGGCAGATCCAGAACATCTGCGTCCAGTTTATGAAGGTTTACAGCACTGGCTCTTAGACTATGACCGTGCTCAGATGGATCAGTTGTTTGCCGGGAAATAAGAAAAACCGCACTTTGACAAGTGCGGCTTCTTTTTATGCTTCGACTTTATTGAAAAACTGTGGTAGATATTCTTTGTGTGCTTCTAGCATTTCATCTAGGATGCTTTTTGCAATGGCATCTGATGGGACGAGCGGGTTGATGGTCATGGCAACAAGAGCTGTGTTGTAGTCGCCTGTCACGGCTGCTTCAGCGGCTACACGTTCAAAGGATTTAATTTGAGAAATAAGTCCTTTGACAGCGACCGGCATTTCACCAACAGCAATTGGTTTTGGTCCGTCTTTTGTGATGACACAGTTCAGTTCAACGGCAGAATCATTTGGAATGTCACTGATGGCGCCATTGTTGATTGTGTTTACAGGCTGAATGTCATGCTTGTCGTTATAAATGGATGCGATCAAGTTACATGCTGCATCACTGTAGTAAGCACCGCCTCGTTTTTCAAGTTGTGGCGGCTTAATATCAAGATCAGGATCTTTGTAAAGCTCGAACAGGTCATTTTCTAGTGCACGGACGACTTCTGCACGAGTTCCTTCATTCTCTGCTGCTTTCTTTTCTTCAGCCAACATATCACTTGTTTTGTAATAGTAGCGGTGGTACGGACAAGGGATTACGCCAAGCCCTTTTAAGAAATCTGCATCCCACGGAATGGCGTGAATGTTGTTCATCGACATCGTAGAGTTTGGATCTGCCATGTCTTCGATCACTTGATCCATGATGCTTTTGCCATCTAAGAACACGTTCAGTCCAAATACCATATGGTTTAATCCAGCAAAGCTGACTTCGACTCTGCTTGCGTCGACATCAAGTCCTTTGGCGATGCCCATGCGAATGCCGATTGGTACGTTACATAAGCCAACGACTTTGCGGTGGTTTGAATAGCGAAGTACGGCTTCTGTGACCATACCAGCTGGATTTGTGAAATTCACAAGCCAAGCATCCGGGCATAATTCTTCAATATCTTTCACAATCTCAAGAATGACAGGGATGGTGCGCAGACCCTTGAATAGACCGCCTGGACCGTTTGTTTCTTGACCAATGACATCATATTTTAAAGGAATACGTTCATCCTTCATACGTGCTTCCAGTAATCCGACGCGGAATTGTGTTGTGACGAAATCAGCGTCTACCAGTGCTTTCCGGCGATCTAAAGTTAAATGAACCTCGATTGGAAGTCCCGCTTTTTTCACCATGCGTTTTGCAAGATTTCCGACGATCTCAAGCTTTTCTTTACCTGCTTCGATATCGACGAGCCAAAGTTCGCTAATTGGAAATTCCTCGTACCGTTTAATGAATCCTTCGACAAGTTCTGGTGTATAGCTTGATCCTCCGCCGATTGTGACAACCTTTAATCCTTTTGCCATGTTCTGCACCTCCGAATAATGTAACGCACAATGTTATAATAGAGTGAATCAATCTTTTATCATTTGTTTGTACATCTATAGCTTATCGTGAGAGTACCTTGTGCGTAAACGGTTTCAGCGTCTTTAGGCAAGGGTGCCCTATTTAGAGATTTGTTACATAAAAGAAACGTGTTGTGTCATGTTGTTGGAGAAAGGGGAAGTCAGATGTTTTCAAGTGAGGTCATTTCCAGCTTTAATGAACTAGAAAGCGCTTTATACCGATACATTATGGAAAACAGTGAAAAAGTCGTCTATATGAGAATTCGTGATTTGGCAGATGCCGCACATATATCGACCTCATCTGTCCTTCGCTTTTGTCGAAAAGTGAATTGTGAAGGCTTTTCAGAATTTAAGGTGAAGCTCAAAATGTATTTAGAAGCAGAACAAACACCTTCTTTGAAAAGCACGCAGCATTTTTTGTATGAATTTATCGAACGGACACTTAAAGGAGATTTTGAGGAGAAGATCAAAGAGGCAGCGAAGCTCATTGCGGATGCAAAGAATGTGCTGTTTATTGGGACGGGCAGTTCTGGTATTTTGGCGCAGTATGGGGCAAGGTACTTTTCAAGTCTGGAGAAATTTTCGTTTTACATCAACGATCCGTTTTTCCCGATGAATATGCAGTATTTAGACAATAGTGTCACCATTGTGCTGTCGGTATCAGGAGAGAACAGTATTACGATTGATCATATTTCGAAACTTAAAAGAGAAGGCAGCACGATCATTAGTATTACAAACAATCAGCACTGTACAATTTCTCGTATTTCTGACTTAAATATTGCTTATTACGTCACAGACGAACGAGTCCATAGAGCCAACATCACTACACAGACACCCGTTGTGTATATCCTAGAAGCAATGGCGCGTGACATGTTTGCGATGTTAAAAGAAAAGTAAAAGAGCCGCTGCCTTAAACAGCCGCTCTTTTTTTCTGCATCATGAAAGTGGTGATGGCAATCCCGGAACAGATGAGAACAAACAGTCCGCCTAACAAATACACAAACCGCGCGCCAAAGGCATCTGCAATCATCCCAACAAAGAAAATAGATAAACCGACAGAGACAGATGAAAGCACGTAGTGAGCGGCGTACACCTTTGATAAATCATGGATAGGCGTTTCCGTTTGAAGAATGGTTTGCTGTGAGACATCTCGAATTTGATAGGCAGGCCCCATCAGAATACAAAGCAGAAGAGCAAGCCATGGAAGAGTGTTCATGGCAAAAAGAATCGTCAGTCCTGCATAGATGAATGAACCTGCTGCCATAGAAAGAAGCAGCTGCTTTTGGATCAGCCGGCTCATCCACGCAGCGAGCAGTCCGCCTATAATAGCACCGGCATAATAAGCAGCGTTGATAAATCCCCACCAGTCCTCACTTTCATTCAAATCGTGCGTGACAAAGGCGAGTGTAATGGCTCCAATCCAAATCGCCCCCGCTATATTTTCACTTACATCCATGAAAGTCAGGGTACGAACCGTTTTATTTTTCCAAATGATCGTCCAGCCATCTTTGAAACTGTTTAATTGATTCGTTCTTTGGGTCGTGTTTTCTCGCTTAAGCAAAGGCAAAACGGGCACGAAAAATAGATAAGAACATGCGATCATGAGACAAGTGAAACCTAATAAATAAGTTGGCCCAATCCATAAGACGAGCATTCCGGTAAACGAATAGCCGGCGATTTGAACTATTTGTTGAAAAATGGAGGCTGTGCTGTTCGCTTGAACAAGCTGATTTGCCTGCACAAGGATTGGCATGATCGCCTGTAATAAAGGACTGATGAATCCGCCTGTCATCGAAATGAGTATGAGTGCACCAAACAGCCAGACGATATGCTGCTGAAAGAAAGGGAATTGCGCTGTAAATACAATCAACATCACAAGACGTGCAAGAGGGAGCCATTTCAATTGATGATAGGATTGAAAGCGATCCGTTAAAACAGGAGAGAGGAGCCCAGCCAATAGTTGACATAGCGTTCTTATTAGTGGAAATAATGCGGCATAGGTAGCAGATTGTGTATCTTGATAAATGACAAAAGTAATCGTCATCACAAAAACGATATCACTCAGCATCAGGAGGCTTTTACTGCCTGTGTAAAACCAAAACTTTTTTCCCATATCGAATCGGCTCCTTTTCAAAAACAAGTTCAGTATAGCATGAGAGTGAAGGAGCTAGAGGCTTTCCATTGAAAAATACATCTTAAGGATGAGAGGATTGTGATAAGCTAAATGAATGAACATCGTAAGGAAAGGGGTTTAATCCATTGAAAAAATTACCAGCACATGACTTTTTGGACAAGCATGGCATCCCGTATGACATCAAAACATTTTCTGCCGACACAGAGAAGGGCGCAGCGAATGTAGCTGCAGCACTTGGTTTTAGAGAAAGACAAATGATCAAGACATTGATCTTTGAAACAGGGGAAGGGGAGCAGCTGCTTGTAATGGTTGGTGCTGACCAGCACATCAAATCAGGGAAACTAAAGAAAGCCGCAGGCTCTCGCAATATCAAAATGGCTTCACCAGACACAGTGCTTGAAGTGACGGGCTATCGGATTGGCTCTATTCCGCCATTTTGTTGGCAGCCTGAAGGGTTCCGCACGATTATCGAAGCATCGCTATTAGAAGAAGAGATATTAGGCGTTGGAGCGGGAGAATGGGGAAATGAAATACTCATCACCCCAGAACAACTAGTAAAAGCCTCAAAAGCGGTCCCATTTGATCTAGTTCAACCATCCGAATAGAAAAAGTGCCTGTTGCTGAAGCAGGCACTTTTTTAATTGGAGTCAGGTGCTATAAAGGGTCCGATGTCTTTCATTTGCAGAAAAGCATTCACCGTCCTATTTTCCTCAAGGTCATTCGCCCGTTTGCAGACCACAACAGGTCTGATAATGTCAATTCCTTCGATATACACGCGCCCAATCTCTCCACGTTCTAAGCTTCGCTGAACAGCGTCACGAGGAACAAGGGTGATGCCATAGCCAGCTTTGATCATTTGAATGGCTTCGTGGACACCACTGAATTGTAAATCAACGGTCGGTTTTTTAATTCCTTTAGCGGTAAAAAGGGAAAAAAGCTTGTCTCTCGTTGAACTGCCTTCTTCTCGCATTAAAAAAGGTTCATGGCTCAGTCGTTCTAGTGGGACGGTTGTTCCATTTAACGGGTGATCCACAGGCACGATAAAGTCATAACTTAAATCAGTCAAGTGAGAGGTGTGAAGATCTTCGTGGTGCAGATCCTCTATTACGGCGATCGCTACATCTGATTGATATTGAAGCAGGCTTTCGATCACTTGAGCGGAGTTTCCGCTTTTTAATTCAATGTCTGTCTGTGGCGATGCTGTTTTAAAAGAGGCAAGCCAATCAGGCAGTAAAAAGTTAAGTGGTACGTAGGTAGAAGCAATTCTGAGTCTTCCTTTTTTTCCGTTTTGCAGAAGGGTGATCTGATACTCTACTTCTTTTTCCGCCTCGAATACTTGCCGGGCATATGGATACAGGATCTTCCCCATCTCCGTCAGGGTAATCCCCCGGCCGTTTCGTTTGAAAAGACGAAAGCCGATCTCTCGTTCAATGCTTCGTAATTGTGCTGTCACAGCCGGCTGCGTCAAAGACAGCACGTCTGCCGTTTGTGTGACACTTTTTGTTTCGGCTACCTTTGCAAAAATACGGAGGGCATGTAAATTCATCTTTGTACCACCTATCAATTATTTTGATGATTTAATCAAAAACATTCATTAGATTTATTATAAGGTATCCCTTATCGTAAAGGTAGCGAAGGGGGAAGAAAAAATGGATCGTCGTCAAAAGCAAGTGGTGTCAATTGCGCTCATCACAGCATTTGCCCTTATTGGGGATTCAATGCTCTATATTGTTCTCCCGGTCTATTGGAAAGAGATTGGTTTATCATCCATTTGGGAGGTGGGATTACTACTGTCTATCAACCGATTCATTCGTATCCCGCTAGCACCTGTCGTATGGTGGCTTTATCGATATATTCCAATGAAGACCGGTGTACTGGTCGCAATTTTGATCGCGTCAGTGACCACGATATTATATGGTATGAGTGGATTTTGGCTGCTATTGATTTGCCGCTGTGCATGGGGTCTCGCTTGGACGTTACTCCGTATGAGTGGGATGAGGGTCTTGGCTGAAATAGACGAAGGCTCACAAGGACATTTGACGGGTCTTTATAATGGGCTTTACCGGCTTGGCAGTTTATTTGGCATGTTATTTGGTGGAATCCTTGCCAGCTTGATCGGTTTTCAGTCCATGACGCTTGTCTTTGGCTTACTCACATTAATGGGCTGCATTTTTTATGTATCGTTGGATGAAATTGAAAAGAGAGAAGGCACGCAGGTGTATCATGACATCAAACAGAAGTGGTTTACACGAGATGTGGTAAAAGTACTGATAACAGGCATGCTGATCGCACTGATCATCCAAGGTTTATTCGCATCCACGCTGAGTCATGTCATTGAAGCAAAGATTGACCAAGATGAATTGACTCTGTTTGGCTTTGTCATCGGAGCTTCAGCTTTAAGCGGTGTTATTCAAGCACTCAGGTGGGGATGGGAACCATTTCTCGCACCGAGAACGGGCAAATGGTTTGATCGTCTTGTGATGAAGGAACGAATGTTATGCTGGATGTTTCTTTCATTTGGAGGGCTCAGTTTTCTTGTGATCATGCTGAAGGTAAGCGGCTGGTTCCTATTGATGCTGCTTTTGATGCAACTAATGGCAACAATTGTCACAACGTTCACCGATACACTTGCCTTTCAAAAAGCTTCTGCTCAAACAGATAAGAACCGCTTTCTCGCCAGCTATTCTTTTGTTCAAGATATGGGGGCTGCTTTAGGACCTTTGTGTGGGTATACGTTGATCCAGTTTTTCGGAACAAACAGCGTCTTTTGGCTGATGCTTATCATAAGTTTCATGCTCGTCAGCATGTGGATAAGAAGCGGGCAGCATGTTTCTTCTAGTGCAGTGTAAAAAATAAAGCGTTATATAAAAAACTGCCTCATGCAGCTGATCGCAGGAGGCAGTCATATTCTCTTATTCTAAGTCTGAATCATAGGCTTTTTGCGTCAGCTGGCTGACGACCTCTTTCAAGCCATTGGGTTTATGGAATTCAACAGGTGTGCTTCCTTTTTCAAATACAATTTGATCTGCTTCAACGAGCACGACATATCGATTGTTGACCTTTGCGATATGAATCGAGTGGCCGAAGTCGGCTAAAAGTCCTTTAATTTCTGTTTCGCCTAGACGCATCTTCATCGTGATATCAGGGGTTTGTTCAACAATGTGTGAAGCGGCTAGCGTGACCTGTTCTGTATCGAGTGTTTCCCGAATCTCCCGCTTTTCACTTGCTTCCCATATTTCAAGGTCCTCTTCAAATTGTTTTAATTCTTCACTTTCATCCTGAAATGTTTCAAATACATGTTCCTGCACCATATTCATGACCTGTGATTTCATGATTTCAGGCATCGATTCCCCGTATTCGACGAATTTTAGAAAGTCTTCAAAATAACGAGCGTGTGAGGATTGGTGAATTTTCACTTCGGCTTCCTCTGTCATGCCCTCTTCTGGCATAAATGGGTATTGAATCGATTTCATGTTTTTTGTTGTAATCGCCATTTCTACTTTTTTGATCAAGGTAGATGTATCAGCAATAGAAGCGACTTTCTGTTCAAAATCGCATTTCATGATAAAGACAAAAGAGTCATCGAAATATTTTTTAGGAACCGCAGATGCAACCAAAAACACGCCGCCTCTGACAGCACTTGTATCTAAATAGGTGCGAACAAATTGTTCACTGCATTCGTTAAATACTTCTTTTGTATCTGCAAATCTCGTCTGATGAAATAAATTGTAGTTTGGATTTGAATCGAGTTCATGCCCGGGTTCGACAATAAATCGGCCAATTTTAGTCGGTACTTGCTCAGACTTAGGGTGTCTGTCCACTTTTCGTTTGACGATTTTTTTAAGCTCACCATCTAGAAAGTCTTTCAGCTCACTTTGTTCAAATTCTTCTTGGTTTAATGTTTGGTAATGTTTAAACCGTTTATTTGCTTGTTCCTCTTTGCCTTCTATTTCAACCACATAGAATGATAGAAAACGTATCGTAAAATCCACTGATTGGTCACCACTTTTTCTTCTTTGGATATGTTGAGTATAGAAAAAGGAGTGAAAATCGTCAACGAATGGAGAAATATCGTGTCATTATTTCCCGAGAAATGTTTTGTGAAAAACGCTTGATAATAATTATCATTCTTGATAGAATGATAAAAGAAAAGAAGGAACCTGCCAGTTCCTTCATCTCAGAAAATCATATATTATTTTGTTTCAAATGTTTCGCAATCCGTTTCAGCATTGCGAGTCACGTCAGTCATTGTGCTTTTACCAATTTTAATGGTAGAGGCTGTACAGCTGTTGTCAGCCCAAAAACGGCAAGAGTTCACTTCACAAAGTACATTTTGTGCCATGGGGATTCACCTCCGTGATTCATATTAAGAATGAAGCAAGCTGCCACTTGAGTTCATTCAATCTAGTAGTCTCTTTATCGAAAGAGGCTGTTTGTGCTGTATATGCACATGTTTATCATACCATCTACCCTGAAAATATACAATTTAAACTTTGAAAGAGCGAGAATGCAAATCTCGCTCTTTTTTGTTTGTAAAAATAGTTAAATGCTAGGTGGCACCCTCTCTTATTCCGACATATGAATAGAGTAGATTCAAAACCTGATGTCGGACAAAGTATAAGGGTACATGTACTGATTTTCCGCATGAAGATAGGGTTTTCAATCAAAAATTTTCATAGAGAGATGAGGGGAGAAGATGAAAGCAGTCATTCTCTGCGGAGGAAAGGGAACGAGAATGAGTGAGGTCACACAAGCGCTTCCTAAACCACTTGCTATGATCGGAGATCGGCCTATTCTATGGCATATTATGAAAATCTATCAGTATTACGGTGTAGACGAGTTTATCTTATTGCTTGGATATAAAGGAGAGAAAATCAAAGAGTATTTTCTCAACTACGACTGGCGGCATCACAGCATGCAGCTGGATATGTCGACAGGGGAAATGAAGCTTTTAGGGAAGTCGGAGAATTGGAAAATCACCTTTTTAGATACGGGTGAGAATACGATGACAGGCGGGCGGCTAAAGCAGGTACAGGATTATATTGGTGATGAGACATTTATGATGACGTACGGGGACGGACTTGCCAATATCAATATGTTTCATTTGCTCAAGCGCCATCAAGAGCTTGGAGCAGCTGCCACTGTCACAGGTATTGAAAAGAAATCACAGTACGGCACGCTGAAGGTGTATAACGGGATGGCACAATCCTTCTCTGAGAAGACAGACAGTATCGGGATGATCAATGGAGGATTTTTTGTGTTGTCTCCAAAGGTTTTTGATTATTTAACAGATGATGATCAATGCGTCTTTGAAGCAGAGCCTCTTCAAAATCTGGCGAATGATGGTGAACTTGCAGTCTATGAGCACCACGGATTTTGGACAGCAATTGATACGTATAAAAACTTGAAAGAAATCAACGGCATGTGGGCAGATGGAAAACAACCATGGAAGGTTTGGTGACAGCATGAGCGGATTTTGGAATGGGAAAAACGTATTTGTGACCGGGTGTACGGGATTGTTAGGGAGTTACCTCGTCAAGGAATTGATAGATCAAGGAGCAAACGTAACAGGGCTTGTACGTGATCAGGTGCCAAGATCGAACTTATATCAAGGCAGTCAATTTGAAAAGATGAATGTCGTCCAAGGCGCACTTGAGGACATGCAAACGATAGAACGTGCGTTAGGAGAATATGAGATTGATACAGTCTTTCATTTGGCTGCCCAAGCGATTGTTGGGGTCGCAAATCGTCACCCAGTTTCTACATTTGAAGCCAATATTTTAGGAACATGGAATGTGCTGGAGGCATGCAGAAGGCAGCCGCTTATCAAACGAGTGATTGTGGCATCGAGTGATAAAGCATACGGGGATCAAGAACAGCTTCCTTATGATGAAGACATGCCGCTTAACGGCAAGCACCCATATGATGTGTCAAAAAGCTGTGCAGATTTAATTTCTCACACGTACTACAACACATATGGTCTTCCGGTTTGTATTACGCGCTGCGGTAATTTATATGGAGGCGGGGATTTGAATTTTAACCGAATCATTCCGCAAACCATCCGGCTGGTGTTAGAGGGAAAGGCGCCAGAAATTAGAAGTGACGGAACCTTTATCCGTGATTATTTCTATATTGAAGATGCGGTCAAGGCTTATTTACTGCTAGCTGAAAAAATGGAGGAAAAAGGGCTTGCAGGAGAAGCATTTAACTTTAGTAATGAAATTCAGCTGACTGTGCTTGAGCTCGTTGATAAAATCTTAAAGGCGATGGGCAGTGAACTAAAACCTCGTATTTTGAATCAAGGAACGCATGAGATTAAGCATCAATATTTATCAGCAGAAAAGGCGAGAAAGCTGCTTGATTGGAAGCCTGATTACTCCATTGATGAAGGGTTAGAAAAGACAATTGAATGGTATCGCGAATTCTTTCAAAAATAGAGGTGTATACAGATGAACAGCATATATTGTACGGTTCTATCAAGTGGAAGACTTTATCAAGCCATTGCGTTTTTCTTATCGTTGAAGCAAGTAGAAGATGATGCTGTCATCAAAACGTTATGTATGGATGATGCTGCATTTGATTTGCTTCATCAAATGAATTTCCCGCATGTCGATCTTGTTCATGTGCGTGAGCTTGAAACGCCGGAGCTTCTAGAGATCAAAAAGGAACGAAATGATTCGGAATATTGCTGGACATTAAAACCGATTTGGATTGAGTGGCTATTTAAGCAGGACCAGGCGGAGGAAGTGACGTATCTTGATGCGGATTTGTTCTTTTATGAGAGTCCACAAGTGATTTTTCAAAACCAGCCTGATGCCTCTGTGCTTCTATCAAGAGGGGATATTGTCATTCCAAGCTTTGATCCAGAGGAAGTGAAGATGCTTCAGAAACTTTTAGGGCGCTATAATTCAGGGTTCCTGTATTTTAAAGGAGATGAAGCCGGCCGAAAGTGTCTGAGCTGGTGGAAAGAAGAATGTCTAAAAGAATGCAAAAATGCGCCTGGAGAGGGGAAATTTGGCGATCAAGGGTATTTGGATCATATGCCGGTGCTGTTTGAAAAAGTAGAAGATATTCAAACAAAGGGTGTGAATATTGGTCACTGGAATTATGGCCAGCATTCTTATCAGGAAGAGAATGGACGTATTTTTCTTGAGGATGGAAGCCCACTCATTTGCTATCATTTCAGTGGTTTTCGGATCTTAAGCAAAGATGACATGCAGCAAATCCATGAAAAAGGAAGAGATAACTTGCCATTTTTTCAAGAAGCCTATCGGGAAGTGCTGCGTCATGTGATTGAATCGGTAGAACAAGTCAATCCGATGTTTAACGGCTATGCCAAACTGGAGGAGGATGGCGCATGAATGAAAAGCCGAAGGTCAGCGTCATTATTCCGAGTTATAATGCGAAAGAGCGTTTAGAAGGGAGCCTCTTTTCCTTAACGCTTCAGGAAACCGATATTCCATTTGAGGTCATTGTCGCTGATAATGGGTCAACGGACGGCACGATGGAAATGCTCGAAAACATTGAGGTGAACTTTCCATTCAAAAAGGTGCGTATTCCTGTCAATCAAGGAATTGCCAAGGGGCGCAATCATGCCATTCGTGAGGCAGAGGGAGACCTCTTAATATTCCATGACAGCGATATGTTGGCAGAGCCCCAATTTATTCAAAAGCACGCAGAGGCACATGCTGATCATGAGGACCGTGTCATTTGCGGTGTATGCTGGAAGCGAATCTACCGTTATTTTTACACCGGTTTTGATCAAGATCATGTGAATCGATTAAAAAAACAAGGGCTGTATCAGCGGAAAATGAAAGACAAAACGTCTCTTGTGTCGATGGAGGAAGTGAAAAGCGGCGCATTTCTAGAGAGAAGCTTCGACTTGCAGTCCGAATTTATTGATATCCTGAAAGACATTTTAAGCACGTATGACTATGATTTAAGTTCTTATCAATTGCCGTGGCGATTTTTTATCACAAATAACTCTTCCGTCAAGCGAAAGCATGTCATGGAACTAGGGATGTTTGATGAAAAAATCGTTCGATACGGGTTTGAGGATTATGATTTAGGCATTCGTCTGCATCAGCTTGGCCTCTCATTTGAACTGCGTGAGGATATTTTGAGTGTGCATCAGGAACATCCAAGTAATTTAACGTCATTCGATGACATCAAATATAACATTTTGTATATGTGCGAGAAGTACAACAATATTGATTCGATTGATGTTCATCTGGCTTTCTCTGGACCATTTTCTCATACCGTGACAAATGATATCGTGAAAGACATTCGCCAGCTGCGTAAGAATGAAGCATATGATGATCTGCTCGCTTATTTTTTGGAGCTGCTTCATATGATCACAGAGCGGAATGTGGGCATTAAACGTGATCAAAAGGACGTGCTGACGGCAAAGCATTTCCCTTTGAAAAAGCTGTCAGAGGCGGCTCAGCTTGCCAAGCAGGAACATGGATGCACGGTGCTGGCCGAGGCCATTCAAGGGCTCACAAAAGAGCTGCTGCATGTTGACTTGTTCCAAGTGGATGTGTTGTAGATGGCATCCTATCATTTCACAACCATTGTGTCCAATACCCATGTATTTAAGCTACTGGCGCTGATTCATTCACTTGAGCAGACGGCTCAATCATACAAACTTTCTGTCTTATGTGCTGATCCTTTGGCTTACACAGTGTTAAGTCAGTTTCCTCATCCACATGTCCAATATGAACAGCTTGAAGATGTGGAAGATGATTCGCTGCGAAAAGCAAAGGCGGATCGTACGTTCCACGAGTATTGCTGGACGCTTAAGCCTGCGTTTCTACTCAAAATTCTTGAGTCCTCTGATGCAGATTATCTCGCTCATTTGGATACGGATTTGTATTTTTATCATGATCCAGAGGCGATATTTGCAGAAAATCCACTCGCTCATGTATTTTTGACAGATCATATGAATTCCAAGCGATTCTATCACTTTTATGAATTATCCGGCCGTTTTAATACTGGGTTTGTAGGCTGTCGAAACACAGATGTGGCCAAACGGGCTGTGACGCAGTGGAAAGAGAACTGCATTGCGCACTGTACAGTAGAAATGGATACGGAAAAAAAGACATATGGTGATCAGCGGTATGTTGAAAGATGGGTCGATGATTTTGAGGGTGTCCATGTGGTGGCATCTAAAGGTGCCAATGCAGCGATTTGGAATATTGAAAACTATAAGCTCTCCGTTGTGAAAGGAGATATGTATCTCGACGAATGTCCACTGCTGTTCTATCATTTCTCTGCCTTTACGATCATTGATGAAAAGAACTTTAATCTGAATTGGTATTACTATATGACAGAACACACTCTTGTGGATCATTTGTATATTCCGTATGCGGATTTGATTCATCTGAAAATTAAACAGGTGCAAAAGGTCTTTCCAGACTTTCAGCAGGGGTTTATTGCAAAGAAGCATGTTCCTGACACGCATTTTTATGAGATATGAAAAAACCGCTCATTTATTGAGCGGTTTTTACCTTTTATGATTCATTCCATTTGGCTATGGTCTGATCGCTTGGCAGTAAGAAGGCTAGGATTCCTAATATCGGTAAAAAGGCGACACCGATCATGGTAGGCGTTAAACCGACTGCATCAATTAATGAGCCGAGGGCAACGGATCCAATCGCTCCCATACCAAACGCAAGCCCAACAGTTAAACCAGACATTGTGCCAATTTTCCCGGGAAATAGTTCTTGGGCATAGACCACGGTGACAGAGAAGCTTGAGGTCAGAATAATCCCAATGAGTCCAAGTAAAACATAAGCAAAAACTGGTCCGGCAAATGGGAGAAGCAGGGCAAGCGGAAATGACGCCAATAAGGAAATTAAAATGACGGTTTTCTTGCCGAAGCGGTCTGCAAGCGGCCCGCCTAAAAATGTCCCAATCGCACCCAATATAAGAAATAAGAAAATATAAGTTTGTGATTCTTTAATCGTCAAACCATATTGCTCAATCGCATAAAACGCATAGAAATTCGAGATCGCATTTCCATACCAAGAACGTGCGAAAATAAGAAAGACGATAATGCCGAGTGCTGTGAGCGCTGACTTGCGGTGAAGTTCAGATCTTGCTGCTTTTGCAGGCGCTTTTTTCGCTTGTGCTCGAATGGTTTGAAGCTTTCTTGCGTACCATCTCGAAATATAGAGAAGGAAACCGACAGCAATCATTCCAACAATCGTAAACCAAGCCACACCTGGCTGACCGAGAGGGACGAGCATTAATGCAGCGATTAGCGGAGCAAAGGCTTGACCTGTATTTCCGCCGACTTGATAGATGGATTGAGCAAGACCCCGTCTAGGACCAGCTGCCATGTTGGCAACCCGTGAGCCTTCTGGATGGAAAATCGCAGAGCCGAGTCCAATAAAGACGACGCACAGTAGGATGGTCGCAAATGATGGCGCAAACGCAAGGCCGAGAATGCCGACAGCACTTGAAAATAATGCGATAGGCAGTGCATAGGGCATCGGCCGTTTATCTGTGTACCACCCGATCGCAGGCTGCATGACAGAGGAGACCATATTTAATGTAAAGGCGATTAGCCCTAATTGAGTAAAGGTCAGCCCCATTGAGCGTTCTAAAATAGGGAACATGGCAGGAATCACGGCTTGCAATGTGTCGTTGAGCATATGGCAAATACCAATAATCAATAAAATAGGATAAACCGTTGAACCGGTGACCGCTTTTTGAGGTTTATTCTTTGTTTGAGCAGCAATAGCCAATGAGACTTCCTCCTTTCATTCAACTTGTTTCTTTTTTTATTCTCCTCATTTTATTCATAAGGTGAACTATAAAACAATAGCAAATTGTCATGATTTAGAAAAAAAGAGACACATGCGCTTGATGGAGCGTGTGTCTCTAAAGGGTTATTTATAGAAAGAAGCGATGACAGGCTTCATTTTTTGAATGACAAGTCCACTGCCTCCACGGTTTTTCACACCTTCAATCATGCCGACGAGGACATAATCTTCTTTTTTAGGATTAAACGCAAGTAAAAATCCATTTTCAGTACCGTCTGTCGCACCTTGTTTGCTCTTTAGTTCTGCTGTTCCCGTTTTAGCGGCTATATCAGCCCCTTTTATTTGCAACGAGTGAGCGGTTCCGTTTGAATTGGTGACGACTTGAGTTAGTGCGTCCTTCACCGTATTTGCTGTATCTTCTTTGATGATCTGTTTTGGTGATGCTGTTTTTTCATCCTGAATGACTCGAGGGTACACAAGCTTTCCTCCTGTTGCAAATGGAGAATAGGCATGTACTTGCTCGATCGGGGACATGAGTAATTCTCCTTGGCCATATGCTGAGTCGGCAAGTAAGATGTCTGATTGGATCCCGTCGTTAGACACTTGTGCCGGTTTCATTGTAAACGGCATGTTTAAATCATCGCCAAACCCAAATGTTTTCACTTTTTTCTCGTAAGTATCTTTGCCGATTTCAAGGGCTTCCTGTCCAAAATAAATATTATCTGAGTACACGAGGGCATCGACCATATTGACTTGTTCTTTGTCATGAACCCGTGTAATGCGATAATTTCCCCATGATTGATCCTTTTGCCATTTCAGTCCATGAATGGTGCGCACTTTATTAGGTTTTGTGACACCTGTTTCCAGTCCAATCGCTGCTGTAATGGTTTTGAAAGTAGATCCTGGTGCATATCTGCTCGCATATCGAGCTTGGAATGGGAGATCAGGATTTTCACTGTATGCTTGATATTGTTTAGGCGTGATCCCGTTGGTCATTAAATTGACATCGTAAGAAGGGGTGCTGACAAGCGCTAATAAATCACCTGATGATGGATTCATAATGGTGACAGCCCCTTTTTCACCTTTCAGCTGTTGATAGGCTTTTTTCTGTAAAGATGCATCAATGGTCAGTTTGACTGTTTTTCCGTCTTTTCGGTCTGTTTTTTGTAATGTTTCTTCAATACCTGTTTCATCATGGATAATGAGGATGCTTCCGCCATCTTGTCCTCTTAAGTTCTTGTCAAATGTGAATTCAAGGCCGGTTTTGCCGATGATTTGATCCGCCTTTAAAGCTGGATTTCTTTTGATATCATCCGCATTTGCTTTTCCCACATAGCCTGTCAGATGAGCAGCGGCTTCGTTATATGGATAGTAGCGCATTTCCTTCGTTTGATAGGTGACGCCATTTATGTCTTTTGGAATCGGCTTTTGCTCTAACATAGACTTTAGCGGGACAAATGTGTCATCTGTGACCCATGCTTGTTTCAGCTGATTTTGAATCAGCTCTTCATCTATATCAAAAGCGCTGCTGATTTTTTTGATGTTGCTTTCTTTTTCCGTGCCTGTCCCGAGCTTTCCAGGGATGATGCCAAGTGCGTGTCCACCAGTTGTTTCTGCTAACGTGCGCCCTTTTCGATCTACAATATTTCCGCGTACCGCAGGATCCGTTGTCACTTTGATGGTGTCACCCTTTTCCATTTGCGGGAAGATGAGATTTGGTTTCCAGTCTACTTTCCACTCGTTATCCTCTTCGGAGAGAACGCCCTTGTAAGAGAGTTTGTTCAGTTTTCCAAGTGACGTTTTCATCGTGACTTCATAGGTGAATTGATACCCATTTCCTTTATCCTGTTTTTCTACGTTGACGTTTGAGACGTTTAGATCATTCGCACCGATGCCGCTAAAGATATGATCGTATTTTTCGGCAAGTTGTTTTTTAGAAAAGTCATTGGCTTTCAGAGAGCCGCTTGTGACCTCATCTGCCAATTTTGTGAATTCTTTTTTCTCCAGATGTTTCGTAAAGGATTCAGCGGCTTTCAGCGCCTCTTTTTCTTTGGAGAAAAGCGTATCTTTTAAGAAAAAGAGAGCAGCAGCAATCGCGATGATGCTAAGAAGGGGAATGATGACTTTTTTCTGTTTCCAAAATGATTTTCGTTGATCTGTATACAATGAAAACACCTCAATTTTTGATTAGATCCTCTATAGTTTACAGTTACTGTGTAGGATTTGTATAGTTTCTCCTATGAAAATAGACCAAGTCATCAAGTGGAAATATGAAGCAAGACACAGTTGCTACTTAAGGATCTCTTCATTTTTTCTTATGATTTAAAGGATTTTTTATGTGATCATCGAATGTGAAAAATTAGAAAAAAATAAAAGCGTTTTCATGAAGGAGGAATTGTGATCGTTTATAAAAAAGTGAATCTAACTGGACTTGTTCTTGGACCGATCTTCTTTTTGCTTATTTTTTTGCTCATTCCAGAAAGTGAATTGACCTATGCACCAAGAGTGGTACTGGGCGTTACGGCTTGGACTGCGACATGGTGGGTCACAGAAGCTTTGCCTATACCGGCTACCTCTTTATTGCCCATCATCCTTTTGCCAACACTTGGCGGGCTATCGATGGAGCAAACATCAAGAGCTTATGGAGACCCGATTGTTTTTATGTACATGGGCGGATTTATGATTGCCATTGCTATTGAAAAATGGAATTTACATAGAAGAATGGCCTTACATATTTTAAACATCATTGGCACAAGAAGTGACCGCATTGTATTAGGGGTTATGATGGCAACGGCCTTTTTATCTATGTGGATTTCAAATGTAGCCACAGCACTGATGATGCTGCCTGTGGCACTGGCTGTGATTAAAGAGGTGAAGGCGAACGATATTTTGTCTGGTGCATCTCTTGACCGATTCAGTAAAAGCATCCTATTATCAGTCGCTTATTCAGCCTCTATTGGCGGACTGGCGACACTCGTTGGGTCTGTGCCAAATGCTGTTTTTGCAGCGATGTCAAAAAAGCTGTTAGATCGAGAAATTATGTTTTTTGAATGGTTTTTGTTTGGTTTTCCGGTGGCGGCTGTTCTGCTTATTCTCTTATTTCTGTATTTGACCAAGATACAGTTCAAGGTAGAGCACACAGGTGAAATGGGAGCGGCGTTTATACGGAAGGGTTTAGAGGATTTAGGCAAAATGAAACAAGAAGAAAAATGGGTTTTTGCTATTTTTCTTATGACGGCTTTTTTATGGATTTTTAAAATCTTTTTGTTTGGCGGGCTTCCTGTCTCGGATACGTCGATCGCAATCTTTGGGGCGATGCTGTTATTTCTCATTCCAGCGACAAATGGAGAGAGAATACTAGAATGGCAGGATATGAAGCAGTTGCCATGGGGGCTTTTGCTTTTGTTTGGAGGCGGGCTTTCGCTCGCTACAGGATTTGCGGAAACGAATCTAACAGGATGGATCGGGGAAAATTTACAGCATTTAAATGGGCTGTCGTACCTCATGCTGCTAATTATTTTAACGGCTTCTATTTTATTTATGACCGAAATTATGTCTAATACAGCAGTTGCGAACATGATCATTCCAATTACAGTCGGGCTTGGACTTGCAATTGGCATGGAGCCGTACGGGTTAATGGCTGCGGCTGCGTTAGCTTCCTCATGTGCGTTTATGTTGCCAATTTCCACACCGCCAAATGCGGCTGTCTTTAGTGCGGACGTGCTGAAAATATCTGATATGGTCAAGGCTGGCTTTTGGTTAAATGTGATCAGTATTGTAGCGATTGTGCTTGCGGTTTATTTCTGGCTTCCGGTCGTGCTGAGATGAAGACTTTGATCGAATGGAGACTTTTGGTGTTTTTGTTTCTTTTGGCTTCTGTACTGAAGCTGCCTTTTTGAGGTGCGGGTCCTTTGGCGTGTAATAGGTGGCTCCAATGTTGAGTCTACCTTTAAGCTGATCAATGGAAAGCTCACCAAACTCTAAATGGTAGTCAATTTTGTCCACATGCAGTGATTCAATGTGAATGTGCGTATCCTCCGAGACAGGCGGAGCAGGTGCAGACATTTTCTGCTCAAGAGCGGTGAGTCTTTTTTCCAGCTCGACGACAGATGGGGATGGACTGGCTTCGGTTTTTTTAAAGAGTGATTGAATGAAATGTTTCAAGTGGACCACAACCTTTTCTTTCGCCTTGCTCTAGTCTATGGAAAAGCTGCCCGGTATATACTTATAGAGATACATGAAAGGGGAGAAGTGCATGCTGCCTACACGCATTCAGATTACCCATATGAAGACGAATACGATTGGTACAGGGTCCACGATGACATTCGGTTCGACGATCGTACGAAATCACTGCTCGACGATCAAAAGAAACAATGGTTTTGGTGAACAAAATGCCGATGGCGTGATCACGATCTTGCCGATTGAAACGATTGATGATCGTGATCTAATAGACGCAGTCAGTATCAATATTCGTCATCTATGATTATCGCAGTTGCTTTTCCTTCATCCTTTTGCAGGCGAATGTATAGCACGCCGTCTTTAAAGGCCGCATTCATTTGACCAAGAATCATATCTGGGAGCCGAATTTTTCTTTCAAACGGACCATACTTCCCTTGTTTTTGGCGAAAATCCTGTTCGTTAAAAAAGGAAAAACGCTGTCCTTTTACAACTAAATATTCACCATATGACAGCACCTGAACATCTTCCTTCCGGTAGCCAGGCAGATAAATTAAGTACTGAAATTCAGTAGGGGTTTCCACAATGTCGACTGGTGGAAACGATGCATCTGTTCCTCGCTGATCTTGCTGCGAGAATGTAAAGGGAGACGGACCATTTGCCATAAAGGGAGATCTTTGCTCATCATCGAATATCATTTTCCAAAAATCATCTCCATGCATTTGCTGGGCAATGTCCATCCACTGCTTCATTTTTTCGAAGTCCATGTGAAGACCTCCTGTTAACATACTTGATGGGTGCTCGCATATACCTATAAAAAGGAGGTTTATCTGTGGTTCAACCAACTCCGTATATCAATATTAATATTTTCATGTTAAAAATTAATTCCTTTGAAAATGCGTCGGCGGTGAATGTCGGACAAAATTTGTTAGCAGAGTGGCAAAACTCAGATAAAAAAAATCAGGGGTACGGACAGAATTTTGGAGATGCCAGCGGTTTTGTCGGAACAAAGAGCCATGTAGATGATCGAGATCAAGTGGACTCACCTGCCTCTTTTTCGCCAGCAGCTAAACCTATTCCAAGGAAGTGATGTGTGATGTTATTCTCACCCTCAGTCGTCAATGTCGGTGCTTTTAAAATCAATGCAATGGATCGGGGGGCATCACTGACGCTAGGACCTTATCAGCAGATCGATTATTTTCTCTCGATGAAATTGAACCAGGGTTTTGGTGAGGACAATGGAGATTGTTCACCGCTTGTCATTCCGATTTCAAGCGTACTCGATCCAGATATGGTGGATTCGAATTCAGTGAAAAACAGTGTGATTTAAACAAAAAAGAGACCGGGATTCCCCGTGTCTCTTTTCTATTGTGTTTGATTCAGATGGCTTTTGCGTCTTGCGTAGGTAAAATACACAACGACACCAATGGCTACCCAGATGAGGAAGGCTCGCCATGTCTCCCATTTCAGTGTGGCAGCCAAGATCATACAAATGACCGCACTAATGATGGGAAGGACAGGAACAAAGGGTACTTTAAACGCTGTTTTCATATTCGGATGTTTTTTCCGGAGTATGATCACAGCGATCGAGATCACCGTAAAGGCCGCAAGTGTACCGATGCTGACTAAATTAGCAAGTGTTGATAAGTTGACGAAACCAACGATACATGCCGCAACAGCGCCTGTCAGCCAAGTGTTGGCAACCGGTGTCTTCGATTTTGGATGAACGTTTGAAAAGATTTTCGGCATGAGTCCATCTCGGCTCATAGCAAAGGTTAAACGAACCTGAGCGTAGACAAGTGCAATTAACACTGTCGTAATCCCTATAATAGCACCTGCCGATATAATACCAGCGACACTATTTAGGCCAACCACTTGTAAAGCAAAAGCGACAGGGTCACTGACATTCAGCTTCGTGTAGTGAACCATGCCTGTTAAGACAAATGAAACCCCGATGTATAAAATCGTACAAACACCGAGCGCGCCAATAATTCCGATTGGCATTGCTTTTTGCGGGTTTTTGACTTCTTCTGATGCATTAGCGATTGCATCAAAACCAAGGTAAGCAAAAAAGACAGTTGCCGCTCCTGCGATCACGCCGTCGAAGCCCATCGGCATAAAAGGTGTCCAGTTTTCAGGTTTGACGTAAGCAAAGCCTGAAATGATAAATAGAAGAACGATCGCGATTTTGATCAGCACAATGATGTTATTCAGCTTAGTGCTTTCTTTGACACCCCTTGAGACGATAAAGGTGATGAGCAAAATAATAAGTGCGCCTGGCAGGTTAAAGACGGCCCCATCAACGGCTCCAGGTGCAGCCGATAAAGCCTTCGGTATATGCAGACCGAATCCACTGAGCAGTGATTGAAAATAGGACGACCATCCACTGGCAACAGCAGAGAGGGCAATCACATATTCAAGCATGAGATCCCAGCCCATTAAGAAGGCGAGAAACTCCCCAAGTGTTGCGTAAGAATACGTATAGACACTTCCTGACACTGGAATGGACGAGGAAAATTCAGCGTAGCAAAAAGCAGCAAGGGCGCATGCGATCGCAGCCAAAATAAAAGATATAATAATCGCAGGTCCCGCATCTTTCGCAGCCGCAACCCCCGTTATCACAAAAATTCCAGTCCCGACCACACAGCCAATGCCAAGCAAGATTAAATCAAATGTATTCAAAGAACGGCTCAGCCGCTTCGTTTGACTTTCAAGCATGAGCTGGTCGAGAGACTTTTTTCTAAATAAAGAACTCATGTTGACCTCCTAATGGATAAATCTTTTCGTAAGACGAATGTTAGTATATGCGTAAATGACAATTTAGTCAATTGGTTGAAAAACGCTTTAAATCACTAAAGTATTAAATGTCACAAAAGGCTAATGTGTATCAAAAGACATCCGCCGGCATGTGACAGGCGGATGTGATAACAGGAGATTTACGTTTGTTCAGCAAATATTTTTTCGTTGTACAGCACACTCGGATGGGTTGGGTAATGGGCTGAGGATGCAAGATGATGGGTTTTGGCTTGAGCCAAATCACCGAGCTGATAATAACAATAGCAAAGCTGAAGGTGAGGATACCATGTTTTATATTGTGTCAGTGTAAAGGCTGTTTCGATTTCAGGTGCCTTCAGTGCCTGCTCATACCAATAGATGGCCGCTTTGTATTTATTTTGTGCTTTGAAATGATCCCCAATCCGGCAGCAAAATTCTGGACGGGGCTGATCATATAAGAAGGATCGCAATAAGGAGGATAAGGCGGCTTCCTCAAAACCGACTGCATAATAGCAGTCAGCTAAATTTTGGCATGTGCGAATTTCATCCTCAATCCAGCATTGTTTTGTGGCTAAAAATTTGTGATAAAAGCGAATCGCCTTCACATGCTGCTTGTTATCTCGTAATTCATTAGCGAAGTAAAAGAGATCGCGAGGCGTCATCTCTTCGCCTTTTGCAAGCATGTTTTCATAAATGCGCAGATTGCGTCCAGGCTCTCCAGCGGTTGTTTTCTTGCGCTTTTGATGGGTGACGGCGATATCAGCCGGTAAGATGTTGCCATACACCTGAAGAAACTCATGAACGGCACCGTACCACTGAAAGTTCAAGGCACGTTTGACGAGCCGGTTTCTTCTATATTTAAAATTCACCTGACCGTCCTCACTAAATCCAACGTGGTAAAACATCGAGACGGCATCTACTGCGGGATCAAGCGTCTGTTTGAGCTGAAGCAGTTTTTGCTGGTCCTCTTCAAGTAGGACATCGTCGGCATCCAGCCATAAGATATACTCTTTTGTCGCATGGGAAAAAGCGAAATTGCGTGCTTTTGCAAAATGCTGGACCCATTCAAAGTCGAGTACCTTTGCTGAAAAGGAGTGAGCAATGTCCTTTGTTTGATCTGTTGATCCTGTATCAACAATGATCATCTCATCTACAATGTCTTGAACAGAAGACAGGCAGTCAGCCAAAACCTCCTCTTCATTTTTCACAATCATACATAAACTAATGGTTATCATCTTTAGATCACCTCTTCATAGTGTATCGAGCATCAAAAGGAAACATTCTTTTCAGCAGCGGGTTTTTTTAAAACTAGTTTTCTGCTACTGGCTGATTTAAAATAAAGGAAGAATCTATGTAAGGGCTGATAAAATGAGTTTATTGAATGTAGAAGGATTATATAAAACCTATGGCGAAAAAACGCTGTTTGACCATATCTCTTTTCATATAGAACCAAAGGAACGCATCGGGTTAATTGGACCGAATGGAACAGGGAAGTCAACGCTTTTAAAAGTCATTGCAGGACTTGAATCATTTGAGGAAGGCGACATCACAAAGGCAGGGACACTTGATATCGAATTTCTCGAACAAGATCCTGAAATGAGCGGGGATGAAACGATTCTCGACTATATTTTTTCAGGAACAGCACCGATGATTCAAACGATGAAAGCCTATGAAAAGGCGCTGGCTGATTTAGAGCATGATCCACAAAACGAGGCAAAACAAGAAGCGCTTATGCGTATGCAAAATAAAATGGATCAGGATGATGCATGGGATGCGAATCTTTCGGCGAAAACGATTTTGACAAAGCTTGGCGTTAAAGATGTGAGCCGATCTGTTCATGCGTTATCAGGCGGACAGAAAAAGCGTGTGGCGATCGCCAAAAATTTAATTCAGCCTGCGGGTTTGCTGATTTTAGATGAGCCGACAAACCATCTAGACAACGCAACCATTGAATGGCTTGAAGGATATTTGAGTCAATACAGCGGGGCTGTCATTCTTGTCACCCATGATCGTTATTTCTTAAACCGCGTCGCCAATCGGATTTATGAATTAAATCAGGGGCAGCTTTACACATATAAAGGAAATTATGAAGTCTTTTTAGAAAAAAGAGCGGAACGAGAAGCAGAAGCTCAAGTAAAAGAAACGAAACGTCAAAACCTGCTTAGACGTGAGCTTGCATGGCTCAGAAGAGGGGCAAAGGCTCGAACGACAAAGCAAAAAGCACGTATCGGCAGAGTGGAAGAGCTAAAGGATCAAAAGGGACCTGATGCAAAGGGAGAGCTGGATTTTGCGATCGGTTCTCACCGGCTTGGAAAACAAGTGATTGAGGCAGAAGAGATCAGCATCACATTTGCTGGTCAAACCCTTGTGGACCAGTTCAGCGATTTAGTCGTGCCAGGTGATCGTATCGGATTTATCGGACCGAATGGAGTGGGCAAAACGACTTTACTCAATTGCCTGGCGGGTAAAATCGAACCGACGAATGGACAATTGACCATTGGACAAACAGTCCGCATTGGCTATTACACGCAGGACCATAACGAAATGAATGAAGAGCTGAATATCATTGATTACATCAAAGAAACAGCTGAAATTGTCAAAACGGCAGATGGCGTCATTGTGACAGCAGAGCAGATGTTGGAGCGATTTTTATTCCCTAGATCCATGCAGCGCACGTTTATCCGCAAGCTGTCAGGGGGAGAGCGCCGCAGATTGTATTTATTGAAGGTATTGATGGAAGAGCCGAATGTTCTCTTTTTAGATGAGCCGACGAATGATCTTGATACAGAGACGCTCAGCATTTTAGAGGATTATTTGGAGCAGTTCCCAGGCGTAGTCATCACCGTGTCGCATGATCGTTATTTCTTAGACCGAGTCGTCCATCGTCTGCTTGTGTTTGAAGGGAATGGACGTATTTCACACTTCCAAGGTGCTTACAGCGATTACATGGAGCAAGAAAAAGAACAGAAGCGGACAGAGACAAAACCAGCTGAAAAACAAGTAGAAGCTGCACCGAAAAAGAGAAAAAAACTATCCTATAAGGACCAGCTTGAATGGGATGGGATTGAAGATCGGATACAAGCACTAGAGGACAAACACCAGCAGCTCGAAGCCAGCATTGCTGAGGCTGGCAGTGATTTTGGGAAAATTCAAGAGCTGATGGACAAGCAAAAAGCCGTCGCTGAAGAACTAGAACAAGCAATGGACCGCTGGACAGAACTGTCGCTGATAATTGAGGAATTAGAAAGTAATGAAAAATAAAGGCTGGTAAAAAAACTGTAGAGACATTCTACAGTTTTTTTTGATAAGAACATTTGGCATAAGCATCGTGTTGATGAATGGATTCTTCATTTCGACACTCAATTTGAAAGCCTTTAATCCAGTTTTGTTCATATAGCTCTGCTGCAATTAACCTCGCAACATCCTCTACAAAACGTGGATTTTCATAGGCCTCTTCTGTCACGTGTTTTTCATCTGGTCTTTTGAGTACAGGGTAAAGGGGCGCACTCGCATTAGACTCGATGATCTGCAGTAGATCTGCTTTCATGTCATCAGGGAGTTGACCTTGTTCAAACAGCTCTACCTGAATAGATACAGTGCCGCGCTGATTATGTGCGCCGTATTCACTGATTTCTTTTGAACAAGGACATAACGTTGTCACTTGAGCAGTGCAGCCAATATGACAAATCCATCCGTTTTCTTCATGAAAGTGGATGTCGTATTGCACGTCTGCATGCATCAAACCGGACTTTCCGCTGATGGGACTCTTTTTTTCCATGTACCACGGAAAGGAAACTTGAATCGAGGCAGATGGCTGATTCATATGCGTGGCAAGCTGTGCGGTCAATTCTTTTAAGGAATCCACATCAACCGGCTTTCCGCTCTCATAAAATGAGTGAAGCTGCTCGGTGAGACGGCTCATATGAATGCCTTTTTGATGAGCTGGCAAATATGTACTCAGCGTAAAATCAGCGGAAGCGGTTTGGTGCTCTGGAGCCGTTTTAGACAAAATATGTACAGGGTACGACACACGGCAAATTCCGACCTGTTCCAGATCAAAATAAAAGTCCTGTTCGGTTTGTTGGATGTCTATCATATCCTCTTTTTGACAAGGTTTTGTTCTAGCGCTTGGCGGGACAGAACCGAATTGTGCGTGTCGTTCTTTTTTGGATGGAAATGAACGCATAGGGTACCTCCTTTAAAACGTAATGATTCCTATTTATTCTGCATCAAACCACAATAGAAATCAAGTGATCAAACATTAACGTTTACGTTAAGGTCACAAAGGTGTATAATAAAACATGAATTGATGAGCAGGAGGCACTGGTGATGGAATGGATGAAAATTGATCAAGTGGCGAAAAGAAGCGGTCTGACGAAACGGACCATTCGTTTCTATGAAGAGATTGGTTTATTATCAGCACCAAAGCGGACAGAGGGCGGTGTCAGACTTTACTCAGAGGATGACATGGAAGAACTGGAGAAAGTGATGCAGGCCAAAGAAGTACTTGGCTTTTCTTTACAAGAGCTTCAGTCGTTTATGGAAATCGGAAAACAGCTTGAGCTGAATAAAGAAGGCTACTTGCTGTCGCTTGATCCGAAGGAACGATTAGAAAAACTGTTAGAGATTGATGCGCAGCTGACTGTGCAGCATCAATTGATTACAAAAAAGCTAGAAACGATTCAATCCTTTAAAAAGGATCTTGAAATGATGAAAGAAAGAGCGGCTCATGCGATTGAGCAATTACAAAAATAAACACCTCAGCGTGTTTATTTTATTTTGTTAAACAACTGTAGGAAAGGTTCTGATGGAATGAAGGAAGAAGAAGTGTTGAAACAGCGTACGAGTCTGCTTAGACAGCCAAAGGCCGTCTGGGCGGTGGCCTTTGCTTGTGTGATTTCATTTATGGGGATAGGACTTGTGGACCCGATTTTGCCTGCCATTGCATCACAATTAGATGCATCTCCAAGTCAGGTCTCTCTTTTGTTTACGAGCTACTTACTTGTGACTGGCTTTGTGATGTTTTTTACCGGTTTTATTTCTAGTCGGATTGGTGCGAAATGGACGTTATTAATCGGACTTATTTTTATTATTGTCTTTTCTGCTTTAGGGGGTACCTCTTCAACGATTAATGAATTAATCGGCTTTAGAGGGGGATGGGGTATTGGGAATGCCTTATTCATTTCAACGGCTCTCTCTGTCATTGTCGGCGTGTCTGTTGGAGGAAGTGCGAAGGCCATTATTTTATACGAGGCTGCACTAGGTCTTGGGATTTCGGTTGGGCCGCTCCTTGGCGGTGAGCTTGGAACGATCTCTTGGCGCGGGCCATTCTTTGGTGTGGCAGTGTTAATGCTCGTTGCTCTTTTAGCCATTACCTTTATGCTGCCACCTATGCAAAAGCCGCAGAAAAAGGTGAAGTTATTTGAAGCTGTTGGAGCCTTGAAATATAAGGGGCTTTTAACGATGGCATCTGCTGCTTTCTTATATAACTTTGGATTCTTTGTTCTTCTAGCTTATTCGCCATTTGTGCTTCATCTGGATGAGCATGGTCTTGGCTATGTCTTTTTTGGATGGGGATTATTTTTGGCTGTGACATCTGTCTTCTCAGCGCCGGTCATTCATCGCAAATTGGGTACATTAACAGCTCTTGTTGTTCTCTTTGCTTCGTTTGCTGTGATTTTATTCGGTATTGGAATCTGGACTTCACATGTTGTAGTCGTCATCTGCGGAATTGTCATTGCTGGGGGTATTCTTGGTATGATCAATACTGTGCTCACGACCGCAGTGATGGGATCAGCACCGGTTGAGCGTTCCATTGCTTCATCCTCTTACAGTGCCGTGCGGTTTATTGGGGGCGCGATTGCTCCTTGGATTGCCGGCGTACTTGCTGAATCTTTTACTGCAAGCACCCCTTACTATGTTGGGGCGGCTGTCGTTCTGTTAGGCATGATCATCCTACTAATTGGCCGGAAACATCTCATCAATATTCAAGCAGGTCATTAAATAGAAAAAGCCTTATATCTGCATGAGATATAAGGCTTTTTTGTGATTATAATACTTTGGTTGTCCAGGATTCACAATTCCAAGTTTCAGTGGCCACATCTTGATAAAATTCAGGTTCGTGGGAAATCAATAGGACGCTGCCTTTATATTCTTTTAACGCGCGCTTTAATTCTTCTTTGGCATCGACATCCAAGTGGTTTGTCGGCTCATCGAGAACAAGTAGGTTGGTTTCTTCATTGATCAGCTTACAAAGGCGGACCTTCGCTTTTTCACCACCACTTAAAACAGACACACGGCTTTCAATATGTTTTGTCGTTAAACCGCATTTGGCAAGGGCAGCTCTGACTTCATATTGTGTGTACGATGGGAAGGTGCTCCACACCTCTTCGATACAAGTGTTGCTGTTTTGCTCTTTTACTTCTTGTTCAAAGTAGCCTATATGCAGGAATTCTCCGCGTTCCACCTCACCAGAAATGGGGGAGATTTCTCCAAGAAGACTTCGGAGCAGTGTCGTTTTTCCGATACCGTTGGCACCGTATAACGCAATTTTCTGCCCGCGTTCCATTTTTAAATTCAATGGACGAGAGAGCGGTTCGTCATACCCAATGACTAAATCCTTCGTTTCAAAAATCAATTTCCCTGATGTACGTGCAGGTTTAAAGTGGAATTCTGGTTTTGGTTTTTCTGCTGCTAATTCAATCATGTCCATTTTATCGAGTTTCTTTTGACGAGACATCGCCATATTTCGAGTGCTGACACGTGCTTTGTTTCTCGCGACGAAATCCTTTAATTCAGCCACTTCTTGTTGCTGCCTTTTATACGCTGCTTCTAGCTGCTGCTTTTTCACTTCGTATACTTGTTTAAATTGGTCATAATCACCAACGTATCGCGTGAGTTCTTGATTTTCGACATGATAAATCAAGTTAATGACACTGTTTAGGAACGGGATATCATGTGAAATGAGGATAAATGCATTTTCATATTCCTGCAAATAGCGCTTCAGCCACTCAATATGCTGTTCATCTAAATAGTTGGTCGGCTCGTCAAGAAGAAGAATTTCAGGCTTCTCTAACAGCAATTTCGCAAGCAGTACTTTTGTCCGCTGTCCGCCGCTCAGCTCTGTCACATCACGATCGAGCCCGAGATCTGTTAACCCAAGACCTCTTGCAATTTCCTCTACCTTGGAATCAATGATATAAAAATCATTGTTCGTCAGGGCATCCTGAATGACGCCTACTTCTTCTAAAAGCTTTTCTAGCTCATCAGGATCTGCTTCACCCATTTTTTCGTAAATGTCATTCATTGCGGCTTCCATTGAGAATAAATAATGGAATGCATCTTGAAGGACTTCACGAATGGTTCTTCCTTTTTCAAGCACGGTATGCTGATCGAGGTAGCCGACACGGACATTTTTTGCCCATTCGACCTTTCCTGCATCTGGCTCAAGCTTGCCAGTAATAATATTCATAAACGTTGACTTTCCTTCACCGTTGGCGCCGATCAAGCCGACATGCTCGCCTTTTAATAACCGGAAGGAGACTTCGTGGAAAATGGCTCTGTCGCCAAAGCCATGACTTAAATCTTTAACAGATAATATCATTTTTTACACCTCAAATAGATTCAAAACGGCTAGTGCCTCTCATGATTATATCGAACTGTCCGGCTCGATAAAAGCATCAAAAGAAAAATTGCGTTTCAAAGCTGATTTTGAGATACTTAAGGATAGATTGAATGAGGATAAAGGAGATCAACATGACGGAAAATTGGGCATTTTTGAAAGAAGCAAAGCCATTTATTCAAAAGAACTTTGAAGCGGCTGGCTTTGAGAAGCCAACAGCGATACAAGAACAAACAGCAGAGTGGATTACGGAAAAACGCGATGTGATCGCAGAATCACCGACTGGAACAGGGAAGACCCTAGCGTATGTTCTGCCGCTTTTAAATAAAATTGATGTGAGTATCAAACACCCGCAAGTCTTAATCTTGGCACCTTCAAGAGAGCTTGTGATGCAAATTTTTGATGTTGTGCAAGAGTTCAAACAAGGTTCAGACATCAAAGCTATTTCCTTAATAGGCGGGGCAAACATCAAGAAGCAGCAGGAAAAGCTAAAAAAACACCCGAATATCGTGGTGGCGACACCGGGTCGCGTACAAGAGTTAATCAAAATCAAGAAACTGAAAATGCATGAAGTGAAAACGATCGTGTTAGACGAGGCAGACCAGCTTCTTGTCCCAGAGCATATGAAAACGATCCAAGCGATCATTAAATCCACATTAAAAGAAAGACAAATCCTTTGTTTTTCTGCGACGTTGAAAGAGGAAACCGTTCAACAGATTAAAGACATTGCATCTGAACCAGAAGTATTGAAAATTAGCAGAAGCCAAGAAGAAGCGCAGAAGGTAGGGCATTATTACCTGTTATGTGATCAGCGTGACAAGGTGAAATTACTACAAAAGCTATCACGGCTTGAGGACATGCAGGCACTTGTCTTTGTGCGAGATATTACGAATTTGAGCATTTATGCAGAAAAATTAGCGTATCACCATGTCGACCTTGGTGTGCTTCACAGTGAAGCGAAAAAAGCAGAGCGTGCAGTCATCTTAAAGGCTTTTGAACAGCGTGAATTCCCGCTTCTTCTTGCAACAGATATCGCAGCAAGAGGGATCGATATTGACGATCTGCCTTACGTGATCCATGCCGACCTGCCAAACGAAGAAGGCTATATCCACCGTTCAGGCAGAACCGGCCGCGCAGGAAAAGAAGGGGCGGTTATCAGCCTAGTCACATCTCAAGAGCATTCAATGCTTAAAAAAATGGCGAAAAAGCTAAATCTTTCGCTTCAGGAAATTGTTTATAAGCAAGGTCAGCTGCACCTTGCGCCCAAGCAAGCATAAAAAAAGGACCCTCCCACATGGAGGGTCCTTTCTTTTTATGAAACTTTGACAAGCTGTTTTCCGACATTTTCCCCTTTGAATAGTCCGAGGAATGCATCTGGAATATGGTCAAAACCTTCGATAATGGTTTCTTTGTAAGTCAGTTTGTCTTCTTTTACCCATTGTGCGAGATCTTTTGCCGCCTCTTCAAAACGATCAGAGTAGTTGGCAACAATGAAGCCCTGCATCAATGCACTTGTTTTAATGAGTTTTGTTTGCACACGAGGGCCAATGTCTTCGCTTGCACTAATGTTATAAGAAGAAATGGCGCCGCAGACTGGAATACGTGCAAAACGGTTCAAATGATTCATTACAGCATCAGAGATTTCGCCGCCCACATTGTCAAAATACACATCGACACCGTTTGGACAGGCTTTTGCAATGGCGTCATCTAAATCATTTGTTGTTTTATAATTAATGGTTTCATCAAAGCCCAGTTCTTTTAAATAAGCCAGCTTATCATCAGATCCGGCAATTCCAACGACATGGGCACCTTTGATTTTAGCGATCTGTCCGACAACAGAACCAACGGCACCTGCGGCTCCAGAAATGACAACAGTTTCGCCTTCTTTTGGCTGACCAATCGCAAGAAGTCCAAAATAGGCGGTTTGTCCTGGCATGCCCAAAATCCCTAAGTAATAAGATAACGGCGCAATGGATGGATCAATTTTTGTCAGAGACTCTGCTTTGGCAGTAGAATATTCCTGCCAGCCAAGGAATCCAAGTACAAAATCACCTTTCTCAAATTGAGGAGATTTGGACTCGACGACTTCTCCGACCACACCACCTTGAATGACTTCATTCAGCTTGAACGGAGGTGTATAGGATTTTGTATCTTGCATTCGTCCTCTCATGTAAGGATCTACAGACACATATTTCGTTTGAATCAAGACTTCGCCATCTTGCGGCGTTGGTATATCAACTGTTTCAAAATGAAAAACATCTTTAGTAGGTAACCCTTTTGGACGTTTTGCTAATTGAATTTGTTTTTGTTGACTCATGTAAAATCCTCCCTTTCACTTGCAACCTAGATTTACATTAACATGATGCTTCTTTTCGTTCAAAACATACGGTCTTTTCCAAGCACATACAAAAAAGCAGCCACCATCTAAAAGAAGGGGACTACTTTTTTTGAAGAGAGACAGAAAGGAGCGGCGGGAGACAACCAAACAGTTGATACTCATCCGCATCACGTTCTTTTAATAAATATTCATTTGCATTTTGCATGGAGGCTTTCATCATATCGTGCGTCACAAAAGGAAAAAGGATATTTAAATATGAGGACAACAGGTCTTGTGGATCTTGTTCGATTGACTCGATATCTCCAATGTTAATAATAATAGAAAAGAGATAATCGATGCAGATGTGAAAGTGCTGTTCAGCAAACAAAGTAAGCGGCTTTGCTTTTGATTCTTCAGGATTCCATTTTTGAAAAAGCTGTTTCACCAAATCACTGACAACCCATGCATTAAACTGCTGCTCAGCTGAAAAATAATACATCAGCTCCACCCCATTTCTAGCCTCCAGTATAAGAATTGTACAACAAATGACAAGGAATGAATACGATTTTTCAGAAAATTTAGTCATATTCACAGTCTTTTTGTCAAAAATAAGTCCATAGACGCATTAAGTTCACAGAGTAAAAATGGATGTGCTGGAGGAAGGTTTAATGACAAAAGTGACGGGTAAAAGATTCGTAAGACGTTAAAGGAGGAATAATAAATGAAACCTGTTGTAAGAGAGTATTCAAATGATGAAACACTTCAAAGAGATGTGGAGCAATTAAAACAACTCGGTGTTGCAAGAGAGGACATTTATGTTCTGTCCCATGACGATGATCGAACTGAGCGTATTGCAAGCAACGCAGATGCCAATACGATAGGTCCAAAAGAAGTTGGACTCAAGCATGCGGTTGGAAACATCTTTAGCAAAAAGGGAGATGAACTCCGCAATAAGATTCACGAAATTGGTTTCTCAAAAGAAGAAGCTGAGACATTTGAAGAACATTTAGACGAAGGAAAAGTTCTTCTCTTTGTGACTGACCATGAAAAAGTGAAAAATTGGGCATAAACGCCATCGTAAAAAGCCTCTTACTTTTGTAAGGGGCTTTTTTTCAGATTGTTGACAAAGGGCTAAAATGAACTTGATTTTAGCCCTTTGTCTTCTTTTCAGCGTGATAGAAAACCTTTGCAGTCTAGGAAGGACGAGCACTGGCGCGGAGCGAATTTGTCATTCGTGAGTACCAGCGCGCAGGACTGACAAAGAATGCGAGGGTTTGTCTATACGCTGAAAGCCTCTTACTTTTGTAAGGGGCTTTTTTTCATGCTGCGATAATTAAAATCTACCATCTGTCTTTTTCACTATAATAAGAAAGGTTAAAAAATTGGGATAAACAGTAAAATGACTAATTGAAAATATAGAAATATCAAAGGATACCATCAAAAAAATGAAAAAAGTAGTGAAAATATCACAAAAAACCATTCGGGAAATAATTATGATATCTTTATTTTTATTTCAAAATGAAATAAAAATCTTGTGTAATTTAGTAGATAAATTTCTTAGTTCTATTGGTTTAAGTTGTATTTTTGTGTAGAAATAAGTGTTTTAAGGTCAAAAAACCACGAAATATACCTGTATTTTCAATTAGAAAATCATTCTAATGTTTAGGAAATAATTTGTTGACAAAATAATCTAAAAACAATATATTTGGCTTAATCAAGTTATTATGGAATTAGTTGTTAAAATTTCGATAGGTGGATTTCAGGATCAATTCGGTAAATGATGATGCATTAAGACCTAAGGGAGAGCGCTTCTGAGGCAGAGCGATACGGAAGAAATATCTATTAGACAAAAAAGAATAGATGAAAGATAGCTTAGAATGGTAGATTCGTCTTTCTACTATGCCTATTTCTCAATGATATTGTTCAAGGTATTCAGAGGATCATCATAAAGAAAGCGCTTTCTAAACGATGTTAAGGAGGTGAACCCATATGAAGAAAATGTATAACAAACTGAGGCGCTGTAACAGTTGAATGGCTGTGGTTGTATGTGAAGATGAGTGCTGAAAAAGAAGAGTGACATGTGGGATGCTTCTCTCCTTTTTCAGAAAACAGATTTCCTAAAAAATCCATCTTTCATTTTATCATAAGGCTTTTTGCTTGAAAACCACCTTTATTAGGAAAGGTGATTGTGAATTGAAGGAGGTCACGTGATGAAAAAGGCTTTGTATCATGAAGACAGCGGGTTGTATTTAGAGAAAATGCGCATGGCTTTTCAAGAACACTATGAGCAAAGAACAGATATGTGGTCCACTGATCCATCATTAACAGACGCTGCTGTGATGTCTCTCAAGGCATGGCGTTCCAGGGAAAAGGATGCACTTGCTTCGGTGCTGGATATCGGCTGCGGGAACGGCCGGGCTCTTGAACATTTACAAGGACTGTCGGCATACACCGGTATTGATCTTTATGAGCATGAGGAATGGCAAGGATTAAAGAAGAGAAAAGAGGTTCCTGTCCATTTTTATCATCAAGATTTTATGTCCTGGTCGATGAATCAAGGGCGCGAGCTGACGTTTGATCTGATTTTAGATCATGGCTGCTTTCACCATCAGCACCCTGATGACCACGAACGATACTTAAAGCAGATTTCCTCGCTGCTTCATGAAGGTGGTGTCTTTTCCCTTGTTGTATGGGGAGAAGAGTGGAAAACAGGCTTAATCGGAGAAGATGGACGCTTCCATTTTTCATTCTCAGATACTCAGCTTGGAGAAAAGATTTGTACATCAGGACTTGAGCTCGTTTCGATTACACCATTACAAGCGAAGGCTGGGATCAGCCAGCATCATGTCATTGCTGTCAAAATCTAGTGCAAAGGAGGATAAACGCGATGTTTGATGTGATGGTTCTTGGTGCATACCTAGGCGGGTGTCATGCTTCAATCAATGTAGCTGAATTGAAGTACGGACTATTCATCCAATCAAAGGGCACAACCGGATGACGTGCATTTGAAGGACCAGAGCTTCTAGTAAAGGAGAAAGCAGCTCGAAGCTAGCAGAGATATTCTTTTAGAGAAAGAGCATGTCAGTTTCCATTCAAGAATCATCCAATGGTGTTGCTCTCTTACAGAGAATACAGCGTATGAAGCTCGATTTCTGCTCCTTTGTACTGGACAAGTGACAGTCTAAAAAGAGTCTTTATGAAAGGTACTGATGGATGATTGGCATCGCACATCTATTCAGCCAGTATGACAGGAAATTTCTCCTGAGCCATGATTCTAGCTGGAACCGGTGCTCAGGATGCAAAGGGAGTGCATACACATATTCATCACGCCATCACTGCGCTGAGAGAGTTCAATGGGGTGCAGTGATGAATAGGGGGAGACAAATGAACAAGTTTGTAGCTGAACTACAATCAATGATTCATCATTTTACATTTCAAGAAAAACACTATTTGCTCGTGGGGCCAGTGAACCTGCCGATCTCTATTGAACATGAAGAAGTGCAGTTTACATGGTATGCCTTTGCGTCTGTAGAAGCTGATACAACGCCAACGGTTGAGTCTATTGTACAAATGAGTACCGAGCAGCAAACATTTTCCTCTTGTCTCCTTTTTGGCGACTTTGAAAATGAAGTGCCACCGCTTGTGCGAATTCATAGTGTCTGCCAAACAGGGGATGTGTTTGGGTCACTGAAATGTGATTGCGGTCCACAGCTTGCATCATCGCTAAAAAAAATCACCGATTACGGAAAAGGCATGCTTGTGTATATGGCCAATCAAGAAGGGCGCTCTATTGGGCTAATGGCCAAAGCCTTCACGTATAAATTACAGGAAATGAAACTGGATACATTTGAGGCGAACAGGTTGATCGGCTGCGGAGATGATGATCGGCATTACGAGGAAGCAGCGGCTGTCTTGCACTATTTAAACAAAGGGAAACCATTGCATCTCTTAACCAATAATCCAGATAAAGTCGATTCCATTGCTGCTTACGGTCTTCCGGTTTTACGGTTTGATCATACGGTAGAAGCCTCTCTCTATAATGAAGCATATTTAAAGGCAAAAGCAGCATCAGGGCATATGGTCGATGAGAAGAAATTAATTAATCAGTAGATGAGTTTATTTAAAGAAGGCGGGAGAAAAGCGTGAAACCTGATATCAATTGGATTCAAATCCCAAGCGGCTATGCGACGATTGGAAGTAATGAAGAAGATATGAAAAAGGCATCAGAATTTTGGAAGGACAAACTTCTGAATCCAGCCTATGGCCGTGAGAAAAAATTTCAAAAATGGCTGTACAAAGAATTTCCATCTTATCAGCCGTATATGAGCGAATTTTTCATTTCAGATACGGTCGTCACCAATGAATGGTATCAAAGCTATTGCGACGAGACAGGAAAGCCTTATCCAGAGAGCTTGACGAACCTAGAACTTGGCGGGGGAAAAGACCATCCAGCTTGGGGCATGGACATCGAGGAAGCTTTCTCATTTTGTCAGTGGCTGAGCGGGAAGCTTGGATATGAGGTATCGATCCCTACTGAGGAAGAATGGGAATATGCTGCCAGGGGCAATACGAGACATCAATATCCTTGGGGAGATGAGTTTAACCCCTCTTACTGTAATACACACGAATCAAATATTGAAAAAACGACACCTGTCCGTCATTACGAAAAAGGAAGATCTCTATTTGGACTATATGATATGGGTGGCAATGTTGAAGAATGGGTCAACACCAAGTATCACATATATGAAGGCGGAATTGAGGTTGTAGATGATTTAACCGAGACACTCGGCAGTGATTACTACATTTTAAAAGGTGGCTCCTTCGCAAGAGGCGGAGATTTATGCAGAGTCGCAAGAAGACACGGGAAACACCCAGACCCTGTTTTTCGATTTACTGGTTTTCGTGTAGTTACTCGTCAAAAACAACATATAAAGGTGGGAGTGTAAAACCATGCATAGAGGACCGATTACATCCGTTTTATCAACTCAGCATGACCAAATTGTCTACACAGGTGGCTATGACCGCTGTATTTATAAATGGGACCGGGCCACGGGAGAAGGAACATTCATTGGCAGTCACGAGCATATCATCAACTCTTTATCCCTTTCGGAAAATGGAACGTATTTAGCGAGTGCATCGTCAGACTATACCATTCAATTATATGATACTAGCACACATACAAGAATTCGTACGCTATATGGTCATGCGGATGACGTGGAAGCTGTCGCATTTGCAAAGCAGGATACGCTTCTTGTATCGGTGTCCAGAGACAGAAGATGCTTAGTTTGGGATATTGAAACGGGAGCCATTTTAAGAGAATTTCATGGACATAGCAAGGATGTATTAGCTGTATGGATTCATGAGGATAAAGCTTATACAACTGGTGACGATGGTTATGTCCTTGTATGGCTCTATGAAACAGGAGAAATTGTAGGTGAAATTGGCCCGTTTGATTATGAGCTGGATACCATCAGCGGCAGCAATCAAAAAGAAGTATTCGCCCTTGGTAGAGACGATGGCACGGTCATCATTTATGATGCCGCTACATTACAGGAGAAAAAAATCATTAAAGCTCATTTACAAGGTGTGAAACGTGTGAATTTTTCGCCGAGCGGTAACTACTTGCTTACTGCGGGTTATGACCATCTAATTAAGCTGTGGAATTATGAAACCGGTGAATTAATTGATACGTTGCTGCCTCATAAATATCAATGGGAGCGCTCGCTTGTTTGGACAGAAGACGAGCAAGCCATTTTAGGAGCCAGCTTTGGGAAAACGTATTGTGAATGGTCAATTCAAGAAGGAAAAGTGATCTCTGATGAGCAGGAATTGGCGACACCTTCTATTAATGATATTGCGTTGACTGAAGCGGGTGATATTATCACTGCATCAGATGACGGAAAATTCAGAAAGAATGGAATCGAAATCGCAAAATCAACAGGTGTTCTCACAAATGGAGTGGCTGTTGCACGGGATGGAAGCTATTATGCATGGGGCGATCATGCGAGTCAGGTGCATATTGTACACGAGTCATTGCAGCAAATGGTCTCTTTTGATCTCAACACAGGTCCTGTCAATAGTGTGTATTTCCATGAGGAGGATCGTCAATTTTATATCGGTACTTATGGCGGTTATGTGCATGTCATTTCGACAGAACACTTAAAGGAAATTGGCCGTTCTAAAGCACATGATTGCGCGGTCAAAGCATTAAAGGTAGAAGGAGATCATATCATCACAGCGGCAGTTGAAGGAACCATCTGTCTTCTCGATAAAAAGAGTTTGTCCTTAACAGCAGAATATATCGGGGCGACAGAGCTGTTAAATGATGTATTTATTGATAGCAAAAGAGATCGTATTGCCATTGTCAGCCGTGATAAAAACGTCCGATTGTTTGATTTGCATACAGGCAGAATTTTAAATCAGCACAACGAGCATCAATATTCCATTAAATCCATCACTGTGACAGACTCTGGCTATATTGTGAGCGGAGACTATTGGGGATATATTGTGGTATGGAATCCAGAGCTAGATGTCAATACAGGTCCGATTCGAATTGCTAAGAATGGTATTAGTGCCATTAGACAACTAGGAAATGATGTGTATGCAAGCTCATATGACGGTGGTATTTATCATATTCGAGAAGATGGCACACATACGGAAGTACTGCGCTTATTTGAACAATTTCCGAAAGAAGTAATCTCTCATTAAGAAAAAGAATGTAAGCGGGGGATTCTCATGATAAGTGTTTGCAAGGAACATATGAAAAAAGGTCTGACTGTACTCAATTGTCCGCATGTGCTCCTCATTAATAAATATGAATGTCGCAAATGCTGTTTTTGTAAACAACGAGCATCATATAAACTGTTTTATTCCTTGCCTTACTATGATCGATCTGAAAAGAAACGGCTTGAGAAAGTATAGCACATGAGAATAGAACTCCTTCATTTTCTGAAGGAGTTCTTTCCCTTGAGAGAAGAAAGGAGCCCGAGATGAAAGACGATGTTTTTTATATGAAGCTGGCGATTGCCAACGCGAAGGCGATGAAAGGACAAACCTCACCCAATCCGCTTGTTGGTGCAGTGATTGTTCAGAGCGGTGAAATCGTTGGGATTGGTGCGCACATGAAGGCGGGCGAGCCTCATGCTGAAATTCATGCGCTGCAAATGGCAGGAGAAAAGGCGAAGGGAGCTGACATGTATGTGACACTCGAACCTTGTACACATCACGGAAAAACAGGCCCTTGCACCGAAGCGATCATTAAAAGTGGTGTGAAGAAAGTGTTGATTGCCACCCAAGATCCGAATCCGGTTGTTGCAGGTAAAGGAATTGCCTTTTTGAAAAAGGCTGGAATTGAAGTGGAGCAAGGTATATGTAAACAGGAAGCAGATCGTTTAAATGCGCCTTTTTTTCATTTGATGCAAACAAACCTTCCTTATGTCATTTTAAAATCAGCTATTTCGATAGATGGGAAAATTGCCACGGCTGATCAAGAAAGCAAATGGATCACTGGAATAGAAGCGAGAACAGAAGTGCAGCGCTTACGTCAAGAAGTAGATGCGGTGCTGACAGGAGTGGAAACGATTATTCAAGATGATGCCGGCTTAATTGTAAAGGATTCATTCAACCATCAGCCCATTCGTGTCATTTTAGATTCAACATTAAGGATACCGCTTCATGCCAAATGCTTAACAGATCATAGGGCAGAAACCATAATTTGTACATCACAAGATTATGATCATCAAAAGTATCAACAGTTGATACAAAAAGGTCATCAAGTATTTGTCACAAGCGGAGAACACCGGACAGATCTTCAGGATGTGTTACACCTGTTGAAGAAGCGCTCTGTGATGTCAGTGCTTGTAGAGGCAGGTGGCAGTGTGAGTGCGTCATTTTTAGAAGCATCCCTTGTGAACGAAGCTGTTATCTATATGGCACCTTTATTAATCGGAGGGAAAGATGCACCTACTTTTTTTGAAGGAGAAGGTGTGAAGAAACTAAAAAAGGCGATCCGTCCAGCGGATATTGAATATAGTATGGTAGGAAAAGATTTAAAAATGACGATGACATTTTAACGATGGAAAGAGGTCCTTGCACGTAGAGTGCAAGACCTTTCAAATTTTTTGATAAAAATAAAATTGTACATACACCTTTATCGATCATGATGAATACGATGGATGGGGGTGATTCTATGAGAAAATGTAGACAATGCGGAAAGATATACCCAACTCATTCGACAGACCACTACCAAAAAGGAAGCTGGTATGATGCGTATAAGGATGATGGCTGGGAATGTGATAGTTGTAAGAAAGGTAAATCAGACAAACCAAGGAAACCAGTAAAAAATCCATGCTGCGGAAAAGATCCTTGTGTGTGTGTCATTCAAGGACCGCCAGGGGGAAGAGGAAGGAGAGGCCCAGCAGGTCCGGCGGGTCCAGTGGGTCCAGTAGGCCCAGCGGGTCCAGCAGGAGCAACGGGCGCAACGGGAGCAACCGGCGCAACCGGTGTAGGCTTAACTGGTATCGTAGCATTTGATCCAGCGGATGCCCCATCCTATCCAGTAGGTCAAGTGGTGACATTTGATGGAAGTACGTATGTGGTGAATACAGCTTCACCAACAGGTACGCCAGGTACGTCTCCAGATTATACATTGTTAGCAGCTGCGGGAGATACGGGCGCCACGGGTGCCACGGGAGCAACAGGAACAGGAGCGACCGGCGCTACTGGAGATACAGGTGCAACCGGAGCGACCGGCGCCACAGGAGATACGGGTGCCACAGGAGCAACAGGAACCGGAGCCACCGGTGCTACTGGAGATACAGGTGCAACCGGAGCGACCGGAGCCACAGGAGATACGGGCGCAACGGGAGCAACAGGAACAGGAGCGACAGGAGCCACCGGAGATACAGGTGCAACTGGAGCGACAGGAGCCACCGGAGCGACGGGTGCCACAGGAGCAACAGGAACAGGAGCGACCGGCGCTACCGGAGATACAGGTGCAACTGGAGCGACCGGAGCCACCGGAGATACGGGCGCAACGGGAGCAACAGGAACAGGAGCGACCGGAGCCACCGGAGATACAGGTGCAACTGGAGCGACAGGAGCCACCGGAGCGACGGGTGCCACAGGAGCAACAGGAATAGGAGCGACCGGAGCCACCGGAGATACAGGTGCTACCGGAGCGACAGGAGCCACAGGAGATACGGGTGCCACGGGAGCAACAGGAACAGGAGCGACCGGCGCCACAGGAGATACAGGTGCTACCGGAGCGACCGGAGCCACAGGTGTAACGGGAGATACGGGAGCGACCGGAGTAACCGGAGCCACCGGAGATACAGGCGCAACCGGAGCGACAGGAGCTACAGGAGATACGGGTGCCACGGGAGCAACAGGAACAGGAGCGACCGGCGCCACAGGAGATACAGGTGCTACCGGAGCGACCGGAGCCACAGGTGT
>NZ_JANUEZ010000007.1:0-289618 GCF_024807925.1 Bacillus sp. JUb11 | reverse complement strand
TGTGTGGGAGGCCTTTTTCATTCAATCTCATCCATCATCATTACGATGAAAATAAAAAAGATTGTAGAAAAACATGAGTTTCTCTACAATCTGAGGCTGTAAACCAATGTTTACAGCCTTTTGTGATGACATTTATTTCACGATCAGTACAGGTATATCTGATTTGGACGATAACTTTTCACTCACACTGCCAAAGAGCATTTTTTTCAATCTGCTTTGGTCACGTGCTCCCATGACGATGAGGTCTGCTGAAATCTTTTCAGCGTATTCGATAATCGCTTCTGCAGGCTCCCCTTCAACAATTTCAATCGCAGCTTCAAACTGCTCTTCATTTAACAGCATTCTTGCTTCTGCAACGACCTCTTCTGTATGATCTTCAAAAATCAAGGGACTTTGCTGTTCATCATGAGGTACGTACACAGGGGGTGTTTGAAGGTCTGCCATGCCGCCTCCGATATAAGCGCCGCCAGTCATTGGGCGAGGTGCATCAAACACCTGTCTGCTGGATTTCCCATCATGAGCGTAGGCAACGGTCAGCTTGGCATTCAACGTTTTGGCTAAAGCGATTGCCTTCTTTAATGCTTTCTTACTGTCTTCATGTCCATCAAACGCAACGACCATCCGATCAGCTTGAAACAATGTCCTCATTCCTTTCAAAAGGAGTCTATACGTTCATGGTATACCCGTTATGAGAAAAAGATACACATGAAAACGATTGTGTTTTTGTTAGAAAATTTCATTTATTGAAAAAAATTTATTGACAAAATGGTGACAGCCACTATAAGATAAAAAAAGATTCAAGAGCCAAAAGGAGGAAATGTCATGTGCAACATCATTGGAAGAATGAAATCAAACTGCATGAATGGGTTGATTCACGTGACAATTACACCTTCATTGGTCATTGAAAAGGGACTCGTATGTTCCAATTGATCGGATGAATCAAGGCGTATGTTGCGTATTTGTCAACATGCGCCTTTTTATCATGTATAAAAGAGGCGTACCAGTTAGCTGGTTGCCTCTTTTTTTGTTGTATACATTTCGTATCTCGAAATAATGGAATGCATCAACAACTAAATGAAGAGGAGTGAAAGCATGTGAACATGCCAAAGGCAAGACAAATGACAAAAGTTCAAAAAACGAAACAAGGTGACAATCAGGAAAATATAGAAAGCGGCTAGCTTTAAAAGGAGAGACAAACATGTTTTCAGTATTTGTGAAATTAGGCTGGTTCTTTAAACAAGAGTGGAGGCGCTATACAATCGCCATTACGCTGCTGCTCATTGTGAATGTGCTTGAAATGCTGCCACCGAGGTATCTAGGTCAAGCAGTTGATGACATTCGGTCTGGTCAATTTACAACATCCAGTATCTTATTTTACGTAACCATTTTTTGCTTACTTGGTGTCAGTGTCTATGCGCTCACCTACTTTTGGATGTATCAGTTATTTGGCGGCGCGAATGTCATGGAGCGTGTGATGCGCGGAAAATTAATGCGCCACTTACTGAAGATGACACCCACCTTTTATGAAAAGAAAAAAACCGGAAATCTAATGGCGCTAGGTACAAATGATTTGAATGCTGTGGCTTTAACAACAGGCTTTGGCGTTTTAACATTAGTCGATTCCACTGCTTACATGCTGATGATCTTTTTTACGATGGGGCTGACGATCAGCTGGAAATTAACTTTAATGGCCATTATTCCGATGCCGCTGATGGCGATTTTGATAGCGTTTTATGGCAGTAAAATTCATGAACGCTTTACAGTCGCTCAAGATGCATTTGGTGATATGAATGATCGTGTATTAGAATCAGTTGCCGGCGTTCGGGTGATTCGGTCTTTTGTACAGGAAAAACAAGATGTGAATCGCTTTCGAGAAATGACAGATGATGTTTTTCAAAAAAATATGAGAGTAGCGATCATTGATTCATTGTTTGAGCCGACGGTGAAATTGCTTGTGGGGATCAGTTATTTAATCGGTATCGGTTACGGCGCATATCTTGTGTTCCAAAGTGATTTAACCATTGGTGAGCTTGTCGCATTTAACGTCTATCTGGGGATGATGATCTGGCCAATGTTTGCCATTGGTGAATTGATTAATATCATGCAAAGAGGAAATGCCTCATTAGACCGGTTGAATCATACACTCAGTTATCAACCGGATGTAACTGACGCAGCCAAGCCAAAAAGATTACAAGAGCCTGGCGATATTCAATTTGAACATGTGACATTTAGGTATCCAACTTCCTCTAAAGATAATCTAACGGATGTCTCCTTTACTGTACGAAAAGGGCAAACGATTGGTATTACAGGAAAAACGGGAAGCGGAAAAACAACGATTGTCAAACAGCTTCTTCGTCAGTATCCGACAGGTGATGGGAAGATCTTGCTTTCAGGTGTTCCAATTGAGGACATTGAATTGGATCAACTGTTCCAATGGATTGGCTATGTTCCGCAAGATCATGTCCTTTTCTCAAAAAGTGTAGAAGAGAATATGCGTTTCGGTCATAGAGACGCGAGAGAAGCTGAATTAGCACAAGCGATTAAAGATGCTTACTTTGAAAAGGATTTACGCCTTTTACCAGAAGGCTTGGAAACCATGGTTGGAGAAAAGGGAGTGGCGCTGTCAGGAGGACAGAAGCAGCGGATTTCCATTGCACGTGCTTTATTAATTGATCCAGACATTTTGATTTTGGATGACTCGTTATCTGCAGTTGATGCAAAAACAGAAACGGCTATTTTAGAGAATTTAAGACAAAATCGTCATGGGAAAACGACATTTATTACAACCCACCGTCTATCAGCTGTAGAGCATGCGGATCTCATTCTTGTCATGGAAGAAGGACGTATTGTTCAAAAGGGAACCCATCAAGCGCTTATTCAGCAAGATGGATGGTATAAAGAGCAATTTCTGCGTCAGCAGCTGACAAATCAGCTGGAAGGAGGGGATGAGGCATGACAACAGGGAGAAGACTTCTTGCCTATGCACTCCTGTATAAAAAAGTATTGTCTGTTGCTTTGATCTTTCTCATCATTGCAGTTGGTGCTGAGTTGACAGGACCTTTCATTGGGAAAAAAATGATTGATGATCATATTTTAGGTGTAGAAAAACCGTATGTTGAGGTAAATGAAAAAACAGATAAAACGGTTTATTACCAGGGAAATAACTATATAAGAAGTGACCGGCTACAGAATCAAAATAAAGCTGGAAAGCAAATCAATGTCGTGCAAGTCGGATTTGGGTACTATTTTGTGAATGAACCGATTCGATTTGACGGGAGCCGGACAATAAAAGGGGATCAGCTCACCATTGAAAATGGGAGCGAGCATGAGACGTATCAGGTACAGCGTTTATCCAAAGAGGAAATCTTTGCTTTTTATCAGCCGGAAATCAGTGGTTTGGTACAGCTTGTTCTATTTTATTTTGGGATGCTCGTCATTGCGATTTTCTTTCAATATGGGCAGCACTATTTACTCCAGCGTATTGCAAATCGCATTATTCAAAAAATGCGAGTGGACGTATTTGAACATATTCAAACGCTTCCGATTCGGTATTTTGATAATTTACCGGCTGGAAAGGTTGTCGCCCGGATTACGAATGACACAGAAACCATTCGTGATTTATATGTCACAGTACTCGCTAATTTCGTCACAAGTGCCATTTACATGGTTGGAATTTATATCGCCATGTTCTTATTAAATGTGAAGCTGGCGCTTATTTGTTTAGTGGCTGTTCCGATTATTTTCCTATGGTCGATGACTTATCGAAAGTTTGCGTCGGTTTACAATCACCGCATTCGATCCATCATCAGTGAAATTAATGCCAAGCTAAATGAAGCCATTCAAGGAATGACGATTATTCAAGCATTTCGACATGAACAAGCAACGAAAGAAGAATTTGATGAGCTGAATAACAATCACTTTCGATATCAGCGAAAGATGCTTCATTTAAATTCACTGCTTTCACATAACTTGGTGAATCTACTTCGGAACTTAGCATATGTCGCACTCATTTGGTATTTTGGCGGTGCGTCCTTAAGTGCGACGGGCATTGTATCGATTGGTGTGCTCTATGCATTTGTCGATTATTTAAATCGTTTGTTCCAGCCGATTACAGGCATTGTGAATCAATTCTCTAGATTAGAATTAGCAAGGGTTTCATCTGAACGGGTCTTTCGATTATTAGATGAGCCAGGTACTGAAGTAGAAGAACCAATTCAGAAGAAACTAGAGGGACACGTCCAATTTCAGGATGTTACCTTTGCGTATAATGAAGGGAAAAATGTATTAAAGAACATCACCTTTGAGGCGAAAAAAGGTCAGACGGTGGCACTCGTTGGACATACCGGTTCTGGGAAAAGTTCGATCATGAATTTGCTGCTACGTTTTTATGATATTCAGCATGGGGACATCCTCATTGATGGAGAAAGCATCTATGATCAGTCGCGCCAAACGCTGCGTAAGCAAATGGGCATTGTACTACAAGATCCTTATTTGTTCTCTGGAACGATTGCGTCCAATGTCAGTTTAGGAAATGAAGACATTAAAAGAGAAACGATTGAAACATCGTTAAAGCAAGTGGGCGCAGCAGAACTATTAAAGCATTTGCCTGAAGGTTTTGATGAACCAGTTGTTGAAAAGGGGAGTACTCTTTCCTCTGGGGAGCGTCAATTGATTTCATTTGCCCGTGCACTGGCATATGATCCAGCGATCTTAATTCTAGATGAAGCGACGGCTAACATTGATACAGAAACAGAAGCCATCATTCAACGGGCACTAGATGTCGTCAAAGAAGGACGAACCACTTTTGTCATTGCACATCGATTATCTACTATTAAGAAAGCTGACATGATTTTGGTGTTAGAAAAGGGTGAGATTGTCGAGCGCGGCAACCACGAAGAGCTCATGGAGCAAGGCGGACTGTATGCGCAAATGTACGAATTACAAAAGGGAGCTGTGACGAGCAGCTGATAGGATAAGCAGCAAAAGCCTCTTTCAATTTGAAAGAGGCTTTTTCATGGCAATGAAAAAAGTCGAGGCTTCATGATATGATCTCGACTTTTACTGGTTGTATATCATTTACACGAACTAAATGGTCAATAAGCGATACCGACACGTTGATGCACAAATTCTTTTGAGTTTAACTGCTGATACAAAAAGTGTGCGGTATCTTCAACTGAGATTTTCTGTCCATCTATAGGGAGAAAATTCTTTTCATAGCGATATGACCGTGTCACTTCTCCATCTGGTAAATAGGTTGGGCAAATGATTGTCCAATCTAGTTCAGTGGATTGAAGAATTTCAAATGCTTTGGCATGTTCTTTAGCAGCTCGGGAAGTGGTTCGCCTTGATTCATTTGTTTCAAAGCGGTAAAGCTCAGGCTGCTGCCTTGCTTTCAAAATCCCCGCAGTGCCAATCGTAATAATTCTTGATGTTCCTGTTTGCTTCATGGCTTGTACGATATGCTCCATTGAAACAGATAAAGTATCATCACCATCTGTTGATAGACAGCTCACGACAATATCTGATCCTTTAATTGTTTCAAGCACATCCTCTTGATTTCTTGAATTGCCGGTGACTTGAAACATACCCGCAAGCATTTCTTCCCGGTTTGTCCGAATTAACGAGCGAACCATGTAACGATCATCTTCTTTTACGAAACGAAGAAATGCTTGTCCTACACGTCCATGAGCACCGAAAAGAGCTATTTTCATCTGATCGATCCCTCCACTACATACTATAAGTGAAAAGAACTTAAAATGGTACAGTTTTATGTCATGCTTTTTTTATAAAGATGAAAGGACCGAATACTATGAGCATATTCACATATTAGAGAGAGACCGACAAATTGTAGAAGTTCAAAATTCACACCTGAAATAATGTCCATGAAGATCCGCTCCTTTCTAATACATCATATGAATTCAAAAGGAATCGGTGAGGGATAAAACCAAAAAAAGAAGACACCATAAGAGGTGCCTTCTATGATCCAGATATGAAATTAAGCTTTTGTTCCGCCAAGGTTTTGCTGAGCGTAAGATACAAGACGTTTCGTGATTTCTCCACCAACTGAACCGTTAGCACGAGCTGTTGTTTCTGCTCCAAGGTTTACACCAAACTCAGAAGCGATTTCGTATTTCATTTGATCGATTGCTTGCGCTGCTCCAGGAACTAGTAATTGATTTGAACTATTAGAATTTGCCATGATGTGAATCTCCTTTTTATATATGATTTTTTTGGTTGGGTTTGCTGGAGTCGCACCAGCGAAATGACCAAGTCATTTGCCACTTGGCGAAACCCAATGCGGTAACTGCTTTGTACTAAATATTATGGTTCGCTACGAAAAAAACATACGGAAAAAGAACATGGTAAATGTTGTTTTCATATACAAAAAACCACCACCCAATGGTGATGGTTTGTGAAACGTCTTCTTATTCAGCTGAGCGGATGCGCAGCTCAGTCTCTGTATCAAAGAAGTGCGCTTTATTCATATCAATGGCAAGAGGGATCGTCTGACCTGCCTGAATATCTGTGCGAGAATCAACACGTGCAATAAACGTTTGACCAGCGAGAGAAGAATAAAGCATCGTTTCCGCTCCCATTAATTCAGCCACTTCTACGTTTGCTTCAATTTTTGTTCCTTCAGAAGCCTCTATAAACACAGGCTCATCATGGAAATCTTCTGGTCTGATGCCTAGAATCACATCTTTTCCGATATAGCCCTGACTGCGTAATACTTTCATTTTTCCTTCTGGTACACGAATGTGCGTATTCCCAATGGCAATGGCTCCGTCAGACAGTTTTCCTGTAAAAAAGTTCATCGCTGGAGAGCCAATAAATCCTCCTACAAAGACATTCTCTGGGTTTTCATACACATCCTTTGGTGCGCCAACCTGCTGAATAAAGCCATCTTTCATGACAACAAGCCGAGTAGCCATTGTCATGGCTTCTGTTTGATCGTGTGTGACATAGATGAATGTTGTCTGCAGCCGCTGATGAAGTTTAGAAATTTCGGCACGCATCTGAACACGAAGTTTAGCATCTAAATTAGAGAGAGGTTCATCCAAAAGAAAGACTTTTGCATCGCGCACAATGGCCCTTCCAAGTGCAACACGCTGTCTTTGACCTCCAGACAATGCCTTAGGTTTTCGATCTAAGTATTGTTCAAGCCCTAATATTTTCGCAGCGTTTCGTACCCGCTCATCAATTTCTGTTTTAGGAAATTTTCGAAGCTTTAATCCAAAAGCCATATTATCGTACACATTCATATGAGGATATAAGGCATAGTTTTGGAAAACCATCGCAATATCCCGATCTTTTGGTGCCACATCATTCATTCGCTTGCCGTCTAATAGAAAATCTCCTTGTGAAATTTCTTCAAGGCCTGCAATCATGCGGAGGGTTGTTGATTTTCCGCACCCAGATGGACCAACAAACACAATAAATTCTTTATCCTCAATATGTAGATTAAAGTTATCTACTGCTGTTACTTTGTTATCGTACACTTTATAAATTTGATTCAGCATCATTTCAGCCATAGGTGGTAGCCTCCCAGTCCTTTTTTGAAAGCGCTTTACTTATAAATGAAGTGTATAAAAAGGAAGGGTGTCTGTAAATGGACAACGTGCACAACATCTTATTTTCATTTTTAGGCAAGGTGCTCATGATAGGATCATTTAAGAAAGATCGAGAAGGTTCATCATGAAGTAAGCAGCTGACGCTTCTTGAAAATGACGTATATCTAGTCCTGTCCGTTCAATAAATTTATCAATCCGATACTGAAGGCTGTTTCGATGAACATATAACGCTTTTGCTGCCTGCGATGCATTTAAATTACACTGCATATAGGTCGTGAGAGTCCGGTAAACGTCCCGATCAAAGATTGTTTCTATAAATGCATCTGAAATAGCAGCAGAAACTATGTCTGTATCATGGCGAATGAAAGCAGGTAGACATTGATAAAATGTTGCAACCCCTGACCTAAGTTTTCCTTGCTTAAGATGCCATAAAAAGAGCTGATGTTCATTTAATAATCTCATTTTTAAATTTCCATTCGGCAAATGCAGCTGTCCTTGCATGAAGACAACGTCTGTTAAAAAATCACTTGTGATGGCTTGAGACAAATCATGTAGCTGTTCAAGTTGACCATTTTCTGATGTAGCGTTTGTTTGAATGAGCATAGCTGTTTCAGTGCCTGTCCATATGAAATGAATATGTTCGAGGCTGCTGTTCACAGCCTCTTTTATTTGCTGCCTTTGTTCTGCTTGGTGATCCATTTTGAAAAAATGAACACGGACGGATTGATCGATGGTGATTGATTTGTTTTCAAAGAGATAGCTGTACCATTTCTGTTCTTCTTCCGTTTCCTGCGTATGAGGTACATCAATTGGTGTGAGGAATGAATTGAGAAGAAGCGTTTCCCTTTCTGTTAGCTCCGTTTTGTTTACTCCGAAAATTTCGCCTTCGTCTGTTTGATACCAGAGAATTTGTTTATCATTTGTTGGTGAACTGATGATATGGTGTCCGTAAACAAGTTTTAGTTTTTCTAACATGGCGAGGCTCCTTAAACAGTTTAATCATACACATGGAATAGCATTAATTCGTGGATTTCTTCTTTTAAGGTTGGTTCAACTTCATGAGGCGGAAGCTGAGAGCCCCATTCAATATCACCCGTTTTGTGATAAATGCCTTCATAGTGTGAACCATTATGAAAAAAGGATATTTTCCAGCCAGGTAATTGCGCTTTTTTAAAGAGTGGTTTCCATTGAAAATGAGAAATCATATCATCATTGCCTCCTTGCTTTTATTGATGAAACAATAAATACACACGACAATACGGAAACAACCTTGAACTTGGTTTTATTGTATCTCATCTGATGAAAAGAGCATAGGGAAAGCACAGATTTCAGAGACATGAAAAGAAAACATCAGTAGGCGTTTGCATGGTCTATAGGAGTAAGAGCCATTTGTGTTAGGTAAGATGCGTATTCAACGATTCTTTTCCCAATCAGCCATTCTGAGTGTTTCAATGGTGCATGCAGAAAAATCTCGCGGCCTGGACGAGAATTGGCTTCAAACATCCAGATAGCACCTAAGTGATCAATACCTAAGTCAAAACCAATTTCGCCAATCAGACCGGGCATTTTTTCATCTATCACACGACTAAGTGCGAGGGCAGTATCAGAGAGCTCTTGCAAAACCTTCAAACGTTTCTCTGCATCAGGAAAGATATCATATAGTGTTTTTACTGAACCACCATGCAGTTGATGGGTTGTGACAGTGTGATCTCCTGAAACTTTTCCAGCAGCGGCTGTAACAGTCCAATGACCATACTTATTTTTATTCGTATGAATTCTAAAATCCATTGGTTGATTGTCTATTTGAAGAAGCTCAATGCCTTGTTGTGCAATCAAGTCGTGAATTGCACAATCTTTTCGCAGTTTTTTCACGAAATGGTCTACGGAATGATATGAAGTGGATTTCCCTTTATTTGAGCAGACAGTGATCCCGTTTTCCGCCTTCTTTAACTGATAAATACCGTCTCCGTGACTGCCGTTTGTTGGTTTTAAATAAATGACATGATGCAGATGAAGGAGTGTTTCTATTTTAATTAAAGCATCAAAAGGATCTAATCGTATGGAATGTGGTAAGAAAGAGCTTGTGTTTTCATCTGTTAATAGCTGCTCATGAATGTCCCATTTATTAAAAAAATAAGGATTGAACCAAGGGATATCGTAGTCTTGAGTGAGTTTTCGTTTTGTTTCTTGAATGAATGCCGACTGAGCAGCCTTTCTATTAGGCAGTCGGTCATAAACAACGGATGGGAGGGGCATCTGCTTTTTTACCCAGCGCTCCTCTTGGTAAAGCAAACCTTCCACTATTCCTTTATCCCAATCGATAGAATGAGTACCAAAAAGATATGCAAAACCAGCATGCTGCCTGCAAGATTGCAGCAATTTCATAAAATAGGAAGATCTTGCGCCTAAAGGTGCTGTATTTTGTTCGAATCCTGCAGTGAAAATGCCGATGAGAGGTCCTATATAGAGTGTATGTTGAACTAATATGACATCAGCTTTCGTTTTGTATGGAATGAGTAAAGCGCGATAAAGGTCTTCTGATAATAAAATCATTTGAGATTGATGATGATAGGAAATGGTGAAATCATCTACTAAACAAGAACCTAAAGCAATAGATAAAATTGCCTCCTGCTCTTTAAACTGAGCAGGGAGATGTACTGTTTTTTCACTTGCTGAATGAGGAGCGATGATGTAGCGTTTTCTCTTCATAAGGAACCTCCTTTTCTTCAGCCATCATCGATTTGGCATGTTCAAGTATGGTCTGAATCAATTGATTCTCCTTCTCAGGATAAGCTTTTAAAAAAGAGGATCGTCCTGGCTTTGATCTTACATTTGAGATAAAAAGTCTGCCTTCATTTGTATGAAGCAAGTCTACAGCGAATTCAATACACGGTGAGAAAGTTTTGTCTATAAACGCTGGAAGAGATGACTGAATGGAGGCAATATCATCTAACAACAGCTCCTTGATGTGTGGCTTTAATGAGTTTAAATAGTGATCAAAGGCTACCACATGAATGGAATTTTGTGTATTGCTTAAAAGGCTGTTTTCTACTGATGGTTTTGTATGAATCCCCATGCTATTCCATTGATTTTGTGAATTTTTTATAAGAAAAATCCTAATTTCATTGAATATAACGTCTTTTTGATCATTCGTGTTAAAAAATTGAAGGAAAGATCGGCCGATATACTTTTTGCACCAGCGTTCAACCTCTGCTGAATGTGAAAAGGTGATGATTTGCTTAGCGTTTAGCTGCACAGTAATGAGTGATTTGTCTCTTAAAGAAATGAAGCAAGAGGGTGCTGCGTGCTGTTGAGAAAGCGGCTGTATTTTACAATATCCGCCCTTTCTGACCAAGTTGAGAAGGTCTGAAGGCTCTGTCAATAGAGAGCAGACAGGTAAGTATGGTTGTAAAGAAGGGAGGAGACGGAGCTGCTCGAATAGCCGCATTTTATTTGAAATTCCAGTATTCAAAAAAAACGGTTTTTGGATACTTTTTTAACCAATTCATGATAGGTTTTGCTTTTTTAGATTGTGCGTCATGCTGATAAAGACAACGATCATAAATCAAGTCAGGAATCTGAAATTCTGACGCTTCAAATCCTTTGCCAGTCTTAAATTTTTGACCGTGAATGACATTTGAAGCAGGCTTTAAATCTAGAGGTGAAAAACGAACAACTTCTAAATCAAAAGAAGAGGCTGCTTTGGCAAGCTGATGTGTGAATGCTTCTTCATGCTTCGGAGAAAGAGTGACAATGCCGAGCGTTGACGTCATGAAACAACACCTACTTTTCAAATTCTTTTTTTAACATCTGAAAAACACTTTTTGTTGATTTTACATAAACTTGGCGTTCCTATATCATTACGACAGATCGTTGTCTCATATGTCACATTGAATGCTTCATTTGCTTGGACTCTTGACAACAACTATAATACGTATAGATAAAAACAATAAACTTCAGGTGTTGTTTGAAAGGTAGATGACGACTTTGGATATATTCACAACGTTTATCTTTATGATTGTGATAGGTGCAGTGATAGGGGCAGCAACAAACCATCTCGCGATTAAAATGCTTTTTCGTCCGTATAAGCCATATTATTTATTTGGGAAGCAGCTCCCATTTACACCGGGTCTCATTCCTAAAAGAAGAGATGAAGTAGCCAAGCAGGTTGGCGTCATGGTGATGGAGCATTTACTAACGCCAGAGGGCATTAAAAAACGATTTGAATCATCAGAGGCAAAGCAAGAGATATTGCGGACAGTGCACCGATATATTGATAAAGGTGCTGATATGGAAATGACGGTTTTCTCCATGTTAGAAAAATACGGTTTTTCACAGGCTGACGTTAAAGCTGACGCATGGCTTCATCAGTGGACTGATCATAAGCTCCACTCACTGCTTGAAAAGTATGATCAGCAAACATTGTCTGAGCTGTTGCCACAGGATGTAGAAAATAAGCTTGCATCAAAAATTCCAGATGCCGCAGATTATATTTTAAAGAGAGGCATTCATTATTTTGAAAGTGATGAGGGAAAAGCAAGACTCGGTCATATGATAGACGATTTCTTAAAAGAACGAGGAATGCTTGGCAGTATGGTCCAAATGTTTTTAGGGAATTCAAGCTTAATTGATCGCGTGCATCCTGAAATGATGAAGTTCTTAAAGAATGCAGAGACAAAAAGGTTTTTATCAGATTTACTTGTTCAAGAATGGGACAAGGTAAAGCAATTTTCTTTACATGAGCTTGATAAAAAATGGAATGTGAAGGAGCTTCTATTTAGTTTGAAAAAGCAATTGCTTTCACATTTTTCTACAAAGGTGCTGTTAGATAGACCAGTAGGAGTTTACATCAGTGCAGTAGCGGATGATCTTAAGACCAAGTTTGCTCCATCTCTCATTGATAAAGGGATTGAAGCCGCATCTAATGCGCTTGAGGGACTGCTCGCAAAGCTCCAATTTGAAGAAATTATTCGTGAACAAATTGAACTTTTCCCGCTTGAAAAAATGGAAGAGCTTGTGATCAGCATATCTAATAAGGAGCTGAAGATGATCACATTTTTAGGCGGTCTTTTAGGTGGATTGATCGGTGCTGTCCAAGCGATTTTTGTCACCTTATTCTAAGGCGAGATCAAGAAATTTCGATGAATTTATTGTATATATGTGAAACGAAAGCCATAGTTTGTTATAGTGGAGTGGTGTCCGCCGATCCATATCGGTGATAACGGATAGAAAGGAGACATAACATGTCTGTAAATCTTTATGATGTTGCATATGACCTTGAAAAAGCACTGCGTCATAGCGAAGAATATTCAGCGTTAAGAAATCTTTATGATGAGGTAAACGGGGATGAATCCTCTAAAAGAATGTTTGAGAACTTCCGTGACATTCAAGTAAACCTTCAACAAAAACAAATGACTGGTCAAGAGATTACACAAGAAGAAGTAGAGCAAGCGCAAAAAACGGTTGCACTTGTGCAGCAGCACGATAAAATCTCTCAGTTGATGGAAGCAGAACAACGCGTAAGTGTTCTCATCGGTGAATTAAATAAAATTATCATGAAGCCTCTTGAAGAGCTTTATGGAAATACTGAAGAAAATTAATTGAAAGGGCGATCATATTCGCCCTTTTTTTCATTCATATCGCCGCTTGTATATCTTTAAAAAAAGGGTTGTCGAAGCTCGTAAATTCTGCGATAATACTTATTGAAAGTGCTTTCAAAAAGCGCTATCGTGATGAATTGGGTGCGTTCCACTTTGGATTTACGGCGATGAGCCAAATGAGAGAGAAGCGCTTCTGGGAGAAAAGCAAAGCATAAGGGGATATGATATAAGCAATGCTTTGGTGTGTGAAAGATGAGGGGATCATGGGGAGCTTCATCACGCCATTGTTACGCATCCAAACCATACATAAAAAAAAGCCTAGGGGTAGGCTTTTTTTATTTGCGATTGTGGCATAAAACAAGGGCTGCTTCAACTGCATGTTCTAAAGCGCTAAGCTAGGGCATATCCTCATCGTAAGTACAGTCATCAAGAAGGGGGATGCCTCAGTGTCAAAAAAGCTACTTGCACTCAATATAGATGGAACGTTGCTTCGTTCCAATGGGAAAATCCATTCCGCTACAAAAGAAGCTGTGGAATATGTTAAGAAAAAAGGGGTTTACGTGACGATTGTCACCAACCGTCATTTTCGATCTGCACAAAAAATTGCCAAGGCGTTGAAAATACCAACTTCAACTCTTGTGACGCATAGTGGTGCATTTATCGCTGATAAGCTTGATGAGCCGCTCCATGTGAAGAAATTAACGGAAGAGAAAACATTTAATCTTGTGCAGATCCTTGAAAGCTTTGATTGTAATGTTCGCTTGTTACATGAAAAATTCTCAATCGGCAATCGGAAAAAAACACAGTCTCAACTGATGGGAAAAACGTTGATTCATCCATCTGATCCCATTTTCTATCCCGTTCAATTTGTTGAATCATTAAGTGATATGCTCATGGATGAACCGGTTAGCACACCTGTCATTGAAGTGTATTCGACGGCAGCACTTCAGCCTGAAATCCACACAACCATTCAACAAGCATTCCCATCTGTTGATCTGATTAAGATCAGTGATGAGAAAATGAATATTGTATGCAAAGGGGTATCGAAAGAAGCAGGACTTTCTCTTTTAACCTCAGCACTAGGTTTTACATTAGAAGATACGGTCGTGATCGGTCACGGGACAGACGACATCCCGATGCTTGAGTTAGCTGGCTTAGGCGTTGCGATGGGGAATGCACCTCATTCGGTCAAACGTAAAGCCGATTGGGTGACACGTTCTCATGATGAACAGGGTGTTGCTTATATGATCAAAGAATACTTTAGAATGCAGCAAAGGGAAGGTTTTTTACATCAATTTGATATTAAACGATAATATAGTGAAGGCCCTGTCTATTAAGAAATGGCAGGGCCTTCGTCTGTTCTCTTCATTGCTTTTCCTAGATGAATTTTGTAAAATGAAACAAGTTTGAAGATAAAGGTGATATGATGCGAATTTTAGTTAAAGGGCTGTCTAATGAACGATTTCATCGACCGCTTGTCAATATAGCCAATTTATTCGAGGAAGATAGTGAAGTGCTGTTTGATTCAGGTGAAGCAAACGATGGCCTGGTCATGGTGTTTGATTGGAAAGAAACTGGCGGTATGGTGGAGGCTTCTGGCCATATTGCTGGATCAGATATGACGAGTTGTTTTACAAGAGAGATGCCGGAGGGCTTGAACGATAAAGAGCGCTGGAAGCAAATCAAAAACACTGTGCTGTCTGTTTATTTACATCTGCTTCAGGAATATACAGGAATGACGCAAAAATGGGGGATTCTTACGGGGATACGCCCTACGAAATTACTTCATAAGATGCTAAGAGAAGGCATGACAAAGGAAGAAGCACATGCAGCGTTAAAGCGCGATTACTTGATTCATGATGAAAAGATCAATTTGATGCAGGAAATTGTTGATCGTCAAATCAAAGCCATTCCAGATCTGTACGATCTGCAGGAGGAAGTGAGTATTTATATCGGTATTCCTTTCTGTCCAACAAAATGTGCTTATTGCACGTTCCCTGCTTATGCCATTCAAGGACAAGCTGGAAGAGTAGGAACGTTTCTTTTTGGGCTGCATTATGAGATGCAAAAAATGGGCGAATGGTTAAAGGAACATGGGGTTAAAGTGACGACTGTTTATTTTGGCGGAGGTACTCCAACGAGTATTACAGCAGAAGAAATGGATTTGCTGTATGAGGAGATGTATCGCTCTTTTCCAGATGTGAAACATATTCGGGAAGTCACTGTAGAAGCGGGACGACCTGATACGATTTCACCTGATAAGCTGGAGGTGCTCAACCGTTATCATATTGACCGGATTAGTATCAATCCGCAATCATATGAGAATGAAACATTGAAAGCGATTGGCCGGCACCATAGTGTGGAAGAAACGATTGAAAAGTATCATTTATCAAGGCAGTATGGCATGAATAATATTAACATGGACTTAATCATTGGGCTGCCAGGAGAAGGGCTAAAGGAATTCCAACATTCCTTGCAGCAAACAGAAGAACTGAAGCCTGAATCTTTAACGGTGCATACCCTTTCCTTTAAGAGAGCGTCTGAAATGACCCGCAATAAGGAAAAGTATCAAGTGGCAGATCGAGAAGAGATCACACGTATGATGGATGAAGCGGTTGCTTGGACAAAGGCTCATGACTATCATCCGTACTATTTATACAGACAAAAAAACATTTTGGGGAATCTCGAAAATGTCGGGTATTCGTTAGATGGACAGGAAAGTTTGTATAATATTATCATTATGGAAGAGGTGCAGACGATCATTGGCATTGGATGCGGCGCTGCGAGTAAATTCATTGATCCGCGAACCGGAAAAATTACGCAGTATGCCAATCCAAAAGATCCAAAGTCTTATAATGATCGTTATGAGCACTATACGGAAGAGAAGATTCAGTTTCTTGAGTCATTATTTGTTTCTCACATGTAAACACTGCGGTGACGCAGTGTTTTTTTCATTTGTAAAAGGGTATATAGGGGGTAAAAAGGTAAAGCAGGTGTACATATGATGGATGTGATCGGAATTGGGATTGGGCCAGCAAATTTAGGATTGGCCGCTTTATTAGAGGAGTATGAAGATGTGACATGCTGTTTTTTTGAACAGGAAACCGAATTTGCTTGGCATCCTGGTATGCTCATCAAAGGAACGGACTTACAAGTTTCCTTTCTAGCGGACCTTGTGACAATGGCTAATCCAAGGAGCAAGTATACATTTTTAAATTATTTACATGAATCAAACAGGCTGCACCGATTTTATACATTTGAACAATTTGATATCCCCCGGAGAGAATTCAATGAGTATTTATCATGGGTTGCAGGTGAATTAGATAGCTGTCAGTTCGGGATGAAGGTGGAAGAAGTGACCGACTGTGAAGACGGGTATCTTGTAAAAGTTCGGCGGTTGAAAGATGGATCGCTTTCTGAATATCGTGCAAAGCATGTCGTCCTTGGAACGGGAAGCAAGCCGATGGTCCCTGTCGATGTGCCAGAAGCTGCGTTGCCGCATGTGACCCATAGCAGCCGTTATGTGGATCAACAAAAAGAACTTCATGAAGCTGAAACGGTGGCGGTGATTGGTTCAGGTCAGAGTGCAGCTGAAATTTTCTTAGACCTGCTTCAGCATCAGAAGAAAGGACAGCAGCTTTCGTGGTTTACACGTTCAAGTGAATTTAGAGAACTAGAGACAGCGGAGCTTGGTCAGGAGCTATTTACACCTAAGTATGTTGAATATTTTCATTCCCTTCCTTATGAAGAACGGATGAACACATTGCCTAGACTGGCAGGATTAAGGAATGGCATAGATGCATCGACGCTTTCTCGTATTTATCAGGAATTGTACCATCGCTCCGTTTCAGGAGAAGAGCCTTCTGTACTCATTCAGCCAATGACTGAGCTTGAAGCGATACATATGGAGGATGAGCAGCAGTTAGAGCTGCATTTGAAACAATGGCAGCTCAAGAAAGAAAAGAAAATCACAGCCAATCATGTGGTATTGGCTACAGGATATACGCCTAATATTCCGGAATGGTTTAGCGTATATGAACCATTGATTGAATGGGAAAGCGATGAGCATTTTAAAGTGACAGACGACTTCAGGCTTGTGTTTAAAGACAAACGGTCTCATCATTTCTTTACATTCACGAACCTCGATCACTCTCATGGAACAGCGGCGACCAATTTAAAACTATCGATCTACCGCAATCAGAAAGTCATCCGAACCATTCGCGGGGATACGAAAGAACAAGTGAAGCAAGAAACAGCATTTCAGCAATTTGAATAGATATAAAAAAAGGGCCCCAGCACAGGGCCCTTTTCAATTAAATGGTTGTTTCTCTTTTTACTTTCGGTTTTTCAGTTTTCCATTTGAAGATTTTGTTTAGGATTTGATAGATACGCTTTGATTCTTTCGTCACTAGCGGTCCTAAAATCGCAAGGATTAATACATATAATGCAGCAAATGGCTTCAATGTAGCGGCAAGCCCGCCTGCAATCCCAAGTTCGGCTACAATGATGGAAAACTCTCCTCTTGATACGATGGTTAATCCAATATTAGAAGAAGCTTTATGAGAGAAACCGGCTCTTCTTCCAGCAAACATCCCGGCGGTGAAGTTCCCAATTAAGGTGAGAATGACAGCGCCGATCGCAAGCCAGAAGGCATCTCCTAATGTAAATGGATCAATACTCAATCCGAAGCTGAAGAAGAACATGGCGCCAAAGAAATCTCTAAAAGGAACAACGAGATGTTCAATGCGATCTGAGTGCTCTGTTTCTGAAAACATAAGACCGAGTAAGAGAGCGCCAATGGCCTCTGCGACATGAATCGTCTCTGAAAAACCAGCCACGAAGAACAAAGCGGCAAAAATGACAATGATAAATACTTCATTTGAACGGATATCGAATAGTTTGTTTAATAGTTTTGGCAGCTTACGTGCGATGATAAAGAAAATCATCATGTAACCAAAAGCGATTAAAATAGATAATAAGGCACCGCCAACGGACGTGGCATCTCCAAGGACAAGACCGGATACGACAGATAAATAGACGGCGAGAAAAATATCCTCAAACATAATAATCCCAAGAATTAACTCTGTTTCAGGGTTCGCTGTCCGTTTTAAATCGACAAGGACTTTGGCGACAATGGCGCTGGATGAAATGGTGATAACGCCTGCCATAATGAGGACTTCAAGGAATCCAAAGCCTGTGATAAACCCATAAAGCAATCCTAAGCTAAAGTTGATCAAAATATAAATAGATCCGCCGACTGCAATGGATTTACCTGATTTTATGAGTTTGCCGACAGAGAACTCAAGCCCGAGGTAGAATAGAAGGAACAGGACACCCATTCTACCAAAAAACGAAATAATCTCGGTGCTCTCGATAAACTTCAAATCAATGATCCCGATGGTTGGTGCATGCGGACCAACAATCATCCCGAGGACAATGAGAAAAGGAATGATAGAAAATTTAATTTTATTGGCGATTAAGCTGGCAATGGCGATGAGAATAAGCGCCGTTCCAACTTCAAAGACTAAATGATCCATTCATCACTCTCCCCCTCTAGAAAGAAAATCACGTATCAATCGCTTCAAGTGTTTTCTTTCGCCTGAAATGACCATCGTATCATTTGCTTGAATTATCGAATCGGCACCGGGGTTGAGTAATTTTTCATTTGTATGTTTAATGATCGCAATGACGGTGACTTCATAATTTTGTCTCACATCTAAATCGCCGAGTGTATGTCCAACCGCTTTTGCGTCTTTTTCTACCTTAAACCATTCAATGATCAAATCATTGAACGCCATTTCAATCGTTTCAAGTGCTTGCGGCTTATACACCATACCGCCAATAATGGCAGCAATTTGCCGGGCTTCAGCATCATCGAGAGAAATGGTGGACAGTACTTCATCTGGATCTTCATCGTCGAAACGATAAATCTCCCGTCTGCCATCATCATGAATCACAATCGTCATCTTTTCTCTATTTCTCGTTTCAATTTCAAATTTCTTTCCAATCCCAGGAAGATCATTTTCTTTAATGTTCATTTTATCCCTCCGAATATGATAGGTTTTGTTTTTCATATAGTGAGTACGGATGAAATAAAATGAATCAGTCGAGGTAATTTGATTGGTACATAATGGGGATTGCACACTTCATTTCTAAAAAACATAAATCAATAGATAACGCTGTGGCTAGTGCAAGCTTTACAAGAAAAGCTTTTGAAGCGCCTATTGATAACCTCTGTTTTAACAGAAGAGATGCGGCATGTTTTTTTGAGAATGGAGGTGTCTTCACAGCGTTGATTTCTTCATCATAAATCGATGGAGAAATCAGGCTTGGTGTGCTCGCTTCTGCTTGTGAAGCAAAAACGACATTTGAAAAGGGAGAAAACATGACGATGCAACTAATCAATATACATATGGAACTTCTTATCAATCATTCTCCCCCTTTCATATGATGTTTTATTTCTTATTTTACTATATAAAAATATATTTCTCGTTTCAATAATTATGCTTATTTTAGTATCAGTTGATCTTGAAATTTTTTATGTAGAGGAAAAGGAATTGCTTGATGGAAATTGAAGTAAGTCATGAGCTTGAAAAGAAAGAGGGGGAATGGATGATGACATATATTAATTGTCAGGTAGACGGGGATATTTTTGAAATCGTTTTCAATAGGCCTGAAGCGTATAATTCGTTTCATGTTGACATGTTTGCTGAATTGAAGGAAGCGTGTGATACAGCGAGTGAGAGCAGTGCGAAAATTGTTGTTCTTAAGGGGATGGGCAAAGGGTTTTCAGCAGGCGGAGATATTGGCATGATGCTAAAGCAAGATCGTGAAGAAGATTTTCATCGCGTGATGGATTTGATCGAGGGAATTACACTTTCTTTAGCCAGTATGAAAAAAGTGACGATTGCACTTGTTCACGGGGCAGCGGCTGGTCTTGCTTTTAGCTTTGCCCTTAGCTGTGACTATTTGTTTATGCATCAAGATGCTAAACTTGCCATGAACTTTAATGGAATCGGGTTAATTCCAGATGGCGGAGGGCATTTTTTCCTCACCAAAAGAGTTAGTGAACAAACCGCTAAACAATTGATTTGGAGCGGACAAAAGCTGCCGGCTGAAGAAGCGCTCAAGCTTCGCCTTGCAGACGGCGTGTTTCAAGATGAGGTGGATACGTATCAAAAAGCGTGCGTCAAGCCATTTTTAAATATGCCGCTTCAAGCCTTTGTTGAAACAAAGATGATTTATTTTCAGCAGTCAGAATCAAAGCTGTTAGCCGTTCTTCAAAAAGAGCGTGCTGCACAAGCTAGACTGAGACAAAGCCGTGATCATCAGGAGGGTGTTCAAGCGTTTTTGGAAAAAAGACGTCCTGTGTTTCATTAAATAGAAGAATGAATGGCCGGCGGATGCCGGCTTTTTTAACGTTCAAATAAAAGAAGTTTACCTGCATCATTTACGAGCCGGTGAGAATGCTTTGTGTATTGTTGTTCGATTAAACGATGACGTCCTAATTCTTTTGCTTTTTCATCACTATCTGTGGTGATTTTTTCATTTAATAAGGTTTTACCTGACGAATCAAATACAGTCAAAAAGTAGGTTTTCTCCATCTCTGATCTTCCCTTTCTTTTTGTTTTTTAATGAATTATACAAGGAGGAAGTTAAAACCTCTTTTTTCACCCCTAAAAATGTGTTTTTTAGAATGAGAGCGATAGAACGTGCATTCGTAAAAACGGCGTGATAAAATATGGACAACTACAGTAACGTACAAGGAGATAGACGTTTGACGAAGCTCACTTTTATTCATGCCGCAGATCTTCATTTAGATAGTCCGTTTGCGGGAATGTCCAATATACCGAACCGAATTTTTAAGAGGTTGAAAGAAAGTACATTTCAAAGTGCCAAGAACATGTTTGAACTTGCAATTGATCGAGAAGTAGACTTTATGCTGCTGAGCGGAGATATATTTGACGAATCGAATCGCAGCCTAAAAGCACAGCTTTTTTTAAGAAATCAGTTTCTTCAGCTACAATCACACGGGATTGAAGTGTTTATTATCTATGGTAATCATGATCATTTAGGTGGTGAATGGACACCAATTGAGTGGCCAGAGAATGTTCACGTTTTTTTGAGCAGTACGCCAAGTGAGCAAGCCTTTTATAGAGAAGGTCAGCTTGTGGCAAGTATTTACGGGTTCAGCTACAAAGATCGAGCTGTCCATGAAAATATGACACCTTATTATGAAAAAACAACAGATGCCCCCTATCATATTGCAATGCTTCACGGCACATTAGCAGGTCAAGAAGGGCATGATGCGTATGCACCATTTCAGCTTCAGCAGCTTCTAGCGCGGGATTTTGATTATTGGGCGCTTGGACATATTCATAAGCGGGCTCTTCTGCATGAAGACCCAATGGTGATCTATCCTGGAAACGTGCAAGGAAGACATATAAAAGAAACAGGAGAGAAAGGCTGTTATGTCGTTTACCTATCTGAAGATGCTCAAAGAGCGGAGTTTATGAGCTGTTCAGATGTCACCTTTGAGACATTGACAATAGATATCACACATACCGCTCATATGACCGATCTTGTGATACTTGTGGACAAAAAGATGAGTGGACTGAAAGAGAGAGGTGTTCCTCATTTTGTGAAAATCGAACTAACTGGCGATGCTCCTGCTTATATGGAGCTCACGCAGCTTGAAGTGCTTGAGGAGCTGATGGCTGTTCTTCATGAACAGGAGGAAGATGAAGACTTGTTCGTTTGGGTGATGTCGATTGACTGCCGGACACATGAAGATGCCGTCTATCTAGAAGATTCTTTTTTGACAGAACTAACAGCAGAAATTGCCGAGTTTGATGCGTATGATGAGCTGCTTTCACCGATCAAGCGTCATCCAACCTATAGAAAGGCAGGAAGAGCTTTTACAAAAGAGGACGAGATCGATATTAAAGAAGAGGCACAAAGGCTGCTGGCAGAACAGCTGAAGCATTTATGAGAAAAGGAGAGGCATGATGAAAATACGTTCACTCCATATTGCGAATTTCGGGAAATTTTCCAATCAAACCTTCCACTTTTCTGATGACGGTTTTCAGTTAGTTTATGGCCTGAATGAATCGGGGAAAACGACATTGAAGGCGTTTATTGAATCGATGTTATTTGGTTTTTCCAAAAGCCATATGTATAAGCCAAAGCATGGCTCATTTTATGGCGGGTCTCTTACATGTTTAGATGAGGAATTAGGTGTGATTCATATTGAAAGAACATCTGATCATGGCGGCCAAGCTCAGGTGTTGCTGCCAAATGGTGAAGTGAAAGGTGAAGCGTTTCTACACGCGATGTTAAAGGGAACAGATCGCAGATTATACCAATCAATCTATTCTTTTGACGTGTTTGGTCTGCAAAATGTACAAGCATTAAATCAAGATCAAATAGGGGAATTTCTACTCTTTTCAAGTTTGTTTGGCTCAGATGCGGCATCCAAAATGGACAGCAGGCTGCTAAAACAGCAGGAGCAGCTTTTTAAACCCAATGGACGTAAGCCTGAATTAAATCAGCAGCTTGATCATGTAAAAGAGCTGTCAGGTAAGTTGAAACAGGCCAAATTGGTAGAAAGTCGTTATACCGAAAAGAAAAAAGAACAAGCTGAATTAACTGAGAAGGTAGAAATGCTTCAGCATGAAATGAGACAGACTGAAGAAGAGATTCAGCTTTTGACTGAACATATTCGACTTTATCCTATGATAGAAAACAAGATAGAGTTAAAAAAAGATTTGGCTAGTTATCCAGAACGAGTCAAACGGTTTAGACCGGAAACCGCGCATGAACTTGATAAATTAGAATCACACCTTCACCCAAAAAAGGCGCAAGTGACGGCACTGAAACAAAAATTAGATCATTTGCAAACGTCGCTCACGCAAGTTCAGCCACTCTATGACAAGGATACGGTATTGGAGATGAAGCGAGTCATAGCTGAATCATCGGATGCTGAACTTGTGAAGAAACGCTTAGCAGAAGGGAAAACAGAGCAGAATTCTTTGAAACAAAAAATAGAAGAAGCATCAGCGAAGCTGAAGAGGCAGCGTCCCATCAAGCTTGACCAGCTGGATGATTCACTTGACTTTGAGTGGGAATTAAAAGAGGCTGTGAGCCAATACGTTCGTTTAATGGATAGGAAAACGCAGCTCGATGACCGGTTTGATCATGCAAGACATGAGCTGGAAGAAGCGGAAGCCGCTCTAAAAGGATTAAAGGAACAGCCCGTTAAACAGCAAGATGCAGAAGATGTCAGGGGCACAAGGGCTACAGTGAAACAGAATCATTCCAGAGTGTGGTTATTTCCGCTGATGTTCGTGCTATGTGCTGTCATTCTCACGGTCTTATTCGTTTTAGCAGAGAGCTGGGTGACGTTACTGTTTGCAGGATTTTCTGTATTTATCTTGATCGCAATTTATCCAGTGCTTAAACAGACTCAGATGAAGGAAGCAAACGACAGTAACGCCTATCATTCCTTTCAAGTTCAAACAGCTTCAGCTGAAACGCTAGTGAAGCAAAAGGAGCTTTTATACGAAAGAATGATACAGCAATATGAAGACTGGGAGCGGGAACTGGAACCTGTACAGCAGCAAGTAGAAGATATGAGAAGGCAGCTGGGTTTGTCCTCAGAGCTCTCATTCCTTGTGGAAGCTTTCCATATCTTGAAACAATTAAAAGCGAATACAGCGGCATATGAGGCGCTTAACAAGGAAATAGAGATGCTCACACAGCAGCAATCGACCTACGAGCAAAGAGTTTCAGCGCTCATGAGTCTCCTTCAAAGAAAAGAAGGGACCATTCAAGAGAATATCTCAGCCTTTCAAGAGATATTGAAAGATGAGGAAAAAAGAGAAAAAGAACGTCAGACATTGCACGTATCCATTCAACATGTAGAGCAGCAGCTGACAACATTAGAAGGAGAAGTTCAATATTATGAAAAACAAACGGACGAGCTTTTTCGAAAAGTAGAAGCAGCGTCAAAAGAAGATTATCATGTCCTATCTCATCTATCAAAAGAATACCGGGAGCGGCTGTACAATTTGCAGCAGCTGAACCAAGAGCTGCACAAAAGCGGTTATATAGATGAGGAAGAGGTCATTGTCCGTAAAGGTTTACGCACCCTTGAGGAGCAGTGTGCACAAGCAAAAAGACGTCTGAATGACATGCAAGAGAATGTGACGAATATGAAAAAACGCTTGGCAGAATTAGCAGTAGAAATACGCCAAATAGAAGCATCAGGTACAGTGTCTGATTTGACTCATCAGCTTGCTGTTGAGCAGGATCAGGCAAAGCATCTAGCGAAAAAATGGGCGGCTATTCAGCTCGTTCGTTCCGTCATTCGAGAGAAACTCAATGAACATAAAGAAACGAGGCTACCAGCACTCCTCCAAACAGCTTCCCGATTTATTCAGCCGTTAACGAATGATCGATATGAAGTGATTTTATTTTCTGCCGAAGATGACCGGCTGATTGTGAAACGGAGGGATGGACGCCTATTCCGCCCGGAGGAGCTTTCACAAGCAACATGTGAGCAAATTTATCTCTCGATTCGTTTTGCACTTGCTTTGTCCCACCAGCAAGATTGTCAGCTCCCATTTATGATGGATGACAGTTTCGTTCACTTTGATCATGTCCGTCTAGACAGGGTGCTGGAGCTGATGAGTGAACTCACTCGTTTTGAAACACAGCTGTTTTATTTCACTTGTCATCATTATATGAAACAAGCAGCGGAAGACGGGCAGATTACGAGCTTAGTAGTGGAATGATTGACAAATTATGACTTATGTTATACTTATATGAGCAGAAACATGGAAGGAGCATTTATTGAATGGCTAAAGGGATCATGACCTATGACGTCGGCGAACAAGTTGACCTGCATTTATTAATTAAATCATCTACTAAAGGGATTGCGAGTAATGGCAAACCATTTTTAACGTTAATTCTTCAAGATCAAAGTGGAGATATTGAGGCGAAGCTATGGGATGCAAAGCAGAATGATGAACTCACATATGCTGCGCAAACCATTGTGAAGGTAGTAGGTGATATTCATCATTATCGCGGAAGGAATCAGCTGAAGCTTAGGAATATACGTCCTGTTGCTGAAAACGAGCAAATCCGCATTGATGATTTTCTAGAAACAGCTCCTATTCCAAAGCACGATATGATGGATACCATCATGCAATATATTTTTGATATGAAAAACCCTAATATTCAGCGTGTCACAAGACATTTGCTGAAGAAATATGGACAGGAATTCGCTGATTACCCAGCAGCTACGAAAAACCATCACGAGTTTGTTTCGGGTCTTGCCTATCATGTGGTATCGATGCTTCATTTAGCGAAAGCCATTGTTGATCTATACCCATCACTAGATCGAGATCTTTTATATTCAGGGATCATTCTACATGATTTAGGGAAAGTCAAAGAGCTTTCGGGTCCTGTCTCCACCACATATACAGTAGAAGGGAACTTAATTGGCCACATTTCTATTATGGTGACAGAAATTGCGAAAGCCGCAGAGGAGCTTGGCATTGATTCTGAGGAAATTCTGATTCTGCAGCATTTAGTGCTGAGTCATCATGGAAAAGGGGAGTGGGGCAGTCCTAAACCACCAATGGTGAAGGAAGCCGAAATTCTCCACTATATAGATAATTTAGATGCAAAAATGAACATGATGGATCGTGCGCTTGAGCATGTGAAGCCAGGAGAATATACAGAGCGTATTTTTGCACTAGAGAATCGTTCGTTTTATAAACCAACCTTTCACAATGAATCATCATGATAAAACGCCCGTTTGATGCGGGCGTTTTTTTTCATAACTTGTCTTCTTTTCGCATAAGCATGTAACACAAAGGAAGAGAGAGTAGTCCTGAAAAAGGAGGCGAAGACAATGTTATTTTTTCCATGGTGGGTATATGCATGTATCATTGGTATTATCTTTTGTGCCTATAAATTAATGACGACAGCCAAAGAGGAGCAAGAGATTGATCAATCCTTTATTGAAAAAGAGGGAGAAATCTTTATCGAACGAATGGAGCAGGAGAGAGAGCGTAGACGTCAAGGACAGCAAATGAAACGATCCCAGGAAACGGCGAAGCATGAGGACCATTCGATTGCATAACCAATAAGAATACAAACAACCCCTCTACAAAGTCATGTAGAGGGGTTGTTTTGCGTTCATTATTGGTTTGTTGTTTGTTGTGTGGTTTGCTCAGATTTTTCTTTGAATGTATTTTCAAGTTCTTTATCTTTTACTTTCACATCAGCATCTTTCACCAATTTGTTTAAGATCGTTTGAATTTCATTGTTATCTGCTTGTTTTTGATCAAGCAGTTCTTTTTTCAAGTCTGCTTTCATGTCATCGTATTTACCGCGTTCTTCGGTCTTTTTAATGATATGGTAACCAAATTGAGATTTTACTGGTTTGCTGATTTCATTTACTTTTAGTTTGAAGGCAGCTTTACTGAAGTTCTCATCCATTTGGCCATCTTTTGCGAACCAGCCTACATCGCCGCCTTGTGCTGCTGAAGCAGTGTCAGTTGAATATTCAGATACAAGGTCATCCCATTTTTCGCCTTTATCTAATTTCTTTTCTACTTCATCTGCTGTTTTCTTGTCAGCAACTAAAATGTGGCTTGCGCGGATTTTCCCTTTTAGGTCATCGTAATACGCTTTTACTTCTTTGTCAGTGATTTTGATGTTAGCTTTGGCAGCCTTTTGAGTCAGCAGCTCATATTTTACTTGATCTTTGATGTAATCTTTTCCGAATTCATCTTGAAGTTGTTTTAAACGATCTTCACCAAGTGTCTTTTTATATTCTTCCAATTTCTTATCAATTTCTTTATCTGATACTTTGTATTTGTCAGCAAGAACCTTTTGTTGAACAAGTAGGTTTAAAGCATCTCCACCTGCTTGTTTCTTAAGTGTTGTGTAAAGCTCTTCTTTTGTGACATCTCCTGATTTTGTGGTTGCGATCACTTCTTTGTCACCGCTACTGCATGCGCCAAGAGTTAAAACACTTACTGCTGTTACAGCTGCTAAAGCCATTTTTTTCATTCAAAAAACACTCCTAATCTTTCCAATTTATTTATCATTGCTTGTATCATAACATATTGTGACATGCTGTAAAAAGAAATGCAAATGGGAGGGCATTCGTCTAGTCAAATTTTTGCGACCAACATACACATATATTGATCACAAAAAGGAGGCTGAATTATATGGGAGCAGGATATTCTAATGGGTTTGCTTTATTGGTCGTGCTATTCATTTTGCTGATCATCGTTGGTGCAGCATATCTTTATTAATTAAATCGCTGTGACAGAAAGGAGCCGTCCTGCCATGCGTGCGGGCGGTTCTTTTTTAAAACGATGACAAGTGCCTAAACGTTTTAAAATTTTCTGCATACACTGAGCTTAGAACAGAGGAAGAACTGGCAGGAGGTGTTTTCACATGGGAGGAGAAGTCTTTGCTGGCGGTTTTGCACTAGTCGTCGTATTATTTATCTTATTGATCATTATCGGTGCATCTTGGATTTGCTAATAGATCATCATACACAAAAAGCTGCCATCAAACAGGCAGCTTTTGCTTTGATCTTAAATAGATATGGTAATTTCAACAAATGATGAGATCAGTAAGATCAGTATCGATACATTGATAAAGCGAAACACCTTATCTTGCCGTTCTTCAGGAATCTCTCTGACAAGGCATAATGTATTAGTAAGCCTGTTTATTGAATACACAATAAACGCGGCAAAGACGATGAAGTAAAATAAAACTATCGGAGATCCCCCCTCTCTATGCTATTCCCATACTACATTACCAAATTTTTTATGAAAAAGATAGAAGTTGGCTTTAAAAACCTCATGATGAGGAAGTTGGGTCAACTAAAATATCAAACTCGTCTTGGGCTTGATCAATGATGCATGATTTTGGCGCTTTTAGCAGTTTCCAAGCAAATAAAAAGTCAGGCAAACAATAGCCTGCATGAATACTTGCGATCATGATAAAATAGTGTGCGTACATTGGAAATGCCATTCCTAAAACAAAGTAAACAGGTGAGATGACACAAAACGGGCTGAGCAGTGAGAAAAGCATCACTCTCTTAGGCACGCGCTGCCAGCAATTTCGTTTAAATAACGTCATTTTTTTCTTATGTTTCATGACTGGGATCAAGTGAACCACGCGGTGGACAAGCAATGTCGCAAGTAAAAGCACGATAAAAAGCGGTGCATTGTGACTGCTGAGTCTCGTTTCAGGATGAGTCAGTTGAAAACATAAAAATGCCATAATGAAAAAAAATACAGTCAGACATATGGCTGAAATCATCATTCTCGTATAACCATAATCCTTTTCAAGATTAATGGTCTTCCAACAATTCATTTTTCATCCTTCCAATCTCGAAAAAAACTAATTGAATATCTCAAGATAATTTACTCTTCCTGAGGATAAAAATCAATGGTTTTCAAGAAAAAAAATAAATTGTTACATTCATATGGAATAAAGAGAGGAAACTTTGGGTTTTTCAAGAAAAAAAGACATAAGAGGGAGGTTCGTCTCTTTCGTCAATGAGTAATTTCGGCTAAAATAGAGTGACTAAGAGAAAGAGGGAACGTACATGAGTATTGAGGAACGAATGAGCCAGCTCGAATATTATATGGAACTGTTACTGACGGCGACAGATATGAGCCGTTATCCATATTATGCGCTATTGATCCGGCAGCGTGTATCGAAAGAAGAGGCAAAGGACATTGAGCGTATTTGTGCTGAGCTCTCAGATGAAATGGACAAGCAAAAAGCACAAGGCTACGTCATGTTCGACGATCTCCTTGCGCTGTTTGCGGGACAGTTAATTGAAAAGTTGGATGTTCATGAGACGATTTTTGCTTTGCATGATCAAGGGCTGTTTCAGCCGTTAATGAATGAATTTATAAAGATCATTAAACAATTTGATTTGCTTTAGCCGCTTTTTCCTCCGCTGAGTCTTCAAGTTCTTCAGGCTTTTTCGTGACTTTCCCACGTTCATTCAAAAAGTCCTTCTCAATGTTTGAAAACGATTTCTCAAAAATCTCCATGAAATCCTCACCATAAATGTTTCGGATAATACACATCATTTCTAAAATTTCAGGGAACTTTCCGTAAATGTCATGAAGCGGCTGTGCGCCTTTGACAATACCAGTTCGGGCCGGGTCGTAATCTTCGAGTAGTTTATGGAATGTCTCTTCGCCTTTTGGCGTTAGTTCAATATACGTATTGCGTTTATCGTTTAACTTTTTAGAAAATTTTAAAAATCCTCTTTCCTCTAATTTTTTAGAGAAGTTAAACGCCGTTGATACATGCATGACGCCAAACTTTGCAATTTCTGATATTGAAGCTCCTTTTAATTGATACGCAATCCACAAAATATGATGTTCATTAATATTTAGGTTATACGGTTTGATCCACTGCTGCCAGTCCTTTTCAATGGATTTCCAAAGAGCTTTGCTCAATTGGGCCATTCTTTGACTGAATAAAAGTGCTTCTTTTACATCGAAAGGCTGTTCCGAATGATTCATCCATTTCACCTACTTCTCTTTTTCTTGTAATTCTATTATGCCAATAAAATAAAGATTAATAAAGCTGAAAATTCAAGAATTTTTAAAAGTCATGAAAAACATTGACAAAATAACCTTTTTTCAACAAAAAAAGTGCGGGATACGCACCCCGCACACTTTTGTAAACGAATATTTTTTTGTGAGTATATTAGTTTTGTAAGGTTTTCTCCAGTTGTTTGAGCTTTTCCTCAATTTCCTGAATTTCCTTTTGTAAGTCCTGCTGATGAGGTTTGATTTCCTCGCGCCATTGCTGAATGGATGTTTGCAATTCAGTCCCGACCTCTTTAATGACCTCAGCACTTTCTTTTGCGGTTTCAACAATCTGCTCTTTTAAAGCTTGTCCATCTCTTTTTAATCTTGTCAGCGTATCTTCGAATTTGTCATAGCCGTCTTTCATCTTTCCGCGTACATCTCTGCCAGAAGAGGGAGTCGTCAGGAGCACTGCCGCACCTCCGAGGAGACCGCCTACAAATAATCCTGTTAATAAAGAACGTCCACTAGCCATTCCAATCACCTCTAGTCAAATTTTACACATTCGCATGTTCTCTCTGAGCTGACGATCAGCTTCATTGAACTTCCATACATAGCTTGCTTTATTTTAGCATACTTTTGAAGAAAAGGGAGGGGAGAAGGGTGTCTGTCTTTCTGTTCGTTTTTACGTGTATGTGTGTGATTTTCGCAGGTGGTTCCATTCATTATGTAAGGCAGCTTGGGTATGCAGGGTCTTATCCGCCAAAACATGTATTAAGACAAAAAGCAATTGTGTGTGCGGCAGGTGCAGGGATTTCGCTCTCCATTTTGCTGCTTACCCTTTTTCTTTTATAGAAGCATGAAAAAAACCTCTTCATCCAATGAAGAGGTTCAGTTATTCGTTAAGCGACTTCAATCATTCTTGCACGCTTTAATATCGACTGAGCAATCGGGAAGACAAATACCATAGCTATCGTATTTATCACAGTTGCTGGTAGGACAACACCTACAAGAAGTGCTGGTAACGCAGCCGGCAGTCCAGTAATCAGTAAAGCGGCAGATAAGAAAATCACGCCCGATACGACGGTCCCAACAGCGGTGAGTACAGCGGTCAGAACGACTTTGTTCTTGATCTTCTGGCAAGATAAGAAAAGGGCTAAGAAGATCAAGGCTGTCACCGGTTTATCAATCATATTGGGAATTTGTCCGCCTGGAAAACCTGTTGTCAAAGCGGAAATGACCCCAGTGACTAGGGCGATCACAACGACATGCTGTACCTTCGGAAAAAGGATGATGCTTAAAAACATCATAACCAGCATCATATCAGGTTTCATTCCGAAAAAGATGGGCGGGAAAATCGTATGCAAAACAGCTCCCATTGCTGCAAGCAATGACATAATCACTAATTCTTTTGTTTTCATTTCTATGCTCTCCTCTGCTAAGCTCTTAGAACTCTCCAATAATATGGCTGATCATTTATTGCAAGAGTCATGACTTTATATTTCTCGTTATTATAACAAATTTATTTCACGATAGAAAAGCCTTTTTACTCATTTTCTTGCTGGAACTTTTTCATAAAGTCCGCAAGCCTTTGGCAGTCTTCTATAGAGACAGCGTTGTAAATCGAGGCTCTGCATCCGCCAACAGAACGGTGGCCGGCGAGTCCAACCATTTGTTCTTGTTTTGCTTTCTCCACAAAGGATGCAGTGAGTGCATCATCACGCAGGGTAAACGTGACATTCATATGTGAACGGCTGTCAGCACGTGCATGTCCTTTGTAAAAACCGCCGCTTTGATCAATCGTATCATACAGAAGCGCTGCTTTTTGTTCATTCCGTTTTTCTGCTGCTTCTACGCCGCCCGCCTGTTTCACATGCTCCAGGACAAGGGACAGCATATAAATCGCAAAAGTCGGTGGTGTGTGATAAAGAGAATTGGCTTTGGCATGTGTTGAATATTTTAAAATTTTAGGTGTGCCGCTTTTTTCTTTCTCTAATAAACGTTTGCGCGCGATCACAATCGTGATACCAGAAGGCCCTAGATTTTTTTGTGCCCCGGCATAAATCAAATCAAATGAAGACACGTCTATTTTTTTGCTGAGAATATCACTGGACATGTCGGCAATAAGCGGGAGTGACGTGTTCGGGAACGTTTTCCACTGAGTACCGAAAATGGTATTGTTCGATGTGATGTGCAAGTAAGCACCGTCAGTTAAAACGGAAGCATCTACATCTGGAATATACGAATAGTTGTCGTCTTCACTTGAGGCAAACACTGATGTTTCACCAAACCCTTTTGCTTCTGACAAGGCTTTCTCTGACCAAGCACCTGTTTGGATGAAATGAGCCGTTTCGCCTTCATGTAAGAAGTTCATCGGAATCATTGCAAATTGAAGACTTGCCCCGCCTTGTAAAAAGAGGACCTCATAATCTTCTGGAATGTCCATCAATTCTACCAAGAGTGCTTTCGCTTTATTGTGGACTTCTTCATACTCACCGCTGCGATGAGAAAGTTCCATCACAGACATCCCGGTTTGTTTAAAATCAACAAGTTCTTCCTGTGCTTTTTGAAGCACTTCTAGCGGCAGCGCCGCCGGACCAGCATTAAAATTCGTCGTTCGCTTCATCACAATCTCTCCCTATTTCTCGCGTTAATGGATCAAAAGATAAAACCATCCTATCACAAATTTGAAGCATTTGGACAAAAAATTTGAATCGTCCTAAATATCTTACGATTCAGAGGATAAGCACAGAAAAGAAGTGAAAAAAAGAAAAACCTCATCAATTAAGATGAGGTAAGGCGCGTATGGATGGCAGAAGAAATGTCTTTTAAATCCTCTGATGTATATTGATCTTGATGAGATTTCCATACGGCACCAAAGCCGTCGCCTTTGCCATAACGTGGAATGATGTGCATATGGTAATGGAACACAGATTGCCCGGCTTTTTCACCGTTGTTGTTCAGAAGGTTTAAACCAATTGGTTCAAATTCTTGTTTGATGGCTCTAGCGATTTTTGGAATCGCTTGGAAGTAATGATTAGACACTTCTGGTGTCATGTCATAAATGTTTTCTTTATGTATTTTCGGGATTACAAGGGTATGTCCTTTTGTTACTTGGCTGATATCAAGAAAAGCCAATACATGCTCGTCTTCATATACTTTTGCACATGGAATGTCTCCATCAATGATCTTGCAAAAAATGCAGTCGCTCACGCCATGTCACTCCTCATTATTTTTCCTTTATCGTATCACAAAAAGAAGCAAAAAAGAAAACAGGACAAGCGAACTCCTTTGGTCGCTCATCCTGCTCCTGCAGAAGAAATGCTGATGCTTTCATTTGATATGCCTTTTGAATTCTCTATTTACTGAAATAAAGAATTCATATGCCTGCTATTTCTGCCGTAAACACCTCATTTGACGTTTTGGTTCGTCATATACATATTTGTATAGGACACAAAAATCAAGAATCAGTGAAGCAAAACAGAAGCTAAGGTTTTTAGATGAAAAACCAATTTGTCATGCGGTTATTGCCTTTAACAAACACCTCATTTACGTATTGGTCATCAAGTTCATTTCTTCTACATACATTATGATGACCAGTATGCCGATGTTTTATTCATGAGTTGTCTATAGGTAAACATTTCAAATTGTCTTTCGTTTTTGGTACTATAAAGGAAAAAAGAAAGAAAGGAACGAACTGATGTCCCTTCTAACTGTAAAAGATGTAACGGGTGGATATACAAAGAATCCCGTTCTGAAAAATATTTCATTTGAATTAGAAAGAAACCAAATCGTTGGTCTCATTGGCTTAAACGGGGCGGGAAAAAGTACAACCATTCGTCATATTATTGGATTAATGAAACCTCATAAAGGGGTCATTGAGCTGAACGGACGAACCCTTCAAGAAGATCAAGAGGCGTATCGTTCACAATTTACGTTTATTCCAGAGACACCTGTCTTATATGAAGAATTAACGTTAAAAGAGCATTTAGAGCTGACAGCGATGGCTTACGGCCTTTCAAAAGAACAATTAGAAGAACGTCTGCCGTCTTTGCTGAAGGAATTCCGAATGGAGAAGCGATTGAAATGGTTCCCTGCTCATTTTTCTAAAGGGATGAAGCAGAAGGTGATGATTATGTGTGCGTTTCTTGTGGAGCCAGAGTTGTATATTATCGATGAGCCGTTTTTAGGGCTTGATCCGCTTGCGATCAACGCACTATTAGAACGTATGAATGCGGCGAAACAAAATGGCGCAAGTGTTCTGATGTCAACGCATATTTTAGCCACAGCGGAACGTTATTGTGATTCCTTTATTATTTTGCATGAAGGGGAAATTAGAGCGAAAGGAACACTGACAGAACTAAGAGAGCAGTTCAACATGAGAGATGCGACACTCGATGATCTTTATTTGGAATTAACAAAGGAAGAAAGCTATGAGTAAAACAACGCAAACCATTTGGAAATCACGATTAGAAGAACACGTACAAGAAACAAGAAAATATTTAAAATATATGTTCAACGATCATCTTGTGATTGTGCTCATTTTTTTCCTTGCAGGCGGGGCGAGCTGGTACAGTAATTGGCTGAAGCATATTCCAGCTCACTTCCCATCCTATTGGGTCATGGCAGTTGTTTTCTCATTGGTACTGACTAGTTCTTACGTGCGAACGTTGATCAAAGAGGCAGATCTTGTGTTTATGCTTCCTTTGGAAGCTAAGATGGACCCTTATTTAAAACAAGCGTTTAACTTTAGCTTCATTTCTCAGTTATTTCCTTTGATTGCCGTGTCCATTATTGCACTTCCGCTATATTCGGCTGTCTCCTCAGGCGATCTGATGCTATATGTGCTCATTTTGGCGCAAATGATCTTAATAAAAGGTCTGAATACAGCGATTCAATGGAGAATCACTTATTTTCAAGGGAAACATGTCAGATGGATTGATGCAGTGATTCGTTTTCTGCTCAATACAATGTTAATGTATACCGTTTTACAAGCAGCTTATGCCATTGCCATTGTTTTTTATCTTTTATATGCTGTCTATCTCATTTATCTAACAAATGCAGTAAAAAAACAGCCCTTTCAATGGGAATTGCATATTTCTGATGAGCTAAAACGAAAACAGCGTTTTTACCGCTTGGCAAACTTATTTACGGATGTCCCTCATTTAAAGAAACAAGTGAAAAGAAGGGCGTATATGGACTGGGTCTTGCAGTTTGTCCCTTATGAACAGCGTAAAGCTTTTTCTTATATGTATGTGAGGGCGTTTTTACGTTCAAATGACTATTTTGGTCTTGTGTTTAGGTTAACGGTCGTGTTTGTGCTCATCCTCTTGTATACAGGTGCAGCAGGCTGGGTGGGGGCATTACTTGTCTTGTTTACAGTCTTTATCACAGGTGTACAGCTTGTCCCGTTAACAAAGCACTTTGCTCATCTGTCGTTACAGGCACTTTATCCTGTGTCTCAGCAAGAAAAAGATCGAAGCTTTTTTGTTCTCGTACGAAATGTACTCATCATCCAGTCAATTGTACTGAGCTCCGCCGTTTTCCCAGCAGGTGGATGGAAGGGAAGCGGACTTGCTCTTCTCATTTCATTGGTATTTGTGCTTGTCCTATTCAAGCCTTACGTACAAAGCAGATTAAAAAAGATGAGATAAGCGGAGATTTGTTTTTTACAGCGAGCGTATGATGTCACCAAGGAGGGTACTGGGATGAATGCAGCTGAACGGGAACTGTATGAAGAGGCCATTTTTTTCAAATGCGTTTTTTAAGAAAACCATCCAAGATCGAGCGGTTTTCAAAAGGCGTTCAGCAGCAAGTGAATCGTCGAATCCCTGCTCGATTTCATCAAGTCATCACAAGTGCGGTGAAAACAATGGTTGAATCCACCGTATCAGGAAGCCATTTTTCTTCATTTACAGTCATTGATGAACAATTGTCTATTGTAGAGCGAAATGAGCTGGCAAAGGAAAAGGTGACATATTATCAAAAGGCCGCTGCGATTGAAGGAATTGGCACAGGTGCGGGTGGATTGTTTCTCGGAATGGCGGATTTCCCTCTCCTTTTGAGTATTAAAATGAAATGTCTATATGAGCTTGCTTGTATATATGGATTTGATTTGTCTCAAAAAGAGGAAAGGCTCTTTTTGCTTTGTATTTTTCAACTCGCCTTTTCAAGCAGTGCACACCGTCAAAAAATGATGAAACTCATTGAAGAATGGGAAACAACCCGGGAAGAAATGGATTGGTATAGCTTTCAGCAGGAATATCGAGATTATATTGACCTTGTGAAGCTGTTTCAATTAATGCCTGTGGTCGGTGCCGCTGTTGGTGGGGTGGCAAATCATCAGCTGACAGGACAGCTTGGTGAAGTCGCACGCCATGTGTTTCACTTGAGAGTGTTGAAAGAATCGAAATAGAAAAGCCGCTGGTGGCAGCGGCTTTTTTTTATTCATCGTAGGAAAGGACGGCATGAGCGAGTACCTTTGCTGCGACAGGCATTGCGTTTTCGTTAATATCAAATTTCGGATGGTGATGTGGATACACATCTTGGCTGTTTTCTGGCATAGCGCCTGTGTAGAAGAAAGTACCAGGAACATGCTGAAGGTAGTAAGCAAAGTCTTCTCCGCCCATTTGAGTTTCGGCTTCTTTTACTTCTGTGACTCCTTCTGTCTGTTTGGCTATTTCTGCTATATATTCAGTTGGTGCAGGGTGATTTTTGACTGCAGGATATCCTCTTACATATTCATAAGTATAAGAGGCATCGTGCATGTGGCAGACACCTTTCACCACCTGTTCAATTTCACGTTCAATGATATGGCGTGCACTCTCTTCAAAGGAACGTGCAGTACCTGTTAGCACGGCCGAATCTGCAATGACGTTAAAGGCATTTTCAGCGACAAATCCCCCTACAGATACCACCGCAGAATCAATCGGGTTGACTTTACGGGCCACGACCTGCTGAAGATTGGCTACAATTTGTGAACCGATGAGTACGGCATCTTTCGTCAGGTGCGGCTGTGCGCCATGTCCGCCTTTACCTTGCACTTGAATAGAGAAACGATCGGCCGCTGCCATAAAGTTCCCGCTTTTATAAAGAACAGTGCCGCATGGCTCTGAGGACCAAAGGTGGGTGCCGAAAATGACGTCAACACCGTCTAAACAGCCATCTTCAATCATTGGTTTCGCACCGCCGGGGGCATATTCTTCAGCGTGTTGATGAATGAGGACGATTTTTCCTTTTAATTGATCTCGGTGCTCATGTAAGATCTTCGCTAAGACGAGAAGTGTTGCTGTGTGGCCATCGTGACCGCATGCGTGCATGACGCCAGGTTTTGTTGAACGGTAAGGTACATCCTTTTCATCATGAATGGGAAGTGCATCAAAATCAGCTCTCAGTGCAATGGTCGGTCCAGGGGAAGCTCCTTCAATAAAAGCGAGTACACCATGTCCGCCTACATGTGTGCGTGTTGGGATATGTAATCTGTCATAATATTGAGCGATGTAAGCAGCGGTTTCCTCTTCCTGAAAAGAAAGTTCTGGATTCATATGGAGATGGCGTCTAATTTCAACCATTTCCTCATAATGTTCATCAAGACGTTCATTGATCCTTTTGTGTAAAGTGGATACTGTCATTGATCCGAAAACCTCCTTTAGGCTCTTTTACTGATTGTATGGTAATTGTTAGAATCTTTCAACAGAAGAGGATGTCGAGAATGACAGAAAAGGTCATTTTACATAAAAGTCGAAGGTTAAGTATGAAGCTTGAAAAAGGGGGAGTGGCATTGGGAAGCTGTCCAAATTGTTCAAAAGCATTTTCTTTCGTCGAAAAATTTCATTTATCTCATACGAGAATGATGCTTTGTCCAAGCTGCCGGCATCAAATCAAAGAAACGTTCGTTTCGAAGATGAGCTTTTTGATGATTTGTTTGATTCCACTGTTGGTACTACTTATTCAGATGAAAGGTGCTTCACCTATGCTCAAATGGCCAATCTTATTAGGGTGGATCTTGCTGAATTTTTATGTACTTCAGCCAATCATTCATCGGTACGAGCTTAGAGATAAGCGTTGAAAGCCCAGCAGAAGGGCTTTTTTTTATGAAAAAAAGAAGTGCGAAAAGCAGCACTTCCTTAATGGTCTATGACGGCATGATAGGATGTCAGATAGGCAGGACGAGAGAAGATGGAGCCAGTATCCTCGTGTGGCTGAAAGAATGCTTCTGACTCTTGAAAGTCTTGAAATAAGTCTTCAGATTCCCAAAGGGTCAATATCAAGTACACTTCTTCATCCTTTTTTGGTCTTAACACACGAAGCGCCTGAAAGCCGCGCTGGTGCTCTGACATGTTTGTTTTTTTCTGAAAGGTGGATTCAAAAAGTGCTCTGCTTTCGAGCTTTACAGGGATATGATTCAGCGTGACAAAGCCAGATTGGACGAGCTCACCTTTTGTATAAATCACATCATAGGCATGGGGTGCTTTAAAGACTGTCTCACCCTCCGTTTCATGAAAAAGAGCCGCTTGTTCCTTACCGACCGTATAAAGCAGATTTTCAAGATGATGTTTTTTTGCGATTTTTTGCAAAAAGTCTGCTGTTCCATATGTAATATAGAAATTCATCTAAACCGCCTCCTGCTTGATAGTATAACAAAAGAATGATATATAATTCTTTGGTAGTCAATCCATAAAACATATTATGAAGCAATACATCCCATACTATCCGTATAAAGGAATGAGGTGACCTAATTTGAAGAAAAAGAAGATAATCATTCCATTAGTCATTGCAGGAAGTACAATCGTGCTTTCATTTATTGGCTATCTGACCATTTTATTTTTAGGACATTATGTCATAGATGAGAAGAAGCTCGTTTTTCACGCTTCCTCGAAAATCATTGATCAGAATGGAAAAGAACTCACAAGCATGTATTCAGAAAATCGGGACCCTGTGTCATTAAAAGAGGTCCCAGATAAAGTGGCGAAAGCTTTTGTTGCTGTAGAGGACAAGCGCTTTTATGAGCACCACGGAATTGATGCACAATCGATTTCAAGGGCGGTTTATCGAGATATATTAGCAGGTGGAAAGGTAGAAGGCGGCAGTACCATCACCCAGCAGCTCGCCAAAAATATCTTTCTCACAAATGATAAAACGTTTCTTCGAAAAACAAAAGAAGTCATTATTGCGATCAATTTAGAAAGAGATTATTCAAAGGACAAGCTGCTTGAAATGTATTTGAATCAGCTTTACTTTGGTCATGGCGTCTATGGGATCCAAGCAGCAGCCAATTACTATTTTAGTAAAGATGTAAAAGATCTCACTGTCAGTGAAGGAGCTACACTTGCTGCCATGCCAAAGGCACCTTCAACGTATTCCCCTGTTCTACACCCAGATAAAAATAAACAAAGACGGGATACCATCCTGAATTTAATGAATGAACAAGGATATTTGTCTTCTACAGAAACAGTTGAAGCAAAAGGAAGAACACTTGGTATTCATTTAAAAAAGAAATCAGAAACCCCTTGGGTGGACAGTTATGTAGATCTCATGATTAAAGAAGCAGAATCACAGTATTCGATTTCGCATGAACAATTGCTTCAAGGCGGCTATACCATTACGGTACCAATCGATATGAATTTGCAAAAAGTTGCCTATGATGCAATGAAAAACAATCGTTATTTCCCGGGAAAAAGCGGGTCACCTGAAGGAAGCGCTGTGTTTATTGACAACGCATCTGGTGGTGTAAAAGCAGCAATAGGCGGACGAGAATATCAGGCAAGAGGCTATAACAGAGTCACAGCTGTTAGACAGCCTGGTTCTGTCTTTAAGCCGATCGCAGTATATGGTCCAGCGATGCAGGAGAAAAAATTCAGACCGTATTCACTGCTTGAGGACAAGGAAAAAAGCTATGACGGCTATTCTCCAAAGAACTACGATGGACAGTACGAGGGCAGGGTCACGATGGTAGAGGCTCTCATGAAAAGTAAAAATACATCTGCCGTATGGACGTTAAGCCAGCTTGGCATCGATACGTCTAAATCCTATCTTGAGAAAATGGGGATGGATATTTCGGATAAAGGACTTGCCATAGCGCTTGGTGGTCTAGAAAAAGGGGTTTCTCCATTGCAGATAGCTGGAGCATTTCATACATTTGCAAATGAAGGCGTCTATAAAAAGCCGTTCTTCATTCAGAAAATCACGAATGATGATGGAGAAACCGTTGAAAAAAATCGAAACAAAGAAGAACGAGTATTTAGCGTACAAAATGCTTGGAATATGACAAGAATGCTTCAACAGGTCGTCAAAGGCGGAACCGCTCAGAGCGGATCATACGCTGGAGATTTGGCTGGTAAAACAGGGACAACTACGTATTCCGGTGTCAAAGGGGCAACGAAAGATGCTTGGTTTGCTGGCTACACGTCTAGTACAACAGGGGCAATCTGGATGGGGTATGACAAAACGGATAACAGTCATTATTTAACTGGCGGCAGTCAGTATCCAGTGCAGTTAATGAAAGAGATTTTAACGACAGCCCAAATAACCAATGAAACATTCCAAAAACCAGAGGGAATTAAAGAACTTCAATCGCCAATCCATTTAGAAGGACTGTCAGGCTTTGAAGCACGTTATGCATTTAAAATCAAAGGGCTCTTTACATTGGAGCTGTCATGGGATGAACAGGAAGACAAACGCGTTGAATATCGTATTTATGAAAAGAGGAATGGAAGCGAGACCCTGATCGATTCTGTAACAGGAACAAACAGCTACACAATGCCGTATGCAAATGTGTTTTCAGATGCGCAGTATAAGGTTGTTCCATACAATACTCAAACACAAGAAGAAGGCGAAGGCAGTGCTTATATCAAGCCAGAGGCTTTTGGACGTTAATATTCGGCGATTTTTTGAACATTGAGCCGCTTTAGTATACCGAGCCTTGAAAAAGCGGTATAGTAAAAGCAGTGTTTGAGCCTTATACAAAGAGAGTGTGAGGCGAAAGGTGGAATGAAAGGTAATGGGAAAAACGAAGGCTTTTAATGACACGTTCTTAAAGGCGTGCAAAGGGGAAAAAACAGACCATGTACCGGTTTGGTATATGAGACAGGCAGGACGCTCGCAGCCTGAATATCGTGCCCTTAAAGAAAAATACGGGCTATTTGAAATTACGCATCAGCCAGAGCTATGTGCTTACGTAACAAGACTTCCTGTAGAACAATATGGTGTAGATGCCGCTATTTTATATAAAGATATTATGACTCCGCTTCCAGCTATTGGAGTGGATGTTGAAATTAAAAATGGAATTGGACCAGTGATTGACTCGCCTATTCGGACAAAGGCAGATATCCAGCGTCTTGGAGAGCTTCATCCTGAAGAAGACCTGCCGTATGTGCTTGATACGATCAAGCTGTTAACAGAGGAGCAGTTGAATGTTCCGCTGATTGGTTTCGCAGGTGCACCTTTTACGATGGCAAGCTATATGATCGAAGGCGGTCCATCTAAAAATTATCATAAAACAAAGGCGCTCATGTACAGTGAGCCAGAGACATGGATGCTTTTGATGAATAAATTAGCCGATATGACGATCACATACATACGCGCTCAGGTAAAAGCAGGCGTTCGAGCATTTCAAATCTTCGACTCTTGGGTTGGCGCTTTAAATGCAGCAGATTACCGGACCTTCATTAAGCCTGTCATGCAGCGTATTTTCACAGAGCTGAAGTCTGAAAACGTACCAATGATTATGTATGGTGTCGGTGCGAGCCATCTGGCCAAAGATTGGCATGACTTGCCGCTTGATGTCGTTGGACTGGATTGGCGTATGAGTATAGACGAAGCGCGAAAAGAAGGCTTAACAAAAACGTTACAAGGAAACCTTGATCCAACGATTTTACTTTCTCCTTGGGAAGTGATTGAAGAAAGAGCAAAAGCGATTTTAGATCAAGGGATGAAATCAGATCAATTCATCTTTAACTTAGGTCACGGGGTATTTCCTGATGTCTCACCAGACACGTTAAAGAAGCTGACAGATTTTATTCACGATTATTCAGCTAAACATAAAAAGACATCCATCTAAATGATTTCAAATGATCTGAAGGAGTGTTGGTTGTGGAGAAAAAGAAAATGGGGCTACTTGTCATGGCATATGGCACCCCATATAAAGAAGAAGACATTGAACGTTACTATACACATATCCGTAGAGGCAGAAAGCCAGAGCCGGAGATGCTGCAAGATTTAAAGGACCGCTACAAGGCAATTGGCGGCATTTCTCCTTTATCAAAAATTACAGAACAGCAGGCAAATGGTTTGTGTGAACATTTGAATGAGATCCAAGACGAGATTGAATTTCATGTATACATTGGGTTAAAACATATTGAGCCTTTCATTGAAGATGCAGTCGCTGACATGCACCGAGATGGCATCACAGAAGCGGTGAGTATTGTCCTTGCACCGCACTTCTCCACATTTAGTGTGAAATCGTATAACAAACGTGCACAAGATGAAGCAGAAAAGCTTGGCCATCTGAACATTACTTCTGTTGAAAGCTGGTACGATGAACCGAAGTTTGTGGACTATTGGGTGAAACAAGTGAAAGAGACGTATGCATCTATGAGTCAGGAAGAAAGAGATTCAGCAGTGCTGATTGTGTCTGCACACAGTCTTCCTGAAAAAATTATTGCAGCTGGGGACCCATACCCTGATCAGCTTGCACAATCTGCAAAAATGATTGCTGAAGGTGCAGGAATTGAGCATTATGAAATTGGCTGGCAAAGTGAAGGCAATACGCCTGATCCGTGGCTTGGACCAGACGTGCAGGATCTCACGCGTGACCTATTTGAGCAAAAAGGCTATAAAACATTTGTATACGTGCCTGTTGGATTTGTCGCTGATCACCTTGAAGTGTTATACGACAATGATTATGAATGTAAAGTCGTCACGGATGAAATTGGTGCAGCTTACTATCGTCCAGAAATGCCAAATGCGAAACCAGCATTTATTGATGCACTGGCAACAGTCGTATTAAAGAAGCTTAATGAAAGCAAGTAATCATATAAAAGAAGGCGATCCTATGCATGACAATCAAAAACACCTTGTCATCATTGGCGGTGGCATCACGGGTTTGGCCGCCGCCTTCTATTTGGAAAAGGAAATTGAAGAAAAAGGTCTTCCTCTCCAAATATCTCTTATTGAAGCGAGTCCTAGGCTAGGTGGAAAAATTCAAACATTATATAAAGACGGTTATATCATTGAACGTGGACCCGATTCATTTTTAGAAAGAAAGGTCAGTGGACCCCAGCTAGCAAAAGATGTTGGCCTATCTGATCAGCTCGTCAATAATGAAACAGGGCAAGCGTATGTATTAGTCAATGAAACCCTTCATCCGATGCCAAAGGGGGCTGTCATGGGCATTCCAACTCAAATCAGTCCTTTCATTACAACTGGGCTTTTTTCAGTTGCCGGAAAAGCACGTGCAGCGATGGATTTCGTTTTGCCAAAAAGCAAACAGACAGAAGATCAGTCTCTGGGGGAATTTTTTAGAAGACGTGTGGGTGATGAAGTGGTGGAGAATTTAATTGAACCGCTACTATCAGGCATTTATGCTGGTGACATTGATCGCCTGAGCTTAATGTCTACCTTCCCGCAGTTCTATCAAACAGAACAGAAGCATCGCAGTTTGATTCTTGGGATGAAAAAATCACAGCAGCATGCAAAAGCGCAACAAGTGACAGCGAAAAAGCAAGGACAGTTCCAGACAATCAATCAAGGGCTGCAAGCACTTGTTGAAGCGGTCGAAAGTAAACTCAAGCTGACGAAGGTTTACAAAGGAACAAAAGTGACCCAGATCGAAAAAGCCGATGGAGGCTATGGCATTCAATTAGACAGCGGACAAACGCTTTTTGCGGATTCTGCCATTGTGACAACTCCTCACCAATCGATCTATTCCATGTTTCCAAAAGAAGCAGGGCTTGAGTACTTGCATGACATGACATCGACTTCTGTTGCAACAGTTGCACTCGGTTTTAAAGAAGAGGATGTTCACAATGAATATGATGGTACTGGTTTTGTCATCTCAAGAAATAGTGATTTCTCCATTACAGCATGTACGTGGACAAATAAGAAATGGCCTCACACTGCACCTAAAGGAAAAACATTGCTCCGTGCATACGTTGGGAAAGCTGGCGATGAATCAATTGTCGAACAGTCTGATCATCAAATCGTGAGCATCGTGCTGGAGGATTTGAAGAAAATCATGGATATTAAAGCAGATCCAGAGCTGACGACAGTGACTCGCTGGAAAACAAGCATGCCGCAATATCATGTGGGTCATCAAAAACAGATTTCGACGATGCGAGAAACGTTTAAGCAATCATATCCTGGTATTTATATCACGGGTGCTGCATTTGAAGGTGTTGGGATTCCTGATTGTATTGATCAAGGAAAAGCTGCCATCTCAGAAGCTGTATCTTATCTATTTTCATAAAAAACAAACTCCCTTTTCTGTCATGGAAAGGGAGTTTTTCATGTTCGTATGTTTAGAAAAGAGTGGTGAATAATAAAATTGAACAAAGTTGTTGCATCTGAGGAAAAGGATGTGGTATATTACTTTCTGTACTTAATGACCGAAACGTTCAAATAGTCATTTTGGGAGTGAGATCATGAGTGTTGATAGGAGACAAATGATTTTAGATGGAGCAACAAAGGCATTTACCCAGTTCGGGTATAAAGCCACGACAATGGACCTTGTAGCAAAGCTTGCCAACGTTGGAAAAGGAACGATTTATACTTTTTTCAAAAACAAAGAAGAGCTGTTCGATGAAATTTTCACATCACTGTTAATGGAGATGAGGAAAATTGCAGATGAAGCAATAGATGAGAAGAATAGTTTCTCAGAAAACCTTCATTTAGCACTCTTTGCAATATTAGAATTTCGAAAAAACCACCAGCTTACAATTAAAATCTTTCAGGAAAATGCGGAGCTTGGCACATCAGCAGTGAAAGAAATGATTGAAAAAATGGAGCAGATGATCATTCGCTATATTAAAACAAAAGTAAAAGAAGCGATTGAAAAAGGCGACATTAAGCCCTGTGATCCTGAATTGACGGCATTTGTGATGGTGAAACTATATATTGCACTTATTTTTGACTGGGAAAAGCGATATGAGCCTTTAACAAAAGAAGAGGTCGCTGAATCGCTCGAGCTTTATGTACTAAAAGGACTGTCTGCAACAACATAATTTTTTTGAGTTCAAATGACCGAATTCTTAATTTAGTCATTCATCAATGGGAGGAAAACAGCAATGAATTTAATTCGGAATCAATGGAAAGACATTGTGACGAGCAAAAAACTACTGATCCCGATTTTAGCTGTCTTATTTATTCCACTGATTTATAGTGGTGTATTTTTAAAAGCTTACTGGGACCCATATGGTACAGTTGATCAATTACCTGTAGCGGTTGTCAACTTAGATGAAGGCAGTCATTATGACGGCAAAACCCTTCAAGTGGGCGATGATTTAGTGAAGGAATTGAAGAAAAACGATAGTTTTAAATGGCATTTTGTTGATAGTGAAGAAAAGGCCATCAAGGGGTTAAATAACGAAGACTATTATCTCGTCGTCGAGATTCCGAAAGATTTCTCGAAAAATGCGAGTACAGTACTAGACAAACATCCGAAAAAATCGAATCTGAAATATTATACGAATCCAGGCGCAAACTATGCTGCGTCTCAAATTGCGAATAACGCCATTATCAAATTAAAAGATTCGGTTTCAAAGGAAGTCACAGAAAATTATGCAGAGGTCATCTTTGATAACTTCAAAACGATTGCAAAAGGATTAGATCAAGCAAGCGATGGAGCGAAGAAAATTGATGACGGAACAAAAAGCGCAAAAGACGGTAGCCAAAAGTTAAAAGACAATTTGGCGAAATTGGCAGAAGGAACGTTAACGTATAGCGAAGGTGTTCATCAGTTTGCAGGAAAAATGGGTGAACTGAACACTGGAATTCAATCTCTTGATAGCGGTCTTGGTCAGCTCTTAACAGGCTATCAAACGATTGATCAGAAATTTGGTGAGCTTGGCACAGGCATTGATACATTGACCGAAGGGTTAAACACAAGCCGTGAAGGACATGAGCAGCTTTCTTCTAAAATGCCGCAATTCACAGCAGGCATTGAGCAGCTGAACAATAAAGCACAGTCATTTTCAGAAAAAATCGCTGCTGTGGAGAAAGTATTGTCTTCACCTGAATTAGCGAATCTTGAAAAGATGGCACCTAAGATTGATCAGGTGAAAGAAGATGCAAAAACGTTCAGTACCAAACTTGCTTCTTTAAAAGAAGCATTATCTAATCGAGATGCAAAAGTAAAAAGTATTATTCAAAACAGCTCGATGACAGATGAAGAGAAAAAGGCGGCAATGGATCAGCTAGACAGTCTTCCTACAATCGAACTGCCTGATTTGTCTGGGCTTGAGCAAAGCTTAGCGGCGCTGCAGGAACTGCCTGACGCAAGTGAAGTTCAGTCTGCGGTTGCATCTGCAAAAGCACAGCTACAGCAAGTCAAGCAGCTGCCAGAGAAAACAGAACAGCTGTATACATCGACAGTAGCCATACAAAATGCGATTGATCAAATGACATCCGGTACGAATAAATTGTATCAAGGTGCACTGAAGCTTCAAACGGGCCAAGGGAAATTACAAGATGGCCTGCAAACAGCAAATGGAAAGCTTGATACAGCGAAAAGTGGTGCGGATAAACTGGCAAATGGTTCAAGCCAGCTTAGTGCAGCATTGAATAAACTAGAAAGTGGATCAGCGAGTATCCAAAGCAACTCATCTAAACTGGCTGAAGGGTCAAAATCCCTTGATAAAGGATTAGGTGACTTAAAAAGTGGAACTGGAAAGCTTTCTGATAAGCTAAAAAGCGCTGCAGATGAAACAGGAGACATTGATGCGGGGCAGGACAATTACAATATGATTGCAAGCCCAGTCAAAACAGAGAATGATACAGCGAAAAAAATTGATAACTATGGAACAGGGCTCACACCATATATTTTATCAATGGGACTCTTTGTTGGAGCTCTTATGCTGACTGTTGTATTCCCAATGAAAGATCCTGCAGGACGACCTAGAAATGCGTTTGAATGGTTTGTCAGCAAATATAGTGTGCTTCTCTTAGTCGGTATCTTGCAGGCAGTGATTGCAAGCTCCATGCTAATCTTTGGACTTGGACTTGAAGTGGAAAGCCTCTGGCGCTTCTATCTCTTTGCAATCATCGTCAGTCTGACATTCCTAGCGATCATTCAGCTTCTTGCGACGACGATGGGGAACCCAGGACGCTTTATTGCCGTCATTATCTTGGTTCTTCAGCTTGCAGCAAGTGCGGGTACATTCCCGCTTGAGCTTGTACCAAAATTCTTCCAAGTTATTCACAGTCTGCTTCCAATGACGTATACCATCAACGGATTTAGAACGATCATTGCAAGCGGTGATAACAGTTATTTATGGCACCAAGCAGCGATTCTTGGAACAGTAGCCATCATCATGATGGCTGCAACAACAGCATACTTTGCTTGGAACATAAGAAAAATGAAACAAGAAGAAGCTTAATCAAAAAAACCTTTCTCTTTCATGAGAAAGGTTTTTCTATTAGAAATTAGACATCAGGAACCCGAAGCGATATATTTTAAGAAGGATGCTGAAAAAAGGCATGCTTGGAAAGAATTTCTTTTAGATGAAGGAGGATATGCCGAATGACAACGGAAGTAAATGAAACGATTCAGCTTATTCAAAAGCTTGTGTCGATCCCAAGTCCATCAGGAAATACAGAGAAAGTGATTGGCTTTGTCGAACGTTTTTTACAAGATTTAAATATTGAAACGAAGCGAAATCGAAAAGGCGGATTAATTGCCACCCTAAAAGGAACAGATGACAAGGAACACCGCATGCTGACAGCACATGTCGATACGCTCGGTGCGATGGTCAAAGAAATTAAATCAAATGGCCGGCTGCGTCTTGCACTCATTGGAGGCTTTCAATATAACTCGATAGAAGGCGAGTATTGTGAAATTGAAACAGTAACAGGCCGTACATACACAGGTACCATTCTGATGCATCAAACGTCCGTTCACGTATATGAGGATGCTGGAAAAGCGAAGCGAAATCAAGAAAATATGGAGATTCGCTTAGATGAGAAAGTGAAAAATGCAGACGATGTGCAAGCACTCGGCATTCAAGTAGGAGACTTTATCTCATTTGATCCTAGAGTGGAAGTGACATCTTCAGGTTTTATTAAATCAAGACACCTTGATGATAAGGCAAGTGTGGCGTTGTTGCTGAGATTGATTCACCGCATTCAAACAGAGAACATCACATTGCCGCATACGACACATTTCTTAATTTCAAATAATGAAGAAATCGGATACGGTGGGAACTCGAATATCCCGGAAGAAACGGTGGAATATTTGGCTGTTGATATGGGAGCCATCGGTGACGGTCAATCAACTGATGAATACAGTGTGTCAATATGTGTGAAGGATTCTAGCGGCCCTTATCACTATGGTCTGCGCAAACATTTAGCAGCATTAGCTGAGGCAAATAAGATCGATTACCGCCTTGATATATACCCTTATTATGGTTCAGATGCGTCAGCAGCGATTCGAGCAGGGCATGATATCATTCATGGACTGATTGGACCTGGCATTGACTCTTCGCATGCCTTTGAAAGAACCCATGAAGACTCATTGATTCATACAGCCAATCTACTGTACCACTATGTTCAAAGCAAATTAATCACAGTATAAAAAAAGAACCCCGATCGCGGGGTTCTTTTTGATTAGCTTGAAAGTTGTGTTGGCTCAGGTACATCTTGTCCAGTCATCACGCGGTGTCCTTTTTCAGGGTCATATTGCCCTTCCCATTTAGACATCACGACAGCTGCAAGTGCATTACCTGTTAAGTTGACAACGGTTCTTGCCATATCCATGATACGATCAACACCTGCAATAAAGGCTAGACCTTCAGCAGGAACACCGATCGTTCCAAGTGTTGCAAGTAATACAACAAAGGATGTACCAGGAACGGCAGCCATTCCTTTTGATGTCACCATCAATACAAGGATTAGTGTGAGTTGCTGTACGATCGTGAGGTCAATGCCATATACCTGCGCTAAGAAAAGCGCCGCAATGGCTTGATACAAGACGGAGCCGTCCAGATTAAACGTATAACCAATTGGGATAACAAAAGAAACAATTCCTTTTGGACACCCGATGCGCTCCATTTTATCCATGACTCTCGGTAAAACTGTTTCAGAGCTGGATGTACTAAAGGCGAGAAGCATTTCGTCTTTCATGTAAGCAAGAAATCTGAAAATATTGACGCCAATCATCTTTCCAATAATTCCGAATACAACGATAAGGAAGAGAGCGAGCGCAAAATAAACAAGACCTACGAGCTTACCTAATGAAACAAGAGATTCAAGACCAAATTTTGATACTGTCACACCAATGAGCGCGAATACACCAAATGGTGCAGCTTTCATCACAACATTGACGACATGGAACATCGCATGTGACACACCTTCAAAGAAGGCGAGCACTGGTTTGCCGCGTTCACCAATCGCTGAAACGCCAAGTGCGAATAATACAGTGAAGAAAATAATCGCAAGCAAATCACCTTCCGCCAATGATTGGAAGAAGTTCGTCGGAACGATATGAAGGAACGTATCAGCAACTGATTTACTGCTTTGTTCTTTTTCCGTTTCAACATACTGGCTAATATCCTGTTTTTCTGTATGTCCAAAGTCAACGCCTGCACCTGGTTGAACAAAGTTTGCAAGCACAAGACCAAGGATGATCGCAAACGTTGTGATAATTTCAAAATAAAGAATGGTTCTAAAACCAAGCTTCCCTACTTTTTTTCCATCACCCGCACCTGCAACACCTAAAATTAAGCTAGATACGACAATCGGAATGACAATCATCTTAATGAGTCGTAAGAAGAAGTCTCCAATTGGTTTTAAATATGTCTCAACACCAGGGTTACCGAAAAAGATCGCACCAACCACGACACCGAGAATAAGACCGATTAGGATTTGAGTAGCTAATCCAAATTTTAATTTTTTCATAGATTTCCTCCCTAACATATTCATTAAAGGAATATTCCCATTATATTAAGTTTTAATATATGAATTAAAGTATAACTAAAATTAAAGAGGTTCGTCCACGATTAAATTATATTAAGAAAATACAAAATTATTTGAAAAAATGGACACTTCGAACCCCCTTCGTTGTTTTAAGTCAATAAAAAGTGCCTTCCGAACTAAAAGTCATCATATGAAAATACTAAAAAACCCTTTTGTACCAAGGGTTTTACCTTTTTACCTATTTTTCAGAAAAAATAAAAAGCACTTTTGACTCCAACTGACGATGGAGGAAAAAAGTGCTTTTTTATTCTATTTATTTCCTTATTTAAGATAACTTACTTGTGAGCATTCCTCACATTCATTACCGTAACACTCGTGCTGTTCCATTAAATCATTTCCACATTTTGTGCATTTTTTTGAAGGCAAATTTCTAAAAAACTCAGTGATTTTTCCAAGCATTTGTCATCCTCCAATACGTTTTATTGTTATCATTGTATTATAACAGATTGATAATTGTCAATCTGTTTTGTAACAATAGGCAAGAAGAATGCTTTTTTTATGAAAAATGGGTATATTGTAAGAAGGGGATTTTTTGAAAAGGAGGAAATATGACGATGAAATTAACCGTGATTGGCTGCTACGGAGGATTTCCAGCAGCAGGTGAAGCCACATCAGGTTATCTTTTTGAATCAGATGGTTTTCGTCTGCTTGTTGACTGCGGGAGCGGAGTTCTGTCAAAGCTTCAGCAATACATTGATATAGAAGAACTAGATGCTGTACTCCTTTCTCATTATCATCACGATCATATTGCAGATATCGGACCTCTCCAATATGCGAAGCTAGTGGGTTATCATTTAGGAAAAAGCAGTGGTCCGCTGACGATCTACGGACATACCGGGGATCAAGCAGCATTTCAGCGGCTCTCTGATGATGTACATACAAAGACAAAACCTTATCACCCGGAAGAGGGCATTCAAATTGGACCATTTCAAATTGATTTTTTGAAAACGGTTCATCCGGCAGAATGCTATGCGATGAGAATTCAAGCAAATGAGGCTGTGGTGGTGTATACAGCTGATTCCAGCTATCAAGATGCATTTATCCCTTTTAGCAAGGATGCAGACTTACTTATTGCCGAAAGCAACTTTTACGCCGGACAAGACGGATCGGGTGCAGGACATATGAACAGCACTGAAGTAGGGAAGCTGGCAAGTGAAGCAAATGTTGGAGAGCTCATCATCACCCATCTGCCTCATTTCGGCCGGCATAAAGACCTAGTCAATGAAGCACAGGCGTTATATACTGGCAATATACAGCTTGCCCAATCAGGGCTTAGATGGAACAAGGAAGGAAGATAGAGATGCTGTTTATCGATAACGAGCAACATTATGACCCAATGATTAATTTAGCAATTGAAGAGTATTGCTTAAAATATTTAGATCCAGAAGAAACGTATTTGCTGTTTTACATCAACCAGCCATCCATTATTATTGGAAAGAACCAAAATACAATAGAAGAAATCAATACAAAGTATGTGGAAGACAATGGCATCAAAGTCGTTCGCAGGTTATCTGGCGGTGGTGCAGTTTACCATGACAAAGGAAACTTGAACTTCAGTTTTATTACAAAAGACGATGGGGACAGCTTTCATAACTTTAAAAAATTTACCGAGCCAGTCATCAAAGCGCTTGAAAAGCTTGGCGTCAAAGCGGAATTAAGCGGCAGAAATGACATCATGGCAGATGGGCGTAAAATTTCGGGGAATGCTCAATTTGCTACACGAGGACGTATCTTCAGTCATGGCACCCTATTATTTGATTCAGAAATCGAACATGTTGTCTCGGCATTAAATGTGAAGAAAGAAAAGATCGAATCAAAAGGTATCAAATCCATTAGAAGCAGGGTTGCGAATATTAGTGAACTGATGGATCAAAAGATGACAACAGAAGAATTTAGAAAAATTCTTTTAAGCTATATTTTTGACACGAACGGAGACGTGCCTGAGTATCGGCTGACAGAAAAGGATTGGGAGAAGATTCATGAGATTTCTCGTGATCGATACCAAAAATGGGAATGGAACTACGGCCGTTCACCTAAGTTTAACTTGCAGCACTCTAAGCGTTTTCCAGCTGGATCGATTGATCTTCGATTAGAAGTGAAAAAAGGCATCATTCAAGACTGCAAAATTTTTGGTGACTTCTTCGGTGTAGGGGATATTGCTGATATTGAGAAACGACTCATCGGGCAGCAATATGATCGCAAAACCATTAGTGATGTATTAGAAGACATGGATATGCGCCATTATTTTGGTAACGTATCAAAAGAAGATTTTCTGGATTTGATTTATTAAGCAAGGACAAGCACGGCTAGAGATAGCGGTGCTTTTTCTAATGAAAGAGATGAAAGCGGTTTACATTTGATCTTGTGAATTTTTTCGATTGTCTATTATAATAGAAAGGAGGAATGTTTGGTCATAAAATGAATGGCTATTCATTCATTGATGAAGTATAAGGGGTGGGAGAATGGATTTGATCAAAAATCTTGAGCAGACTGCGATGACCAAGGGAGAGAACGTCGCACTGATCTTTGAAGGGAACAAGTGGACCTATCAAGAACTGATGACAAGTATCGAACGTTTTGCAGATGGTTTAGTGAGCGAAGGGTTTCAAGCGGGAGATCATATCGCGCTGATTTTAGGAAATTCATCGCATTTTGTGATTTCATTTTTTGGTGCATTAAAGGCAGGACTTGTTGTTGTACCTGTCAATCCAACATATACGCCAAGTGAAATCGGCTATATGCTGGTCACTGGTGATGTAAAAGGGATTGTTGCACCGGATCAGCTTCTGCCGATATACGAGCAGGTGTATGAACAGCTTCCAGCTATTGAACGAGTCATTATTTGTGCACAAAATGAATCTGCGTGCAGGTCAAGTTTAAAAGAAGTATCTGATCGTCTTGTTTTCTTCGGAAAGCTTGTGTCTGGAGATGCGCCGGAAACTGAGCATCCTTCCATACAACCTGACGATACGGCCGTTATTTTATTTACATCTGGCACAACAGGAAAACCAAAAGGGGCAATGCTCACTCATGTTAACCTATATTCAAATGCAAGAGACATTGCGGAGTACCTGTCAATTGATGAAAAGGACAAGGTGATTGCTGCTTTGCCGATGTTCCATGTGTTTTGTTTGACCGTCTGTATGAATGCCCCTTTGATTCATGGAGCGACCATCTATGTCCTGCCGCATTTCAGCCCATCAGAGCTTTTACGAATGATGGAGAAAGAAAAACCAACGCTATTTGTTGGTGTTCCAACCATGTATAACTATTTATATCGTCAGGACGGTCATGAGGAAGCGATGAAGTCGGTGAGGATTTGTATATCAGGCGGTGCGTCCATGCCTGTTGCTTTACTTCACGGTTTTGAAGAAAAGTTCGGTGTCACGGTGCTAGAGGGCTATGGATTGTCAGAGGCTTCCCCAGTGACGGCATTCAATCCCCTTGATGGAAAAAGAAAACCAGGTTCAGTCGGAACTGATATTATGAATGTGAAAAATAAGATCGTGAATGAACTTGGAGAGGAAGTTGGACCAAACGAAGTCGGAGAATTGATTGCAAAAGGGCCAAACATTATGAAAGGCTATTATCAAATGCCAGAAGACACAGAAGCAGCACTGAAAGATGGCTGGCTGTACACAGGAGATTTGGCGAGAAGAGATGAAGACGGATATATTTATATCGTCGATCGAAAAAAGGACATGATTCTCGTTGGCGGGTATAATGTCTATCCAAGAGAAGTAGAAGAAGTGCTTTATCAACATGAAGCTGTAGCAGAAGCCGTTGTCATCGGTGTGCCCGATCCAAACACAGGAGAGGCTGTTGTCTGCTACATTTCCCCTAAGAAACATGCTCACATCAATCAAGAAGACATCATCACACATTGTTCACGCTATTTGGCGAAATATAAGCAGCCCCAAACGATCCATTTCATTGATGATATTCCAAAAAACACGACTGGTAAAATTTTAAGAAGAGCGCTAAAGGATAAGTACCAAGCAGAAACAAGTAAATAAAAAAAGAGTCTCTTCTTATGAGGAGGCTCCTTTTTGAATCGCTTCTTGTACCTGTTTTCGAAAGGAATTTGACTGTTTTTGATTTAATTCATAATAGGTGCCGTCTACTAAAAAAACAACTTGAGAGCGGTTGGTCCATAGCTGAAAAGAAGTGCCATTTGTCCGTCCGAACATGACCTTGGCGATATAATCTGGCTTCTTTACATTCTTTTTGAGATGGCTGCTTGTTTGTTTCCCTTTGTTTAATTGTTCAATTAGATCCTCAGTTGTATCTTTATCATCTATTTCATAAGAAATGGACTGGTTCGTCGGTGAAAGCAATAATTTCTCTGCTCGATTTTCATCGAAGATGTCACTTGTCCGGCTGAACACATAAAAGAAGGTAATCAGTAAAAGCCCAAAGATCACAATTCCTGCAAGGATTTTCTTCATGATGAACCTCCAACTCACTTTTTTATGGTTAGTTTCTCCGATTTTTGAACAGCATAATCATTTTTTTCACTCAAGCTTTTTCAGATAGGGCATGCTATGATGGAGCCACATGAGACAGGTTCTAAACAAAAACGTGCGTGATTACAATAGAGAGAGAAATGGAAAGGAGGCTGACCAGTGCGAGTACGCAAATGGGTAGCTCTTGCAACGGTAGCATACATATTGTACGGTCTTTTTATTTATTCTTACTTATTTCTAATGGGGGATTCATCTGTCCCTGACAGTGTGAAAGGGACAAGTGCAGACCCGCATACATTTATGACAAGCCATGAGCTTTTGGTCAGTGGAAATTACTCGAACATTCGTAACCTGTTGTACTTTATGACAATTCCTTTAGATTGGTATGTCTTTTTCCTTTTGCTCATTTCAGGGTTTTCAAGGAAATTAGCAGATTGGAGCCTGGCAGCAGCTCGTTTTCACCTTGTGAGCAAACTTGTGTATGTGTTTGTGCTGTCACTTTTGACGATGCTGATCACATTGCCGGTCAAGTGGGTGGGCTACCAGTTGTCCTTGTACTACGGTGTTTCAGCACAAAGCACGGCAAGTTGGCTAAAAGACCAAACGCTTGATTTTTGGATTCAATATCCACTGCTTGTTCTATGCGCCATTGTGTTCTTTTGGCTCATTCAAAAGAAAAGGAAATATTGGTGGCTGTATGCTTGGTGTTTAACCGTTCCAGTTACACTGTTTCTCTTCTTTATACAGCCGGTCGTTATTGATCCACTCTACAATGATTTTTACCCATTGAAGGATCAAGCTCTTGAGAAAAAGATATTAACTCTTGCAGAGAAAGCACACATTCCAGCAGATCATGTATATGAAGTCAACATGTCAGAGAAAACAAATACGATGAATGCTTACGTCACAGGAATTGGTGAAAATAAGCGTATTGTTTTGTGGGATACGACACTTCAAAAGCTGAAAGACCGTGAAATCTTATTTATCATGGCGCATGAGATGGGACATTACGTGATGAAGCATGTGTATATCGGTTTAGCAGGATATTTAGTGCTGTCTCTGGTTGGATTTTTTGCCATTGACCGTTTTTATTTTTCCCTTTACCAAAAAGGCGCTTCTTCATTTCGTCTGAAGGCACCACATGACGTTGCTGCTCTTCCACTTCTGTTGATCATTGTATCTATGCTGTCATTTGTTGCTTCTCCTTTTACAAATGCTGTGTCAAGGCATCAAGAACGTGCAGCTGATGAATACGCCGTGAACTTGACGAAAGATGGAGAGGCGGGGGTGACGTCATTTCAAAAGCTTGCAAAATCAGGGCTTTCCCAAGTCAATCCGCCACTTTTAGTGAAAATCTTCCGCTATGGACACCCGACGATGATGGAGAGAATCATCGATATGGAAAAAGCCTCAAAAAAAGAGGAAACATCGAAAAAGCAATAAATAAAAAATCCGGCTCAGTTCGCCGGATTTTTTTGTCACACTTATTTTAGTTAGAAGCCGCTTGAACGTTAATTAATCCTTTTCCATAATAGAACGAATTACCAAGCGGTGTTGCCGTATTTTCTAAGCGCTGACGAACCTGAGACGTTGATAGATTCGGATACTTAGAAAGGATAAGCGCTGCTGCTCCTGCTACATGAGGAGATGCCATTGATGTTCCCGTATAAGACGTATATCCACTGCTTGGTACTGTACTTAAAATCGATGTACCAGGTGCAGAAACATCTAATTCAGGACCTGCGCTAGAAGACGAGTTTCTGACATTGTTGCTGTTCACGTTGGCAACAGCAATTGTAGAGTCGTATTTTGCAGGATAGCCTACGGTGCTAGTAGAGCCAATTGAACCTGAATTCCCTGCTGCGGCAACGACAACTACTCCGCGGTTATTCGCTGTGTCTACAGCATTTTTAAGCGCTGTGGAGCCGTTTGGTCCGCCTAAGCTCATATTGATGACATCCATGTTATTGGCAACAGCCCATTCAATACCGCTGATAATCCAGCTGTATTGTCCATCTCCGTTTCGATCTAACACTTTAACGGCATACAAGGAGGCGCTTGGCGCAACCCCAAGAACACCAATCGTGTTATCAAGGGCAGCAATGGTTCCGGCTACGTGAGTTCCGTGTGATTGAAAGTCTTGTGTGGCATTTGGCTCTGAAGGGACGAAGCTAGCACCGCCTGCAACATTTAAGTCAGGGTGTGCGGCGTGGATTCCAGTATCAAGGACAGCTACTTTGACGTTAGCACCTTTATAACCTTGAGCGTGTACGGCTGGAGCTTTGATTTGAGGGATACCATAAGGGACGGTTTGGGCATATGCTTCTGCTTTGTGGTCTTCTTCTACATAAGCAATGCTAGGGTCGTGTTCAAGTTTTTTTGCGGCTTGTTCAGACATCTTCACTTGTGCAGCATTAATGAGGCGGTATTGTTTTTCTAATTTCCCACCATTTTGTGTCACTGCTTGTCTCTTAGAGCTGTTTGTGGTGGCAGAAGCTTTAAAGCCAACGATATAGCTTTTTTCGCTTTCTGACTTTGAGGCAGTCTCGGCATTTGCCATCGAGCCTCCAAACCCTGCTGAAAACAGAAGAGGGACAGCCAATAAAACACTTGTCATCACATTTTTCTTTTTCACGCACATTCCACATCCCTTTTTCTTATTTCAGAATAATCATCCGTAGTCTATTAGAATGATCCGTTTGATTATTCTGTATTTTCAGTTTAATAGAGATAGGCAAATAAGAGTAGGCCCGAATTTTTGTGGAAGTCCTAGCGAAAAATAGGGAATTAAGTCGCTTGGAAATGATGGTAAAATATGTTTATTCTATATTTCCAACGGTTTCCTATTAAAAAGGAATCGTGCTTTTTTTCTCATGATCCATTTGAGGATAAACATTCGATACCCGAAATGCCATAAAATAGGTAGAAAAGGCTATCATCTATTTCGAATTTCGATATAAAAAAATATTATTTTATCATTGTTTTTGACATGAAAAAGAACCTGCTATGAAAACAGGTTCTTTAAGAAGGGGCAGATTGTGTTAAATGGCTGACCACGTTGTAATCGTTCACCTTCCATTCACCATCTGTCCATTCCACATAATTTAAGCAGGCATTCTCAAGTCTTGTATCCTTAATACCCATATGTTCGTCAGCTAGTGAGGTGAGTAAGGCATGGATGGCAGCACCATGTGCTACGATTAGTACCCGTTGATCTGGGTAGGTTGCTCTCACTTTTTCGATACCTTCTAGCATTCGATCTTGAAGTGCCGATAGTGGTTCCATATTTGGATACTGTTTATTTGGAAACAGTTTCTGACGTTCCTCAAATGACATGCCTTCAGCGTCGCCATAGTCACGTTCAATAAAATCGTCCATGATCACGAGCGGTGCATGTACATGCTGTAAAATCAAATGAGCTGTTTCTTTTGCCCTTGATAGCGGACTGGAAATGACAATATCCCAGTGGGCATCTTTTAAGTAAAGACCGGTTTGTTCCGCTTGCCATTTACCAGTGTCATTTAAAGGGATATCTGTTCGTCCTTGAATTCGTTTTGCTGCATTCCAATCGGTTTCTCCGTGTCTGACTAGGCAAATTGCTGTCAATCAAATCCCGCCTTTTCTATCTTTTCCTCTATTATACTAAAACAGAAGAAGAATGACTGGATCAGTGATTTGTCAGACTCGTTAAGGACTCGACCGAACTTGCCACTTGGGACACTGTTTGTTTGACTTCTTTCAATTCGTTTAGGAATGTTTGCAAATCTATTTCAATTTTTCCGTTTTGGTTTTTGCTTAAGTTCATGCTGCTGACGATATCATCGAATAGCGAGTTGATTTGGGTCATTTTTTCTTTACTGTCTGTCACAAGTAAATTCACATCAGCAATATGCTGTGACACAATGGCGATTTGTGAATTTGTGTTGTTGACGAGCTCAGATACAGTTGAAACCGTTTTCTTTGTATCCTCTGATAATTTGCGAACCTCGTTTGCAACGACAGCAAAGCCTTTGCCATGTTCACCTGCTCGAGCTGATTCGATTGAAGCGTTTAAAGAGAGTAAATTCGTTTGCTCCGCAATACCTGTGACGATCCCAAAAATTTGTTCAATTTGTTTCGCAATTTCTTCTAAGCGTTTAATTTCTGTTTCAATCTTTGTCATACTGCCGTCAATTTGGTTCATTTGCGTCTGCTGAATTTCTAACTCTTTTTTACCGCCAATTGATTTCTCTTCAACTTGTGCTGAAATCTTTGTGCCAGCCTGTGACATATCCGCCATCTCATCAGATTTTGATACAAGTTTGTCCACTGCATTTGTTGTGTTTGAGAAGAGAGAAGCAAGTGAATTAGATGTTTCTGTAATTTTTGTATGAAGCTCTTTTTGCTGTAGTTCTGCTTCATCACGAACTTTAGAGTATTCATTTTGGAACGTATCTAGGACAAGCTGCTGCTCTAGATTTAAAATTTTCGTCGTCGCTTTCACTGCCGTCTGATATTCTTTGAAATCTTGGATATGCTGGGCAAATAAATCCATAATGGATAGCAATAGGTCTTGGAAGGCTGCCATATACCATTTAGGTTGAAGTCCAATTCTTAAATGAACTTGTGCAATTTTAATTCTTTTGGCCACATAAGATTCGTCAATCACACCGGCGAACATTTCACTAATATGAATGCGTAGTGTTTTCTTTAGACGCTCGACTGAGCTGTTATCTTGAATGATGTGCATCAAGGAAGACTCGACTTCTAGGTTTTTATAAAATTTATCGACGATATGTTCAATTTCATCTTGAACGATTGGATTCAGCTGTTTCAAGATAAATAGGTCTTGCTGCGTCAAATCAATCATTTTAATTTGTTTGGCAATGTCCGTATTCTCCGGAAAATTGATTCGTTTTATCCCATCATCCTGCTGTGTGAAAAAAGCAGTGTTTTTCTTTTTACTCTCTTTTTTAAATAACAATGTGTTTGTCCCCCCATGATTATCAAAAATATCAGACTTTATGTTTTTTATCGGATAATTTTGGTTTTTTTAAAGGGAAAACAGTGAAATTTTACTGTTCTTTATATGACCTTTTTAGTGGTTTTTTAGCCGGACCTTCTACTACTTCTCCCGTAATAGAGAAACGAGACCCGTGACAAGGACAGTCCCACGTGCGGTCACTATTATTCCACGCGACTTCACAGCCTAAATGAGTACAGGTTGTATCGACAAGAAAGATATCGCCGTCCTCTGACTTAAAAGCGCCACATTTTTTATGCTCATAAGACACAATGCCGCCTTCACCCGGTTTTAAATCATCAATTGTTTGATCAGCTCGCTTTAATTTACCGCTGATTAGCTTCGCTGCAACATTGGTGTTTTCTTTGATAAAGTCTTTTACGAATGCGTCTGACACGAGTCTTGATGGAGTAAAGATGGATTCGTAAGGATTCGATTTTCCTTCGATCAAATCTCCGATCAGTGTCGCTGCTACGTGGCTTGTGGTCATGCCCCATTTTCTAAAGCCTGTTGCCACAAAAATATTCGAATGATGTGATGTCAGGCGGCCAATGTAAGGGATTTGATCCATTGTGACCATATCATGCGTGGACCAGCGGTAAAGGACTTCCGTTATACCAAGGGTGGCTTCACCAAACTTTTCTAGTGCTTCATAGTGTGCGGATTCATCTCCGCCTTGTCCGGTTTTATGGCCTTGTCCACCGATGAGCATGACGTCTTCTCCATGGAATTTTGCCGTTCTTAATGAATGGGCAGGCTGATCAATTCCTAAGTACATGCCGTCTGGAAGCGGTTTGCTTGTTTTGGCTGCGACGACATAAGATTGCTCAGGATGGATTCGTGTGAAATACAGTCCTTTGCCATCGTAAAAAGGAAAGTGTGAGCATGAAATGATAGAGCGCCCCATCAGATGATGGCCACTTTTTGTGATGACAGCAGGGTGTTTTCCTTCTTTTACATCGACTGCCGATGTCTGTTCAAATATGCGCACGCCTCGGTCAATGAGTTGATCGATCAGTGCATGAAGATAATGAAGAGGATGAAATTGTGCCTGCTGCGTCATGGCGAGGGCTGCCTTGATGCCAGCATCAAACGGGAGCGCTGTTTTCCATTCGCGATCGATCCCGAGCTGTTTGTACGCATCTAATTCCTTCTTTAACTTTTTGACGCCGTTTTCTTCTGTTGTATAAAGGTAAGCATCTTTTACCTCAAGCTCACAATCAATGTCATACTCTTTCACACGTGCTTGGATGAGCTCCTTTGCTTTTTCATTTGCTTCTACATATAAACGGGCTTTCGGCATACCAATATGCTGAATCAGCTCATGATAGTAAACATCATGCTGGGAGGTAATTTTCGCTGTCGTATGTCCAGTGGTTCCTTGCAGCACTTGATCAGCATCTATGATGATGACATCCAGTCCGCGTTCTGTCATTTCAAATGCAGTAGCGATACCGGTAATACCGGCACCGACAATGATGACATCTGCTGTAAGATCTTCGCTGACAGTAGGAAAAGAGGGCTTCTCACTATCAGCTAGCCATAACGACTTTGCTTGTTCCGATCCTTTATGTTCTTGTTCCATGTTGTCGCCTCCAGTCACTTATTGTGTATAATTTTTCCACGATGCTGAAAATCATACATTTTAGTGAAAACAAGAGCGAAATACATAAAAAAATGAGCAACACATAAAAATAAACGAGATAAAAGGAAGGAGTGGACTGACGTGTCAACAAAGCAGCCAAAGAAAACGTTACCGCCTCAGCATCAGAACGAACGTCCAGGACTTGAATATAAAATGAACCCTAGACCTATCTTTGATCGAGAGGTGCAAGGCAAAAAGCTGACAGGGAAAACGGCGATTGTCACAGGTGGAGACAGCGGGATTGGAAGAGCAGTATCTGTCTTATTTGCGAAAGAAGGAGCCAATGTAGCGATTGTTTATTTGAATGAACATCGTGATGCGGAAGAAACGAAGGACTATATTGAAAAGATGGGAGGCCGCGTCATTTTAATATCAGGTGACCTAGGGGATGAAGCTTTTTCAAACGAGGTCGTCAAACAAACAAAAGATGCTTTCGGTTCGATTGATATTTTGGTCAACAACGCAGGTGAACAGCATCCGCAAAAAAGCATTGAACAGATTACCTCTCACCAGCTTCTTCGGACATTTCAAACGAATATATTTGCCATGTTCTATTTAACAAAAGCGGTGCTCCCTCATTTAACGAAAGGAAGCAGTATTATTAATACAGCATCGGTCACTGCTTATAAAGGTCATGAAACCTTAATTGATTATTCATCGACAAAAGGGGCGGTTGTAACGTTTACAAGGTCATTATCTCTATCTCTTATCAAACAAGGGATTCGGGTAAATGGGGTAGCGCCTGGACCGATTTGGACACCGCTGATTCCATCCACATTTACGGAAAAGGAAGTGTCTGAATTTGGTGGAGATGTCCCAATGGAGCGGCCTGGTGAGCCAGTAGAGTTAGCGCCAAGTTATTTATTTTTAGCGAGCGAAGACTCTTCTTATATGAATGGACAAATGATTCATGTGAATGGCGGAACCATATTAAATGGATAAAAACAAAAAACTTGCGGTAAAGAGACAAGTTTCTGTCTCTCTGCCGCAAGTAAAATCATCATGATTGATGTAAGCAATGTTCTGCATATTGAGCTGACAGGTCATTAAAACGCTTTTCATCACGCTGATCTAGCGCCTTGTCAATCTCTTCTCTAAGGAAGGTTAAGCGCTGTTTATAAAGCGCCTCATCTAAAACCATTTGAATATAAATGTCTAAAATAGTAACGCCATTCTCTTCGGTTTTTTGGGTGTTGCGGGACTTCATGAGCTCAGCATACGTTTTTTTCTCTTTCATAAAGAATCCCCCCGATGCCTTTTTTATAGTATATGGATTGGCGGAGAAAAAATCAACAAGAATTTATAATTTTTAGACAATTTATTTTTGAGCCATATCGACACCCCTTGTCCAGTCGACAAGATGCGATATATCTTTAAAAATGGCTTTTAGATAGATCGAATGTACTAAAAAACATGATAAAAAGATAATTTTAAATAAATATTGAAAAAATCCTGTCGTTTCTTATACGTTGGTGATAGATTAATAGTATCTAAAATAACCAAAAATTAACACAGGAGGAAATGAAGTGTCAGGAATTAGTGAAACACCATTAGATTCATACGTCATTAATCAAACAACAATGGCGGTCCTTCCGGTTGAAGAAGGAAAACGAGTATATTCAAAAGTGATCGAAAGAGAGACAAGCTTTTACGTTGAATTAAAGCCGCTGCAAATTATAGAACGCAGTTGCAGGTTCTTTGGCTCAAGCTATGCAGGCAGAAAAGCGGGAACATATGAAGTAACAGGTATTTCCCACAAGCCTCCCATCGTGATTGACTCATCCAATCATCTGTATTTCTTCCCAACCTATTCATCCAACCGCCCTCAATGCGGATGGATCTCCCACAAATACATTCATAACTTTCAGGAATCATCCCTCGGAGACACGGTTGTTACTTTTACAAATGAGCAATCGGTCAAACTAGATGTCTCATATAAGTCATTTGAGAGTCAGGTACACCGAACAGCGTATCTCCGAACGAAATTTCAAGATCGACTTGATGGAGGTCTTCCTAAGAAACAAGAATTTATGCTGTATCCAAAGGAACAGCAGCTCAACCTTGTGTATGATTTTATCTTAAGAGAACTTCGTAATCGTTATTAGTGAGAGACCAGCGGCAGACAGCCGCTGGACTGCTTACTCATCGCCATCACTTTTTTGCAGAAAAAACCATTGATTATCGTATAAAAAAATATATAATTTATCTATATCGTATAATTTTTTATATAACGAAAGGGGTCATGGGGATGATGTATGAAGAACTGGATACGCCGGCACTACTCATTGATAAACGGGTGATGATGGAGAATGTAGCGGCGATGCAGCAATACGCAGACCGTCAGCATGTCAAATTGCGCCCTCATACGAAAACTCATAAAACGCCTGCACTTGCCAAGCTGCAGGAAGAGAAAGGTGCATCTGGCATTACGGTAGCGAAAGTAGGAGAGGCTGAAGTAATGGCAGCCCATGGGCTCAAGGATATTTTTATCGCCAATCAAATTGTAGGTGAGATTAAACTCAAGCGGATTCGTAAACTGGCAGAGTCGATACAGATTTCATTCGGTATAGATTGTGTTGAGCATGTGAAGCAGATTGAGCAAGTCTTTTGTGAATCAGAGAAAAAAGCGGAGGTTTTAATTGAGATAGAGGTTGGAGAGGGAAGGTCTGGTGTCATTGAAGAACATGATTTCTGCCACATATTAGAGGCGATTCAAACAAGTGATGCCGTTCATTTAAAGGGGATTTTTTCTCATGATGGTCATACGTATCAAGCGGAAAGTAAAGCACATTGCCGGACATTATACAAGGAGGCTGTAAATCGAACGCTCCGTTTTGCGCAGATTGCAGAAGAAGCTGGTATGCCGCTAGAGGTCGTCAGTATTGGATCAACACCGCCATTTTTATTTCAATTTGATATTCCAAAAGGAGTCACAGAAATACGGCCAGGCACATACATCTTGATGGATGCTTCCCAGTCCAATGTAATCGGCACATATTCACATTGTGCAGCATCTGTGCTGACGACGGTCATTAGTAAACCGACAGAGTGCCGGGTGATTACAGATGTAGGGGCCAAGGGGCTGACGGCACAAACACGTACAAAAGGGCTGACCAAAACAGAGGGCTTAGGCAAAGTGAAAGAATATGATGATGTATTTGTTTCAAGCGTATTTGACGAGCATGCCATTATCTATCATGAAGGCTTTCGTCAAAGTGTACAGATCGGTGAGAAGGTGCAAATGATTCCGAATCACATCTGTCCTGCTGTGAATCTTCATGAAAAAGCATATCTCATTCAAGATGGCAAGGTGGTAGAAGAGCTGGAGATTGCTTGTAAAGGAAAGCTGCAATAAATGGGTAGGATCATAGAGGGTGTTGCCGCTATGCAGAGCAGAATATAAGGCAGCTTCCATTCTAAGAAAGATCATCATTTGAAATCCATACATCTAAGGAAAAGGCGCCGAAAGGGGTCTTTTTTATTTGAGAAAAAATGACGAAGATGAAATAGATTGAAACCAAATGTGCCTTTCTCGTCGTCTATTGACTGTATCATCATGAAATGGCAGGGAAATGTGAACCATTAGAAGGATTTTCATTCATTTCCGCATAAATCACAGAAGTGATACATGCGGTCTGTTACAATAAAAATAAGTCATTTCTTACAAGGTGTTCGTATGAGGTAAAAGTTGATCATATTTGACCGATATGAACAAATGGGAAAGAGAAATGGGGGCCCTGTATGAAAAAACGATGGCATTTGATGCTGCTATTTACCGTGACAGTGACACTACTCACGGCCTGCAATCAAGCAGGTCAGCCGCCTTCAAAACAAAACACAAAAGAAGCTGCGTATGAACAATGGGTTCAGCGTTATATGGATGAGTTAAATGAAGCATATGAAAACATGACCGATCAATTTATTTCGGATGGACATGGAAAAATTCAAGTAAATGAAAAATTGACAAAAGCGACGAAAGCATTCGACCGTGTCATTCAAAAAGGGCTTACTCATCAAGAAGTGCCAGCTGTGTATCAAAAGGCAGACAAACAATTAAAGAAAGGTCTTGCTTCATTTGAAAAAGGAATTAGCAAGGTAGAGCAGCTGTTAAAGCGTCCTGATCAAGAAAAGCTGTTTATGTCAGCTACTCAACATTTTCAAGATGGATTGCAAGAGACAGCCTCTTTCATTGAAGAAGTGGGAAACGTTCAGCAATCACAATGAAAAGCCTGGAAGAGAGACTTCCAGGCTTTTTTAGATGTGCAGTGTTTGCTTTAATCGGCGTACACCTTCTTGAATCATGGCTTCATCCGTACACGCAAAACCAAGCAGCAACCCTTTCCTTTTGCTTTCATAACAATAGGGGCTTAATGGATAAATGCCGACACCTGCCGCTTTTGCGGCCTCAATCGTGCCTTGTTCATCAAAGTCTGATGTTCCTTCCAAAAAGACGTGAAGGCCTGTATCGGTTCCATATAAACGGAAGTGTTTGTCAAAGTGATGTGTCAAAAGAGCATCCATCATCGCTGCCTGCCGTTTTTTATACACCTGTCTCATCCGCCTGACATATCGCGTAAACTCTCCTTCTCTGAAAAAAGAGGCAAGAGTGATTTGCTCCATGATCGGCAGCTGTCTTTGAATAAGTGATTGCAGTGCAGCGATTTCTTTAATGACTGCTTTGGAGCCGATGATGGCAGCAAGGCGGATGCCTGGAGCAAGTACCTTGGAAAAACTGACAATATAGATCACATGATTGGGTGCTTCTGAAAATAAAGAAGGAAGCGGTCCGCCATGATAACGATAATCCCCATCAAAATCATCTTCTAATATGTAAGATTGAGCCTTCGCAGCAAACTGCAACAGCTCCCGTCTTCTATTGACGCTCATACAGACACCGGTTGGCCGCTGATGAGAGGGCGTTACAGCGATCAGCTTTGTACGTTCTGGCAATGTATTCACCATCATTCCTTCTTCATCGACTGGTGCGGGGTAAATAGTCATTTCGCGATGTAAAAAGGACAACCTTGCTCCAGGAAAACCAGGATCTTCAACAGCGACTGTATCTCCTTTTTTGAGCATGACTTGTGAAATCAAGTCAATGGCTTGCTGTGTGCCTCCTGTTAACACCATTTGGTCTTCTTCTATATCAATGCCGCGTTCAACCGATAAGTATTGGCGAATTTCTGAACGTACTTCCCATAATCCATGCGGAGAAGAATAGCCCCAATCTTTCATATTTAAGCGCTGTAATGCTTTTAGAAGCGAGCGTTTCCATATGTTTTGAAAATGGTCGTCGATGGCTGGTTCTTGATGGCGGAAATCAATCTCAAGTGTGTCATGAAATTGATTGGCCGAGAGCCAGTGATCCATTTGTTTTTCAGCCTCGTCAAAGTGAGGTCTTGTCGGAAGTGCAAAAGGCGGTTCGTTTTGATGTGGGGGAGAAGCAGCATTGTGATCACTTGAAATGACCTTTGTTCCGCCTCTTCTAGAGGTGCTGACATAGCCTCTTGCCAGCAGTTCATCATAGGCAAGCTGTACGGTGGATCGAGATACGTTGAGCTCTTGTGCTAATACTCTTGACGGAGTCAACTGATCATCAGGATTCAGTGTGTTTGTATGAATTTTTTGAATGATGCCATTGACGATTTGCTGCCAGAGCGGGGTAGGGCTGGAACGGTCTAAATGAATGTACACAGTGCACCTTCTTTCCTTTATCATGTCATCATGATGATGACATGGAATTATGGACTGGTCAATAGCTTCATTTTTGGATGTGGGAAGAAATCCAAATGATGTGTACACTGGTTCATATCATTTACACAGAGGAGAGAGTCCCATGATTCCTGCATCAAAAGAAGAAACAGCACAGTTATCTATGATTCCGTTTGTGTTCGTTTTATTTAGCCTTTTTATGATTACAACAGCAGTGAACCTGCAAGTCCCTCTTTATACGGAATATGCAGAGCAGGCAGGATACGGAAAGGCGTCAACAGCCCTTGTGTTTGCTGCGTATGTTTTCGGACTGATTCCAGTATTATTGTTACTTGGCGGCATGTCTGACCGGGCAGGACGAAAACCGATTTTATTGATCGCACTTTGCTTTTCATTATGTGCCACCCTGCTCATGATCGTGCATCCGACCATACAAATGCTCTTTGTCGCCCGGCTGCTGCAAGGAGTGGGACTTGGGTTAAGTGTTGGCACATGTACTGCCTACTTGATTGCTTTATATCCAGAGAAATCGGGCTGGATCCCAACGTTTATCGCATTATGCAGTTCAATTGGATTTGGGGGAGGTGCTTTTTTTACAGCGATTCTTTCTTTTGAGCAAGTGTCACTGACGCCTCTTAGCTATTGGATTGTGTTGGTCTTGATTATGTTGACGATTGTTGCTGTATTCTTTTTGGTGCCGCCTGTACAAGGGGAGGCAAGTAAACCGCTAATGAACATGCCGAGGTTTCCAAAAGGGACAATGCCTGCGAACATAGCCATTGCTATCGCATGGTCTGTGTGCGGTCTTGTCATTTCGATTTTGCCAGCACAGCTTAAATTAAATGGCTATGAATTGTGGGTAGGCCCAGCGCTGTTTTTTATTAATATGGCAGGTGTTCTGATGCAGCCTTTTGTCCGAAAGATGAATAGCAGTGCAGCGCTTCGTATCGGTTTTATTTGTCTTCCGTGTGGATATGGCCTGCTGTTATTCGGTGCTAATAGCGGGTCCATATTCCTTGTCCTTGCTGGAACTCTTTTAGCGGGCACAGCTTGCTATGGATTTACATACTTAGGAGGTCTCCAGCTGATTGTTGATAAAGGGAAGAAGGAAGCGGCTAGAGCCGTTGCTGGATATTACTTGTTTGCGTATCTAGGTCTTGGCATACCAAGTGTGTTCGTTGGTCTCTTTGCTGATATGTACGGTACTCAGACAGTGTTAACGCTCTTTTTCATGCTCGTGTTGTCTGCCTGTCTGATCTTGTTTAGTTTAAGTTTCAGAGAGAGGCAAAAGTGAAATGGATTCTTTCTCTTTCCTCTCCAATTCGTTTAAAATAAAGACAGAAGAGGGGGAGGGAAATGAAAAAAGTACAGCTAAATGGTGCGATGTGCAGATCACAAGAGGAGCTTCATGATCAACTAAAAACAGTGTTACAACTTCCTGATCATTACGGCAAAAATCTTGATGCCCTTTGGGACTGTTTAACAGGAGAAGTGAGCTTGCCTGTAGAGCTCACGTGGATTCATTATCAAGCAAGCAAAGACGAGCTTGGTGATTATGCAGAGAATTTGCGGCAGTTATTACAAGAAGCTGAAGAGGAACTGCAGGGGCAGTTTCAATTGAATATTGAAGCGTAAAAAGCAGCTGATTCCAAAAGCTGTTTTTTTTATGCGGTTTTCACCCTCATTCTACTATTGAATATTTCACTAAATATGATAATATATGAACTGTCGCTTAATTGATAATGATAATCATTTGTGGCAGAGAGCTTGATAGAAAGTGTGAACCCTGTATGAAGTTGTACCAATTAAGTTTGTTGTTTGTGTGTTTGGCATGTGCGTCGCTGTTTGTCGGAGTACAGGACCTGTCTCTTTTACAGTTGTTTCATCTATCAGATGAACAAATGAACACCTTATTTTCAAGTCGCATCCCGCGGCTGATGAGTATTGTGCTTGCTGGCATGAGCCTGAGCTTATGCGGTTTTATTATGCAAAGCATGACGAGAAATAAATTTGTCTCTCCAACGACTGCAGGAACAATGGATTGGGCCAAGCTGGGTATTTTAACCGCCATGCTTGTTTTTACACAGGCAAGCCCGCTGATGAAAATGGCGATTGCGTTTTTATTTACGTTAGCTGGCAATCTATTATTTTTAAAAATTTTACGCCATATTAAGGTGAACGATACGATCTACGTACCGTTAGTCGGCTTAATGTTTGGCGGAATTGTCAGTTCAATTTCCACGTTTATAGCTTATAAATATGATTTGATCCAAAACGTATCCGCATGGCTGCAAGGAGATTTTTCTCTTATTGTTCAGGGGCGTTATGAACTGCTCTATGTGAGTGTTCCTCTATTGATCATCGCGTATTTATATGCTGACCGCTTTACAGTTGCTGGTATGGGTGAGAGCTTTGCCGTCAATTTAGGTTTAACGTATAAACGTGACATGGCAGTTGGTTTGGTGATTGTTTCGATGATTACGTCTGTAACGATTTTGACTGTTGGCATGCTGCCATTCCTCGGCTTAATCATTCCGAATATTGTATCGATCTACCGAGGTGATCACTTGAAAAAAAGCCTGCCGCATACGGCTTTATTAGGGGCCATTTTTGTGCTCATATGTGACATGCTCGGAAGGGTGATCATTTATCCATATGAAATATCTGTTGGGCTTATGGTCGGCATCATTGGAAGTGCGATCTTCCTGTACATGTTATTAAGGAGGAAGCGCTATGCATAAGAAACGAACATTATTTCTCATTGCAGCCATTGCAGCCGTATTCGTTGTCATCTTCGTCACCTTTCAAATGGGGTACTGGGAGTACACAGTGCCGAGCCGTTTAAAAAAGGTGCTTGCCATGACTTTGACAGGAGGCGCAATTGCCTTTTCTTCTGTTGTGTTTCAAACATTGACCAATAACCGAATCTTAACGCCAAGCATTTTAGGGTTAGACGCGCTTTACTTGTTTTTGCAAACGGCGATTATTTATCTTTTTGGATCGACCAATATGATGATCGCGAATAAGAATCTGAATTTCTTTCTCTGCGTTGGATTAATGATTCTTTTTTCTGTGCTGCTCTATACGGTCATGTTCAAGCGCAAAAACAAGCATATTTTCTTACTCCTGCTTGTCGGGATTGTGTTTGGAACATTGTTCAAAAGTCTTTCTTCCTTTATGGAAATGCTCATTGACCCGAATGAATACCAAGTCGTACAGGACAAGTCCTTTGCCAGCTTTAATCACATGAACACAGATATTTTACTCTTCGCTTCTCTTTTATTTGCGGCACTTTGTCTTTATATATGGACCTTCCGCGCGAAATTAGATGTCATGTCGTTAGGAAAGGAACAGGCTGTGAATCTCGGGATTGACTATGACGGGATCACAAAAAAGATGCTGATCGTCATTGCCGTCCTTGTTTCTATTGCGACGGCCCTCGTCGGCCCGATTACGTTTCTTGGCTTACTCGTCGTAAATGTGGCAAGAGAGCTGTTTCGTACATATCGGCACACGTACTTGCTATTAGGCTCGTTTTTCATTAGTGTCATTGCGCTTGTAGGCGGGGAATTTCTTGTGGAAAAGGTATTTACGTTTCAAACACCGCTTAGTGTGCTGATTGATTTAGTCGGCGGACTGTATTTTATTTATCTACTTTTAAAGGAGAGTCGTTCATGGTCGTGATGAAGGGAGTCAGTAAGACATATAATGGAAAAACAGTGCTTCACGAAACAACTGTCAGTGTAAAAAAAGGACAGCTGACCTCTCTCATTGGTCCAAATGGCGCAGGCAAAAGTACGCTTTTGTCCATCATGAGCCGCCTGATTCAACCTGATACTGGGGAAGCTTATTTAGAGGACAAACCTTATCGTGCGTACTCTCCTCAGGAGCTTGCGAAAAAAATGAGCATCTTGAAGCAGTCGAACCACATGAGTGTGCGTCTGACCGTTCGTGAGCTTGTCAGCTTTGGCCGCTTTCCTTACTCTCAAGGCCGCTTGACAAAAGAAGATGAGAACATGATTGATGTGTCTCTTCAATACATGAGACTTGTCGAAATCCAGCATCAATATTTAGATGAACTAAGCGGCGGACAAAGGCAGAGAGCCTTTATTGCCATGGTGCTGGCTCAGGATACGGATTATATTTTCTTAGATGAGCCTTTAAATAATTTAGATATGAACCATTCAGTTGAAATGATGAAGCTGTTTCAGCAGCTCGTGAAAGATCTTGGAAAAACGATTGTTGTTGTTCTCCATGATATTAACTTTGCATCTGTCTATTCAGATCACATCGTTGCCTTAAAAGAGGGTCAGGTGATCAAAGAAGGAAGCGTTGATGAAGTGATTCAAACAGAAGCACTAGCACACATTTATGACATGCGCATACCGATCGAAATCATTCGTGGTGAGCGTATTTGCTTATATTTTTCTTGAAAAAATGAAGAGGTGATCAATCATGAAAAAATGGATTTGGATGATAACAGTACTAACAGCGATTGCTGTCCTTGCTGCCTGTGGTAACCAAGGGAAAACAGCGGGAACGAATGAGGAAACCGTAACAGTAAAGGATATGTTGAATAAAGACGGTGTGAAGATCAAGAAAAACCCGAAAAAAGTCGTCGTTTTTGATATGGGAAGTCTCGATACACTTGATAAGCTTGGTGTCAACGTGACAGCCTTACCAAAACAAGTGATTCCTCACTATTTATCTAAATATGAAAGTGACAAATATGAGAATGTCGGCGGGTTAAAAGAGCCAAACTTTGAGAAAATTGCAGAGATGAAGCCTGACTTGATCATTATTCAGCACCGTCAAGCAGATGCATTTGATGAATTTTCTAAAATTGCTCCGACGATTTATATGGATGTAGATAATGCAAACTATATGGATTCATTTAAAAAGAATGCTGAAACATTAGGGAAGATTTTCGATAAAGAAGACCAAGTGAAAAAAGAACTTTCTGCCATTGACCAAAAAGTGGCTGCATTAAAGAAACAAGCAAAAGAGTTAAAGAAAAATGGTCTCGTCATCATGGCGAACGACAGCAAAATGACGGCATTTGGTCCTAAGTCAAGATATGGTCTGATCCATGATGTATTTGGCATCACACCAGCAGATCAAAAGCTAGAGCCATCTGATAAACATGGACAAAGCATTTCGTATGAGTATATGGTCAAAACGAACCCAGATTACTTATTTGTCGTGGATCGAGGCGCGGCAATTGGAGAAGAAACGTCTGCGAAACAGCTTGTTGAAAATGATTATGTGAAATCAGTCAAAGCGGTTAAAAACAATCATGTGGTGTATTTAAACTCTGACATGTGGTATTTAGCAGGCGGCGGCCTTGAATCATTGAATGCGATGATTGATGAAGTGAAAAAAGGAATTGAACAAAAGTAATGGATGAAAAGCTGCTTATTTTGAGCAGCTTTTTTATTGTGGATACATAAAAATATGTTGCGTGCAGGAAACTTTCATCAAAATATGTTATAGTGGAACCTACATTGTGAGACTAAGATAGAGTGAGGGTTCGGAAAGGATGAAGGAGAAAACAAGATCAAAAAGAAGGCTAAGACCTTGGGTGAAAGTCGTGCTGTTTATCATGGCATTTGTCATGATCATGGCAGTATCTGTCACAGGATACGCATACTATAAAATTTCAAAAGCGTCGAATAAAGCGCAAGTATCTTTAGAAAGAGGAGAGACCTCGCAAAAGCGTGTGAAAGCTTTTGATCCAGGAAAGGATAGCTTTTCGGTGCTGCTCTTAGGGATTGACAGCCGTCCAGGTGAAACGGTAGACGAAGCAAGAAGTGATGCGGTCTTACTGGCGACGGTGAATCGAACAGACAAAACGATCAAGCTCCTAAGTATTCCTCGTGATTCTTATGTTGATATACCGGGGAGAGGATATGATAAAATTGCTCACGCCCATGCGTTTGGGAGTGCAGATTTATCAGTCAAAACGGTAGAGAATTTGTTAAACATCCCGGTAGACTATGTGATTGCAGGAAACTTTAAGGCGTTTCAAGACATTGTCGATGAGCTAAATGGAATTGACGTAACGATTGAAGATGAAGGCATTGCAAAACAAATGGAAAAGGATTCGAAAGGAAAAGTTCATGTGGAAACAGGCACGCATACGCTCAGTGGTGAAGAAGCATTAGCGTTTGTGAGAACGAGAAAGGCAGATAGTGATCTCATGCGCGGAAAGCGCCAAATGGAAGCACTTCAAGCCATCTTTGAAAAATCCAAATCCATTTCTTCCATACCGTCTTATGACAACATCATTGATACACTTGGGGATAACGTCTCCACCAATTTATCCATGAAGCAGTTGATCGGTCTATTCCCTTTACTGAGTTCATTAAAATCAGTGGATACCATTCAGTTAAAAGGGCACGATTACCAGCCTGGGAATGTGTATTACTTTGAGTTAGATGGACCAGGATTAGAAGAAGTGAGACAAGAGCTGAGAAAACAGCTCGAATTATCATAATTGAGAAAGAGCCTGCCGCTGTGGCAGGCTTCAGCGTGTAGACAAACCCTCGCATTCTTTGTCAGTCCTGCGTGCTGGTGCTCACGAATGTGAAATTCGCTCCGCGCCAGTACTCGTCCTTTCTAGACTGCAAAGGTTTTCTATCACGGTGAAAAGAAGACAAAGGGCTAAAATAAAGTTCATTTTAGCCTTTTGTCAACAATCTGGAGCCTGCCACTGTGGCAGGCTTTTTTTAATAATAGAGGGTTGCAGGCATCGTTGGGTACCACACACCATTTAAAGCAAGCGCCCAGCCATACACCTTTTGACCTGATTCAATCTTGTCCTTTACCGAAGTGAGCGCTTCGTATGAAAAGACTTGATAAGCCTGTCCGGTTTTTTTTGCGACAATGACCGATAGAATATTGTCATTGAATACACTTGGCTCTTCGTCCGTACTCGTCCAAGCAATTCGATTATAGTAATTCATGTTGAAAGGATTTTCGAGTGCTTTCACTTCAAACTTCACTCGTTTTCCAACGATAGAAACCGTTGTATAGGCTACACTTGTTATTTGTGCAGATGCTGCTGGGGCTTGTTTTCCTGTCTGCAGTGGTTCTAATGCTGACACTGTGCTTGGCACAAGTAATCCTGCTGCTAAGGTGAGTGCTGTTATTTTTTTGAACATGAGTCGGAACCTCCTAATTTTTGGTATAACAATCAATTCGCCAAAAACTGAAGAGTCCCTTCTATAAATGTAAAATATAACCATATTATTTTCCTGAATGGAGGAAATAATGGGTGAGCATTTCCTCTACACGATGACGTATACGGGGATTAAAATATTTATGCTTTTCTTCATAGCCATTTATCAGAAATAAATATGTCGTAAATCCTTCATCGTGTTCAATTTGCTGTACGTTCATTTTTTCTTTACGTAACTGTTGTTTCAGTTGATAAAGGGCTTTTTGTGCTTCTTTTAATGAAGAGGTGACTAGCTGAATATATGGTTCATTTAGTTTGAATGTTTGATGTTTTTTAAGGTACGTCAAATCACGATTGAGGATGGAGATGACCATTGGAAGAAAGATGGCCTGTTCCATCATCTGAAGCTGTACGCTTGATAATCTCGTCATGTCCATGCCTGCTTTCTTTATTTATAGAACATTTGTTCTTATTTATTATATCGGATGAGTTAAAAAATCTCAAGGGGGGCTGAGAGGGATTCATTTGTATATTTTTATGTTTTCCATGTAAAATGAAAGATAGACAAACCTTGAAGGAGTCAAACAAGTTGCCATTATTTCTTTCTATATTTACTCATGAAAATATCACATCATTTTTTGAAAGCTACAAGGCTTTTGGACCCATTGTGGCTATATTACTCCCTTTAATAGAAGCATTTCTACCGTTTTTACCTCTCGTGGCATTTGCGGTGGCCAATGCAAATGCTTTTGGGCTATGGGAAGGCTTTTTATTGACCTGGATTGGTGCAAGTGCAGGGTCTATCCTTGTCTTTTTACTGATCAGAAAATTTGGACAGATGAGGATGTTGAACTTTATTAGCAGACACCCTTCTATTCAAAAGCTAATGCTTTGGGTTGAAAAGCGGGGATTTGGTCCGTTGTTTATTTTACTCTGCTTTCCTTTTACACCTTCTGCTGCCGTCAATGTCGTAGCAGGTCTATCAAGAATCAGCGTCTGGCAGTTCTCATTAGCCGCTTTATCAGGGAAGTGTGTCATGCTCTTTATTATTAGTTTTATCGGCTATGACATTTCAGCTTTAGTAAAGAATCCGTTAAGAAGTGTTTTTGCGGTTCTAGTCATTGCTTTATTATGGTATGTTGGAAAGAGAGTAGAAAATAGGTTGAATATTCGGATGAGTCAGCGTGAGGACAAAGGAGGCTCTTAATGAAAAAGAAGCCATTGCTATGGTTCATGATTATTACATGCATCGTCTTGTTGTTCCAAGTAAAGAATTTCATGTTTGTCACGTACAAAGTAGAAGGGGTTAGTATGGACCCGACATTTACAGATGGAACAGAATTATTAATTAACAAGTTCTCGCCAAAACTCACGAAAATTAGCCGGTTTGACTATGTGTTATTTCATGGCCCTAAAAATCAAATCTTGATCAAACGGGTCATTGGGCTTCCAGGAGAAACAATCAAATATGAAGATGATCAACTGTTTGTTGATGGTGTAAAATGGAAAGAGCCGTATTTAAAAGAGCAGAAAAAACATAAAATGGGCAACGTCCTAACAGGTGATTTTCAGCTGAAAGCCATCACCGGTCGTCAGAACATACAAAACAATCATTACTTCGTGATCGGAGATAATCGAATACATAGCTTTGACAGCCGGCATTTTGGAACGATCTCAAAGGATCAAGTAGTCGGTGTAAAAAGGAATCATGATGAATAAAAAAGAGCCGCTCTGCTTATGCAAAGCGGCTCAGCGTGTAGACAAACCCTCGCATTCGTTGTCATGTCTGCGCTCCAGTGCTCACGAATGTCAAATTCGCTCCGCTCTGGTGCTCGACCTTCCTAGACTGCAAAGGTTTTCTATCACGCTGAAAAGAAGACAACGGGCTAAAATCAACATCATTTTAGCCCGTTGTCAGACAATCTGAAAGCCGCTCTGCCTATGCAAAGCGGCTCTTTTTATTTAGCGGCTTTATAATCAGTCTGTCTTTTTGCCCAGACATGATGTAAGAAACGAAAAAACGGTGGCAGCATGGCGATGACCAAAATAATTCTAACGACTTGTACAGCCACAACAAATGTGGAATCCTCATGAAGTGTAACAGCTGTTGTGGCCATTTCTGCAATACCGCCAGGCGAAAAAGCAAGAATGGCCGTAATGACAGAAATACCTGTTATTTCTGCGATGGCAATTGAACTGAGAACGGTCGCAGCAATCAATCCGGCTGAGCTGACGACGGCCACAATCAAGGTATTTTTTAGCCCGACAAACATTTGTTTATTCATTTTTGACCCGATGGTTGCCCCTAGAAATACCTGTGACGCAATGTTCGCTTGGGCTGGCCAGTAAGGAATCAAATCATGACCTGTCAAGGCGCCTGCCCCTACTTGGAGAGCTGCCACACCTAACATACTGCCGATCAGCCAAGGGGCGGGAAAGTGAAGACGCACGGCTAGGCGTGACATCAGCCATGCCCCTAAAATGAGTGCAGCAGTCCAAGAAATGTTTGATATTGTGAAAACGCCTGATGAGAAGGCGCTGCCTTGGGCGACTACCACATCTGATTGGCTTTTTGTATTTAAATAAAATACCGTAAATGGAATGGTCAGTACGACCATTAACACGCGTATCGTTTGTACAAGACTCACTACAGCTGTATTTGCTCCAACCTCTTGGGCGATGCCCGGCATAGCGGAAAGACCGCCGGGGGCAGTGCCTACAAAGCTGGTCAGCATATCTGTTTTACTCAGCTTCCATAAGACAAACCCGGAGAGCATGGCTAATAAAATAGAAAAGACGAGCATGAAACTCACGGGAAGCCAATTTTCAGCGAAAATGTGAAGGACTTTCATGTTCATTTTTTGCCCTAGTTCGATTCCGAGAATGAATTGACCAAGGAGTAGCCATCTGCTGTGAATACGTAAGGTATTCTTTCCTTTACGCTGAAACAGGGAGGGACGGCGCAGGGCAATAAATGCAGCTGTCATTAATGTGCCAATCATCCAGCCGATAGACATCCCTGTTAGAGATAAAAGGAATCCACCTAAACCGCTTACCGCAATCAAAATGAGATCGGTTCGAAGGCTGTTTCCTTGCTTCATCACGTATAAACCTTCTTCCTGTATATTTGTTCAGTAAGTGAAATGTTGTTATCTTCACTATAATACAAAAGTCTCTATAAATAAAATACGAATTTTTTTAGTAATTTCATAAGATTATCTTATGGTTAACTCTGTTAGAAAAAAGATTGTTTTTGATATAAATGACATATAATTTTTTCAAAAACAAATACAATACACAACGATTTTCCCCTATTTTTGTTATCTGTTGACTATCATTTTCAATTACACTACAATGCTTAGTGTGAGGTGATGACATGAAAATTCCTTCTTTTAAATATAACGAAAAGGGATTGAACCGCTTTTTCGGTCCTTTAGAAGGAAGGATTATGGAGATCCTTTATCAAGGTGAGGATATGCCGATTAAAGAGGTACAGCAGAAGCTGTCAGATGAGAAGCCAATTAATTTCAACACGGTCATGACGGTACTCAATCGATTAACCGAAAAAGGAATTGTGGAAAAGAAAACAAAAGGGCGTTCATCTATCTATAACCCTGTTTTAACAAAAGAAGAATTTCTAAATGAGCAAACGAAATGGATTACTCAAGGACTGATGGATGATTTCGGCCCCCTTGCAGTCAATCATATGGTGGACGCAATTGAAAGTGCTGATCCTGAATTACTGAAGGTACTCGAAGCAAGGCTTGCATCCAAAAAAGAGGAGAAACGACATGATTAAAATGAAGTCGAGTCTGCTGTTTTTAGGCGGTATATTGATTGGCTTAGTGATCTTTTACCAGATGGGCTATTATGTACTCTCAAGCTTTTTTGGCTGGAATCAAGCATATAACCTGATCCATGTATGTCAATCTGTTCTCGAATTTTATGGATTCACTCCTTTAAAGTATTTTCTGGATGCGTTCGTCTTGTATACGCTTGGTTTTGCCGTTTTCTATATGACAAAGCAGGTCAGAAAGTATCTTCATTTCAAAAGAAATATGATGATGGCAGTCGATCAACATGCAACGCAAAGTCTATCAGACAATTATAGAAATGAGATCATTGTGTTTCATTGCCATGAACCGCTTGCTTTCGCAATGGGGATGCTTCGGCCAAAAGTGTATCTCTCAACAGCGCTTATAGACATGCTGGATGAAGGGGAAATCGATGCTGTTGTCTATCACGAATTACATCACAAATACAGCTACGACCCTTTAAAGACTTTCACTTTCTCTATGCTCACAAAAGTGATTTGGTACATTCCTGTGTTAAAGCATATGAGACAAAGTTACTCCGTTTTTCGTGAAGTCATTGCAGATGACTATGCCATTCAGCAGACAGGGACTGAGCTTGGAGTAGGGCAAGCCCTTTTGAAACTCATTAAAAATAGAACCCAGTTTCAAAAACAAACGAAATTTGCCGTGTCCTTTGGAGATCGAGCATTGAATTTAAGAATCCAAAAAATCTTAAACCCAACATACAACATACCGTTCAATGTACCACTTATCCCAATTGTGACATCAACCATCCTCATGTTGGTCTTAATGATTATGCTCAACTTAAATTACTAATTTTTTTTACGAATGAACATTACATGATGTAGTGTAAAAATGGGAGGAAATCACTATATGAAAACAAATCAAGAAATAGGAACACTTTTTGTACGCGTCATCTTAGGCATTATTTTCTTTTTACATGGGCTTCAGGCATATCAAGGTGGACTAGGAGGCACTGCTGCATTTTTTGGTCAAATTGGTGTCCCAGAATTTATGGCCTATATTGTCAAAACAATTGAACTGGTTGGTGGAATTGCCCTGATTCTAGGTTTAGGCACACGTCTTTTCGCAGCTTTATTTGTGCCAATTATGGCTGTAGCCATTATCACAGTTGGTTTTGCAAGAGGATTTGTGGGCGGTTATGAATTTGAACTTTCTTTAATGGTCATGGCGCTTTACTTGACACTTAGTGGCAGCAAGATGCTATCGATTGATGGATTGTTAAAACAACAGCAGCAAAGTAATGAAGCAAAATTTCATTAAATAACAAAAAACTCCTTCTGCGATTTGTAGCAGAGGAGTTTTTTTATGGTCAAAAGGTCGTTTTATCATTAAAAAAGGAAAAGCGAAGAGGCGTTTTGATGATGACAGCCCTTTATTTCACATATTGAATGAGCAAAAAAGCAATTTCATTTTTTGACGGAACATACGATCTCCTATTAAAATAGGGGTAACTAAGAAACATGGTGCGTTAAAAGATATAGAAACCAGACGGCATGCTGCTGTTCATCTTGAGCAATACGCTTCATTAATTCCTTTGTTCCTTGATCACGGACATAGTCTGATACCGTTAAGTAAAAATCGACTGTTTTTTGTTCGTCTTTAAAGGCAAATAAGAGACCTTCCCTAAATTGGTCTGGACAAGGCTCTGTTATGCTTGGTTTGTGGTTTTTACCAGTCAAAGAATAGTATAGCTTTGTAAATAGCTGATAATGTCTGACTTCATCCTGACGTATTTCTTGAATGATTTTTTTCGCTTCAGGATTTTTTGCTTTTTGTGCAAGTTTTTCATAGCATTGGATCGCAGAATATTCGCCATTGATGGCCTTTTCAAGGTCTGCAATGATCCTTGTGTTTTGGCGCATGTCATATGGCGAGTAGTCATAATAACCGTAATACATGATATTGCCAGCCTCCTTTTAGATCATGATGGTTTATGATATGAAAAGAGTCGGGAAAGGTGCCTATTTTCTTTTCAATCGGAGGAGAAAGGGAAGGTGATAGGAAAATAGCTATTTACCTTTATTTTCGCTAGAATATGAGTACATAAGAAAGGTGTTGTGGAACGTGGAGATTCAGTTTTTAGCAGGCAGATCGGGGAGTGGAAAAACGACTGCAATTCTAGAAGAAATCAAAGAACAACTGCGGCTTGATCCGCTGGGTCCGCCAATCATTTTTTTAGTCCCGGATCAAATGACATTTTTAATGGAATATGAGCTTGCAAAAACGTCTGAAGCTGGTGGAATGATCAGGGCCAAAGTCTTTAGTTTTACTCGGCTTGCCTGGTCTATATTACAGCAGACTGGCGGTGCGAACCGTCAATTTGTCACAAGCACAGGGATTCAAATGCTCTTAAGAAAAGTAATAGAAGAACAGAAAGACAAGTTTAAGGTATTCAAAAAGGCGAGTGATAAACCGGGATTTGTTGAGCAAATAGAAAAGACGATGGCTGAATTCAAAAGGTACTGTATGATGCCGGAGGATATTGAAAAAATTTCGGCATCCAGCATGCATTCAGAGTATACAGAAGAAAGACGTGCGGCGGAAAAATTGCATGACCTTCATGTTCTTTATCAGCAGATGGAGCAGCATCTGCAAGATGAGTATGTGCACTCAGAGGATTACTTGACACTTCTGGCTCAGCAAATTCCTTTATCAGAAGAATTGAGAGGGGCACACATTTATATAGATGGTTTTTATCAGTTTACCCCCCAGCAGCTTCTTGTCATTGAACAGCTTTTGCTACATGCCGAAAAAATAACAGCTGCATTCACAGTGGATCGTTCCTATCATGACACGCAGCCAAATGAACTTGATTTATTTCGCATGACAGGTAAGACATATTCCCAGCTTTATCAGCTGGCCAAAGAGTGCGGAGCGGCTATTTCTGAGAACATTTTGGAGAGAAATAAGCGGCATCTTCATACCCCAGATCTAGCTTATTTAGAAAATCAATATGAACAGAGACCTTTGCAGCCGTATCAAGAAGAAACGCCTCACCTTACCGTATCGAAAAGTGCAAATAAACGAGCTGAAATTGAGGGAGTAGCGAGAGATATTCTTGATTTAGTAAGAGGGGAAGGTCTTAGGTTACGAGACATCTCAATTGTTGCAAGACATGTAGACGACTATAAAGATACGTTAAAAGAGGTGTTTCGAGATTACGATATTCCTTTCTTTATTGATGGAAATGAATCGATGCAGTATCATCCGCTCATTGAGTTCATTCGTTCGAGCCTCGATGTCATAAAAGGGAACTGGCGGTATGAGGCGGTGTTTCGCTGTGTGAAAACGGAGTTCTTATTTCCGCTTGAACTCGCTAAAAACAAGGCAAGAGAACAGGCCGATCAGCTTGAAAACTATTGTATTGCTTACGGTGTAAAAGGTGAACGCTGGACGAATGGTTCACGATTTCATTATCGCCGCTTCCAATCACTAGATGAAGATTTTGGACAAACCGATCAAGAAATAGAAATGGAGCAAATGCTGAATGATGTAAAAGAATGGATTGTTCCGCCTCTCTTTCAATTGCAAAAAAGATTGAAAAAAGCGCAAAAGCTAAGAGACATGGTAGAGGCAGTGTATGTCTTTCTAGAAGAAGCCCAAGTGCCAGAAAAGCTTGAAAAGGCAAGGCTTGAGGCAGAAGAAGCAGGCAGGTTAGCTGAAGCGATGCAGCATGGGCAAGTGTGGGATGCTGTCATTCAATTGATGGATGAATTTGTTGAAATGCTGGGCGAGGAGGAGCTCTCATTTCCATTATTTCAACAGATGATGGATACAGGACTGTCCTCTCTCAAGTTTGCTTTGATTCCCCCTTCACTTGATCAAGTGTTTATCGGAAGTATGGATTTATCCAGAATGTATCAAGTAAAGTGTACGTTTGTCATTGGAGTAAATGATGGAGTTATACCTGCACGGCCCTCTGATGAAAGTGTATTGTCTGAAGACGACCGGGAATGGTTAAAACGGGCAGGAGCAGAGCTGGCAGAGACAGGGAAGGAACGGCTGCTGGATGAACAATTTTTGATATATCAAGCGCTGTCCAGTCCATCGCACTACCTGTATTTATCCTATTCAGCTTCAGATACGGAAGGGCGGTCTCTTTTGCCTTCGACCCTCATCAAGTATTGTGAGGAACTGATGCCAAACCATCAGCAAGCCCTCTATGTGTTAGATCCAGAGCAGTTGGATGATCAGGAGCAATTAAAATTTGTAACAAACGAGCATGTCTCGTTATCCTATACCGTTTCGCAGCTGCAACAATGGCTCAATCAATATCCGATCAGCGGCGTATGGTGGAGTGTATATAATCATTTGATGACCTCGTCCAACCGCGACGTATCAAAAAAAATCATGTCCAGCTTGTTCTTTACAAATAGAGCGACACGTTTAAATCCGAATGTCACAAAAGAACTTTACGGTGACCATATTCAGGGCAGTGTTTCAAGAATGGAGAAATTCAATGCATGTGCATTTTCTCATTTTGCTTCCCACGGGCTAAAACTAAAAGAGCGACAATTTTACAAATTAGAAGCACCTGATATCGGCCAGCTCTTTCACTCGGCTTTAAAACTGATTTCAGATACGCTTATTGAACAAAAAAAGGATTGGAAAAACTTAACGAAGGAAGATTGTGTGACCTACTCAAGGCATGCAATTGAACAGCTGGCTCCACGTCTGCAAAAAGAAATTTTATTAAGCTCTAATCGGCATGCTTATATAAAAGAAAAGCTTCAAAAAATCCTCATCAGGGTGTCTTCTATATTAAGCGAACATGCAAAAGTGAGCGGATTCTCTCCGGTTGGACTTGAGTTAGGTTTTGGAGGTCAAGGACCTCTGCCGCCGTTTACTTTTCAATTAAAAAATGGCTGCACGATGGAGCTTGTTGGAAGGATTGACCGAGTGGATAAAGCAGAAGGGTCAAAAGGACTTCTATTAAGAATTGTCGACTATAAGTCCAGTGAGAAGGGGCTTGATCTAGCAGAAGTTTACTACGGTTTAGCCTTGCAAATGCTCACTTATTTAGACCTAACCATTACGTATTCTAAAGAATGGCTTGGCATGGAAGCGACACCGGCAGGAATTTTATACTTCCATATTCATGACCCGCTGATTCAAGCGCCTATTCCGCTTGGAGAAGATGCAATTGAGCAGGAAATATTGAAGAAATTTAAAATGAAGGGTCTATTGCTCGAAGATGTGGAAGCAGTGAAGTTGATGGATCAAACACTCGAATCAGGAAGATCACAAGTCATCCAAGCTGGTTTGAAAAAGGATGGTTCTTTCCGATCTGACTCTGCGGTATTAAGTGAAGATCATTTTCACATTCTCACAAAACACGTTCGGCGAACCTTTGAAGAGGCAGGAGAAAGAATTACAAGCGGTGAGGTAGAGATAAACCCATATAAATTAAAGGATCAAACCCCTTGCCGCTTTTGCTCCTTTAAGTCTATTTGCCAATTTGATGAATCAATAGAAGATAATGAATTTAGGGTGCTCACCTCTGAGAAGGATGATGTCATGTTAGACCGGATCAAAAAAGAAGGGGATCAGTATGCAAATACCAAAACCGAATAACAGTACTTGGACAGATGACCAATGGAACGCCATCGTTTCAGAAGGACAAGATATTCTTGTTGCTGCGGCGGCAGGGTCAGGGAAAACAGCGGTCTTGGTTGAACGGCTCATTCGAAAAATGACTCGGCCGGAGCAGCCAGTTGATGTGGACAGGCTGCTCGTAGTGACTTTTACCAATGCTTCAGCAGCAGAAATGAAGCACCGGATCACTGAAGCACTTGAAAAAGAACTATCTAAAAACCCTGGTTCCCTTCATATGCGGAGACAGCTGTCACTTATGAATCGTGCCAATATTTCTACCTTGCACTCCTTTTGTTTGCAAGTTCTCCGTACCTTTTATTATGAGATTGACCTTGATCCAGGTTTTCGTTTGGCTGATCAAACAGAAGGAGAATTATTAGGAGATGAAGTGTTAGATGAACTGTTTGAGGATGAGTATAAGGCTGGAAAGCCGTCATTCTTTGAACTCGTTGATCGTTACACATCTGATCGGCATGATTTAGATCTTCAATGGCTTGTTAAAAGAATTTATGAGTTTTCTAGATCACATCCAGCGCCCGAACAATGGATGCGGGCATTCCTTTCTCTTTATGATGTGGATACACAGACAAAGGTAGAAGAATTACCCTTTTATCCATATATCAAAGAGGACCTTTCTCTCGTTTTAAGAAGCTGTCAGGAACTGCTGGAACAAGCGCTCACTTTATCAAAGGAGCCGGGCGGTCCAGCACCGAGAGCAGAGAATTTTATAGATGATTTAGAGCAAGTAAATGAATTAATAAGGCATCAAGATGATTTTGGTACACTTTATAAGCTTTTGCCAAATATCAATTTTAAAAGGTTAAAGACTTGCAAAGGGGATGACTATGACCCAGCTCTGTTAGAAAAAGCAACAGATGCACGCAATCAAGCCAAAAAACAATTAGAAAAGCTAAAAGATGAATACTTTATGCGCAGTCCCGATCAGCATTTAAAAAGCTTGGCTGAAATGAAGCCAGTTGTAGAAACACTTGTAGAGCTTGTGATTCAATATGGAGAGCGTTTCGAAAGAGCAAAACAAGAAAAATCAATCGTGGACTTTTCGGATCTAGAACATTATTGTTTGCGCATTTTAGCGAAGCAGGACGCAGAAGGAAATCTCATTGAAACAGAAGCGGCTAAATACTATCAAAAGCAATTTGAAGAAGTACTCGTGGATGAATATCAGGATACAAATCTTGTCCAAGAAACGATTTTAAAGCTCGTGTCTAAAGGGAAACATCCTGCAGAAGGCAACCGCTTTATGGTTGGTGATGTGAAGCAGTCCATTTATCGCTTTAGACTTGCAGAGCCGATGCTCTTTTTAAATAAATATAAACAATTTAAAGCAGATAGCAAAGAAACAGGTAAAAGAATTGATCTAAATAAAAATTTCCGCAGCCGGGCTGATGTATTAGACAGTACCAACTTTCTGTTCAAACAGCTGATGGGAGAAACAGTTGGAGAAATTGAATATGACGAACAAGCTGAATTAAAGCTTGGAGCGAGTTATCCGCAAAGCGAAGACACGACGACAGAAATGCTTCTTGTTCATTTAGATCAGCACGACACAGAAAGCGATGAAGAACGAGAAGAGCTAGAGACGGTACAATTTGAGGCGAGAGTGATTGCAAAGAAAATAAAAGAATTGGTAGAACAGCCTTTTCAAGTGTACGATGCAAAACAGCAGCTGACCCGCAACTTGCAGTATCGAGACATTGTGATCTTGCTTCGCTCAATGCCGTGGGCTCCGCAAATGATGGAAGAGTTGAAGAAGCAGGGAATCCCTGTTTATGCGAATCTTTCCTCAGGCTATTTCGAAGCGACAGAGGTATCTGTCATTCTTTCTTTGTTAAAAGTGATTGATAATCCATATCAAGATATTCCGCTCGCTGCTGTTTTAAGGTCACCTCTTGTTCATTTAGACGAAAATGAGATGGCACTGATTAGAACCAGTGATAAAAAAGGCACTTATTATGACGCTGTGAAGGCATTTATGAGTGTGACACACTCTGATCATCCGACATGCAGAAAGCTGGAGCGATTCTTCCTTCAATTACGCAAATGGCGTGATTTTTCGATTCAGCATTCGGTAGCAGAACTGATTTGGGAAGTGTACCGAGATACACAATATCTAGATTATGTCGGCGGGATGCCAGGAGGTAAGCAAAGACAGGCAAACCTTCGGGCTTTATATGATCGAGCGAAACAGTATGAAAAGGCTGCATTTAGAGGGCTGTTTCGATTTCTTCGATTTATTGAAAGAATGCAAGAGCGTGGAGATGATCTTGGAGCGGCAAAAACGTTCAGTGAAACAGAGGATGTTGTCCGCATGATGACCATTCATAGCAGTAAAGGACTCGAATTCCCTGTTGTATTTACTGCAGGACTTGGCAAGAACTTTAACATGATGGATTTAAACCAGTCCTACTTGCTCGATAAAGAATTAGGTTTTGGCAGCAAATATATTCATCCTGAGCTGAGAATTAGTTATGCAACATTACCGCTGATCGCGATGAAAAAAAAGATGAGAAAAGAGTTATTATCTGAAGAACTGAGGGTTCTATATGTGGCGCTCACAAGGGCGAAGGAAAAATTATTTTTAGTCGGCTCTGTCAAAAATCAAGTGAAAGCTTTAAGCAAGTGGCAAAATGCCGCAAACGGAGACGACTGGCTCCTCCCTGATTTTGAACGATATCAAGCGAGAACATACTTAGATTTTATTGGCCCTGCTCTTATCCGTCATCAAGCGATGTCTTCTCTTTTAGAAGAATCGAGAGAAGTCGTTCTCTCTCATCCATCATCATTTTCTATCACCTTTCATCAAGCGTCCGATCTTCTACAAGAAGACATGTCACTTGAAAAACAAAAACAAGACGAAGTGGTACAAGCATTAATGGAAGGTGTACCTGTTCAAGGATATGGCGATTACGAGGAGGAAGTAAAAGAAAGACTTACATGGCGTTATCCATATTTAGCGGCCTCCCAAGTAGGGACAAAGCAGTCAGTTTCCGAGATCAAAAGAATGAAAGAAATACAGGATGAATACAGTGTGCCTGCTTCCATTCGAAAAGCTCATGCGACACTGTACGAACGACCGGCTTTTATGAAGAAAAAAACACTCACAGCCGCAGAACAAGGGACGGCCATGCATACAGTCATGCAGCATATCCCTCTTCCTTCAAATGAACCATATGATGAATCTCGTGTAGAAGAGCTGCTCCATTCTTTAAAAGAGAAAGACTTACTAACAGATGAACAAATCCAGTCCATCAATCGAGAAGGAATTGTGGCCTTCTTTTCTACTGCTATTGGTCAAAAACTGCAGAAAGCGGACTGGGTGAAACGAGAAGTATCGTTTAGTATGGTTTTACCGGTTAAAGAGGTATACAGTCATATTGATGCAGAAGGTGAACCTGTGCTCATTCAAGGAATGATTGATTGTTTATTTGAAGCAGGTGGCAAGCTCTATTTACTTGATTATAAAACAGATCGAGTGACTGGCAGATTCTCAGGTGGATTAGAGGAAGCTGAAGCGATGTTAAAAAAACGCTATGAAACGCAAATATCTTTATATACAGCAGCGGTAGAACGTTTAACAAACAGAACATTAGAGGAGAAAATCCTTTATTTCTTTGATGGAAATCTAGAAATTTCTTTATAGGTGGAATGAATGAGAGGTGAATCACATGAGGATTCTGCATACAGCGGATTGGCATCTAGGGAAAACCCTTGAAGGCCGAAGCCGGCTTGAGGAGCAAGCTGAGTTTTTAGATGAATTAAATCAAATCGTCAAGGATGAACACATTGATGTCGTTGTGATGGCAGGCGATGCCTTTGATACAGTAAACCCTCCTGCTCGCGCAGAACAGCTTTTTTATGAAAGTTTGTCTGCATTATCTGATAAAGGAAAGCGTCAGGTGGTTGTGATCTCTGGCAACCATGATAACCCAGACCGTTTATCAGCCGCATCTCCTTTAACGAATGAGCAGGGGATTCATTTAATTGGATATCCGACAAATGATTTAATTCATGTCGATGTTTCTTCTGCAAGTGAACGTCTATCTATTGCCGCACTCGCTTACCCGTCTGAAGCAAGACTAAACGAGGTGCTGGCTGAAACATTTGAAGAGAAACTGCTTCGTGATCAGTACAATTTAAAAATACAACAAATGTTTCAACATTTAAGCAACCAATTTCAGGCGGATACGGTCAATATCGCAACAAGTCATATTTATGTGGCAGGTGGCAGTCAAACGGATTCGGAAAGGCCGATTGAAGTGGGAGGCGCATATACCGTTGCGGCCGAAAGTCTGCCTGAGGCGGCTTGTTATGTCGCATTGGGGCACTTGCATCGCCCCCAAACCATTAAACGTGCCAAAACGATTGCCCGCTATTCTGGATCTCCACTTGCATACAGCTTTTCTGAAGCAGGCTACGCCAAATCAGTCACCATTGTGGATGCAAAACCGAACGAAACAGCAAGCTGGAAAGAAGTGTTTTTATCAAGCGGTAAACCACTTATGAAGTGGAAGGCGACTGAAGGGCTGAGCCAAGTACACAGTTGGCTGGATGAAAAGCGGGATCTTCAAGCCTGGATTGATTTAGAGATTCACTTAACAGATCAGCTGTCGATCGAACAAATTCATCAGCTTAGAAAACAGCATAGTGGATTTGTCCATATTAGGCCAAAGTTTAAAGAATTACAGCAAAAAGAAGAACAAAAACAAGTGGAAAAGCTCTCGATTGAAGAGCGGTTCGTGAAATTTTATGAGCGTCAGACAGGTGGAGGTCTACCTGATGAAAAGACCGTCAAGCTATTTTTAGAGCTTGCCAATGACATGCAAGAGGAGGAAGCGAATTGAAGCCGATCACGTTAACCATTAAAGGACTTCATAGCTTCAGAGAAGAACAAATCATTGACTTTAGCTCCTTATGTGATGCAGGTGTGTTTGGTATTTTTGGACCGACTGGAAGCGGAAAATCGTCCATATTAGATGCCATGACACTCGCACTCTATGGCAAGGTCGAACGTGCACTCAATAATACGCATGGTATTTTGAACCAAGCTGAAGAAAAGCTGTCTGTCTCCTTTACGTTCGCTTTGCAAAGAGAACACCATATTTCTTATAAAGTGGAACGTGCCTTTAAACGGGCAGATGAAATGAAGGTTAGAACGACGTTATGCCGATTGATTGAAATTGGTGATACGCAGACAGTTCTTGCAGATAAAGCAAGTGAGGTCAATCGTAAAATAGAAGAATTACTTGGTTTAACCATTGACGATTTTACGAGAGCGGTTGTTTTACCCCAAGGAAAGTTTGCGGAATTCCTTTCATTGAAAGGAGCCGACAGACGCCAAATGCTGCAGCGTTTGTTTAATTTGGAGAAATATGGTGATCAGCTCGTCAAACGTTTACGCGCAAAGGCTCAAAATCACTATGGACAGAAAAACGAACTGCTGGCTGAACTGACTGGATTAGGAGAAGCTGGTCCAGAGGCATTAGCGAAAGCTAAAGAAGCAGCTGCGCAGGCGCAAGCTATTTTTCATGAGAAAAAACAAACGCGGGACGAAGCGTTCACTGCTTTTACAAAAGCGCAAGCCATCTGGCAGTATCAAAAGGAACAAGAAGCGTACGAGAAGGAACAACACAACCTCAATCTGCTGGCATCCACGATGGAAGAGAAAAAGAATCAACTTCACATTGCAGAGCAGGCAGAGACATTAAAGCCTTATGCGGATGCATTAACAAAGGCTGAAAAGCAGCTCTCTCAAGTATCAAAAGAGAAGCAGGAAGCAGAAAAACATTTACTTCATCAACGAACGATCTATGATCAAATGACGCAGGAGTATGAGCAAACGCGGCAAAAGAAAATGGAAAATGAGCCAGGGCTTCTTCAAAAGAAAGAGCAGCTTATTCAATTAAAAGAAATTGAACGAAAAAAAGAAACAGCACTTCAGGAAAAGACCGTACTAGAGCAGCAAAACAATGAAAAAGCGCAGCAATTGACTCAAAAAAAAGCGGAAGCCGAAAACGTGCAATCTTTATTAGAGCGTGCGCTTGCGAAACAAACACAGTTGAAGCATGAGCTGGAACAATTACAAGTCTCTGTCAAAGAGCGGAAACTTGTACAAGACGCACTTCGTTTCAGTGAAAATGTTCAAAGAATGAATGTGAGCATTCAAAAGGAAGAACAAAAGATTGAGGAGCTAAGACAGCGTTCAGCACAGGCGACACAATCGTATGAAAAGCTTCAAAAACAGCAAAAAGATCATCATGAAAAAATAAATCAATCGTTTCAAGCGATAGAGCAATTGTATTTTTATGTATGTGAATTTGAACGAGGTCTTACAGAATGGAGTCATAAAGAGCAGGACAAAAAACAAGAAAAATTAAAACAGCGTGATGTTGTCAGATCTGCAGAATTAAGAAAAGAATTAGCGGCAGAGCTAGTAGACGGTGAACCATGTCCTGTTTGTGGATCGATTCATCATGATCCAAAGGCTGTGATAGACAATGACCATGAAGAAACGGTTGCCCAAATTGATGAATGGATTGTAAAAATGGATAAAGAGCTCAAGCTGGCAGAGGAATATGCTAGAGACATGTTTGCTGCAAAGCAGCTGCTTGAAACGCATGCCAATCAATTAGTCAAACAGTTCTCCTTTTTATCTCAAAAAGCCCCCGATTCGGAAGTAGCTGCAGCAGTAGAAGCAGTACAGAATCCGCAGTCTTTGCACCAGCTGATTCAAGAATGGAAAGGCGTAAAACAAGATATTCAAGCAATCGAAAGCAAACGAGCTCGTTTAATGGACGTCACTTATGATCAAGCGGCAGAAATGAGCAAAGTAAAAGATCAACTGACATTTGAGCAGCAGCGCATGCAGGAATTAGACATGCTGATCAAGGAGCTTCGATCTGAGCTTTCCGAACAACTGACGCAATTTGAACAGACCTTTCCTCACCTGACAATCAACCAAGTGCAGGAAATGCAGCAACAAATTGACGAAAAGGATCAACAAGCGGAAGGTTATCAAGAGCGTATTGAGAAGAGTATTTCTTTTCTAGAGGAAAAACAGCAGGCAAAAGAGCATCTGCAAACAGCCATATACGATCTAGAGAAGGAACTCGATAAGCTGGCGCATCAGCTGGGAAGCCAGCAGCACCTGATCGATCAATATGAAACAGATTTACAGCGATATCCTTTAAAAGCCGCTTCTCTTTCTGATGAACTGGACGAAGTTCAACAATCTCTTGCTCATCTAAATGAAAAAGAACAGCATTCGTACGAGCAATTTAAGCATGCACAGCAATTATTTAGTGAGGCGCAAAGCCATTTCTCAAGCAGTGAACGTCAGCTCCAAGAGGCGAAGCGGCGAAAACAAGAAGCTGAGAAAGCGTGGCAAAAAGAAACAGCATCTACTCCTTTTGCTCAACCTCAGGAGATAGCACCTGCTTTAATGGATCGATCTGTACGTCTTACAGTCAAACAGGAAATTGAGGAATTTGAGGATAAAAGAAAGCAATGTGCAGCAAACTTAAAGCGAATTTCTGAACTGTTAAAAGGTGAGTCGCTGGATGAAGACGAGTGGACAGATATTCAACTAAAAAAAGAAGCGGCGGAAAAAGCGCTTGAAGAAGCGACAGCGCTGAGTGGATCTGCACAGGAGCATCTGCGAGTGATTGAAGCAAACCATCAGCGCTTTGCAAGCATTCATGAACGCCTTGAAGAACTGCAGCAAGAAATTGACCGGCTGGATAAGCTTCAAACTGTGTTTAAAGGGAATACATTTGTTGAGTTCCTAGCAGAAGAACAGCTAGAAAGTGTCAGTCGTGATGCTTCTCATCGTCTTGGGATTTTGACAAGACAAAGGTATGCCATTGAAGTCGATTCAGAGGGCGGTTTTGTGATGCGGGATGATGCCAATGGAGGTGTCAGACGTCCGGTATCCAGCTTGTCTGGGGGAGAAACTTTCCTGACGTCTTTAGCACTTGCCCTTGCTCTGTCTGCACAAATTCAGCTGAGAGGTGAGTTCCCGCTGCAATTCTTCTTCTTAGATGAAGGATTTGGTACACTCGATCAAGACTTGTTAGATACGGTGATTACAGCATTAGAGAAGCTACAATCTCAAAATTTAGCTGTTGGTGTGATCAGCCATGTGGAAGAATTAAAGATGAGACTGCCAAAGAAACTGATTGTCCACCCAGCAGATCCAAGCGGGAAAGGAACAACAGTCTCGATGGAATTAATGTAAAGTGAGGTGATCTCAGGATGGCAAAGCAAACGATTGGATTATGTGAGCTGTGCGGAAGACAAGAGGTCGTCCTTACAGAACATCACTTAACGCCAAGAGAAGAAGGAGGGGCCTTTCTACCGACTGCCTTCCTGTGTATCCCTTGCCATAAACAAGTACATGCTCTTTATACAAACCAGGAGCTTGCCGCACGTTTGAATACGCTGGATGCCCTAAGACAAGATGAAAAGCTTGTTCCGTACATCAAATGGATTCGAAAGCAGCCGGCAAGCAAGCTGGTCAAAACAAAGAAATCAAGACAACGCAGAAAGAAATAAGCATAAAAAAGCGCTCCTCTAAATGAAATGAGTGTAGAGGAGCCGCTTTATGCATTGCCTACCATATTCTGATCATTTAAGTCAGGATCCACATAGTTGGTGGCGCTAATGCCATTATTTAAAATCAAGAAATCTCCGGTATTCCCCGCTCCAGAGCCTAAAGCAGATTTTGAAGAACTTTTAGGCGAAAGATAAAATGAGTCACCGACGTTTACGACGCCCCCAGAAATCGAGTTAATGTAAATGGGTCCGACAATTGCTGGCATAATCGACATCCTTTATTCGAAGTCATATCACCATCATATGCGCAGGTAGGTCCAATTGTGAGTTTGGCGGATGTTCGTCATTGTTGCTAAATAACTCTCGAATATGCTTCACTCGCGCAACGGCATTTATTCCGCACGTAGAGCCAATTTGATAGATAGAGGAGGAAGAGACCCCTTCTACATGAATGGACGACACTTTAATGAGAGGCTTTTCATGAAAAAAGGCCGTTCTAACCGCTCGTTCTGGCAGCATCAATGGGATCGGCTCATAATACACTTCAAATTCTTTTGCATCTAGGTTTTCAGCTTCATTTCCATAAAATAAACTAATGGTTCTCTGAACAGCTAACACCTTTACGTTCGGACATAGCTCTTGTGTATCACCAATTTGAACAACACTTGCAATCCCGACAGAATTCACCTTCGAGAACTTCACTTGAGATGTGCGCTTAATCATTATCGAGGGGCTAGAGGAACAAACGGGCCAATAATTAATGATTCTGGCGGTGTATCGAAAATCGATGACAGTTGTACATGGTCCGTGTCCCCGATAATAAATAGGGAAGAGGACGATACCCCAACTACTTTAATGCTTCCAGTTTCGATGTTGCGGTTGACGACTGTGAAATTCATCCGTTTTCCTCTCCTTTCGTTTCATTTGGAATATGGGCTAAAAAGTGCTCGATTGCCCGTTTGACATCATGTTTCACGTATTCAGCAATTTGCTCGGAACGTTGAAGCGGGGTCATATCTTCCCTTTGTGGCAGCTGCCCCGCATAATATTTGATTCTGCTGTCTATTTGTTTTCGAATGTCCTCAATGATATGGTGTTTGTTGCTTTCATCAAGCGAGCCTTCGTATCGCTGCTCTAGTTCTTCAAGAAGCTGCGGTGCTTCTTCATTTAAGAATGCATCGACAAGCTGGCGTGTTTGATTGAAAAATTGATCAGCCATTTCTTGCTGCATCATTCCAATTCCCGGGGTTGTTGTTTGGCCCACTTCAAAATTTTGAACACTATTTGGATCAGATGGATTGAGGCCGATATTTAATGTGCCTTCCAGCCGCTCGATTTTCAGTTGATCAAATTGATAATCAATCCGTTCAATCGTTGTTGTCGGTTTATCTTTGATCATTTGCATTTCCTGCTGAAGCTCGTTAAGCCTTTTTTCAAGCATCATGATTTGCTGTGTTTGCTTTTGAATGATGCCATACATTTGTGAAGCGCTGTTTTGATAGTCATACATATGCATACACCTCCGGGGATTGCAGATGAACTTATGTTGTTGGTGACTGAAGCGGTACAAAAGGTGCCGTGCTTGCGCCTTGAGACTCTTCAATTCCTTGTGTGCCTGCTGCGGCAGGTGCTGACTCTACATAGCTTCCAGTGTTATACAGATTGGAGAGTGCCTTGATTGATCCAGCACTGCCGATTTGCAGAACGGATGAGTTACTCACAGACTCCACACGTAAGTAATTAATTTGTATCGCTTGATTAATATAGAAGTTCAATGGATTCTCACTCCTTACAAGTTACCAACAAGCGGTTGATCAATGACATCACTATCATACGTATTTGTCACACTTTTATAGTTGCTAATGCGTAATTGATCACCAGTGTTAAAACTGCCTGCGCCGGCAAACGTTTTAACCTGACTATTTGGAGAAATGGTGATGCAGTCTCCTACATGAACGACTCCGCTCGTTCCGACGGCATTTACTTTAAAGGCTCCAACAATAGCCGGCATAGCGGTGCACATCCTTTAGAAAAATAGGGCACTTCGTTTTTGGGCGTTTCACCATAGCTTATGATGGGTCTTTTAATATGTGATTGTCTTTTTGAAGAACTTTGATGAGAGGAATGAAGTGTATGGTTTACCCTTTATTCGAGCATTCTTTAGAGGTGGTTTTGATGCCTTTATTTAAGAGTGTGTCAAGCTCTTGACTGCACCTGATGGTTTCTTCGGCATTCATTCCGAATTTTTTTGCGGTCTCAATCAAATGTAATCTTTTTTGTTCAATTTCATAATTGATCATAACGGACGCCAACTCTCACATTTTTTATCAAATAGAAGGATATGGTTAGTATACCCTATTTTTCTATAAAAAAAGCTCTTTCGTCAATATGAGAACTAAAGTGACAAAATTCGAAAGTGTCTTTACAGGCGCGATGTCTCTTTTTTAATCTCAGTTTGTAAATAACGTCGTCTTTTGTTGATATACTGTCGGATTAATTCTCGCTCTGAACGCAGCATGTCTTGTCGGTTTTTCGTATATGGATCATCTCCAATTCGCTGCTCAATCGAAGCATGCCATGTCTCAATGATGGGGAGAAGCCGTTTTTCTAAAAAATGTGTATCTAGTACGTGCTGGAAAAGGGCATAATAGTCTCTTTTAAATGCAGGGATGTCTAGTAATCTAGCGGTTAATGTATTGAAACCGCTGACTGGAATATAATCAAACGCCATTTCTTCTCCGTGAATATCACGACCCCAAGTCGCATCATAATCCCAAGGCATTACTTGAAACCTTCCTTGATCATTCACATAAAGCGCATAGTTATGAACAAAGCCATCAAAATTTTGGGTACACACGACACCAATGAGCCAGCGGAAATATTGTGTTACATCAAGGTACTGCTCAATCTTATTTGCAAACGTGTCGTCCCTTGCGGTGTTCAAAAAGTAAATAAATTCACTCAGCTGCTTGTCGTGTTCAGGAGTTCCCGTTTTTTTCTCATAACCGAGAAGAAGATGTTTTTTTGGCTTTTTATCAAATGAACTTAAAAGAGAGAAATTGGCGTCATCATCTACAGCATAATAAATGCCGCCTCCATGCAGCTGTCGTTTTTGGAGGAACAGCTCATCTACAGATTCTATTTTTAAATAAATGCCTTCTTTTCTTCCATTAATAGTAAGAAACACATGAGAAGCGGTCGGGCTGAACACACCCATTTGTTCAAAGAAATAAAAAGACAGCCTGTTGCGAATGAAAGAAGGATCATTGTACTCTGCATTTAAGTGAAAAAGGGATTCGCCCTGTCTTTGCTTTGGTTTTCGATATTCAATTTGATAGGATTTTTTCTTGAGCTTTCGGATGTGTGATCCTCGGTATGAGGCATAAATATGTGACTTGGTTTGGCCGGTTTTCAGAATGGCCTCGACGGGTTCATCGTTCCATATGTCCTTTTTTAATTCCATGAGATCTTTTGGATGAATCCAGATATCCAGTTGTTTTAAAGGTTCTGTGTCCATGCGTTCATCACCCTCCTATATCTCTTCCACTATATGAAAATGAAGGAATGTCCTGTACCTGCTGGTAGGTATTCATGGAGTTTTCTAAGAAAGAGGCATTCGCCAAGAACACTTGTCTACCGAGTCTCGTAACATAAAGCAGAGAAGATAAACAGCTTTGTCTGTTTGTTTTGTCAGAGCACAGTTTGGGAGGGGAATTGTTCGTGAGCACATTTGATCATTCGCATATTGAACATGCAGTTGATTCACTTCGAAGTGAGGGGCGTGATCAACACTTAGATCGTGAACCAGAATCGGGACATTCGCACAAATCATCTCGTTCTCGTCATTCAAATCGCCGTCACTGGTTCTTTGGTGGAGGAGGTTGCCGTAAGTCACATCGCAGCAAAAAAAGCCATAAAAGCTATCGTTCTAAAAAAAGCTATCGCTCTAAAAAAAGTCGCTGCTCAAAGAAAAGTGTAAAGAGCGAGAAACCATGCAAAAGCAAAAAGTCGTATAGAAGCAAGAAATCATGCAAAAGCAAAAAGTCGTATAAAAGCAAAAAGTCATACCGCAGTAAAAAGAGTAAACCCAAAAAATCATGCCGCAGCAAACACAGATTACATCATAAGAAAAGCTGCCGCAAATCACACCGCAGCTATCGATCTAAACGTTCTCATCACCACAAACGGAGTCACTCTTGCCGAAGATGCGGAAAGAAAAAACATCATTCCCGCCATCAAGGAAATGTTGATCGTAAATGGGATCAAGGGAATATGTGGGAGTATCGACGCTACCGCTAAATGTCAGGTCTTCATTTTTGAAACCCTTTTTAAAAGAGAGTATGATAAAAAAGGGTTTTTTTTATTTCGTAGAGAAATAAAAATGAGACATCATAATGTAGTGAAATGAAGATTGTGAGGGGAAGACATGAAGTTTTTTACAGGTGAGATACATAACAGATTGTTTATCGGGGTCGTCATTGATGATGAATGGGTGATGGACGTCAAAAAGGCAGAAGCAAAACTATTTGAGCTAGAAACATTGCCAAACTCTTTATTTGAATGCATCAACATGGGGGACAAGTTTGTCGAACACGTCAAACAGCTTCTTGATTGGGCGGAGAAAAAAGAAGAAGACCGCGGCTCTTATGTCTATCCGCTTTCGGACGTGACACTCCATGCACCGATTCCAAAACCAACGAAAAACATCATGTGTGTTGGGAAAAACTATCAAGATCACGTCATGGAAATGGGAAGTGCGGCAGATATTCCTAAAGACGTGATGATCTTTACAAAGGCGCCTACCTCTGTTGTAGGGCATGAAGCGGACATTCTTCTCCATGAAGATGTGACAAGTGAATTGGATTACGAAGGGGAGCTTGCCATTGTCATTGGCAAAACAGGAAAGAATATTGCTCCTGAAGAGGTCCACGATTACATTTTCGGTTACACCATTTTAAATGATATAACGGCAAGAGATTTGCAGAAAAAACACAAACAATTTTTCATCGGAAAAAGCTTAGATACAACTTGTCCAATGGGACCTTATATCGTTCACAAGTCAGTGATTGAGAATCATGGAGCACTCCATGTGGAAACAAAGGTAAACGGAGAGGTTCGTCAGTCTGCCAGTACGGAATTAATGATCTTCCCAATTGAAGACATTGTGTCAACTCTTTCAAAAGGGATGACGCTGGAAGCGGGAGACATCATTGCAACAGGTACACCTTCTGGAGTCGGCAAAGGTTTTGAACCGCCAAAATTTTTAGCCTCAGGCGATCAGGTTGAAGTAACAATTGAACCAATTGGGACGTTATCAAATCACGTCAAATAAAGGCGTGTTGACACAGGATTGTCGCTTTGTGTTCGACTTATTTCGTGGTACGATGAGAAGGTAATTGTTCTGATAAAGGGGGAAATCACAAATGGGAACACATTTACATATTACAGCGTGGGTGCTAGGTATTATTTTATTTTTCGTTGCCTTTGCATTAGCAGGTAAAAACGATAAAGGCGCTAAAATTGTGCATATGATCGTACGCCTATTTTACTTGATTATTATTGCAACGGGTGTAGAGCTGTATGTTCGCACAGGAATGAAAATCCCGGGTTACGGGGGCGAGTATGTTGGAAAAATGATACTTGGTATTCTTGTGATTGGTTTCATGGAAATGGTCCTTGTACGCAAGAAAAAAGGAAAATCGGTGACGGGTGTATTCATTGGTTTTATCGTGGTTGCTATTGTGACCATTCTTCTCGGCTTACGTCTGCCGATCGGTTTCCATATCTTTTAAGATAAAAAGGGCATTGCTTATCAAAAGCAGTGCCCTTTTTATGTGAGATCAAACTGAGACATCAGCCGGTGACCGTCAGACGTCGTCCATTCCAATTGAACTTGATTTGTACCCGAATGATGGTGGCATTGAAGGGCAAGTGATTGCATGTCTCCTGAAAACTGAAAAAAAGACACGCGATGAGAAGGGTGGAAGGAAGAGAAGACACAATCATAGACGGAAAAGCCAAGCTGTTCTACATAGTCAATGATCTGATAAAAGACGCTTTCCGGTACGAACATGAGCAAATCAAGCCACCCTTTAGAAAGAGACGCTGGATATTGAATGCGTTCACCGCCTTTTACCTCCATCAACTTCCCATTCTCACAAAGAACGACAGACCCGAGCAATTCTCCTTTTGTCCATCGATCCTTTTCTTTCAAACAGATCATAGAACTTTGAAGGCTTTCAGGCAGCATGATGTCTCCTTCTTCGTCTTCAATCAGACAATGACCGTTTTCCATCAGTAAGTACCCGTTACACCATTTTGGGTGGTTTTGCTGAAGATATGTCATTCGGTTCTCCATTCGCAAAACCTCCTTTCCTCTTTCTTTTCTTACCAAATGAAGCTTGTCCTATACACAGGGGAAAAAAGGACAAATCAACTATCAAGGAGCCGATGCATAAACTAAGAAAGGCTAAATGAGAACACTTGATGAAAAACGGATGGGAGCTGATGATGATGTGTGGAATAACAGGCTGGGCAGACTTTAAAAAGCAGCTCATCCAACAGGATCATGTAATCAATCAAATGACAGATACATTATCTAAACGAGGGCCGGATGATACAAATACGTGGAAAAGTGAGCACGTTCTTTTCGGCCATAAACGGTTAGCCGTTGTCGATGTTGAAGGCGGAAAGCAGCCGATGACATATACCCATCAACACCATGATTATACGGTGGTATACAATGGAGAACTCTATAACACGGAGGATATACGAAAAGAATTATTCAAAAGGGGGCACCGCTTTCTTGGGCATTCTGATACAGAGGTTCTTCTTCACGCCTATACAGAATGGAAGGAAGAGTGTGTGACCCATTTTAATGGAATTTTTGCATTTGTCATTTGGGATAGTGAGCGTGAATTATTATTTGCAGCGAGAGACCGGCTCGGTGTCAAGCCATTTTTCTATACAGAACGTCATCATTCCTTTTTGTTTGGCTCAGAAATCAAAGCACTTCTAGCTCATCCTGAAATGAAAGCCAAAGTGGATCATGAAGGGTTATCAGAAATCTTTGGTTTAGGGCCGTCTAGAACACCAGGGCAAGGCGTATTTAAAGGGGTGAAAGAGCTGAGACCTGCTCATGCCTTAACCTTCTCAAAAGATGGTTTACGTGTGTGGAGGTACTGGAATGTCAAAAGCAAGCAGCATACAGATTCGCTTGATGACACCGCTCAGCACGTGAAGGAACTCTTTACGGATGCTGTTACAAGACAACTCGTCTCAGATGTGCCTGTATGTACGTTTTTATCGGGCGGAGTGGATTCTAGTGCCATTACGGCCATTGCCGCCAAGCACTTTGAGAAAATAGGGAAAGCCCCGCTGCATACGTATTCCGTTGATTACGACGGAAATGATCAATTCTTTGAAGCAAGTCAATTTCAGCCGAATGCTGACGGTCCGTGGATTGATCGAATGACCAAAGCGTTTCAAACGAATCATCACAGCTGTATCATCGGGCAAAAAGAGCTGGCTTCTTATTTGAAAGAAGCGGTTGAAGTGCGAGATTTGCCGGGGATGGCAGATATTGATTCTTCCTTACTATGGTTCTGCCGAGAAATTAAAAAGGATTTTGTTGTTGGTTTATCAGGTGAATGTGCAGATGAAATTTTTGGAGGTTACCCATGGTTTCACATGGCAAGCGAAACCAATGGATTTCCGTGGATGAGATCAACGGAAGCACGCATTCAGCTTCTTCAAGACTCATGGCAAAAGAAATTATCACTGAAGGAATATGCGCAAAGCAAATATGAAGAAACCGTGGCAGAAACCCCTCTTTTAGATGGGGAAACTGGAGTAGATAAAGCCCGAAGAGAACTTTTTTACTTAAATATGATTTGGTTTATGACAACACTGCTGGATCGAAAAGATCGTATGAGCATGGGGGCGAGCCTTGAGGTACGTGTACCATTCGCAGATCATCGTCTTGTTGAGTATGTATGGAATATTCCTTGGGAAATGAAAATGTATGGAAATCGGGAAAAAGGGGTTTTGAGAAAAGCATTAGAGGGAATTTTACCGAATGAAGTGCTTTATCGCAAGAAGAGCCCTTATCCGAAAACACATCATCCTGCTTATACTCAGGCGGTAAAAGAGATGTTAACAGATTGTCTCGCGCAAAAGGATTCTGTGCTTCATGAATTTTTAGATCCACATCAATTAAAACAGTTGATTGAAACAGAAGGGGCTTCTTTCCAGGTTCCTTGGTATGGTCAGTTAATGAAAGGCCCACAGCTCATTGCCCATTTGGCACAGATTCATCATTGGTTTGAAACATATCGAATTGATATAGAAGCATAACAAAGGGTCGGCTTTCTTGCACTTGTTGAAAGGAAGTCGGCTTTTTTGATACATAACATGAGACTTTTAGAGCACATCAAAAGTTGATCTAACCGCTTCAATTTGTATAATTAACTTAAAGTGAATTAATTTGGAGGAAAAAGGATAATGAAAATCATTGTGATCGGAGCAGGACCAGGGGGACTTGCAGCAGCTATGATGTTGCAAAGCAAAGGACATGATGTTCATATATATGAAAAACAGTCCTTTGTTGGCGGACGTAACTCTAAGTTTCAACTTGGTGATTTCACGTTTGATACAGGTCCTACTTTTCTCAGTATGATTCATATTGCAGAGGAACTGTTCACCTTTGCTGGTAAAAATCTCTATGATTATATAGATGTGATTGAATTAAAAGAAATGTATAGATTAATCTTTCAAGATGAGAAGCTTGATATGGTTCGAGATCGAGACGAAATGTACAAACGACTAGAAGCCTTTGCACCTGGTGAGGGCGAGGGGTATGTACGTTTTATGAATGATACAAAACGAAAAATGGACCGCCTAACGCCGATTCTACAAAGTAAAATGGATCGTTTCCATCATTATTTGCGTCCAAAAGTCATCAAAGCACTTCCTCAGCTCTCATTAAATAAAAGCTTATATGATGTGCTGTCGGATTATTTCTCAAATGAATCAGTGAAATATGCCTTTACATTCCAATCAAAATATTTAGGGATGTCACCTTGGGAATGCCCAGGAGCGTTCTCAATTCTTTCCTTTATGGAGCATGACACAGGCGTTTATCATCCGAAAGGCGGAGTGAATCAGCTGTCAGAAGCGATGGCAAAGGCAGCTGTTGAATCTGGCGCTACCCTTCATCTATCAACTGGAGTTGACAAGTTACTGACGGAAGGCAGGAAAGTGAAGGGCATTCGCTTAGAAACTGGTGAAGAAATACAAGCAGATGAGGTCGTCGTAAATGGTGATTTTGCACACGTGATGACAAAGCTTGTAGAGCCGGGTCTTTTAAAGAAATATAGCGAGAAGAAACTGAAAAAGAAAAAATTCTCATGTTCCACCTTTATGCTGTACCTAGGTTTAGATACGATATATGATGAGCCACACCATACCATCGTTTTTTCCGATGACTATGCGAAGTTCGTCAAAGAGATTACGAAAACCTTTGAGCTGCCGGATGATCCGTCCATTTATATTCAAAATGCAAGTGTGACAGATGATTCGCTTGCGCCAAAAGGCAAGTCCGCTCTTTATGTGTTAGCACCCGTTGCCAATAATCAAAGCGGTATTGACTGGGAAGCGCATCAAGAAGAATTTAGAGAGCTTGTGCTGGATACGCTGGAGCGGAAAACAGCCTTTAAGAATATCAGGCAACATATCGAAGTCGAGCGGATGATCACGCCGAAGCACTGGGAAGAAGAGCTGTACGTATATGAAGGAGCTACATTTAATCTGGGTCACCAGTTGACGCAGATGATGGTACTCAGGCCGCATAATGAATTTGATGAGTTGAAACACTGCTGGCTCGTCGGTGGAGGAACCCACCCGGGCAGCGGATTGCCAACCATTTTAGAATCAGCGCGTATTACGACAAATGCGATTCTGTCAAAAGAGAAACATACGCACAAAAGAGTGCCACATCAAGAAAAGGGGAGCGCCTCATGAAAAAACATATATTGATTGCTGGCGGCGGTATTGGCGGAATGATCTCAGCCCTCTATTTAAAAAAAGCTGGACATGATGTCACCCTTGTTGAAAAAAATGAACGGCTCGGCGGGAGACTTGCTTTTGTACGTGAGAAAGGATATAAAGTAGATGAAGGTCCGACCATTGTCCTACTTCCTGATATGTTAAAAGGCATTTTACATGACGTAGGCATTGATGAAACATCTCTTGATCTCTTGCAGCTCGATCCGCTGTATACGATCCACTATCAAGATGGAACCTCCTATACGAAATACTCTGATACACTGCGACAACTAGAAGAAATCAAACGTGTATTTCCAAAGGAAGAACAGGGATATTTAACATTTATGCAAGAAATGACGGATCGGTTTCAAGAAGGGCAGGAAGCTTTTCTAGAAAAATCATTTCATGAAAAACGAACCTTTTTTACAAAAGCGAACATGAAGATTTTAATGAAATTAAAAGCATATCGAACCGTTCAAAGTTCTCTCAAAAAATATTTTTCAGATGAGCGCCTCCGAGATGCATATGCACTTCAAACCCTCTATGTCGGAGGAAATCCGTATGAAGCATCTGCCATTTATTCGCTTGTTTCATATAGTGAGCACGCACACGGAATTTACTATTTAAAAGGCGGATATGCGAGTTTAGTAGATATATTGGAGAGACAGCTCTTAAAGACGGGTGTACACATAAGAAAAAGTGAAGAAGTCGCACAATTTGAGTTTGAGGGGAAACGTGTGGTCAAGGCAACAATAAATGATGAGCACATAGCAGCTGATGCATTTGTGATGAACGGAGATTATCCAGCGGCGTTAAAACAGCTTGGTTTGGGTGAACAAGACCGGCGTAAATACGTTCCATCCTCCGGCTGCGTGATGGTGTATCTAGGGTTAAACAAAGTATACGATGAAGCACCTGTTCATCAATTTTTCATGGGAGAACACTTTGATCAGCATATGAGAGAGGTGTTCCAAACGAAAACGATACCTCAAGATCCATCATTTTATACGTTTAATCCATCGACCATCGATCCATCCCTTGCCCCAGAAGGCAGCAGTGTCCTATATATGCTCATTCCTGTTCCATCAGGAGATCACATCAACTGGGAACAAGAGACAGACTTTGTGGATAAAATGGTGGAACGTCTTGAGAAAAGAGGCTTTCCACAGCTGCGAGAGGCGGTTGTCTGGCAAAAGGTGAGAACACCGAATGATTCAATGCGAGAAGGGTTGTTTGAAGGCGGCAGCTTTGGACTCGCTCCTAATTTGTTTCAATCAGGTGTGTTTCGCCCGCAAGTAAAGGTTGCAGATGTAGACAATCTATATGCGGTAGGTGCTTCCATCCATCCCGGCGGCGGGGTACCGATCGTGATGCAAAGTGCAAAGCTCATGGCTTCTGTACTGCTTAAAGAGCTGAACAACAGAAAGGAAGTGAAGCTAAGTGGTTGATGTGCAAACAGCATTGAAAATATGTGAAGAGACCATTCAAACCCATTCAAAAACGTTTTATCGTGCCTTTTCCATGCTGCCTAAAAAGAAAAGACAGGCTGTTTGGGCCGTATATTCTTTTTGTAGGAGAGCGGATGACATTGTAGATGAGTCTCCTTCACCAAAGGAAGAACTGGCGTCTTTTCAGGAGGCATTTGATCGTTTCTTGCAAGGAGAAGTAGATCGTAATGATCCAATGTGGGTGGCGCTGGAGTATACTTTTCAACAGTTTCGTATGGATGAATCCCCATTCCGTGACCTGCTGCGAGGACAGGAGATGGATTTAGAGCAGCACCGGTATGAAACGTTAGATGAACTGCTCATCTATTCCTATCATGTCGCAAGTACAGTTGGATTAATGCTGCTTCCGATCATTGCACCGCGTAAAAAAGAACAGCTAAAAGAAGCAGCGATTTCCCTTGGGATTGGCATGCAGTTGACCAATATTCTTCGAGACATTGGTGAGGATAAGGCGGAAAGGAACCGCATTTATTTGCCAAAACAAGTCATGGATCAATTTGGGTATACAGAGCAAGAATTACAAGAAGGGATCGTCAATCAAGCCTTCCAGCATGTATGGGAATATATTGCTTTTGAGGCAGAGGCGTACTATGAGGAATTTTTTGACCATCTCCATGAATTCCCACTTTATTCAAGGATACCAGTGAAAGCAGCTGCTCACTTTTATAAGGCTATTTTAGATAAAACTAGAGAAAACGAATACCGCGTCTTTACGAAGCGGTCATATATTTCAACACAAGAAAAAGCACTTATTTTAGAAGATATTACGTAATGAAAAGAAGACAAAGGGGTAAAATAGAGTTCGTTCGTTTTAGCCCTTTGTCAACAATCTGAAAGGACTGCACTCGCAGTCCTTTTTATGTGGAAGTAAACCGATACTCCGTCCACACCCTTGAACGCCACCGCCTATACATGAAGATACCTCTTACCCATTCATCCACGATAAAAGAAATCCAAACCCCGATAAGGCCCATTTCAAGTTGAATGCCTAATAAATAAGCGATCGGAAGGCCGATGCCCCACATTGAAATCATCGCCATATAGACTGGAAACTTCGCGTCACCAGCTGCCCGCAAGGAGTTGATGATGACCATATTAAAAGAACGTCCAGGCTCTAAAATAATTGTCAATATGAGGAGGAGACTCGCTATTTGAATGATCTCACTGTTGCTAGTGAAAAAAGTAAGTAAATGCGTCGATGATAAAGATAAAGCAGTAGAAGAAAGAAGCGAGATGGCAATGGCCCAGTATAAGCTTTTCATGCATCTTCGATAGGCCGCATCAAATTCTTTCGCCCCAATCAGGCGCCCAATTAAGATTTGCGTTCCTTGGCTAATGGCGGCACCAAATAACATAATGAACATCATCAAATTCTGGGTATAGACTTTTGCTGCCAGTGCTTGCGTGCCCATAAATGTGATAAACAGTGTAATAATCATTTGAGAGCCATTATAAGAAAGTTGTTCTCCAGCAGAAGGAATGCCGATTTTTAGCAGTTTTTTTAAATGCGTTCGCTGGATGTAAAATATTCGCTTGAATGAAAACTGCAATCCAATGCGGTGTCGAACAATGAGGATCATGGCTGTAAGACCGATCAACCGTGCAAATGATGTGGAAAGAGCAACACCCATGACACCTAATACAGGGAAGCCAAATGGTCCGAAGATGACCAAATAATTACCAGCAACATTTAACAGGTTCATACCGATGGTGACATACATCGTATCTCTCGTGAATCCATAGCTTTTTAAAATAGCACTATAGGTCATAATGAGCGCCTGAATAAAAGAAAGCAGGCCGACAATCTGTAAAAAGACGGTTGCATCTGGCATGAGCTCGCTTGATAATCCCATCATATGCAGGATGGGCACAGCTAACACAAACATAAGAAGACTGATCACAAAGCTAATGAGGAAGTTGGTGCCTAGTGATACATAGGCAACTTGGGTCGCTTCCTGCTTGCGGCTCGCTCCTAAAAGCTGCGCAATGACAATCGTCGTCCCAGTCGTAATGAAGCTGAACATCACAATCAATAGATTTAATAGCTGATTGCTTACCCCTACTGCGGCAACACTATTGTCAGAATACTGGCTGAGCATCAGTGTATCTGCGCTCCCCATCAGCATATATAAAGAGATTTCGATAAAAATAGGCCAAGTTAATGCAAATAATGAAGGGTGGGATTTTTCACTTTTGGCTTGAACCTTTTGTATTGTCAGTGCTTGTGGTTTCATCACATCACCTTCTTTCGTATAAATCCGATTTATAGTGTACCTTGCATCGACTATAATAAGAAGAGATGAAACCGAAACTTATTGGAGAAATCCGACTTCATAAGGGGATGAATATGGGTCCGTTTATTACATTTACTGTACCGCCATTTCCAGTCTATATTGCTTCAGGCAAAGGTGTATTCCATCGAGGAGAACGACATATCTCCAGAATTTTCACCGTATTTGATCTTCTTTATGTCACGAAAGGTGAACTGTGGATCACAGAAGACGAGGTGCCTCATCACGTAAAAGAGGGAGAATATATCATCTTATCACCGGGACTTGTCCATGGTGGACACCTGCCATGCAAAGAAGAAACACTTTATGAGTGGCTGCATTTTTCAATTGATTCATTTGAGTTTACAGATCGGCCGAGAGAACACTGGTTTGACATGAAGCAAAATCAAGCCACTTTTGAAAAAGCAGCAAGCTATGAATTTCGTCTGCCCCGAAAAGGAAAAGTGAAAGGGGGAAGCGTGCTACAGAAGCATCTTTCAGCGATGCGCGCTTTAAATGATGATGCGTCTGAACTTCAGCTCAAAAAGCAGCTTCAATTTGAGGAAATGCTCATTCATTTACAAAAAGAAGCATTTCATATTCCAAGTGCAAAGGAGACTGTCGCTTCAGAAGTGGTTCACTATCTTGAACGTCATTTTACACAAAAATTACAGATGGAGAAGCTGGCAAAGATTCTTCATTATCATCCTGATTACATGACAAGGTGCATGCAGACCGTGTACGGACTGACGCCGAGTCAGTACATCAATCGACTCAAAATTGAAAAAGCCAAAAGCCTGCTTGCTTCAACGAATGAAAAAATAGCTCTCATTGCAGAACATGTAGGCATTGATGACCCTACTTATTTTTCAAAGCTGTTTCGGCAAAATGAAGGCATGACGCCTATCGAGTATCGTCATCTTGCTAAAAGAACGACAAAGTAAAGGAACGTGAACAGATGAAAGGAAAAAAAGAAGAGATTGTGAGCATACGTCCATTAGACGAAACCGATTTAGAAGTGGTATGGCATTTAAGGTTTAAAGCACCAGACCAGGCTTATCGAAAGTGGAATGCACCGTATTTTATTGAACATGACATATCGCTTGCTGCATTTAAAAAACGCTATTTACAGGATGATTCTGTCCTGCCAAAACTATTTGGCATTGATGTCGGAGGTGAATTAAAGGGCACAGTTTCTTATTATTGGGAGAATGAACGCACACGCTGGCTGGAGTGTGGGATTCTTATTTATGACTCACGTTTTTGGAATGGGGGCGTTGGAACAAAGGCATTGCGTCTATGGATCGATGAACTCTTTTCACACATTGATATCCCACGCATCGGTCTGACCACCTGGTCTGGAAATGAACGCATGATGCGTTGCGCAGAGAAATGCGGGTTTATCCTTGAGGGAAGACTGCGTAAGGTTCGTTACTATCAAGGGGAGTATTATGATTCGATGCGGTATGGGATGCTGAGAGAAGAATGGCAAAGCCTTCCGAATCATTCATTTGAATAGTTGTTTTTAAGATTAGGAAAAAAGTATAGTAAGATTAAATAAATTGAAAAAGAAGGGTGGCGGATGAATGTGAAATGGATTACAGGTTGGTTTGTATCCATCTTAGTCGCAATCTACCTATTCGTTGATGCACCAAAACACGGGAAAAATAAATGGTTATGGGCCATCTTAGGTCTTTTACTCGGGCTCTTCACACTTGGAATATATCTCATTCAAACAGGAAGAAAAGGGTTGGGCTGGACAGTACTGATTGTGTCCATTCTCATCTATGCGATTGCCATCCTCGTCTTTGTCTTGTACTTTCTCATGCTGGTCTTCGGGTACTCCAACGCAAATTATAGAGTAAGGCTGTGGTGATTTGTTTCACTTCAAGTTGCTACCGATTGATGGTTTGATTGCGCCAAAGCATCATAGGATAAATGGTGATGGGCTCGGGCAGGATGATCCTCATGTTTATCCATCTTATTTTATCTCATGTGGCTCACTGCTTTGGTCAAGTAAGTCCTTCATAAAGAAGGGCTTTTTTCTTTTATTTTTTGAGCTGGGACACCTGCAATGACAATCCGCTCTTCATGAAAGGAGCGATTCACTACTGCATTTGCTCCGATGGAAATATGATTCGCAATATAAATGTTTCCAAACAGTTTAGCGCCAGGGCCGATCCATACATGATCTCCAATGACGGGCACATCTTTTTCATGATGGTTTTGACCGATATTTACGCCTTGATGAATATCACAAAACGCGCCGATTTTGGCATGCTTGTTCACAATCAACAGCCCAGTATGGTTGATTCTGAGCCTAGGTCCAAATACACCAATTGGGATATCAAAGCCAAGCTGCATGCCTTTCTTTTTATGTAAGTAACGATAAAACCATTTGCGTAACGTAGCACCGCTATTCGTATAGTACTCATATTTTCGTAAATATCTTTGATATTTCCAAATATCATCCCCAAGCCACTTTGGTCTTTTTCGATTGATGGCAAGTGCTTTCTGATCTTGTGCCAAGTAGTGGTGAAGGTCATGCTTCGTTAAAATCATCAGATCTCCCTCGATTCCCTTTCGTTTCAGAGAAATTATACCATCATAACCATTTATATCAAGGTAAAATAACGTTCATTTTTTGTTTTACTGCATTCATTTCATTCGGCCGTCCCGTATCAAACAAGGGAGCTACAACGCATAGAGCAAAAGAACCAGGAGAATTGTTTTGTAATTTTTTTCAATATTTTTCATACTCAAACGTTACATCGCCCTTATGGCTGTAGATGTTGTAAAAAATACACGAAATTACTCGTTAAAAAGAGAAAATAGCATTCATATGCTTTTAGAATCATCTTTTTGAATACAATTGACTTTCGTATCTTACATCCTCTAGGCTAGTAAATGAAAATGATAATCTTTATCAATTGGAGGAGTGTTTTATTATGTCCATCAAAACCGTTTCTAAAAATCAGCAATTTTTAGAGCAACAAAGTCAAAGAGAATCTAATGCAAGGTCTTACCCGAGACGGTTCCCATTAGCCATGCAAAAAGCCGAAGGTATGATCGTGACAGATGCAGATGGTAGAGAATTTTATGACTGCCTAGCAGGTGCAGGAACCCTTGCCCTTGGTCACAATCACCCGGTTGTTATAGATGCTATTGAACGTATGCTTCATGAAAAAAGACCGTTGCATACGCTGGACATCACTTCAGAGATTAAAGAAGAATTTGTGAATGAGATTTTTTCTCACTTGCCAGAAGAGTTTGCAAAAAGAGCAAAAATTCAATTTTGTGGACCAACTGGTGGTGATGCTATAGAAGCAGCAATTAAATTAGTCAAGACAGCGACGGGAAATCGTTCCATTCTATCATTCCACGGAGCATATCATGGTGCTACACATGGCACGATGTCATTAAGCGGCAACTTATCGCCAAAGGAAAAAGTACAAGGATTAATGCCAGATGTTCACTTCCTGCCTTATCCATACGAATACCGCTGCCCATTTGGAATTGGCGGTAAAGACTCACATCGCATTTCCAGCTCTTATATTGAGCGTGTATTAAATGACCCTGAGAGTGGAATTCTCCCGCCAGCAGGCATGATCTTTGAAGCGGTACAAGGGGAGGGCGGCTCCATCCCGGCATCAATTGAATGGATACAAGAAATGAGACGAATCACAAAAGAAAAAGGAATTCCACTTATTATTGATGAGGTTCAATCAGGCATCGGCCGAACTGGTAAGATGTTTGCCTTTGAACATGCTGGTATTGTGCCAGATGTCATTGTGTTATCAAAAGCAATTGGGGGAAGCCTTCCGCTATCCGTTGTGATTTATGACAAAGACTTAGATCAATGGAATCCAGGTGCACACATTGGCACGTTCAGAGGAAATCAAATGGCGATGGCAGCTGGAACTGCTACGCTTAAATATATAAAAGAAACCAATCTGCTTGATCATGTAGAAGCACTTGGTCAGCGTATGCAGGCCAATCTAAAAGACATTCAAAAACAAGTGCCTGCTCTCGGTGATGTGCGAGGAAGAGGATTAATGATTGGTGTTGAAGTTGTGAATCCAGATGAGAAACAGGATGTGGACGGCAGTTATCCAGCAAATCCAGAGCTAGCCAGTCTCATTCAAAAGAATTGTTTTGATAAAGGCTTAATTGTGGAGACAGGAGGCCGTTTTGGAAGTGTGATTCGATTCTTACCGCCTTTGATCATGACAGAAGAACAGCTTGAAAAAGTCATCACGATTTTTAAAGAGGCAGTTTACGATGCAGTCAACTAAACCATCTGTCGATTCATTATTTATTCAACAAAGCCAGCTTGGGAGGGAGTCCTTCCGAGCGGCTCTCTACACATCCATCGACAGCTTACTGGCAGAGTGGCAAACAAGCAGAGGACCGTATAGCGGAATATTGCCTGGGAAATTAGCGGCTCATGTCGAATCGTTATTCCAGATTCAACCGGCTGGTGAATCCATTGAGTCTGTTTTTCAAGATATAAAAAATCACCTTTTACCGCATTTAGTTGATGTGTCACATCCTAAATGCCTGGCACATTTGCATTGCCCACCTCTTATTCCTGCTCTGGCAGCAGAGGTGATCGTAAGTTCCTTTAACCAATCAATGGATTCCTTTGATCAAAGCGGCATTGCATCTTTGGTTGAGGAGGAAATCCTCAAGTGGTTATGTGAAAAATTTTCTTATGGAGAACGAGCAGATGGGACCTTTACGAGCGGTGGAACCCAATCTAACTACATGGGACTGCTTTTAGCAAGAGATGCATTTTGTGAAAACACTTGGCAATGGAATGTACAGCAGAAAGGGTTGCCGAGCGAGGCAAACCGTATGCGGATTCTTTGCTCCAAGAATGCCCACTTCACTGTGAAAAAATCAGCATCTCAGCTAGGTTTAGGTGAACAGGCTGTTGTGTTAGTTGAGACGGACGAACATCACCGAATGGACCTGCATGATTTGCAGAAGAAGCTTATGGAGCTTAAAGAGCAGGATTTGCTTCCATTTGCAGTCGTGGCGACTTGCGGGACAACTGATTTTGGCAGTATTGATCCTGTACGTGACATATATGACATGGTGAAGCCTTTCGGTTTGTGGATTCATGCAGATGCTGCCTATGGAGGAGCGCTTGTATTAAGTAAAACCTTCCAAGGAAAATTAGATGGCATCGAGCTGGCTGATTCGATCACGATTGACTTTCATAAGCAATTTTATCAGCCGATCTCCTGCGGGGCATTTTTACTAAAGGATAAAAGACATTTTGGTTTGATTGATTACCACGCAGATTATCTCAATCCAAAGGAAGATGAACTGGAAGGCATTCTGCATCTCGTGAATAAATCTGTTCAGACGACGCGCCGGTTTGATGCGCTAAAACTCCTTCTCTCTCTGCGTATGATTGGAGAAGAAGGGTTTGCAAGTATCATTGACCATACCATCCATTTTGCGAAAGATGTGGCTACGTTGATTGAGAAAAATGAGCATCTTGAGGTGATCAATCCTGATCCAGAAATCAATGCAGTCGTGTTTCGTTTTATAGATGATCAACAAGCAGAGGACATCAATAAAATCATTCATCGCACACTTTTCCAAACAGGAACGGCTGTCGTAGCAAAAACAGTAGCCGATGGTCAAACTTGCTTAAAATTCACTTTGTTAAATCCGAGAACGACTATTACACATATTGAGGAAATCCTTTCTGACATTGTTGATATCGGGATCGCTCATATTCAATCCGGGAGGGTACTACGTTGAGTCAATATAAACAAATGGCTGAAAATGCAACTATGCAAAGCTTTTTAAACTGTTTTTTACGTGAAACAGGAATTGATCGATCTGCAAAGAAAAAGACAAAAGCAGACGGCTCACTTGTATTTGTAGCAGCATTAGCAAAACAAAATCTTGAGCTTGTCATTCCGATTCGATATTTTTCGCCTGTAGGCCGTCATCTCTTTGATTTTCCCGTTCGCTTTCGCCCGAAAGGCAGTGAGCAACAGGGAACGATCATCGATTACACCACACTTGTTGCTTTATGTTCAAAGGAACTTCTCATTGAATATGGCCGCACAGATGCAGAGGATGAGTTCATGCTTCGCATCATTTTAAGCTGCCGGAATATTGAACGATTCATCAGAGAGAGAGAAAGTGATCGAGCGGCTCTTTCTTCAGCTGATTTTGAATATATTGAAGCGGAGCAGTCACTTCTTCTTGGGCATTTAACGCATCCTACACCAAAAAGCAGACAAGGAATGACAGAAGAGGAGGAAGCTATTTATTCTCCTGAGCTTAAAGGCTCTTTCCAGCTTCATTACTTTAAAGCACATCCGTCAATTGTGCTTCAGGATTCTTCTCTTTCACAATCTGCGGCAAGTCTCATGTTTGAGGAGATCATGCGCCAGATGCCAGAAGAAAAAGAGAGACTGACGACGTTAACAGAAGGCGGTGAATATGTCCTGATTCCGATTCATCCGCTACAAGTCCAAGTGGTCATGGAGAAAGCGTTCGTCAAGCGTTATATAGAGGACGGGATGCTGACGTATTTAGGGCCGCTAGGATCTGAATACACAGCGACATCTTCCTTTAGAACGGTCTATCAAAAAGACTCTGCGTACATGCTTAAATTCTCTGTCCCTGTAAAGATCACAAACTCTTTACGCGTTAACAAACAAAAGGAACTTGATCGTGGAGTTGAGATGTCTCGTATCTTAAAAACAGAATTAGGCGTTTCTTTATATGACAAATTCTCTGGATTCCGTGTGATTGAAGATCCTGCGTATCTATCTATTCAAGGGGATGAGGCGGAATCTGGCTTTGAAGTCGTCATTCGTCAAAATCCATTTTTGCATCATGAAAAAGGGGCAAGCTTAATTGCAGGGCTATGTCAGGATCATGCATATGGAGAAAAATCACGCCTTTCAGGCATTATCCATGAATTAGCAGATGCTGAAGGCAGATCAACAGAAGATGTCAGCCGTGATTGGTTCACACAATATTTATCGATTGCGTTAGAGCCGATGCTTTGGCTGTTTGAAACGTATGGACTTGCTCTTGAAGCCCATCAGCAAAATGCTGTCGTACAGCTAAAGAATGGATATCCGCACACATTCTATTATCGTGACAACCAAGGCTACTATTATAGCGAATCGAAAAAGGATCAGCTTGCGAAGCTTGTTCAAAACTTAAGCGTCAGAAGTGAAACCATTTGTGCAGACGATGTAGCGGTTGAGAGACTGCGTTACTATTTCTTCTTTAATCATTTGTTTGGTCTTGTGAATGGTTTTGGTACAGAGGGGCTTGCAAAAGAAGAAGATTTATTAGCCCTGATTAGAGACACACTGCTTGCGCATGAAGAGACATATGGTGCATCTGAGCTGACGAACAGTCTTCTCCGGTCACAGGAGCTGCCTTCAAAAGCGAACTTACTCACGCGGTTTGAAGATATGGATGAGCTGACCGGTTCTTTAGAAACTCAATCCAGGTACACGTCTGTGTTGAATCCGCTCTTTTTACATAAGGAGGCGCTGATTGGATGAGGCATCGAATTGGGTTCATTCGCGCTGAATATGAACGGGACGTCCAGCTTGTCCACAAGTGGATGCAAGAAGAGTATGTCCACCCATTTTGGCATTTGAATATTCCATTTCCTGCTTTTGAAAAGCACTTTTATCAGGCCATTCATGATCCGCATCAAACCCTTTATTTAGGAACCATTGATGGCACGCCGATGAGCTATTTTGAAGCATACAATGTGAAAGGGGATATCATTGAATCGTACTATGAGCCTTCTCCGCATGATCAAGGCATTCACCTGTTAATTGGAAAGCCAGATTATGTAGGGAAAGGATTTGCGGCTCCGCTGCTTCAAGCCATGACAGCATTTCAGTTTGAGCAGAACAAACGAACAGAAAAAATCGTGGCTGAGCCAGATATTCGGAACGAAAAAATGATTCATGTCTTTGAAAAGTGTGGATTCGAACGTGTGAAACCAGTCACTTTACCAGATAAAACAGGTCTTTTGATGTTTTGTCATCGAGATCGATTTGAAAGGAAGTATAACCATGACGCGGTTCAACAAGCAAAATAATGTAGTGGATGTCATTGGGATTGGCATTGGACCATTTAACCTAGGGCTTGCTGCATTATCTGAAGAAGTAGACGAAATTGACGCTTTGTTTTTTGAAAGAAGTGAAGCGTTCCACTGGCATCCAGGTATGCTCATTGAAGGGACAACACTTCAAGTCCCCTTTTTAGCGGATCTTGTCAGTATGGCGGATGTGAAAAGCAAATATAGCTTTCTCAACTATTTGCAGGAGCAAAACCGTTTGTATTCATTTTACTTTCTAGAAGACTTCCATATCCCACGCAAGGAATATAGCCATTATTGCCGCTGGGTCGCGGATCAATTAGATTCTTGCCGATTTGGCATGAATGTCGAATCTGTCTCCATCGTTGAAAAAGCTGGAGAAAAACGATATGAAGTGCATGTCCGTCATGTGAAAGATCAAACGATAGAGGTGTTTGAAAGTAAGCATCTTGTTTTAGGTATCGGTACACAGCCTGCGGTACCAGCATCTCTTCAGCCAGCTTTAGGGGATCGGGTGTTTCATTCTGCTGATTACTTGAAACGAAAGAAAGAAGGCTGTTTTAAAGGAAAATCCGTGACGGTCATCGGTTCTGGTCAAAGTGCGGCAGAAGTATTCTATGACATTTTATCAGACGATGAGGCGAAGGATATTCATTGGTTTACACGCTCTAAAGGGTTTTTCCCAATGGAATATTCAAATTTGGGTCTTGAGTATTTCTCTCCAGACTATATTGATTTCTTTTATGAGCTTCCGCAGCCTAAAAAAGATGCGCTATTAAAGCAGCAAGATTTGCTGTATAAAGGCATCAGCTCAGCGATGATCCGAGATATTTATCACTTGCTTTATGAACGTTCTGCTTGCGGAGAGCAGCTGAACACCGTGCTGCAGGCGATGACGGAAGTCAATTTGATTGAGGAAACGAGGGACGGCTTATCGCTTTCATGCAATCAATGGGTAAAAGAGGAATCCTTTACGCATGAGACAGACATTGTCGTCTTGGCAACGGGCTATCAATCTGTATTACCGCCATTTATTGATCCGATTTCCCATCATATTCAGTGGGATCATCAAGGACGCTTCCAGGTTGAACGTGAATATCGATTGAAAACAAACACATTAGGTGAGAATGATATTTTTGTACAAAATGCAGAGCTTCATACACATGGAGTAGGCGCACCAGATTTAGGGCTAGGGGCGTACCGAAACAGTGTCATTATCAATGAACTGGCTCGTCGACCTGTGTATCCACTTTATCAAAAGCATGTTTTCCAGACATTCGGTACACATAAACACGCAAATACATTTGAAGAAATCAAAGGGTAAGGAGGATGAACCGATGAGTGTACAAGATGAATTGAAAAAAGCGGTCAATCCTGCTGCTTGGAAAAAAGCAAACCAGCGAATGGTGGCAAAAATGCTGTCCGAATATATGTATGAGGATATGCTTCATCCCGTTCAGCTAAACCATCAGGATGGCATCGCCCAATATGAATTAATCATTCACGAACAGAAGAAATATCGTTATCTCGCAAAACCTCGTTTGTTTGATAGTTTTGATACGATTGCTGAATCGATCGAGTGCTGTCAAGACGGAACATGGACAAAGGATGTTAGTGCCATTGTGTTTTTACTAGACATTCAGCCAATCATCCCAATGTCTTCTGAAACAACTGGTCATCTGATCAAAGAGCTTCACCATACCTTGTTAGCGGATGTTCATTTGCTGTCGAAAAAAGCACTTCGTGCAGATGAGCTAACAGATACAGATTATGCATGGATTGAAGGCGAGATGACTGGTCATCCGTGGATCGTCTATAACAAAGGGCGTATTGGGTTCAGCTACGATGATTACTTAGCCTATGCACCTGAAAGGCAGGAATGTGTGCAGCTGTCTTGGATTGCTGTTCACCGAGAACTTGCGACTTTCCATGCGGTCGATCATGAGAACTATGAGCACATCATTGCCAAGGAATTAGACGAAGTCACGATTCGTCAATTCCAACGTGTGTTAAAGGATGAAGGGCTGAATGCGGCTGATTATTATATGATGCCTGTTCATAAATGGCAGTGGACGCATATGATCATCCAGCATTTCCCTGAAGATTTAGCCATGCGCCGTATTGTGTATTTAGGAGAAGGGCTGGATCAATATATTCCACAGCAATCGATCAGAACCTTTACAAACATCTCAAATAAAGGCAAGCATCATATTAAACTGCCAATGAGTATTTTAAATACGCTAGTGTACCGGGGGCTCCCATCAGAACGTACGGTGATTGCTCCTCGTATTACAGCACATATTAAAGGAATCGCCGATCAAGACGCCTTTTTATCCGATGTATGCCGCGTGATTTTACCAGGTGAGAATGCGAGTATCAATGTTGATCATCCTTATTACAGCAAGCTACCTGGTGCGCCATATCAATACCTTGAAATGCTTGGGGTCATTTTTAGAGAAAGCATTTATACGTATTTAGATGAAGGGGAGAGCCCTGTTACGTTGGCAGCACTGACGTATGAAGATCATGAAGGCGAGCCTTATCTGAAGCAGCTCATTGAAAAATCGGGTCTGTCAGCAAAAGAATGGATGGCGTCATTCTTCCATGTTGTCATGCCGCCGCTTCTGCACTTTATGTATCAATATGGCACGGTGTTTTCACCTCACGGACAAAATACAATTCTTGTATTAAAAGATCATAAGCCGCATCGTTTGGCGATCAAAGATTTTGTTGATGATGTGAACATTAGTGATCAACCGCTGCCTGAATTGGCTTCATTAGAAGAAGATCTAAAGGAAGTGCTGCGTAGTGAGCCGCCAGAGGGTCTTGTACAATTTATTTTTACGGGCCTGTTTATTTGCAATCTTCGTTACGTGTCAAATGTGTTAGACAATCACAATCTGTTAGATGAAACGACGCTTTGGCGCTTGCTTGCAGAAGAAATTCAGCAGTATCAAAAGCAATTTCCACAGCTAAAAGATCGTTTTGCTTTATTTGATCTATTCCAGCCTCAGCTGACAAAGCTTTGCTTAAACCGTAATCGCATGATTGATTACGGCTATGGAGACGGAGATGACCGGCCGCATGCATCAGAGCATGGCAAGGTCACAAATGCACTCGCTCAAGTTCTCTCATCCGTAGGCGAAAAATAAAAAAGAAAAGCTGCAGACAACATCTGTCTACAGCTTTTTGATTTTTTAAGAAAATGCTTGTGAGGCCAGGAAATAGAGAAACGCCGGATCATTCTGCTTTTCGTTCCCGCGAATCATCATAAAATGTGCGACGTTTGTTTTCGTAAATCCTGCTTCTACAAGTGATGTATGCAGGCGTTCAGCTGTTTCTTCCTGCATATCTAAACGAAAGGCGCCAGAATAAGACGTGAGAAGTGATTGAATGAGTGATAGCGCCGTTTGTTCATCGTTTGCTGCAAGCGGGCCAATCATCAGATTAGCTGGTGTTTCCACACCAAATGCGAAGCCGGTGATTTCGTGGTGTTCATCCTTTGCGATCAGTTTAAATGCTGCTCGCTCCATTCGCTTTATTAAGAAGTTTGATCGATTGGTTCCTGCGCCTTTTTCATCCAGCCTTTCAATAGACGGGAGGTGCGTTTCATCAGCGGGAAAAAGATGAATCTGATGTGACGGGTGAAGCGCACTAGGATTTGTTTTTTGTGCTTTGTATGTATGAATATAACCGGCTGTCTGAAAGCCGATTTTTTCATAAACTGGCTGTCCTTGTACAGTAGCTGTTAAAACGACAGGGACACTTGGATCACTATGACGAAGCAGTGTGTCAATCATTTGACGGGCAAGACCGAGGCCTCGATGTGTCTCAGATACAATGACCGCCCCAATTGATGCCACACTGTCATACTGAAAAAGTCCAGCGCATGAAATGACTTGTCCGTCAGTTGTTGTAAAACCGGTAAAATGTCCATTTGTTAAAAGAGATGTGAGCTCTTCCGCATTGTAATCAGGCCAGTCGACCTCTTTTGACAATGCGACAAGGTCTGGTATGTCATCAAGGGTTAAAGTTCGTTGTATAACGTTTGCCAATACACGCAACTCCTTCTTAGCTGATTTCTCTATATGTATCGTACCATAAGAACGCATAAGAAAAAGGAAAAGGGGATACCTTTTCCTTCAGCGTATAGACAAACCCTCGCATTTGGTGTCAGTCCTGCGCTTCGGTGCTCCCTTTTCCTTTTGTATGGTTTAATAATTGAGATCGCGATTGTATTCATATTCAAAGGTGAGCTGTAAGTTTTTAATTGAGACAACGCCTACTTTGATTAACCGTCCACCGATCAATTGAGGAACCTCGGTTGCATTAAAAGAAACAAAAAAGCGGTCTTTTGCTGGTACTTGACTGGTTTTATAAGAAGAGATATCTACTTTTTGACCGTTCCAAGGTACGTTCACTGTTCCGCCTTTTAAGGAAGAGACAGTGAATACATAATTATATGCATTTGTACTGCCTTTTTCAGCTTCTAATGACAGGCCAGTGACAACGGCATCCTGCGGCAAGCTGCTTAAATCAAAAGAAGAATTGGGAGATCCAGCTTCATTGAAACTATTCAATGTGGCAGGTGATCCATATCGTTTGGTTGTGCCTTTTTCAATACTTTTATCAAAGACAATACGATACATGTTGTCCTCTTCATTTAATAATTGCTTTGGTTTGACGGCTAAATAGTAGTCAGTGCTTGCGGCAATTTTCGGCATATGGATGATTTCATTTTGGTTGTTTGTCCGCACAGAGGAAGACACGAGTGACCCGCTCTGATTGTAAAGATAAAGATCAAAATCATTTCCAGCTTTCACATTGACGAGTTTGATAGAAAAGCGGCCATCTGCTCCATCAAATTTAGAGCTGGTGAATCGGTAAAAATCAATGTCATTCATAGAAGAGATACTACCTTCGTGATATAAATAGGTCTTGTTTAGATGAAGAGAGTGCTGTAAGAATTGAGCTTTTTCCATCGTATCATTGTTTGCATAATCACTGTCTGGATACAGATGCTCCAATTCTTCTGTATAATATGTTGTTTGTTTCGTAGAAGGTTCACTTGCTTGAGCAGGTGATTGGAAAAGAGGGCTAGCGATAAAGAGGCCTGTAAGCAATAAAACCCCGATCTTCTTTTTGAACATGACAAACATCTCCTTTTAAGTAAATGACTTTCATTTATAATATCGGTAAATAAACGTAATTTTTCATATTTATTCCATTTTTATTTATAAAAAGAACCTCCAATTCAGGAGGTTTTTTTAGTGAACGTTAAAATATCGAGCTTCAGGATGAGAAACGACAATGGCTGAAACGGATGCTTCGGGCTCCATCATAAACCCTTCTGTGAGATGAATCCCGATTTTTTCTGGCTGCAGCAGGTGGAATAGTTTTTCTTGGTCTTCTAGATTAGGGCACGCTGGATAGCCAAAGGAATAGCGCTGACCTTGATATTTGGCTTGGAACCGTTTCTCCATCGTGAAATCGACTGGGTCTGGGAATCCCCATTTATCACGAATTACTTGGTGCGTTCGTTCAGCCAATCCTTCTGCAAGCTCAAGTGCTAAAGCTTGGACCGCATGCATTTTTAAATAGTCACCCTCTTGTTTAAATTGCTGCGCAACCTCTCGTATGCGGGCACCAGCCGTCACTGCAAATAAGGCGATATAATCTTTCTCGTTCTCTCCGCTTTTCCGCACATAATCAGAAATAGACCGGTACGGAAGTTTTTCCTGTCTTGGAAATTGGAATGTCTCAATGACGCGGTCAGGCGCTTCTGGATCATAGATATGCAGATCATTCCCATTTGAACTGGCAGGGAAGAATTGATAGACAAATGCAGGTGCAAACCAGTTTTTCTCTCTGCCTTCTTGAAGAAGATCTGTGATCAGCTGTTTTAATTCCAATGCTTTTGGATGCTGTTCAGCCAAGAGCTTTTTGACCTTTCCTTTTAAACCGAGATGATGGCCAATCAGCATTTGCTCATTGACATAGGGCATAATGTGGTGCAAATCAATATCCCGTACATAATGGCGTTTCGTATTTTCTGGCGTGAAAATCGATGCCTCCGGAAGTGTCGCGCGTTTTTCTAGTAATTCAATCACAGCTTTTGGCTGCGTTGTTTCTTTTTCCTTATGGAGTGTTTCTTGATCCTCTAAGGGTTTTGTTTGAAATTGAAGAGGGTTCGCTCTTAATTCATTCGCTAAAGACAGGCCGTCCATTGCATCTTTTGCGTAAAGGACGGGACCATCATATTGAGGCGAAATTTTCATCTTCGTAAACTTCCGTGAAAGCGCTGCGCCGCCCACCAAAATGGGAACAGAAATGTTTGCTTTTTGTAAATCTTGAGCGGTCAAGACCATTTGCTGTGCTGATTTGACAAGTAAACCTGATAGTCCAATCATATCTGGCTTTTCTTTTTGCACCGCTTCAATCAATGTTTGTGGGGTTACTTTGATTCCGAGATCGACGACGTGAAAGCCATTATTGCTCAAAATGATGTCGACCAGGTTTTTCCCTATATCATGGACATCTCCTTTGACGGTGGCGAGGAGAATCTTCCCTTTGCCGCTTGCGTCCTTTTTCTCCATAAATTGCTCAAGGTATGAAACAGATGCTTTCATGACCTCAGCGGATTGGAGGACTTCAGCTACAATCAATTCGTTTTGATTAAAAAGGCGCCCAACCTCTGACATTCCCTGCATTAATGGTCCATTGATGACATGAAGAGGTGATTCAAATTTCTCCAAAGCAAGGGCCAAATCATCAATCAGGCCTTCTTTCGTCCCTTCGACGACATAGAGTGCTAGCCTTTCATCAAGTGATAAGGAGATCTTTGGTTTTTTCTCTGTTTTCTTTTTCCCGCGATAAAATTGGGTGAACTCAGCAAGGGTTTGATCATTTGTTTCATAAAGTAAAGTTTCAGCCAGCTTGATTTCTTCCTTTGGAATTGAAGCGAAGCGTTCAAGCTTTTCAGTATTCACGATCGCATAATCAAGCCCTGCTTTTACGCAGTGATACAAATAAACGGCATTCAATATTTCTCTGCCAACTGGCGGGAGTCCGAAAGACACGTTACTAATGCCTAAAATGGTGAGACATTCAGGCAGTGCTGCTTTGATTCGCTCAATGCCTTTAATCGTCTCTTCAGCAGCCCCAATATACTGTTCGTCTCCAGTACCTACTGGAAAGACAAGCGGGTCAAAAATGATATCACGCGCAGGGATTCCATATTTTTTCGTGAGCAGGTCATGGGATCTTACGGCAATCTCAAGTTTTCGATCTGCTGTGACGGCCATCCCTTTTTCATCGATTGTTCCAACAACAAGTGCGCCGCCATATAGCTTGACAAGCGGAAGAATCTCTTCAAAGCGCTCTTTTCCATCCTCTAAATTAATAGAATTAATAATGGCTTTTCCTTGAGAATACATGAGTGCTTTTTCGATGACATGTTTATCGGTTGAATCAATGACAAAAGGAGCTTTCACTTTTTTCATGGCTTCTTTTAAAAAGCCTTCCATGTCTGCTATCTCATCACGATCAGGGTCTGCTAGACACACATCAATGACGTGAGCGCCATTTTTCACTTGAGCACGGGCAATTTCTGCGGCCTCTTCAAACCTTTGTTCTGCGATGAGCCGTTTGAATTTGCGTGAACCAATGACATTTGTGCGCTCACCAACAAAGAGGGGGCGCATTGCTTCTTCATAAATGAGGGGCTCGATTCCTGATACGGTATGCGGTGATGACTCATGCGACATGCTGCGGGGCTGAAGCGAACGTACTTCATCTGACAATGCCTGAATATGTGCAGGCGTTGTACCGCAGCAGCCGCCGACGATATTTAACCAGCCTTCTTTTGCAAAAGCGGCAATTTTTTTAGCAAGCGAAGCAGGGGATTCGTGATATTGCCCTTCTTCATCAGGGAGACCAGCGTTTGGATAGCAGCTGACAGCCGACTTTGAGATGGAGGAGAGTGTACGGATATGGTCTGTCATAAATTCTGGACCAGTTGCACAGTTTAGTCCGACGCTGATTGGTTTCATATGCTCAAGTGAGATATAAAAGGCTTCAATATCTTGACCGGCAAGGGTGGTGCCCATTGGTTCAATCGTCCCTGACACCATCAGTGGCAGCTCAATACCGGTCGCGTGAAAGGCTTCTTGAATACCTTTAAATCCAGCTTTGACATTCAGCATGTCTTGACTTGTTTCTAAAAGAAGAGCATCACATTTCCCATCAATCAGGGCGCGGGCTTGTTCTTCATAATTTGCAACGAGCTCTTCAAACGTTGTGCCGCCTGTTACGGATAATGTTTTTGTAGTGGGCCCCATTGCGCCTACAACAAAGCGGGGCCAGTCTGGTGTCGACAAACGGTCTGCTTCACGCTTTGCCAGCTGAGCTGCTTTTACGTTCAATTCATAGGCGAGATGGCCAAGTCCATATTCATCGAGAACGAGCTTCGTTGCGCCGAATGTATTTGTTTCGATTAAATCTGCACTTGCTTCAAGATATTGCCGGTGAATCGTGGAGATAATATGAGAGGCTGTGACGTTCAAATATTCGTTACAGCCCTCATACTCTTCTCCGCCGAAATCCTCTGCTGTGAGATCGGCGTTTTGAATCATTGTGCCCATTGCACCGTCAAGGACGAGGATGCGTTTTTTGAGCTGTTCAGTGATAGTTGGCATGGATGTTTGGCTCCTTTTCTTTCTGATGGATGTAAGTTGTCAGTTCTGCTGTTAAATCTGATCGAAGGAAAGGGGTAATTAAATAGATACCATTAAACAATTCGCAGGCTGTATCTAATAAAGAGCGGGCAATCGCTAACCCTTCTGTCCGCTGCTTTTCTTTATCTTCGCCTGCCTTGGCCATAATCTCACGAATCGAGTCAGACAATTTAATGCCGGGAATTTCATGATGAATAAACTCAGCATTTCGGCTGCTTGTTAGCGGCATAATACCGATGTAAATCGGTTTATCCAAATGTCGGCTTTCTTCATGAATCTTCACAAGCTGTTCCTCAGAGTAAACAGGTTGTGAAATAAAATAATCGGCACCGTATTCGATTTTCTTCTCGAGGCGTTTGACCGCTTTATCAATATGACGGACATTGGGATTAAACGCGCCAGCCACTGAAAAATTAGTCTTTTTCCCGAGCGGTTTCCCAGAGAAAGATAGCCCCTCGTTAAATTGTTTGATCAGACGGATCAAATCAAAGGAGGTTAAATCATACACAGATGTCGCACCTGGGAAGTCTCCAATTTTAGACGGATCGCCTGTGATGGCTAAAATATCGGTTAGTCCAAGCGTGTCCAGCCCCATTAAGTGGGATTGGAGTCCAATCAAATTGCGATCACGACATGTGATATGGACAAGTGAACGCATATCAAGCTGCTGTTTTAATAAAGCGCCGCATGCCACATTGCTAATACGCGGGGTAGCTAGAGAGTTATCGGCCAGCGTGAGGGCATCAATGCCTGCACTTTTTAATTCGTTCGCTGCGATAAGGAATTTTTCAAAGTTCAGCTTCTTCGGCGGGTCCAGCTCGACGATAATCGAACGTTTTTTCACAGCCAGCTCGTCAAGACCTGGTTCTGTCCGTTGATCTTGGATGGAAATGATTTCTTCTTTTAATACTTTCACTTCTTTTTCGGTGATAGGTGCTAAATCTTTGACCGCCTCAGCCATGGCGCTAATATGCTGAGGGGTTGTTCCGCAGCAGCCTCCAATGATTCGTGCGCCTTGATTTCTAAACTCAAGTGCACTTTTTCGGAAATAATCATTATCTGTATCATAGACGAGTCTGCCTTCTTCAAGGGAGGGAAGACTGCTGTTTGGATAGACAGATAAATGAGAATTTTCCAAAAGTGGAACGCCTTCAAGTGCCTGAATCATATGATAAGGGCCTAATCGGCAGTTAATGCCGACGACATCAGCGCCAAGTGAGGATAATTCAGATAAACCGTCTTTTAGCGGTGTACCGTCCTGCAATACACCTTGCTCATGCATGGAGACGTTCATGACAATCGGAAGCGCTGTTTCTTTGCGAGCAATCTCAAGAACGGCTTTTGCTTCTTCAATATCGTAATATGTTTCAAGCAGTAACCCATCAGGCTCTTCATTTAAAAGGATATAGAGCTGTTCTCTAAAGCTCCGTTTAATCTCGTCTAAAGAGTAGGCATTTTTGTTAAATGTTCGAATGCCGCCGATCGTTCCGAGGACATAAGCTGAGCCAGCGGCTGCTTTAGCAATTTGTACAGCTTTTGTGTTAATGCGTTTTGTTTCTTCCTCTAAGCCATAGCGGGATAGTTTAATATAATTCGCGCCGTATGTGTTCGTTTGAATAATGTCCGCTCCAGCTTGCACATAAGCTTCGTGCACTCTTTTGACTTCATCTTCTTTCGATAAATTTAATTCTTCAAAGCAGCGGTCAATGCCATAAGAGTATAAAAGTGTTCCCATTGCTCCATCAGCAATCAGTACGCGATTTTGTAAGTCTTGTAATAGGCCCATTGGTTTCCTCCTTATTTCTATGTAACAAAAAAAGCCTTCTGATAAGAAGAAGACTTTTTGGCTGTATTGAAATTCTTCTCCTTATCTTCCAAGCAGTTGCTTGCTGGATTTAGCACCTTGGTCATAGAAAATAGATTTCTACTACACCGGTTGCTGAGGCTTCACAGGGCCAGTCCCTCTGCCTCTCTTGATAAGAAAGCGATATGAACATGTCAATGAATTGAACTTCCATCAACTGTATCGAAAAAATCGGAAATAATCAATGGAAAATTTGAAATTTATCGAAAATTTATAAATTGGACGTCAATCGGTAAATCTGCCTTGCGCATGAGCGCCATCACTTCTTGTAAATCATCTTTATTTTTTCCTGTCACACGCACTTGGTCATCCTGAAATTGCGACTTTACTTTTAAACCAGATTGTTTGATCAAGGCATTGATCTTTTTGGCATTGTCCTTATCAATCCCGCTAATCAGCTTTGCACGCTGGCGAACGGTTCCACCTAGGGCATGTTCTGTTTTTCCATAGTCAATGTTTTTAGTCGGTACGTTTCGTTTAATCAGTTTTGTCACAAGGACATCCTTTAGCTGCTCCAGCTTGAAGTCATCATCAGAAATGAGAACGAGTTCTTCTTTTTCTAGTGAAATATCACTTTTACTTCCTTTAAAATCATAACGGTTTTTAATTTCTTTCAGTGCTGCTTGAATGGCGTTTTGCACCTCTGGCAGCTCCACCTTCGATACAATATCAAATGAACTTTCTTTTGCCATCACATATGACCTCCAACTATAGATATTGCGTCTATTTTATCATGCCCATAGGGGAAGAAGAAACTTTATCGAAGAGAGTTCAGATGTATGCGGTATAATTCAAGTGCAGTTTGTCCACTTTAGCTAACAGAACTAGAGATGTTCATGATGACAGAAGTATAGTAGAATAAAGTGAATCAAAAGATGAACGAACGCTCTTTTAAGGGCAGATAGGAAGGAAGAGAACATGAGACCAGGTGAGCAACTGACCTTGCAAATAGATAACGAGATGGAATACGGCTACTTTTTAACAGATGGCGAAGATTCTGTTCTCCTACATCGCAGTGAGATGACAGAGGATATTGGAGATCGTGATGAAGTAGAGGTCTACTTATATGTAGATCATGAAGAAAGACTGGCAGCGACGATGAAAATTCCTAAAATCAATGCACATACATACGACTGGGTAGAAGTCGTAGACGTTGTAGAAGATATGGGTGCTTTTGTCGATATAGGTTTGTCAAAGGATGCACTTGTTGCAACTGAACACCTCCCGCCTTTTGAGGAAGCGTGGCCGAAAAAAGGCGACAAACTATACTGTATGCTCAAAGTGACAAGTTACGGGAGAATGTTCGCAAAACCAGCCACTGAAGATGTGATCAGTGAATTATTTACTGAGGCGCCAGAAACGTTAATGAACAAAGAAATTACGGGAACGATTTATCGCTTAATTGCGACAGGTTCTTTTATGCTGACAGATACAGGCGTGCGTGGGTTTATCCACCGCACGGAACGAAAGGAAGAGCCTAGATTAGGATCGACCGTGACAGGACGCGTCATTGCAGTGAAAGAGGACGGAACCGTGAACGTTTCTCTGCTGCCTAGAAAACAGGATGCATTATCTGTCGATGCAGAAGAAATTTTAACTTACATGAGAACGAGAAACGGTGCAATGCCTTACGGGGATAAAAGTGATCCAGAAGATATCCGGGAAAGATTTCAAATGAGCAAAGCAGCCTTCAAACGAGCATTAGGTCATCTGATGAAAAATGATCTTGTTTACCAAAAAGAAGGATGGACATACGAGAAAAAGTGAGCATTTGCTCGCTTTTTTTATTTTTGTCATAAATAATGGTTTTTTTCAGTGAAAAAAGTCATGAAAAAAGCTGAAAATCCTTCATTTTATCATTGAAACAATGACTCTCAAATCCGATAAATAAGAGGTAAGGATGATAAAAGGAGTGTGTTTTTGGATGAAAGTGAAGATTTCATTACTTCTGATGGCAGCTATGATCATGGTACTCGCCTCATGCAGCAATCAGCAGGGAGGACCCCCGGTATCAAATGCGAAGCATATTGGTGTCATGCTGACGGATGATGGTCTTGGTGATCAATCATTTAACGATTCATCATTTAAAGGATTAGAAAAAGCACGTGATGAGCTTGGCATTGAATTCGATTATAGAGAAATTGCAGAAACCGATACATATGAAAAAGGGCTGACCGAGCTTGTGAAAGATGGAAATGACCTGATCATCGGTGTAGGTTTCAGTATGCAAGAAGACTTAGAAAAGGTAGCGAAAAAATATCCGAAAAAGCAATTTTTACTCATTGATGCTGTGTCTGAACTGAAAAATGTCACATCAGTGACTTTTAAAGAAGAGCAGGGCAGCTATTTAGCGGGAGCTCTTGCTGCCATGACAACAAAAAGTGATGTCATTGGTTTTGTGGGCGGAGTCGATGCAGAGGTGATCCACCGATTTGAACAAGGCTATCAAAAAGGCGCAAAATCTGTGAATCCGAAAATCAAGGTCGTATCCACGTATGCTGGCACATTTAGTGATGCAGGCAAAGGCAGTAAAATAGCGAAAGACATGATCAAAAAGAAAGCAGATGTTTTATATGCCGCAGCCGGTTATACGGGTGTTGGTGTATTAAAAGAAGCGCAAACGCAAGGCAAATATGCAATCGGCGTGGACAGCGATCAGTATTATACAGCTGAAAAAGCCGTTATTTCGTCTATGGTCAAAAAAGTAGATGAAGTCGTTTATCAATTCAGCGAACAGCTCGTCAAAAGCAGCAAAATCAAAAGCGGGCATATCGTCTATGACTTAAGTAATGACGGAATCGATATGGCAAGAATCCGGGTGCTCAAAGATGCTGAGAAATTGACCAAAAAATTAAATGGACTGAAGCAGACACTTCTGAAAGAAGAGGGGGCAGCATCATGAGCTTACGCATCAAAATTTTGCTCAACTCACTCATTTCACTTCTTTTAGCGGTTGGCGTAATTGCCTTTATTATTGTGAGCATGACAAAGATTCAGTCATCAAGCGAAACAGAAGTTCAAACCTTACTGAACGTACAAAAAACGAAGGCCAGCTTTGAAAGTGTCGAACAAGCCATGACCAATTATTCCATGACCCTTTCAGATGAACAGCTAGAGGTCGTTCAAAGCGATATATCGACAGCGAAAAAACAGCTGCAAACGTTAAACAAAAACGCAGGAAATATGAACAAAGAAGCCCTAACACGGTTAAATTCAAAGTTTGACACATGGACGCAAGAAGCAAACAATGCCATTGGTGAAAAAAATGCCTCTGATGCCAGACGAGTGGCTGCCAGAATTGACGGTGTTTTAAACGACGTGCATACGATGAATAAAAGAGCACAAGAAGCGTATGAATACCATTTAGAGGAGGCGGCAGACAATGTGCAAAGGATCATTACCAGCGCATCTGTCGCAGCCCTCACGCTGATTGTCATCGCCGTCTTTTTAAATATTGGGTTAACGAGATCCATTGTGACACCAATCAAATCCCTTTCTTACCGGGCAAAACAGATTGCCGAAGGAAACCTCGCTGTGGAGCGGATGGACATCAAGCGGAAAGATGAAATCGGTGGCTTAAATGAGTCGTTCAATCAAATGACGGATCAGCTGATTAGCTTGATTCAAGAAATCAGCCATGTCTCAAGCCAAGTAGAATCATTCTCGATTCAGCTAGATGATGAAAACAAAAAGCTTATGGAATCGGCCAATCAAGTGTCTGTATCGACAGACGAAATGGCGAATGGTTCACAAGCGATTTCAGAAGACCTTCAGCATGGCGTTAGTTTGATTGAGAAAATGGATTCACATGGCCGTAAGAATTCCGAAAGATCACATACAGTCATCCGTAGTACAGAGGATGCCATTGAAGCGGTGGAAAGCGGAAAGCACACGTTAACAGAAACAAAAGCAGCCATTGAAAAAAATACACGTGCGACGAGACAAATTGAAGAGTCTGCAGGAGAATTCACTCAGTACGCAAGCGGAATCTCCGCAATGGCCAAAACGGTTTCTGAAATTGCGGACCAGACAAACCTCCTCTCACTCAATGCGGCGATTGAAGCGGCAAGAGCAGGAGAAGCAGGCAAAGGGTTTGCCGTCGTAGCGGACGAAATCCGTAAGTTGGCAGATGAATCGTCTCGTGCAACAAGACAAATTTTTGACATGGTGAGTCATATTGAAAAAGGCATTCAATCCATTAGCCAAACTGTACAAGAAGGGGTCAAGCTATCACTTCAGCAGCAAGATGCAATGGACAAAACCTCACACTCCTTTGAAGATATAGAAACAAAAGCACAACATATTAAGCAAGAAATGGCGGTCTTAAATGACCAAATTATTCAATCAACAGAGCTTGGCGGACAAGTGCTGCACTCGATTGAAAATATTAGTGCCGTTGTAGAAGAAACGGCAGCGGGCAGCGAAGAAATTTCTGCCTCGGCAAACGAACAACTGCAATCTTTCCATCAAATGAACAAACAAGTAGAAGAACTGATGAGTATGACAGCAAGGTTAAACGAAACCGTTCACCGATTTAAGCTATCATAAGAAAAGCACCCTTCCCGTGATGTTTCAGGGAAGGGTGCTTTTTATGATGGGCTGCCTGTAAAGAAGATGGCAAGTGTGCTAGGGCCTGAGTGGGACCCAACAGCCGCGCCGATGACCTGGATGTCGATTTCTTTTGGATGAAATTCGGCTTCGATTAATTGTCTCATTTCTTCTGCAAGTGCAGGGTCATCTCCATGACTAATGCCAACAGTTTGACTAGACCAGTCAGATCCTCGTTCTTTCATCAGCTCGATAATGCGTTTCAATAATTTTTTACGGCCACGAATTTTTTCAAGGGGTATCAGTTTTCCATCCTCAACGTGTAAAATGGGTTTAATACTTAACAATCCGCCAACAAATGCGGACGCTTTACTAATTCTTCCGCCTCTTGCTAAATACGATAAATCGTCTACAGTAAAAATATGTTGTAAAGATTCACAAAAATGCTTTACAGACGTTTCAATTTCTTGTATTGTATTTCCGTCAATGGCAAGTGATTGAGCGTGTTTGACAGCTAGTCCATAACCAAGTGAAGCACATTTAGAATCAATGATTCGTAAATCGAAATCAGGGTATTCTTCCTTCACTTCGTTTGCCATCATCACAGCGGTTTGGTATGTACCTGAAAGCTCTGATGAAAAGGCAACATAGATAGCGGATGTATGGGTTTGTGCTGCAGAAACAAAGGCTTCTTTGATCCGGTTCGGTGAAGCTTGTGATGTTTTTGGACTTGCACCTTGTCTCATCGCATCAAATACTTGTTTTGGTTCAATGGTGATCAAATCCTCAAATTCCTGCTCGCCGAGTAATACACGCAGCGGAATGAGTGTCATGTTTTGTTCATCATAATAAGAAAGAGGCAGATCAGCAGCACTGTCTGCTATGATATGAACAGTCATCAAAATCCCTTCTTTCTAAAAAAATCAACCATATTTTACATCTTTTTAGCCTAACTATATCATAGAAAATCATTTTTTCGTGTTCAAATTCTAAATTTTAGGGAAAACCATAGAGAGAATGGTAAGTGGAGGAATGACAACATGTTCATTGGAGAAGCAAAAAAATTCATCGTCGTCGTCATTGGTGCCTTACTCAATGCGATTGGGCTGAATTTATTTTTAATCCCTGCTGACGTATATGCAAGTGGTTTTACAGGGGTTGCCCAGCTGTTATCTAGTTTAATCGATCAATATGCACCGTTTTATTTATCAACAGGGATCCTATTATTTATTTTAAACATTCCGGTCGGCATTTTAGGCTGGATGAAGGTTGGTCGTTCCTTTACTTTGTATAGCATTATTAGTGTGGCACTGACAACGATTTTCCTCGGCATTTTACCAGAGACAAGTGTTTCTGAAGATATTTTATTAAATGCTGTATTTGGCGGAGTCATTTCTGCACTTGGCATTGGGATTACACTGAAATATGGGGCATCTACAGGCGGCCTTGACATTATTGCGATGATTTTAGCGAAATGGAAAGACAAACCAGTGGGCACGTATTTCTTCATTTTAAACGGAATTATCATTTTTACAGCAGGATTGTTACAAGGTTGGGAGAAAGCTTTATATACCCTTGTCACATTATATGTGACGACTAGGGTAATTGATGCCATCCATACGAGACATGAAAAGCTGACCGCCATGATTGTGACAAAGAAAGCAGATGAAATCAAAGAAGCCATTTATGGAAAAATGGTCAGAGGGATTACGACTGTTCCGGCAAAAGGGGCATTTACCAATGAACAAAAAGAAATGATGGTCATTGTCATTACAAGGTATGAGCTGTATGAACTTGAACAAATTATAAAGGAAGTCGATCCAAAAGCCTTTACAAATATTGTTCAAACAACCAATATTCTTGGATTTTTCAGACGAGATTAAAAGGTGGGTAGAAGATGAAAAAAGGGTTAGTGCTTTTTCTCGTTCTATTGGTTTTAACAGCTTGTGGGCAACAAAAAAAGGATGAACCAGACAAGGAGGTATCCGGTCAAATGGGAGAAAAAACCGTTGTACTCACAGTAGACCCCGTCCAAAAAGGTTCTTCGGTTCAATTTCATATGTCACTAAAAAATGAATCAGATCGAGATATTGAATTCACATTCAACACAAGCCAAAAATTCGAATTGAGTGTGTACGATGAAGACGGAAATGAAAAATACCGTTACTCGAAAGACCGTATGTTCACACAAGCCATCCAATCCTTTGTGCTGAAAGCAGATGAAACATATGACTTCCAAGATACGTGGTCAAACGGTGTGGAGCCGGGAACGTATGAAGCGGTCGTCACATTTAAAGGAAAAGCAGAAGGGCTAAAGCAAATCACTGAGAAGAAAACGTTCCAAGTGAAATAAGCATAAGAAAAGCTGTCCACAAAGCGGACAGCTTTTTTCGTTAAAGATCATCAAGCAGGTCTTGGAACGTATGCAGCTGGTTTCTTTCTGCATCTGTCGAATTAGCAAATGCAGATGATACGGCGTTTTTAGCTCGCTGAACTGCTTGTTGACGCTCTAAACCAGATGGAAATGAAGAAGTAAGGGCTTCTTCAGTAAATGATTTGGCTTGATCAAAAAGTTCGTTTCTCACAATGAACCTCCAGAAGCATCAGTCTTCATATTTCCCCTGTCCTCCGCAGCTTCTTCAAGTGTGGAACGATACGGAAAACGTGCGTCATGTAGACTGACTGAATCTTTACCTTGTTGTATAAAGCGTTTCGATTTGCTTCTTTTACCCATTCGGAATCCGCCCCTTTACACAAGCTGACAGGACAACCTGTCTAACGGTAGTATGCCCGCTTCGACCTGCTATGTATGAATGGAAAAATTAAAGCGAGAAGTAATTCGTTAGGAATTTTGCAATCCCATCTTGTTCATTCGTATCTGTCACTTCATTAGAGACGCGTTTCACTGCATCAATCCCGTTGCCCATGGCAACCCCGCATCCAGCAAATTCAAGCATCTCTAAATCATTGTCTTCATCTCCGAATGCCACAATCCGCTCCTGAGGCACACCGTAATAATCACTGATCTTTTGCAGTCCAACGGCTTTGTTCATACCTGTTTTAATGATTTCAATGACATGCCACGGAGCAGCCCAGCGTCTGTGATCAATCACTTCTGCATGAACATCTGTCAAATAGCTCCGAATCGCTCCGACGTCTTCTTCTTTTGCGTGAATTAAGACGCTTGTGACATTCTCTCCAAGATTGTTCCGAAGGTCTCCAACGGTCACTTTGTTTGCATTCATATTAAATATATCAATGAGCTTTTCATCATGATAATGGAAATACAAATCGTCTAGCACTTCAGCTAACACATTGTGCACTTTATATTCCTCACTAATATCCACAAGCTGTTTCACGACTTGAAGATCAAGTGATGTGTGAAATCTGCCCCATTTTTCATCAAGAGGATGATGGACAAACGCTCCATTAAAGTTCACAATCGGTGAATCGAGCTGCAATTGCTGATAATAAGGAGAGCTGGAACGAAATGGCCGGCCAGTTGAAATACAGACATGATGCCCGCTGTCTTTCACTTTTTGAATGACATCAAGTGTGTGTGCAGAAATCGTTTTATCGTCTTTTAATAACGTGCCATCCAGGTCAAGTGCGATTAGATAAGGTTTAGTCTCCATAAAATCTCCTTTGATCTGTAAGTAATAGGAGGCATCTGGTGCGGGTGCCTCCACCTATAGTGTATCTTTATCACATCTTCGTTGTCTACATGTTAAAATAAACAAAGACGGGAATGATAAAGGAGGATTCATAGGCTGTGATCACCATTGATGAGCAAATGACGCACGATATTCCATTTTTACATATCGTAAAAGCTGAAAATAAAGATAAACCACTGCCACTTGTATTTTTTATACATGGATTTACAAGTGCACGCGAGCACAACTTACACTTCGCCTTTCATTTGGCGGAAAAAGGCATGAGAGTCATTTTGCCTGACTGTGCTTATCATGGTGTAAGATCAGAAAACCTCAGCTTAGAGGAACTGGCATCAAAGTTTTGGGAAATCGTCCTGAACGAAATCCGTGAAATCGATATACTTAAGACACATTTTCAAGAAAAACAATTGATTGAAGCCGACCTAATAGGTGTTGCAGGTACTTCCATGGGAGGCATCACGACCTTTGGTGCACTCGCAAAACATGATTGGATTAAAGCGGCAGTCAGCTTGATGGGCAGTCCGAAATATACGACATTCCTACAAGCACAAATTATGGACATGCGGCACAAAGGGTTGATGAAAGAGATTACAGATGAAGAGGTTCATCAGCAATTAGACGCGCTGCGCCCTTATGATTTAACGCTGCAAACAGATCGATTAAACAAAAGACCGCTGTTATTCTGGCATGCAGAAAACGATCCAGTTGTCCCTTACAGACATGCAAAAGCTCTTTATGACCAGTTAGCAGAAACCCAATATAAAGAAGATCCGCACCTGATTCGTTTTATCACAGATGGACAGGCTGGCCATAAGGTCTCAAGACAAGCAATGTTTGAAACCATTGACTGGTTTGTGACACACCTGAAAAGCACAAACGTTTAGCCAAAAGGAAAAGTACGTTATACTAGTTGAAAAAGGAGTGGATATCATGGATGAAGCATTGAAAGAAAATATTTTAGGCGCCCTAGAACAGGTGATTGACCCTGAGTTAAACGTAGACATCGTCAACCTTGGACTTGTCTATGATGTCGATCTTGATGAGAATGGAAAAGCGGATATCACGATGACTTTAACATCAATGGGGTGTCCCCTTGCACCAGTTATCGTCGATGAAGTCAAAAAAGCATTAAGTGACTTGCCTGAAGTGAAGGAAACTGAAGTTCACATCGTCTGGAATCCACCTTGGACACGTGACAAAATGTCAAGATACGCTAAAATTGCGCTTGGTATTCAATAAGTAAATACGAAAAATGCCTGGTATGAGTTGAACTCGTACCAGGTTTTTTTATGAAAAATTAATCTTTTGAGGATATGTGAACTGATGTAGGTTCTACTTTTGTACAAATTATTGAATTCTATTAGAAGTTTTCTTAATGTAGTATATGGTTTTATTTTGTCGATTGAATTATAATGAAATATATGGTAATTTAGGTTTTTTAAGTTAATAAGTGGGGTGATCATATGATTAGGCTAAAAAGTGGATATAGTGTATATAATCTAATTGTAATACTATTAACTATTATTGTTAGTATTGTTCTTTTTTTAATTTCGGAGTTATTGCCTTCACATATTATATGGAAAACTATATCAAGTAATGTGGGAGCTGCATTACTTATATCGGGTGTATTTACTGGATTTAATGAATACTTTATGAAGGACAAATTAGTAGAAATGATTTTTGATAAATTGAAATTAAAAGAAAACATTCAGAACACGGGAATCAATGAAACATTTCTAGATGTAACACAAATTGATTATGGCTATTACATAAATAATGCAAAAAATTCAATTGATATTTTTCATACTTATGGCGAAACATGGACAAAAACGAATTATGATCACTTTGTGAATAAGTTAATAAATTCTAATTGTAAAATTAGAGTTTTTTTGTTATCTCCAGAATCTAAATTTTTACCAGCTTTAGCCGCTCAATATGATATATCACCGGATGAATTAAAACAAACAATTCACAAGGTTACGGATTTATGGAAAGACATATATGGGGTAAAAAGTAAACAAAGAAAAAAAGTAACTCAAAGCGAGTTGCATTTATATTTTCATAATTTTTTTCCTTCAAGATCTATTTATCGAATGGATGACAAAGTAATTGTAGTGGATACGAGAATTTTAAAAGGGAGATCAAGTAAATTGCCAGTTTTAATTTGTTCTAATACAAAAAAAACAAATGATTTCTATAATTATTATGTCAGCGAAATAAATGAATTAGAATCGAGTGCAGAAAAACAATCTTTAAATAAAAATTCATAAGAACAATACAGCAATTATGGCACTTTTTGCTTGGCGGCCTGTTTGCTGATTTCTTCACCATTCATTTGATTTTTTATGCAAGTTCCCTATTATATTTATGCAGTGCGCTTCTGATCCTCAATATGAAGAACAATAGATAAAATCCGCATGTCTCACGAAGATATGTGGATTTTTTTATGAAAAAAAATGAAAACAAATATTAAATATACAATTGAATTAATTTTTATACATGTTATAATGTTAAATAATTTCACAAAGATCAAGAGGGTGTATTGACGTTGAAAATAGGTATTATAGGTGCTACAGGGTACGGCGGTGCGGAATTAGTTCGTATCTTTAAGCAGCATCCACATGTGGAGGAATGTATATTGTATTCATCAAGTGGTGATGGGCAATTATACAGTCAATCTTATCCGCATCTGACAACGATTACTGACCAAACATTAAAAGCCATTGATCCGGCGGCCATTGTGCAAGAAACAGATGCTGTGTTTTTAGCGACACCAGCAGGCGTTTCAAGTGAACTCACACCGAAGCTCATGAATCAAGGGGTGCCAATTATTGATTTATCAGGTGACTTGCGCATTCAAGATGGAACTGTTTATGAAGCGTGGTATAAACGAAGGGCAGCGGATGAAGCATCGGTTCAACAAGCTGTATACGGATTATCTGAATTGAATCGTGAAACCATTAAGCAAGCGGAAGTCATTGCAAACCCCGGCTGCTTTCCTACTGCAGTTCTTCTAGGTTTAGCACCGCTGATGAAACAGAATTTAATCGATGAATCTATGATCATAATAGATGCAAAAACCGGGGTGTCCGGTGCAGGACGATCAGCCTCACTTGGCACACATTTTTCAGAGCTGAACGATAACTTTAAAATTTATAAGGTGAATGAACATCAGCACACACCTGAAATAGAACAAGTACTTAGAGAATGGAACCCGCAAACGGCGAACATCACATTTTCAACACACCTTGTCCCGATGACAAGAGGGATTATGGCGACGATGTATACACAATTGAAATCAGATGTCACAAAAGAAGAGTTAATGAAAAGGATGAAGGACTTTTATGAAGATTCCTATTTTGTAAGAGTGAGAGATCATGGGATATATCCGCAAACAAAAGAAGTATACGGCAGTAACTTCTGTGACATTGGTTTTCATTTAGATGAGCGAACAGGGAGACTGACGATTGTATCTGTCATAGATAATCTCATGAAAGGTGCAGCCGGCCAAGCGGTTCAAAACTTCAACATCATCAAAGGCTTACATGAAGAGGCGGGCCTCACAATGACACCTCTCTATCCATAAGAACAGGGGAGATAACAAACATGATCGAATTGAATGAAAAAAGTATTGTCAAAATAGACGGGGACGTATCATCACCAAAAGGTTTTGAAGCAAAGGGGATTCATATAGGATTACGCTATTCAAAAAAAGACCTTGGCTTGATCATCAGTGAAGTACCAGCAGCGAGTGCAGCGGTATACACTCAAAGTCACTTTCAAGCTGCGCCTCTTCAAGTCACACAAAAAAGCTTAAAAAAGACGGGCAAACTAAAAGGTGTCATTGTCAATAGTGCGATCGCCAACGCATGTACAGGTGAGCAGGGATTAAAAGATGCATACGACATGCAGGCAGCCTGTGCAGACATGTTAGGCACAGAGCCTGATTACATTGCTGTTTCTTCTACTGGTGTCATTGGAGAGTGTCTGGATATGGATAAAATCAAAACAGGCATCGCTCAGCTAAAAGAAGCAAAAGCAGGAAATGGCCACTTTGAAGAAGCGATTTTAACAACAGATACAGTCATTAAAAATACGACATACTCCTTGACGATAGACGGGAAAGAGATTCTCATTTCTGGTGCAGCAAAAGGCTCTGGTATGATTCATCCGAACATGGCAACAATGCTCGGGTTTGTCACAACCGATGCAAATGTCGAACAAGAAGCTTTGCAAAATGCTCTTCGTGACATTACAGATGTGACGTTTAATCAAATTACCGTCGATGGAGAAACATCAACTAACGATATGGTGCTTGTGATGGCAAATGGAATGGCAGAAAACCAGGCACTGAATGAAGAACATCCAGAATGGCCATTGTTTAAAGAAGGATTAAAACTAGCCTGTGAAGATCTAGCAAAAGAGATTGCAAGAGACGGAGAAGGCGCAACCAAATTAATCGAAGCGAAAGTTGTTGGTGCTAAAAACAACTTAGAAGCGGGAATTATTGCAAAAAAAATCGTAGGTTCAAGTCTTGTGAAAACAGCCGTATACGGTACGGACGCCAACTGGGGACGGATTGTCGGAGCAATCGGTCATAGCGCAGCTTCTGTCACGCCAGAAGAGGTGGAAGTTTACTTAGGCGGGCAATGTCTGTTTAAACATAATGAACCTCAGTCTTTCTCAGAAGAGGAAGCAAAAGCGTATCTAGAGCAGGATGAGATTACGATTTTCATTCAAATGAATGAAGGAAATGGTGAAGCGGCAGCATGGGGCTGTGACCTTACCTATGATTATGTGAAAATTAACGCGAGCTATCGCACATAATGAAGGAGATAGACATGGATAAAACGATCGTGTTCAAGTGTGGAGGCAGTGTCATTCGAGAACTTTCCGATACCTTTTATGAAAATGTCCGCTCACTTCAAGCTGCTGGATTTAAACTGGCTATCGTACATGGCGGGGGTCCTGAAATCACGAGCATGCTGCAAAAATTAGAAGTGAAAACGGAATTTGTAGATGGACAGCGCAAAACAACAAAGCCGGTGTTAGAGGTAGCCGAAATGGTCCTTTCAGGAACGGTGAATAAATACTTTGTTTCAGAGTTGGCAAAGCATGATATATCATCTGTCGGTGTATCTGGTAAAGATGGACAGATGCTTGTCGCCGATTTTCTCGATCAAGATGTATATGGGTACGTTGGCGAAATCAAAGAAGTCAATCCAGAGATGGCAGAAGCACTAATGGAGAAACAATTCATTCCCGTCATTGCGCCGCTATCTATGACCGAAGAATGCCAAACGTTAAATGTAAATGCTGATCTTGCAGCATCAGCAGTCGCAGGAGCTATGAAAGCTGATAAGCTCATGTTTGTCACAGATGTGGAAGGAATTTTAAAAAATGGTGAGCTGTTAGACGTTGTCACCGAACAAGAAGCTCTCAAGCTCATCGATGAAGGTATTATTTCCGGGGGAATGATTCCAAAAGTGCAATCTGCGCTAAGTGCTTTAACAGGAGATGTGGATGAAGTCATGATTGTGAATGGAAAAGGTAGTATTTTTACAGGAGATACCTTTAAAGGAACTCGAATTGTAAAACAAAAGGAGGCGGTCCTGTGAGTCATCTCTTTCAAACGTACGGACGGTGGAATGTTGAAATTAAAGAGGCAGAAGGTTCTTGGGCAGTTGATACAACTGGGAAAAAATATTTAGACTTTATACAAGGCATTGCGGTCACGAATTTAGGTCACAATCATCCAAAGGTCAATCAAGCCATCAAGAAGCAGCTTGACGAGGTCTGGCATGTATCAAATCTATTTGAAAATGGACTGCAAGAAAAAGCAGCGGAAAAGCTGGCAGCCAACAGTTCAGGAGATCTCGTATTTTTCTGCAACAGCGGGGCTGAAGCGAATGAAGGGGCTATCAAATTGGCCCGAAAAGCAACAGGTAAAACAAATATTGTGACGTTTTTGCACTCTTTCCATGGGCGCACGTATGCTGGTATGGCTGCCACAGGTCAAGATAAAATCAAAACTGGTTTTGGACCGATGCTGGAAGGCTTTCATTATGTACCATTTAATGACCCTGAAGCGATCACAGCGTGTGAAATCGATGATGTCGCAGCGGTCATGCTGGAAGTGGTGCAAGGTGAAGGTGGAGTCAATCCAGCTACAGCTGAATTTCTAGAAGCCGTTCAAATGTTTTGCAAAAAACATCAAGCACTGCTGATTGTAGATGAAATCCAAACGGGTATTGGGCGAACAGGGACAGCATTTGCCTATGAGCAATCGGGACTTGATCCTGATATTATTTCAGCCGCAAAAGGTTTAGGAAATGGATTTCCAGTCGGTGCAGTGATAGGGAAAAAAGCTTTAGGGGATGCATTTTCTCCAGGCTCTCATGGCACAACATTTGGTGGCAATATGCTCGCTATGTCAGCTGTGAACGCAACCCTTGATGTAATATTCAAAGAAGACTTTCTTTCAGAAGTGAAAGAAAAGGGTGCGTACCTTTTAAAGAGACTGCAAGAAGTCAAACAGCTGAACATCGTGAAAGAAGTAAGGGGCAAAGGATTAATGGCAGGAATTGAGTGTCATCAGCCAGTAGGTGATTACATCACAGCCCTTCGAGAGCAAGGTTTGCTTGTGCTTCCAGCTGGTCCGAATGTCATTCGTTTATTACCTCCGCTGAATGTCAAAAAAGTTGAATTGGATCAAGCCATTGAAGCAATCATTCAAGTGTTAGCAAATGAAACAGTAATGGTCTAAATTTTTTTACACCAAAACGCATAAACATGCATTTATATTATTAATTATTCAATATGGGGTGACACAAGCATGAAAGGTTATTTAAATTTAGAAGATGGAGCCTCTTTTGAAGGAGATCTGACAGGAGAAGCTGGCATGACAGGTGAAGTGGTCTTTTTTACAGGGATGACAGGTTATCAAGAGGTGCTCACAGATCCTTCTTATAAAGGACAAATCATTGTCTTCACATATCCGCTCATCGGAAATTACGGCATCAATCATGAAGACTTTGAGAGCAAAAAACCACAAGTAAAAGCGGTCGTTGTCTATGAGGCAGCTGACCATTTTTCTCATCACCTTGCAGCCGTAAGCTTAAAAGATTATTTACAGAAGTGGAACATTCCGCTTCTTACACATACAGATACTCGCGCTGTCGTGCAGAACATTCGAGCAAATGGAACGATGAATGCAGTGCTTAGTTTAGACGAAAATGAAACGCCTCCTGCAATGAAGCAAGACAATGTGGTTGAGCAGGTCACAGAAGATGAAGTATACACACAAGGCAGCGGCGAGGAACATGTAGCGCTCATTGATTTTGGCTTTAAAAAATCAATTGCGGACTCACTCGAAGCGCGCGGCTGTAAAGTCACAGTGATTCCGTACAAACAAATGGAAAAGGTATTTGATATCAAGCCAGATGCGATCCTTTTGTCAAATGGACCTGGAGATCCAAAAACAATGAAGCCATATTTAAAAACCATTCATGACATCATAATGACCTTCCCGACACTAGGCATTTGCTTAGGTCATCAATTAATTGCTCTTGCGCTTGGCGGGGATACGTATAAGCTTCCTTTTGGCCACCGCGGGGCGAATCATCCTGTACAAGATACAGAATCAAAACGTGTCTTTATGACAAGCCAAAATCATAGCTATGTGGTCAATGAAAAAAGCATGAATGACAAAGAAGTGGACGTCAAATTCCTCCACGTGAATGACGGATCTGTTGAAGGATTCATTCATAAAGAGAAGCTGATTATGTCCGTTCAATTTCATCCAGAAGCACATCCAGGCCCTGCAGAAAGTGAATGGGTATTCGATGATTTTATTGAGAAAGTGAAACAAGCAAGGAGAGAAGTCGCACATGCCTAAAGATCAAAGCATACAAACCATTCTAGTCATCGGGTCTGGTCCAATCATCATTGGTCAGGCAGCAGAATTTGATTACTCAGGAACACAAGGTTGTATGGCCTTAAAAGAAGAAGGCTACAACGTCATCTTAGTGAATAACAACCCAGCAACCATTATGACAGACGAGTCATTTGCTGATGAAATTTATTTTGAACCGCTTTCAGTTGATTCAGTGACAAGAATCATTGAAAAAGAGAAACCAGATGGTCTTTTAGCCAATCTTGGCGGACAGACGGCTTTAAACCTTGCTGTCGAGCTGGAAAAAGCCGGTGTGCTGAAAAAGCATGGGGTAAAACTGCTCGGAACGTCAGTTGAAACAATTGAAAACGGTGAAGATCGTGAGAAATTCCGTGCTCTCATGAAGCATTTGAATGAACCTGTACCAGAAAGTGAAATTGTAGATAATGCGAAAGACGCCCTTCAATTTGCAAAAGAAGTGGGCTTTCCTGTCATTCTTCGACCAGCCTACACACTTGGTGGTAAAGGGGGAGGCATCGCTTTAACTGAAGAGGCTTTTAAACCGCTGATTGAAGGTGCTCTTCTAGCGAGTCCGATTCATCAGTGCTTAGTTGAAAAAAGCATTGCTGGCTTTAAAGAAGTCGAGTATGAGGTCATGAGAGATCGTCAAAATACGTGTATCACTGTATGTAACATGGAAAATATCGATCCAGTTGGTGTGCATACAGGCGACTCGATTGTCGTTGCACCGTCACAGACATTAACGGATCAGGATTATCAAATGCTCCGTTCAGCGAGCTTAAAAATCATTTCAGCGCTTGATGTCGTTGGCGGCTGTAATATCCAGTTCGCTCTTGATCCACTTAGCAAAGAATATTTTGTCATTGAGGTCAACCCTCGGGTCAGCCGGTCTTCTGCTCTTGCATCGAAAGCAACAGGCTATCCGATTGCCAAAATGGCGGCAAAACTTGCGGTCGGTTATACACTAGATGAATTGAAAAATCCGCTTACAGGAACAACGTATGCTAGCTTTGAGCCGGCACTCGATTATGTCGTGGTGAAATTCCCACGTTGGCCGTTTGATAAATTTAAACAGGCAGACCGGAAATTAGGCACAAAAATGAAGGCGACTGGTGAAGTCATGGCGATTGACCGTAATTTAGAATCTGCCATTCAAAAAGCCGTCGCATCACTTGAAATCAAAACAAAGGGCTTCCACTTGCCTGAACTGAAAGAACATTCGACTGAACAGTTATTTGAATTAATCAAAACACCGGACGATCGCCGTTTCTTCGCTGTCATGGAGCTGCTTTCCAGACAAGAAACCGTTGAAACGATTCATGAAACGACGAAGATTGATCTGTTTTTCTTACATGTCTTCAAGAATATGATCACACTCGAACAAGAATTGAAGAATCATCAGGGGACGCTATCCAAAGACACCTTAAGAAAGGTGAAGGAAAAAGGCTTCCTTGATGAAACAATCGCTTCTCTGACGGATCGCAGTGAACAAGATATCAGACAGCTTCGTCAAGAGTATGGCATTGCCGCTTCATTTAAAATTGTCGATACATGTGCGGCTGAATTCGATGCAAAAACGAATTACTTCTATTCTACGTACTTTGGCAAAAGTGATGGAGAGCATCAAGAGAAAACAAAGCAGCGTGCACTCATCATTGGCTCTGGTCCGATTCGAATTGGGCAAGGGGTCGAGTTTGATTATAGTGCCGTTCATGGCGTTCTTACTTTACAAAAGCTTGGATTTGAAACCATCATGATGAACAATAATCCAGAAACGGTTAGTACCGATTATGAGATTGCAGATCGTTTATACTTTGAGCCGATCACGTTAGAACATATTTTAAACGTAGTTGAAGCGGAGCAAATTGATTTTGTCATCGTTCAATTTGGCGGGCAGACAGCAATCAATGTGGCGGAAGGTTTAGAAAAAGCCGGCGTTACCTTGTTAGGCACGTCCTTTGACACACTAGATGCATTAGAAGATCGCGATTTATTCTATCAGCTTCTTGATGAACTGAATCTTCCTCATGCAAAAGGAGATACAGCACATTCAAAAGAAGAAGCACTGGAGCATGCTGCAAGCATCGGGTACCCTGTTCTTATTCGTCCATCATATGTCATTGGTGGAATGGGCATGATCGTTGTTCATACAGAAGCTCAATTGGCAGAACTACTTGATCAGCCAGATCATTTACCTTATCCGATCTTAATTGATGAGTATGTCACTGGAAAAGAAGTGGAAGTGGATCTCATTTCAGACGGACAAACGACATTCATTCCAACCATTGTTGAGCATATTGAAAAAGCGGGCGTACACTCAGGTGACAGCTTTGCCATCTTACCAAGTGTCTCTATTAGTGAAGACATCAAACAACAGGTGTATAACGCTTCTGAACAAATCGCAAAGAAATTAGCTTTTAAAGGCATTATGAATATTCAATTTGTGATAAAAGGGAACCAGGCGCTCGTACTAGAGGTGAATCCTCGGGCAAGCCGGACTGTTCCAGTTGTAAGTAAAGTCATGGGTGTTGACATGATCCCAATGGCGACTCAGCTGTTAGCTGGTGCAACGCTTGAAGAATTGAAACCGGCAACGAAGAATAAGGGGGGCACAGCTGTTAAATTCCCAGTCTTCTCCTCACATGCCATTCAAGATATCGATTTAAAGCTCACACCTGAAATGAAGGCGACGGGTGAAGGTATGTGTGTAGGAAAGAACGTCGAAAGCGCCTTGAAAAAAGTGTTTGCACCGATCTGGAAACAGAAAGGAAGCCTCTTTATACAAGGCAGTGAATTATTCGTAGATGAAGCAAAACGAGCAGGCTTTGACGTCTGGACTGGCAGCTTTGAATCGTGGCTGCAACAAGACGATAAATCGCTTCACATTCATTTAGGTGATGATGAAGAGGCAAAAGAACAGCGTGTAAAAGCACTCACACATGGTGTTCAAGTTCTAACCGAATATGAAACGGCGCAAGCGTTCCTGCAAGGAAAAGATGGAGATGTATCACCAGTATCTCTCCACGAATTATATAAAAAGGAAGTGACGGCATGAGCCAAGTCGACGTGCAACCGGCATTATACGGAAAAGACTTTTTATCGTTAAAAGACTTTTCGATCAATGACATTGCGTACTTAATTGAAAAAGCAGAAGAAATGAAACAACATCCATATCAAGATTTATTCAAAGGAAAAACATTAGCGATGATCTTTGAAAAATCTTCAACTAGAACCCGTGTCTCGTTTGAAGCGGGCATGACGCAGCTAGGCGGACATGCGCTCTTCCTCAGCTCAAATGATCTGCAAATTGGCAGAGGAGAAACGATTGGTGATACAGCGCAGGTGCTCTCTGGGTATGTAGATGGCATTATGATTCGAACCTTTGAACATGAGAAGGTAGAAGAACTTGCAAAATACGCCTCTATTCCAGTGATCAACGGACTAACGGACTACTCTCATCCATGTCAGGCACTGGCTGATTTACTGACGATTAAAGAAGCAAAAGGCACACTAAAAGGTGTGAAAGTGGCGTACATCGGTGATGGGAATAATGTGGCTCATTCCTTAATGGTCGGCTGCGCGCAGTTAGGCTGTGACATTGCCGTTGCATCACCAAAAGGCTATGAACCTCTTCAAGAGGTGACAGACACTGCTCGGGCGTTTGCAAAACAATCAGGCGCAGAAGTCATCGTCACAACAGATGCAGTAGCTGCTGTTCAGGATGCAGATGTCATTTATTCAGACGTATTTACAAGCATGGGACAGGAAGCTGAAACAGAGAAACGTCTAGCTGAATTTAAAGAATATCAAGTCAATGAGGAACTCATGCAACATGCAGCAGCAGATTATATCTTCCTTCATTGTCTGCCGGCACACCGCGGAGAAGAAGTGACGGCTGATATCATTGATGGACCACACTCTAAAGTATTCCAGCAAGCAGAAAATCGTCTGCATGTGCAAAAAGCGTTAATCAAAGAGCTCATGTATCAACAACCTAAATAAATCACAAGTGTCCCTGTCTCGACTGAGCAGGGACTTTTTACATATTGGATTGGAGAGGCAATGGACGGGACATAATAACATCAATCGAGAAAGGAGGATGGAAATGGGTCAACAGCATCAGTTTAAATCTGGTAATAAGGCACCTAATAATGGTGTTTATATCGAAATCGGTGAGACCGGTAGTATGGTGAAAGATCCTTTAAAGATAAAGCTTAAAGCAGGAGACGTCTTTCCGGATAACTCGAACCATAACCGTGTTTGGACGTACCAAAGAAAGCCGTAAGCAATTGACTAAGAGTCCATATGAATAAGTCTTTAGAGGCATGTGTCATGCCTCTTTTTTCTTTATAATAAAAAACAATTAAGTTCCAATTTTCAAATAAATAGTATGAAAAAAAGAAAGATTAAGGTAAAATATGTAAAAATAGTATAAGGTTGAAAGGATTTGTGTGATGGAAAAGATGAATCTCAGTGAAAGTGTTTGGAATAAACGCTTCACCTCATTGTTCATATCAAGACTCATAAAAAATACAGGAGAAAGTTTTGCTTTTACATCCGTTCTTTGGTTATTGATTTTAAGAGGGGATGGAGCGCTCGGTACCGGACTTCTTCTAGCAGTGACAGTTCTTCCTTCATCATTGTTGGCCCCAATACTAGGACCTCTTATGAAAAGACATCATTTATCTAAATGGATGTTTGCTTCAGATGTCATTCGAGCAACCATTGTACTCATTATTCCACTACTGCATTTTTCGCACATATTGCCTCTATGGTTATTGATCTCATTAATGGTTATTCAATCGGCAACAGGTGCAGCATATAACCCGGCTTCTGTGGCCATCCTGCCGCAGATTGTTCCAAAGCATCTCATTCAAAAAGCAAATGCGATCCTGCAATCATCTTTTGAAATTGTCGCACTTGCTGCGGTGATGGTCGCTGGTCTTTTGGTCAAATTAATTGGCCCTGCAGATACGCTCCTAATCACCACTGCTTTATTTATCATATCGGGCTTGTTCATTATTGGCGTTAAACTCCAAAAGTCAGATGCAGAAAAAGCAGCAGACATTAAACAAGCAAAGAATACATATCTGTATAACTTAAAAAGAGGCTTTCTAGTCGTTAAAAATCATCATATTTTATTTGCACTGACCCTTTATTGTATTTTAATGAATGTCGCCGCAGCTCCGTGGCAGGCATTATCCGCTGTATATGTAGCAGAAGCGCTGCAAAGTGATTCAATGGTGTATTCCATTTTAAGAGGTGTCGCTGCAGTCGGTGCGTTTATGATGGGCTTTGCACTGGCGAAGGTGAAAATCAAAAGATTCGGCTTGTTCTTTATTGTCGCAGGCATGATTGAAGGTGCTGCATTCTTTATCACTGGAATGAGTACATGGCTTCCAGTCGTTCTTCTAGCTTCCTTTATTTTTGGTGCAGCCGTCAGTGCAATCAATGTCCCAGAGATGGTCATTATTCAAACGTCTGTTGACCAAGAAGATCAGCCGCAAGTATATGCCGTGATCAATGCGTCATCAAATGTCTTTCTCCCGCTTGCAGCCGTCATATCGGGCGTCCTGGCAGAACGCTTTGGAGCAGGACCTGTCATTGCGGGGGGTGGTGTGCTTGAAATTTTATCGGGCATCGCGATCTTCCTGTTCACAGGGCTTGCGAAAAGCCATTTGTCAGCAGACAAACAGAAGTCCGAAACGGTTGAGGTGTAACTCAAAAACCCCCTGTAATTGACGGCAGGGGGTTTTAGCGTGCGCTCTCAACTTCTGGTCATCATTCTGAAAAAAAGAAAAAGAGCTAATCTCAAATCATTAGCTCTTTTCCAGGAATATTAAGAATGTTCTGTTGAACTTTCTGTTTCTTTCATTGGACTTACTTCAGCAAAGATGAATAAAATAACCGTAAACACTATGGCAAGAATGGAAGTTAACGTAAAATCATAAGCAGCTCCATTCATAGATGAAACGATGTAACCAGCCATATGTGTCAGCAGAAAAGTCCAAATGAGGGTGATAATGTAATGCATTATTCCACCGTCCTTTATGTAACAATCTATTGACTATCATACCATAGATACGAGTTCAGAGAAAAGACTGTTTTCCGCCTTTATGTGACCATTTTGAGACCTTCTACTATAAAAATAAAAAGAATTCTTCTGTCTTTAGGGGATTTCCTTATTCCTACAAGAGTTGTTGTTCATATCATAGAAAGCAGAATCACTGAAAGGAGGCTGGCCATATGGGTGTAAGCGAACGTTTTTTCCAGCTTGGTTCCCAGTGGAACGTCATTCACCTTCCTCAAAAACCAAATGGCTTTGGCATTCTAATCCTCGGTGACCGAAATCACTTTGTGCAGGAAAATACATCATTCTGGCTTCAGCATTACGGAAGAAACCAGCTATTAACTGCTTTAAAGGATGAAGGATATACATTGTTTAATAGTCATCTTCATGGGAATCACTGGGGATGTGAAGATGCTGTTTTTAGTGCGAAACAGCTTGTTCATCACACATTAAAACAAGAAATATTAAACCGGGAAATTCATGTGCTGGCAGAGGGAATGGGCGCACTTGTCGCCATGAGTCTTGCCGAAGAAATGCCAGAAGTGCTAAGGTCTATAGCCATGATGAATCCATGTTTACACCTGCAAGCACAAAGAGAAAGAGAAAAGGAACACAAATTCTTCTACAAACAGTTCATGAAAGAACTCGCACAGAGCTATGGGTGCTCTGCAAAGGAAGCAGAAACGTATCCACTTCCTTCTTGCCCCGTTCATTCAGCTCATGTACCGATTCATATATGGCAGAGACTAAACGGCGCACCGTATGCCTATGAACTACATGCAAAGCCTTTTATTGATCAACATATGATGAATCCAGACCATTGTCAGATGGACCTTACCTTGCATATGTTTGATCATCCAAGAAGAATCTTTCAGTCCATTCACAAGTTTTATAAATCGCATGAAAGAGAATTGTAATGAATAGGATGATAACAGCCCTTCATGGAAAGGGCTCTTCTTTTTATTCGATATGCTAAAAAAGGGGACATGAACATGGAAACAGGACTGATCATAGGTGCAGATGAATTTTTTGGACTGACACTTTGTGAATATATGATGAAAGAGGGCATACAAGTGGATATCACATATCCTAAGGAGCAGTCAGAGGAGCAAAAAATGTTATTAGAAGAGCGGATGATGTGGCTCGGCCGCAATGATCTTGTCCGCGTTATTGATGGTCAAGATAGGAAAGAGGCATATGACCTGATCTTTTTTCAATCAGATGATTCAATGAACAGAGAGACAGACCTCGAAGCGAAGCATGGCATATACCGCTTGTTTTACGAAGAACCCGAAAGCCATTCGCATGAACAAAGCGTTTCGGCTGTTATCCTTCCACGCATGTTTGGTCCGTGGACACTCCATGAAGAGAGACGAATAAAGGACGATCACGCATTTTTTGTAGAAGATGTCGCAAAGGAGCTTTTAAAGTGGGCACGCACTGATCAAAGGCAGGAAATGATCCATCAATTGAATGTAGAAAGACAAACAGGTGACAAACAAGCAGAAGAAATCATAGCAGAATGGAAAAGACAAAACTCAACATTTTTCGACAAAAAGCAAGAATGATCTTCCATCTTATCTTTTTTCAGTATAAAATAAACCTATATTTAACATACAGGTTCATGCCTGCGTGTTGCAAAGGGAGTTGAACATGGCATGAAGTACCAGCGGCTTGTCATGATCTTTTCGTTCCTTCTTCTTATGCTATCTGCCTGCTCACAGGCGCCGTTAAAAGGACATATTGAGAAGGTGGGTTTACTCGTCCCCGATACGATTAATGATCAAGTTTGGGGAACGAAAGGTTATAAAGGCTTATTAAATATCCAATCAACATTTGGTGTAGATGTTTATTATAAGGAAGGGATGGTCGACAAGGAGAAAATCGTTGATGCCATTGAAGAATTTCATAAAAAAGGGGTCAATTTGATTATTGGCCATGGCAATGAATACAGCGAAATTTTCAACTTGATCAGTGAAGATTATCCGAAAACACAATTTATCACGGTCAATGGAGGCAAGCCTCAAGCTGATAATGTCACAAACGTCACGTTTAAAGGAGAAGCAATGGGCTTTTTCGGAGGCATGACAGCAGCACATATGTCCAAAACAAAAAAGATTGGTATTCTGGCTACATATGATTGGCAAAGTGAAGTAGACGGTTTTATCAAAGGTGCAAAATATCAGGACGAACATGTGCAAGTCCTAGCGGAATTTGTCGAAAATTGGGATGATGCTGACAAAGCCGTGAACCTCTATCAAAAATTGAAAAAACAAGGTGTAGATGTTGTGTATCCAGCAGGTGATGGTTATAATATCCCTGTCATTGAACAAATCAAAACCGACAATTTATCTGCGATCGGATATGTCACTGATCAATCCAACCTTGGAAGCCATACGGTGTTAACTAGCACTGTACAGCATGTCGATAAAGCGTACAGTATCATTGCGAAGAAGTTTAATGAAGGCAAGCTAAACGAACAAGGTGAGTACTCCTTTGACTTTAAAGAAGGAGTGATCGAAATGGGGAAATTTAGCTCAACCATAGACCGCGCTTTTGTGAAAGACATTGAGAAGGATATTGCGAATTACAAAAAAACAGGCAAATTGCCAAATGAAAAGTGAGGACGTTGAACATGCAACACGAAAAATCGATGGAGTTTTTACAAATTGCGATGAAGTATTTTCCACAAGCAAAAGAAGAATTAGATAAAGCAGGGATTCAGCTTGATCCAGAAGCACTTCAGCCGCTTCTCTCTTTGTTTACATCTGTCATGCAAGAGGCATATGAGCTTGGAAAAGCAGATGCAGCATCAGAAAAAGCCACAGAATAGTGGCTTTTTTTTTTATGATAATTTTTTCTTGAAGGCACTAATCATAGGGCCGACATCTTTAAACACAGGCTTCAGCTCATCGATGGAGTTCATAATGTTTCCAATTTGATTCATGACATGCATGTAGTCAATGGAGTCATCACTTGAAGAAGTCTCTGCACGCTCTTCCTTTTTTTCTGTCTTGCTTTTCTCCTTTTCAAGCGGCTGACCAAACATCATTGCTGAGAAAATATCCTTTTGCGCCATATCACATGTTCCTTTCTACTATTGGTATATCATTAATCTATGAAAAAAGTGAGAGGAAAGGTTAGACGTTTGTATTGCCAAGGAGAAAAAAATAAGGTAAAATTAGTACCAGATACTAATATAAGATCACAATATCACATGCTCGTATGAGTAAAAGGAGTCTTATTCAATGAATGCTGGAATTATTGGCCTTGGCCGCTATATACCTGAAAAAGTATTAACAAATCGTGATTTAGAAAAAATGGTTGAAACTTCTGACGAGTGGATTCGTACTAGAACAGGTATAGAAGAAAGAAGAATTGCATCTGATGATGTCAATACATCTCATATGGCGCTTGCTGCTGCAAAAAAAGCATTAGCTGACGCAGATGTGGCTGCAGAAGATATTGATATGATTCTTGTAGCGACAGTTACGCCAGATCAAGCATTTCCGACAGTCGCTTGTATGATTCAAGAGCAGCTCGGTGCACATAAAGCATGTGCAATGGATATTAGCGCTGCCTGCGCTGGCTTTATGTATGGGCTTGTTACTGGAAAACAATTTATCGAATCTGGCACTTACAAACATGTGCTTGTCGTTGGTGTAGAAAAGCTTTCTCGCATTACCGACTGGGATGACCGCAACACAGCTGTTTTGTTTGGAGATGGAGCAGGTGCTGCTGTACTAGGAACAGTCAGCGAAGGCAAGGGAATTCTATCATTTGAGCTTGGAGCCGATGGAAGAGGCGGGAAGCACTTGTACTTAGATGAAAAAGATCATACAATCATGAATGGAAGAGAAGTATTTAAATTTGCTGTGAGACAAATGGGCGAGTCAAGTGTAAACGTGATTGAAAAAGCTGGACTATCAAAAGAAGACGTAGACTTCTTGATTCCGCATCAAGCAAACATTCGCATTATGGAAGCGGCACGCGAACGCTTAGAGCTGCCAGTTGAAAAAATGTCGAAAACAGTCCATAAATATGGAAACACATCAGCAGCATCCATTCCAATTTCACTATGTGAAGAAATCGAAGCCGGAAAAATTCATGACGGCGATGTGATTGTAATGGTTGGTTTTGGTGGAGGATTAACGTGGGGCGCAATCGCTATGCGATGGGGCCGATAAAAGAGTGGGGTGCACAAATTAATGGATAAGAAACGAGTAGTTGTTACAGGATTAGGTGCTTTGACACCTCTTGGCAACGATGTAAAGACAACATGGAAAAATGCTGTAGCAGGTGTATCAGGTGTTGGCCCGATCACACGTGTTGATTCAAGTGAATATACAGCAAAAGTAGCAGCAGAACTAAAAGATTTTAACATCGAAGATTACATGGAGAAAAAAGAAGCGAGAAAGATGGCACGCTTCACACAATATGCAGTCGTTGCTGCTCAAAAGGCTTTAGAAGATTCACGCCTCGAAATTACAGATGAAAACGCACCTCGTGTTGGGGTATGGGTTGGATCTGGTATTGGCGGACTTGAAACATTCGAAGAGCAATTCGAAGTGTATTCAAATAAAGGAGCAAGACGCGTAAGCCCGTTCTTCGTTCCAATGATGATTCCAGATATGGCGACAGGTCAAATTTCGATTGCACTTGGCGCAAAAGGGGTTAACTCTTGTACAGTGACAGCATGTGCGACAGGAACAAACTCCATTGGTGATGCCTTTAAAGTGATTCAGCGCGGAGATGCAGATGCGATGATTACAGGTGGAACAGAAGCACCATTAACGAAAATGTCGTTTGCTGGTTTCTGTGCAAACAAAGCCCTTTCGACAAATCCTGATCCAGATACAGCAAGTCGTCCATTTGATAAAAACCGTGACGGATTTGTTATGGGTGAGGGAGCGGGAATTGTTGTTCTTGAAGAATTAGAGCATGCGTTAAAACGTGGTGCGACCATTTATGCAGAAATCGTTGGCTACGGTTCAACTGGAGATGCATACCATATCACAGCACCTGCTCCAAACGGAGAAGGCGGCGTACGTGCAATGAAAGAAGCAATTCGTGATGCAGGTTTAACAGTGGAAGAAATTGATTATATCAATGCCCACGGAACAAGCACACCGTATAATGATAAGTTTGAAACAATGGCGATTAAAGAAGTGTTCGGAGAGCATGCGAATCAGCTTGCGATCAGTTCGACAAAATCAATGACAGGTCATTTACTTGGTGCAGCAGGCGGAGTAGAAGCGATTTTCTCTGTTCTGGCGATTAAAGACAGTGTCATTCCGCCAACGATTAACCTTGAAACACCAGATGAAGAATGTGATCTTGATTATGTAGCAAATGAAGCACGTTCAAAAGAAGTACAAGTTGCATTGAGCAACTCACTTGGTTTTGGCGGGCACAATGCGACAATTATCTTCAAAAAATACGAAGCGTAATATGTCTTAAGAAGGCGGCGATCTATAAACAGATCGCCGCCTTTTTGCATATGATGAAAATGGAGGTGTTCAGCGGTATGGGTCTGATCAATACACAATATCTCATCCAACAATCATCATCATTTCAGGAACTGGCGGCACGTTTTGTCCCTTATTTTAAAGGAGCGGAGAAAAAAGAAGGATCATCTATTCTCGCCCATTTACAACATCACGGAATGGTGCGATCATGGAACGCCTGCCAGGAAATGATCGACAAGCTCAAAGAAAAAGGGTATTTCAAGCTTGTGATGAAAGAATACAAAGCGCTGCAAAAAAAGTGGGGAGGTCCTGATGTCCCCGTCTTTATTTTGCCTGTTAATGAGAGCAGCAAAGAGATCAGAGAACAATTTTACTTTCAATCCGGCATGGCATTTGATGACAAAATCTTTCTTTTTTTATCCCCGCATACACCGAAGGATCGAATCGGTACGTTGCTGACGCATGAATATCATCATGTATGCAGGTTGCATTTTCTCACGAAAGAAGAAAAAGATTTTACATTCCTTGATACAATCATGATGGAGGGGCTCGCTGAATATGCTGTGTATCATAGATATGGAGAAAGCTATACAGCAAAGTGGACGACTTTATATGACGAATCGCAGCTGCAGCGCATGTACAAGAAATGGGTATCCAGTCACCTTTATCAGAAAGTGCAGGACGACGAAAGGCTGATACAGAATCTCCTTTATGGAAAAGGGAACTACCCCAAAATGCTTGGCTATGCCACTGGATTTTATATCGTGAAAAAGTATTTCGATGAGCACCGAATCAGCGAGGAGTCTATGATTGCGGAGCCAGCGGAAACGTTTTTAAAGGCGATAGAATCATAAAGACAATCATTCACAAAAAAAGTGACATATTACAATTTTACTAAATAATTCTTGATTTCGTCATGCTGATGTAATAATATACAAATATAAATTTTGATAATTCTTTTTATTCTAAAAAGACAGATTTTTTGGATCCGGTTCATTTAATCTATGGAGAAAGGGGCGAATGCATGAGCACACTGCTTGAAGTGCAAAACTTAAAAACCTATTTTTTTCGAAAAAAAGAACCAATACCTGCTGTTGATGGCGTTGATTTTAGTATCAAAAAAGGGGAAACAGTCGCATTAGTCGGTGAGTCTGGGTCTGGTAAAAGTATTACGTCTTTATCCATCATGGGTCTGATTAATGGGACTGGTGGGAAGATTATGGATGGTTCCATTAAGCTTGATGGAAAAGACCTTGTTACATATAGTGAAAAGGAATTGTGCAATATTCGCGGTAATGATGTATCCATGATCTTTCAGGAACCCATGACCTCACTTAATCCCGTCTTAACCATCGGGGAACAAATAACAGAAATCCTCATTTACCACAAAAAACTTTCAAAAAAAGAAGCGACCAAAAAAGCGATTGATTTGCTAAAGCTTGTAGGCTTTTCAAGGCCAGAACAAATCATCAAAGATTACCCGCACCGTTTATCCGGCGGTATGCGTCAACGAGTCATGATCGCCATTGCGCTAAGCTGTGATCCGAAGCTCCTCATTGCGGATGAGCCGACTACTGCTCTCGATGTGACCATACAAGCCCAGGTGCTGACCTTAATGAAAGATTTATGTTCGACCTTTGGTACATCTATACTTCTCATTACGCATGATTTAGGTGTTGTGTCGGAAGTAGCAGACCGCGTCATTGTCATGTACTGCGGACAGGTTGTTGAAAATGGAACCGTTGAAGAGTTGTTTGATGAGCCGCTTCACCCATACACAGAAGGACTGCTTGAATCCATTCCAGTCATTGACGGAGACATTCAGCCATTAACGGCGATAAAAGGAAATGTCCCTGCGCCAGATCAGCTTCCGACAGGATGCCGTTTTGCACCTAGATGCCCGAAAGTAATGGAACGCTGCATAGGTGAATTGCCCAAACTGACAACCTTTGAAAATGGTAGAAGCGTCAGGTGTTTCTTATATGAGGAGGCAAGCCAAACATGACACTTGCTGAAAATCAACCATACATGACAGATCGATCTGAGAAAGAAACCATCCTGGAATTAAAAAATATACGAAAACACTTTCCGATTAAAGCTGGGGTGCTGCAAAAGAAAGTAGGAGCAGTCAAAGCGGTTGACGGCATCGACTTAAACATTTATAAAGGCGAAACGTTAGGCATCGTTGGAGAGTCTGGATGCGGTAAATCCACATTAGGACGGACGATGATTCGTTTATATGAACCAACAGAAGGACAAATTCTATTTAAAGGGCAAGATATCTCTCATGTATCTGAATCAAAACTAAGACAATCAACAAGGAAAAACATCCAAATGGTTTTTCAAGATCCCTTTGCATCACTCAACCCTAGAAAAACACTTCGAAGTATCATCAAAGAACCCTACAAAACACATCACTTATATTCCTTAAAAGAAAGAAATGAAAAAGTAGAACAGCTTTTATCCAAAGTCGGCCTTCACCCAAGTTTTGCGAATCGATACCCGCACGAATTCTCCGGCGGACAAAGGCAGCGGATCGGTATCGCTCGTGCACTTGCCATGAATCCTGAAATGATCATAGCAGATGAGCCTGTTTCAGCGCTTGACGTCTCCATTCAGGCGCAGGTCATCAATTTGATGGAAGAGCTTCAAGAAGAGTTTGACCTCACCTATCTCTTTATCTCTCACGATCTCAGTGTGGTCCGCCACATTAGTGATCGAGTGGGCGTCATGTATCTTGGCAAAATGATGGAACTTGCAGATAAGCATAGCCTGTACGATGATCCGCTTCATCCGTATACACAGGCGCTTTTATCTTCCGTTCCAGTCACCCGTAAAAAAGGTCAGATGAAAAGGGAACGGATTATGCTGCAAGGGGATTTACCAAGCCCTGCAAATCCGCCAAAAGGCTGTGTGTTTCATACAAGATGCCCGCATGCGAAAGAAGTCTGTAAAGAAAAAGTACCACAATTTCAAGAATTAAAAACGAACCACTTTGTGGCCTGCCACCTCTACGACGCTTGATCACGCTTGTATGATCTCATCTTTGAGAGGGGGGATAAAACGGGCTTCTGTCATCATTTTTTAAAAAAGATAGGGGGAATTGTCTATGAAAGATAGAAAGAGAAAGTCCATTTTGGTCAGTTTGCTGCTGATCTTTACATTGATCCTTGCTGCTTGTTCTGGTGGAAATAAAACGTCTGGAGACAGTGAAAAGAAATCCACAGGTAAACCTGTACAAGGCGGCGATCTTGTCATTGGTTCGATTGCAGAGCCTACATTATTTAACTCACTTTACTCAACAGACGTGGCAAGTTCTGATATTGAAGAAAGAATCTATAGCTTTTTACTGCAAACAGATGGAAAGTTAAACCCACAGCTGGCGTTGGCAGAAGATATTAAAGAATCCGATGACGGCAAACAGTTTGATGTGACCATTAGAAAAGGCGTGAAGTTTCATGATGGAGAAGAACTGACTGCTGATGATGTTGTGTTTACATACAGCATTCCGATCAATAAGGATTACAATGGTGAGCGTGGATCAGGCTTTGAAGTATTAGAGTCTGTCAAAAAAACAGGGGACTATTCGGTCGAATTTAAGCTGAATAAAAAAGATCCATATTTTTATAATGTCACGCTAGGAAGCTATGGGATTTTACCAAAGCATATTTTAGGTGATGTCCCTATAAAGGATCTTGGCGAAAATGAATTTAACCGAAAAAATCCAATCGGCTCCGGTCCATTTAAATTTGCCGAGTGGAAAGAAGGAGACTATGTCAAACTCGAAGCATTTGATGACTATTGGGATGGACGGCCATACCTTGATACAGTCACCATTAAAACGATTCCTGATCAAAATGCAGCCATGGCTCAGCTATCCGCAGGTGATATTGATTTCTTTGCAGTGCCTGGAGCAGAACTGCAAACAGCTGAAAAAGTTAGTAACATCAAAATTGAATCTGATCTAGGGCTAAATTATTCATATATTGGCTGGAATCAGAAAAACGAACTGTTCAAAAGTAAAAAAGTCCGTCAAGCTCTTACCCATGCTATTGATCGTCAAACGATTGTCGATCAAGTGTTAAATGGAGACGGGAAAGTAGCCAACATCCCAGAAAGCCCGCTGTCATGGAACTACCCTAAAAATGAAAATGTCCCAGTATTTGAATTTGATCAAGAAAAAGCGAAAAAGATGCTGAAAGAAGAAGGCTGGGAGGATACAGATGGAGATGGTTATCTGGATAAGGACGGTAAGAAGTTCTCCTTCGTCTTGAAGACGAACCAAGGAAACAAAGTCCGTGAAGATATTGCTGTCGTTGTCCAGCAGCAGCTCAAAGAAATTGGCATTGAAGCAAAACCGCAAATTGTAGAATTTAGTGCATTAATCGAACAAACAACCCCGCCAAAATGGGATTATGATGCGTTATTACTCGGCTGGAGCTTAGCGACATTCCCTGACCAATACAGCATTTTCCATTCGAGTCAGTCTGAAAAAGGCTTAAATAACATTTGGTATAAAAATGAAGAAGTCGATAAACTGCTAGTTGATGCCAAAAACTTGAGTGATCGTAAAGAGTATTCAAAGGCGTATGAAAAAATTTATGAGCTGATTGCAGAAGACCAGCCGTATACGTTCCTTTATTATGCCAACTCACATCGCGCGATGCCATCTAATCTACAAGGCTACTCTTACCACCCGAAAGATGAATATTACAAAATCGAAAAATGGTGGATTGAACAGTAGTCTGCTAGTGAAGAAGGGGAGGGGTCTCCCCTTTTTTCATCATAGTATGGCCATCCGATGAAAAAGGAGTTGTGCATATGGTTACATATATCATTAGAAGGACACTTCTTTCCATCCCAATTTTGTTTGGTATTACGATTTTGTCCTTTGCGATTATGAAAGCAGCACCAGGCGATCCGATGTCACTCATGATGGACCCGACCATTAGTGCCGCAGACCGGGAAGCCTTTATTGATAAGTACGGCTTGAACGATCCTGAATATGTGCAATATATGAAATGGCTCGGCAATATGCTTCAAGGTGACTTTGGCACATCCATTGTAAAAAAAGGAACGCCCGTGTCGGATTTGATTTTTGCCCGGCTGCCAAATACCCTCATCCTCATGATCTTTTCTACATTAGTTGCCCTGATCATTGCCATCCCATTTGGTGTTCTTTCAGCAAAACGTCCGTATACAAAACTTGACTATGGTATTACGGTTACATCATTTATCGGACTGGCTATTCCGAATTTCTGGTTTGGTTTGATCCTGATTATGGTGTTATCAGTGAATTTAGGATGGTTTCCGACCGGGGGTGTCTCTACCTTAAATGCAGATTTTAATCTATTTGACCGGCTTCATCATATTATTTTACCGGCCTTTGTTTTAGCAACAGCTGATATGGCCGGCCTTACACGATATACAAGGTCAAGTATGCTCGATGTGATGCGGCAGGATTACATTCGCACGGCGCGAGCGAAAGGTTTTAGAGAGAACAAAGTCATCTTCAAACATGGATTGAGAAACGGTCTGATGCCTGTTATTACGATCTTTGGACTCATGATTCCATCCTTTATTGGCGGCGCAGTCGTGGTGGAACAAATCTTCACATGGCCAGGGCTTGGGAAACTGTTTATCGATTCTGCTTTTTCAAGAGATTATCCCGTCATTATGGCGATGACTGTTATCTCTGCTGTGCTCGTGGTCGTTGGAAACTTAATAGCGGATATTCTCTATGCGATCGTTGATCCGCGTATTGAATATTAGAAGGGAGCTGAAGCACAATTGGCACAACCTAATATGGGAACACCTCCAGTTGATCTCAAATTAAAAGAAGGCCTTCCGCCAAAACCAGAGACGATGCTTCGTTTATTTTGCGAGAAATTTTTCAAAAATAAATTGGCGGTTGCCGGCTCCGCTATTTTATTGGTCATTATCTTTTCCGCTATTTTCGCCCCGGTGATCGCACCTTACGCACCGGAACAGCAAGACTTGTTGAAACGGCTACAGCCTCCAAGTGCAGAGCATTTTATGGGAACTGACAAGTTTGGTCGAGATATTTTTTCAAGGGTGCTATACGGAGCGAGGGTGTCTCTATTAGTTGGCTTTGTCTCAGTAGTCGGAGCCATCACCATTGGTACCGTCATTGGGGCGGTAGCGGGATACTTTAAAGGCTTTGTTGATTCTGTGCTCATGAGAATGGTGGATGTCGTATTGTCTATTCCAGATATTTTTCTCTTGATCACGCTAGTGACAATTTTTAAACCGGGTATTGATAAATTGATTTTAATCTTTGCACTGACTGGCTGGACAACAACCGCCAGGCTGATCCGCAGTGAATTCTTGTCACTTCGCACAAGAGAATTCGTACTCGCAGCAAGAACGATCGGAACGAAAAACCATGTCATCATCTTTTCGCATATTTTACCGAACTGTATCGGCCCTATCATTGTGTCTGCTACATTGAAAGTCGGTTCTGTTATTCTAGCTGAGTCGACACTTAGCTATCTAGGGTTCGGCATCCAGCCTCCAACGGCGAGCTGGGGAAACATGCTTCAAGATGCACAAAATTTCTCCATAATGGTGCAAGCATGGTGGTATCCACTGTTCCCAGGTTTACTGATTCTACTTACCGTTTTATGCTTTAACTTCTTAGGTGATGGACTGAGAGATGCTCTTGATCCTAAAAAGCTAAAATAAGGTTCTGCTTATAGAAGATCGTGAAAGGACTCTGCGAGATGTTCTCCTTTTCCCAGGAAATAAAGCCGTCCTTCCGTCAGGGCGAAGTTTTAATAAAGTTGGAATAATTTCTCTATCCCTTGCCCATACTGTGGACAACAGTTTTTAAAAAGTGAGGGATTGGTTATGTTATTTCTTCATGACGTATGGGTGAATTGGTTTGAAGGGGAAGAGAATGGCTATAATGTGTGTCATTTTCATGAGTGGCGCAAGGAGGACAGCGTGGAGCTGTTAGATCAAGTACCTTTACTCAAGGTGCAGAGTCCTTTGTTTGATTACATAGAGAATGATCTATCAGAGCTGCCAAAGACGCTGCTAGAGACTGTATTTGAGAAATCATATATTCGAAAAAATCATGAACGCCGTAAATTAGAGTATTGCTTTGTGGTCACGGACGGGATAAGAATCATCGCTGTGGATACGATTGGTTATTCCATCCCTGTGAGAAAGAGCCGATTGATTCCAAGACAGGAGCAATTGGTCTATGAAATGGTGAAAGATGTGAAGGCAGAGGAGTATGAATTCACGACAGACAGCCTTGAATCGACGAAAGAATATCACATCCTATCATTACCACCGCAGCATATCAGCGGATTAACGAGAAAAGAAAGACAGCTGAAGCAGCTGATGTTTATGGCGCTAGATCAACTAAAGGGGCTTCAAAACCGAGCAGAAATTGCCTATTGGTATACAGAATGGAATCCGCGCATGTACAACCAGATCAAACGAATGTCTTTCGAGGAAATTTGGAACATGCTTTATAACGAAACCATTGATGGATGGTCAGAAAACCATTTAGCCTTTTGTGAAAAAATGATTAAAGGACAGCCATTTTTTGAAAAACTTTGGGAAATGGAAAACGAATCAAAAGTGAATTAGAAAAAGCTTGCAGCTGAATATGCTGCAAGCTTGTTTTATTTGCGTTTCCGGCCAAGACCCATTGCATTCTCCATTTTTTTCAGCATTTTGTTTGCCGCACGGTTTGCCTTTTCAGCACCCTCATCTAAAATGCGATCAAGCTCATCTGACTCAATGAGTTCATAATAGCGATCTTGAATTGGTTTTAACGCATCCACGACCACGTTCGCAAGATCTCCCTTGAATTCACCATAACCTTTGCCTTCGTATTTTTGTTCAAGCTCTGCAATCGATACGTTCCCTAATACAGAATAAATCGTCAGCAAGTTGGCTATTCCAGGTTTGTTTTCTTTGTCATATTTGACGATGCCTTCTGAATCAGTCACAGCACTTTTGATTTTCTTTTCAAGCTGTTTTGGCTCATCTAATAAGGTAATGAAAGATTTTTGGTTCGGATCAGATTTGCTCATCTTTTTCGTTGGGTCTGTTAAAGACATAATCCGAGCGCCTTCTTTTGGAATTTTGACTTCAGGTACAGTAAAGATGTCGTTATACTTTCGGTTAAAGCGTTCAGCAAGCGTTCTCGTTAATTCAAGATGCTGCTTTTGATCTTCTCCTACAGGAACCAAGTCCGTACCGTATAATAAAATATCGCCAGCCATTAATGGCGGATACGTTAATAGTCCTGAAACGACTGCTTCCTTACCAGCAGATTTGTCCTTAAATTGAGTCATTCTTTCTAATTCCCCAATATAAGCGACACATTGCAGCATCCATCCTGCCTGGGCGTGGGCAGGTACCTCTGATTGGATAAACAATGTTGCCTTCTCAGGATCAAGTCCCACTGCCAAATAAAGAGCGGCTAAGCTTCTAATATTTTGTCGAAGGGCTAAACGATCCTGACTCACCGTAATGGCATGCTGATCGACCACACAAAAGTAGCCGTTGTAATCATGCTGAAGATCGACAAATTGCTTCATCGCTCCAATGTAGTTCCCCAATGTCACAGAACCGCTAGGCTGAATGCCTGAGAAAATCGTCTTTTTTGTCATACTAAAACCTCTTTTCTTCAATATAAAAAGGCCCATCCATCACTTTTCAACAGAAAAGGGACGAATGAACCGTGGTACCACCCTTGTTATTTCAATACGAAATCACTCAAGACGTTGATATCGGAGACTGCTCCGTCTAAGCCTACTGACTCTGTCAAGTGTTCGGTTAGCTGCTCCAAAGCCCATTCCATACATGCCATTATCTGCTTGCACCGACCGCAGACTCTCTGTAAATGGTGAATATATGTACTCTTCTTTTTCATCGCAACAGTATGTCTTTCTATTATAAAGGATGACCATGAAAAAGTCACGAAGCCTATTTGTGACCTTCTCATCATGTCGTTTGACACTTAAAATTTTAGATAAAATAGTAACTATCTGTCAGAATTTTTTAAAAAAGGATGATTAATTATATGTATAAAACATTATTCCTGCTGAATTTGTTAAATTATTTTAATCAATTTACGCTTTAATTTGTTGAAGTGATTGAGACTTTAGTTTATAAAAATCAATCTTTATCCCCATTTACGTTTTTTAAAAATATGTGAAATTGATATTGCAATAAATTATTCTATTCATTATAATGAATTTGTTCACACGTTTGTGCTAGGCTCTTTACATAGTGAAAATTCAGAAAAAACAAAAGAAATAGAAAGTAAGCTATTCAGGGACTTTTTTACGCTATTTCTTAAATCTGAATCTCATCTTCTATCGAGACCTTTGAACTAAAAACATATTATAAGGGGGAATACAGTTGAAAAAGCGTTGGTCTGTTGTTACTTTAATGCTTATTTTCACACTTGTATTAAGCGCTTGTGGTTTCAGCGGAAACAAATCAGGCGACAGCACGAGCAGTTCTGGAGAGGCTAAAACAACATTAAATGTGAATATCTCCACTGAGCCTTTTTCTCTACATCCGGGATTGGCAAATGATTCAACTTCAGGAAGTGTCATCCGTCAGACTTTTGAGGGATTAACAAGAATTAACGCTGAAGGTAAGCCAGAAAACGCAATGGCTTCTGATATCAAAACAAGTGATGATGGTAAAACTTACACATTCACACTTCGTGATGCAAAATGGTCTAATGGTGACCCTGTCACAGCACAAGACTTCGAATATGCTTGGAAATGGGCATTAGATCCTAAAAATGAATCTCAATATGCTTACCAGCTTTATTATATTAAAGGTGCTGAAGCTGCTAACAAAGGGGAAGCAAAAGTTTCTGATGTTGGCATTAAAGCAAAAGACGACAAAACGCTTGTAGTTGAGCTAGAGAACCCAACACCGTTCTTTACTGAACTAACTGCATTCTATACGTATATGCCAGTCAACAAAAAAGTGGCTGAAAAGAATAAAAACTGGTACACAAATGCTGGTGAAAACTACGTATCTAATGGACCATTCGTTCTTTCTAAATGGAAACACGGCGGTTCTATCACACTTGAAAAGAACAATGAATACTGGGATAAAGACACTGTGAAATTGAAAAAGATTAACATGTCTATGATCAAAGATACAAACACTGAACTTAGCATGTTCAAAAAAGGCGAACTTGACTGGGCTGGTTCTCCAACTGGAAGCCTTCCAACTGAGTCTTTAAAAACGTTGAAAAAAGAAGGCGGTCTTGAAATTCAAACGATCGCTGGTATCTATAACTACAAATTCAATACAAAAGTAAAACCTTTAAACAATGCGAACATCCGTAAAGCCCTTGCTTACTCAATCAACCGTCAAGCAATCGTTGACAAAATTACGCAAGGTGAACAAGTTCCAGCGATGGCAATCGTTCCTCCAACAATGGAAGGATTCACGGATAACAAAACTGGTTACTTCAAAGATCATGATGTAGCGACTGCTAAAGAACTTCTTGAAAAAGGTGCGAAAGAATTAGGTTATAAGTCAGTTTCTGATCTTCCAACATTGAAATTGTCTTACAACACAGATGAAGGCCACCAAAAGATTGCACAAGCAATTCAAGAAATGTGGAAAAAAGATTTAGGTGTGAACGTTGAACTTGATAACTCTGAGTGGAACGTATACATCGATAAAATCCACAGTGGAGACTACCAAATCGGACGTATGGGCTGGTTAGGAGACTTCAACGATCCAGTGAACTTCCTTGAGCTTTACAAAGATAAAGACGGTGGAAACAATGACACTGGATGGGAAAGCAAAGAGTACAAACAATTATTGAATGATTCTGCAAAAGAAACAGACAAAACAAAGCGTGAAGAAATGCTGAAAAAAGCAGAAAAAATCATCATCGACGATATGCCTGTAGCGCCTATTTACTTCTACACTCAACTTTGGGTACAAGATCCAAAACTTAAAGGTGTGGTTGTATCTGGACTTGGTGATGTTCAATACAAATGGGCACATTTCGAAAAGTAAGAGTTATAGTGTAAGAGATCTACGGCAAGGATCTTAAGGTATATGGAGGATGTCTCTCCATATACCTTTCTTGCTGATTAGAGAAATTGTTGTAAAATCATGGAGGTGCAATTCCGTTGCTTAAATATATCGGTAAGCGATTAATATATATTTTAATCACACTGTTTGTTATTGTAACTGCAACTTTCTTTCTCATGCAGGCAGCACCTGGTGGTCCATTCTCTGGAGAGAAGAAACTTCCTGCTGAAATTGAAGCAAACCTAAACGAGCACTACGGGTTGGACAAACCCTTATTTGTTCAATACGTGAGCTACCTAGGTTCAGTTGCAAAATTAGATTTTGGTCCCTCATTTAAATATAAAGGACAAACTGTTAATGATTTAATCAGTTCTGGATTCCCCGTTTCCTTTACCCTCGGAATTGAGGCAATTCTCCTCGCATTAGCATTTGGTGTATTGTTTGGGGTCCTTGCAGCGCTCTATCATAACAAGTGGCAAGACTATACGATTGCCATTTTAACGATCTTTGGAATCTCAGTTCCAAGTTTCATCTTAGCGGCGCTATTACAATATGTATTTGCATCTGAGGCAAGCTTTTTAGCGATCTTCCCAGTTGCAGGATGGGAGTCTTGGGCAAGCACCGTACTACCTTCTATTGCACTTTCCTTCATGCCAATGGCATTTATCGCTAGACTTGCACGGTCAAGTATGCTTGAAGTATTAAATAGTGACTACATTAGAACGGCTAGAGCAAAAGGATTAACAAAATCAGCTGTGACGATCAAACACGCCATTCGAAACGCATTGTTACCTGTTATCACATACATGGGACCAATGGCTGCTTCAGTGTTAACAGGTAGTTTTGTCGTGGAGAAGATTTTTGGTATTCCTGGTCTTGGCTCTCACTTTGTTACAAGCATTACAAACCGTGATTACACCGTCATCATGGGTGTCACAGTCTTCTACAGTATTATTCTATTAGTCAGTATTCTAGTTGTTGACGTCCTCTACGGTATTATTGATCCTAGAATTAAACTGACGAAGGCGAAGAAAGGGGTCTAACACATGGAAGAGATGAGAAAAGATTTATTTGTGCCTGCGACAGCTGACGCAGCAGAATCTGAAAAAATTTCTAAACCTAGTCTATCTTTATGGAAGGATGCCATGCTTCGCTTCCGTGCAAATAAACTTGCAATGGTTGGACTTGCAATTATTTTCATTATTGTGATTCTGGCCATTTTCGTTCCAGTGTTCTCGAAATATGATTATTCAACGACAGATTTGCTTAATGCAGATCAGCCGCCATCAAAAGAGCATTGGTTTGGTACAGATGATCTAGGCCGAGACATGTTTGTTCGTACATGGGTAGGGGCAAGAATTTCGATCTTCATCGGTCTTGCTGCAGCAGTTCTTGACGTGATCATCGGGATCATCTGGGGAAGTATTGCTGCGTTCAAAGGCGGCCGTACAGATGAAGTCATGATGCGTATCGCAGACGTTTTATGGGCAATTCCAACACTATTAATGGTTATTTTAATGATGGTGGTTCTGCCAAAAGGATTATTAACGATTATCCTTGCTATGACAGTCGTAGGCTGGATTAACATGGCACGTATCGTTAGGGGACAAGTTTTACAATTAAAGAGCCAAGAATACGTTCTTGCAGCACAAACATTAGGTGCAAAAACATCTAGACTTTTATTTAAACACTTGATTCCAAACTCAATGGGACCCATTCTTGTCACAATGACATTAACGATTCCTTCTGCTATTTTCACAGAAGCATTCTTAAGCTATCTAGGGCTTGGTGTACCGGCTCCATTAGCTAGCTGGGGAACAATGGCTTCTGATGGAATTCCGGCCATGACGTATTATCCATGGAGATTATGGTTCCCAGCCGCATTTATCTGTATTACAATGTTTGGTTTTAACGTGGTTGGAGACGGACTAAGAGACGCTTTAGATCCGAAGTTGCGTAAATAAGGAGTGATTAGGATGGAACGTGAACGTATTCTAGAGGTGAAAGACCTTGCAATCTCATTTAAAACATATGGTGGAGAGGTTCAAGCCATTCGTGGTGTGAACTTCCACTTAAATAAAGGCGAGACACTTGCTATTGTAGGTGAATCTGGTTCTGGAAAAAGTGTAACATCACAGGCCATCATGAGATTAATCCCGATGCCGCCAGGTTATTTCAAGCGCGGAGAGATTTTATTTGATGGGCAGGATATTGTCAAGAAAACGGAAAAGCAAATGCAAACCATTCGAGGAAAAGACATTTCGATGATCTTCCAAGATCCGATGACTTCTTTGAACCCAACCATGAAGGTCGGGAAACAAATTACAGAAGTACTTTTCAAGCATGAACAAATCTCAAAAGAAGCGGCTGAAAAAAGAGCCATTGAACTTTTAGAGCTTGTTGGGATTCCAATGCCTGAAAAAAGAATCAAACAATATCCGCATGAATTTAGTGGCGGGATGAGACAAAGGGTTGTCATCGCGATGGCACTTGCAGCTGATCCAAAGCTATTGATTGCTGATGAGCCAACGACTGCACTTGATGTAACCATTCAGGCGCAAATCTTAGAATTAATGAAAGAAATTCAGCAAAAAGTCGAAACATCTATTATCTTTATTACCCATGATTTAGGTGTTGTGGCCAATGTTGCTGATCGTGTAGCCGTTATGTATGCTGGACAGATTGTGGAGACAGGGACTGTTGATGAAATTTTCTACAATCCGAAACATCCATATACATGGGGACTTTTAGCATCTATGCCAAGCCTAGACACTGATGGAGGAGCTGAAGGGAAACTAACGGCGATTCCAGGAACACCACCAGATTTAACAAACCCGCCGAAAGGAGATGCATTTGCACTCCGGAGCGATTATGCAATGAAAATTGACTTTGAACAAGAACCACCAATGTTCAAAGTATCAGATACGCATTATGTGAAATCATGGCTACTTCATCCGAATGCCCCTAAAGTTGAACCGCCTGCTTCCGTAAAGGCGAGAATGCGTGAACTAGAAGGTAGCTACGAAAAACCTGTATTAGTAAAAGAGGGTGAATAGCATGGCAGAAAAACTGTTAGAAATTAAAAATTTAAAGCAGCATTTCCATACAGCAAGAGGGACTGTAAAAGCAGTTGATGGTGTCTCATTTGATATTTATAAAGGTGAAACACTTGGACTTGTAGGTGAATCTGGATGTGGAAAGTCGACAACTGGCCGTTCAATCATAAGACTTTATGATGCGACAGATGGTGAAGTTCTCTATAAAGGAGAAAGCGTACACGGAAAGAAATCAAGACAAAAAATGCTTGAATTTAACCGTCAAATGCAGATGATTTTCCAAGACCCATATGCTTCACTTAACCCTAGAATGACAGTGCTTGATATCATTGCAGAAGGGATTGACATTCATGGTCTTGCGAAAACAAAGCAAGCACGTAAAGACCGTGTGTATCAATTGCTTGAAACGGTTGGCTTGAATAAAGAGCATGCGAATAGATACCCGCATGAATTCTCAGGCGGTCAAAGGCAGCGTATTGGGATTGCTCGTGCGTTAGCTGTTGAGCCGGATTTCATCATTGCCGATGAGCCAATCTCTGCACTAGATGTGTCGATCCAAGCGCAGGTCGTCAACTTAATGAAAGAATTGCAAGAAGAAAAGGGCTTAACGTATTTATTCATTGCCCATGACCTTTCCATGGTGAAATATATCAGCGATCGTATCGGTGTGATGTATTTTGGGAAATTGGTTGAGCTGGCACCAGCGAATGAATTATATGAAAACCCGCTTCATCCATATACAAAATCATTACTATCTGCGATTCCGCTTCCAGATCCTGATTATGAGCGTAACCGCAAACGGATTAAATACGATCCATCTGTTCATAAAGGAACAAATACGGAATTTCGTGAAGTGAAGCCAGGTCACTTTGTCAGCTGTACTGAGGAAGAATTCAAAGAGATCAAAGCAAAACAATAAGAACAGAGAAGAAGCACTGCTAGTCAGTGCTTCTTTTTATTTGGTTTCACATCTTAGAAAGTGCCACTCATCAACGAAATAAACTCACAATATTAGAAGCACTATTAATAAGGAGTTTAATTCAAAATAAGGGAAAATATGATACGCTTAAGTTATGGATTTTGAGTTGTATACTATTTCGTTGGGGGAAGAGAATTGAAAAAAATCACCTTATCAAATGGAGAAACAGTTGAAGTGGAGTGTCTTAGTTGTGCATTAACGAATGGATTAGTTAAACCAGAAGGTGGCGTGGTTGTTGAAACAGAGCACTTTCACGCCCATCAAGATGTTGCTTATCCAATTAGAGGATTAATTATTTTAGCTTCAAAAAGACACATCAAGTGTTTAGATGATTTAACCCAGTCCGAAAGACTAGATTACATAGACGTATTAGCAAGGATAAGAAAAGCACAAAGAACCGCTTTAGGGATTGAGCATGTGTACTATTTTTACAACGAAGATACAACCCATCATTTTCATACTTGGATGGTTCCGAGATATGAATGGATGTATAACTTCGGACGTTCAGTTGAATCAGTCCGACCAGTATTACTTCATGCTAGAAATGAAATGAATACCAAAGAAAATGTTGAAGAAGTTAAAGAAGCCATCGACATTCTGACCAAAGAATTAAATAAATAAGGCTTTTGTTGTTCTTAAATATCAACAATAAACTTTAACAAACCTCTATATTTAATGGAAATTATGGTGATTTTTAAAGAGAGAGCCTAGGAGGAAATAAGATGTCTAAATGGAAGGCTTTTCGCTATTCATGGTTTCATTTTATGATCGTATTCATGCTTTTTTCAACGTCTTTTTTGAAGAAACCAAACGGAGGACAATGGTTTCTTTCGTTTATGGTGCTCATTTGCATCATTTCGTTTTCGGTTGAATTTGCTGTGTATCGGCGCACGAATAAACAGAAGGAAGAAGTCCGGCGTATGAAGTACCTTTATTTCATCATGTTTCAGATCGCCATGACACTTCTTTTGTTTACTTGCTTTCAAATGCTCATGAATCGTTCGATATAAAACTTTTTTGCTTTCTCTTGAAAAAAAGTGAAACCACCAATGGCATTGCTGCGTCTTACTAGTACAGGCGTTTAAATAGCAGGAAATCGGGAATAGATAAGGAAGTGGTTCTTAACTACATCATAAGGAGCGGATCCATGAATTGGTATGAAAAGCTCAGTGAATACTTCCCGATAGAAGAAATGAAGTCAAAAGAGCATATGGAAGCTTTATTAAAGGAAAGAAGTGATATTTATCATAAAGAAGAAGGGCCTCATCATGTGATGATGTACGCTGAATTTGATTCTTTCATCTTTATTGATTATTTATTTGTTTCCAAGGATGCAAGAGGTGAAGGCCTCGGCTCAAAGCTCATTCATAAGCTGAAGGAAAAAAGAAAACCGATCTTGCTTGAGGTCGAGCCTGTAGATGAAGATGATGCAGATACTGCAAAACGCCTAAAGTTTTATCAGAGAGAGCACTTCAAGCATGCTGAATCAATTGGTTATAAACGCAGGTCACTTGCAACGAATGAAGTGAACCGCATGGAAATTCTTTATTGGTCGCCTCGTACAGATCATGAGGAAGAAATGATGGAGGCCATGAGAAAGACGTACGAAAGAATCCATACGTATAAAGACGAAGAATGGTATGGACAATCGTATGAGGATGTTGATGATGTGCTGAAGCTCGTTGAAAATAGAAAACAAAAAAATATTTTCGATCATCTCGACTAAATGAGAATGTTCAGACTTCAAACATCTGCACAAAAAGAATGAAATTGTCTAGTTTTTGTCACAAAAATTGCAAGAAAATCTGTTCACACTTACTTTTTTATAGTATAATCACTATAAAGATTACTTATTTAGAACAATTTTAATTTAAGAATACAGATCAATATTCATTCTACAAATTGAGGAGTGAAGATTTATGGTAACATTATACACATCACCAAGCTGTACATCATGTAGAAAAGCAAGAGCGTGGTTAGAAGAGCACAATATTCCATACCAAGAGAGAAATATCTTTTCTGAGCCTCTTTCAATCGATGAAATCAAAGAGATTCTTCGTATGACGGAAGATGGTACAGATGAAATTATCTCAACACGTTCTAAAGTATTCCAAAAACTAAATGTAAATGTTGAGACAATGCCGCTTCAACAATTGTATAAACTAATCAATGAGCACCCTGGTCTTCTAAGACGTCCAATTATTTTGGATGAAAAAAGACTGCAAGTTGGGTACAACGAAGATGAAATTAGACGTTTCCTTCCTAGAACGGTTCGTACATTCCAACTTCGAGAAGCTCAGCGACTTGCTAACTAATAGACAACACGAAAAGCTGCCGATCATTTGGCAGCTTTTTTTATTTATTTTCAGCCGTTTGTTCGTAAAAGAGACTGGCTAAAATAACGGTTGCGACGGTTAAAAAAGGAAGCAACAATTCAAGTGTTGTATGCTGCGCCATAAATTCATTTAGTTTTACATCACGGACAATCATTTCTCCGCCAGTAAAAGCTAAAAGGGCACTCCCTCCGTATAAAAGAATCGGAAACTTGGTTAGTGCTGCATGAATCAGCTTACTCCCCCAAATAATAATCGGAACTGAAATCATTAAGCCAAAGGCAGTGAGCACCATGTTCCCTTTAGCTGCCCCTGCAACAGCGATCACATTATCAAGTGACATAAAAAGATCTGCAATCACGATGGTCTGAACAGCACGCCAAAGGGAGCCGCTGCTTTTAATCCGAATGGATTCTTTCTTTTGTTCAATTAACAAATTGTATCCTATATAAAGGAGAAAGAGACCGCCGATAAATTGCAAATAGGGGATGGTCAATAAATAAACGGCAGCACCAGTCATGGTGATTCTCATCAGCACTGCCAAAAGTGTGCCGATCCATATGGCTTTGTTTCGTTTTTCATTTGATAAGCTTCGACTGGCCATCGCAATGATTAATGCATTATCTCCGCCTAATATGAGGTCTATGCCAATAATCATCAGTAAGGATACGATCCACTCTGTTTCCATCCAGTTCACCTCATTTCACTAAAATAGCTCGTACAACCAATATATGAGGACAATTCAAATATATGTTTCTGCAAGTTTTCTCTGCAAAAAATGCGTTTTTATTTCTTTTATTCATGTTTTATCATAAAATAGACAGTACACAGCAATACCTCATTTCTTTAAATGGTTAACATGTAGACGGAACGGGTAAAGTGTAGTAAAGTACTATTAATTGGGAGCTTGTATGTCCCTTCAACATCTTATATAGAAGGGAAGGTTGGCAAAATGGAAATCGAAAGAATAAATGAACATACAGTCAAATTTTATATTTCCTACGGTGATATTGAAGATCGCGGTTTTGACCGTGAAGAGATTTGGTATAATCGTGAGCGCAGTGAAGAGCTGTTCTGGGAAGTGATGGACGAAGTGCACGAAGAAGAAGAATTTGCAGTAGAGGGACCACTTTGGATTCAAGTACAGGCACTTGATAAAGGTCTTGAAATTGTCGTGACAAAAGCCCAACTTTCTAAAGATGGACAAAAGCTCGAATTGCCGATTCCAGAAGATAAAAAAGATCAAACAGATGAAGAAAGTTTAGATGCTCTGCTTGATGATTTTCATAAAGAAGAGCAAGATCAAGAAGATCATAATGAGAAGGACAAAAAACTTCAACTTCAGTTCGTATTGAAAATGGATGACTTTGAAGATTTGATTGCACTTTCTCAATTAAATATGCAGGATTTTACGACAAGTTTATATTCGTTTGAAAACCGTTATTATCTATATGTTGACTTCCACGAGGATTTGTCAGATGAGCAGGTGGAGAATAAGCTTAGTATTCTGCTTGAATATGCTCATGAATCAGTGGTCAGCATCTACAGACTGCAAGAATACGGTCAGCTGATTGTCAAAGAGAATGCGCTTGAAACGATTCAACAGCACTTCTCGTAACAACCAAAAGTCGATTTCTATAGAGGAATCGACTTTTTTATCTGAATGAAAAAGTAAATAAAGTGATCGGCAAGGAGAAAATGAAATGAGAAATGTAGTCAAAGTTCTATTTTTTCTTATCATTACGATAGGTGCTTATTTGATTATCCAAATTTTTGCCGGTGATCTAGCGGTAAGTGTATTAAGTTCCGTCAGTGTTCTATTCACTTTATCGATTATCTTCATCGGGTTTGTCATTTTCTTAGAAAACAGAAATCCCTCTCAAACGATTACGTGGCTTGTGCTGCTTGGGAGCTTTCCGCTTTTCGGGTTTTTGTTTTATATTTTCTTTGGACGCAATATTAAAAAGCGCAGACTTTTTGAAAAGAAAGCGGTACTGGATGAACAGCTTGTCCAGGAAGATGAACGTATCCACAGAGAAGCAATTGAAAAAATGACTCATATGGGTGACCATCAGCAGCTCTTATTTAAGCTGGCCCACAGACTTGGACATACCCCTATTACGTATCGCACATCCTCTAAAGTTCTGACCAATGGAGAAGAAACGTTCTCTCATATTTTTGAAGAGATCAAAAAAGCAACACATCACATTCATCTAGAATATTATATTCTCCGTCATGATGATCTGGGACAAGAATTAAAGGACATTTTAATCGAGAAAGCAAAAAGTGGTGTGATTGTCCGCTTTTTATATGATGATGTAGGCAGCCTAAAACTCTCCCGTCAATATATTGCTGACTTAGAAAAGGCTGGCGTGCAGATCGTTCCGTTTTTACCAGTGAGACTGCCCTTATTAAATAATAAAATCAATTTCCGAAATCACCGGAAAATCGTGGTGATTGATGGAGAAGTAGGATTTGTCGGCGGACTTAACATTGGGGACGAATATATGGGTAGAAGCAGACAATATGGATTTTGGCGTGATACACACCTGATGATTAAAGGTGAGGCCGTTCGTGATTTGCAGCAGATTTTTATGCAGGATTGGTATTACATGACCAACGAAAGGTGCTCGGGTGTGGATTATTTTAAAGATTTCAGCCATATGGAGAGTCGAGCAGAAGGCGTACAAATGATTGCGGGTGGTCCTGATAAACAGTGGGAAGTCATTAAAAATCTTTTTTTCTCCATGATTATCTCCGCCAAAAAATCAATTTGGATTGCTTCACCTTATTTTGTACCTGATGATGATATTTTGTCCGCACTGAAAATTGCTGCGTTGAGCGGAGTCGATGTACGAATCATTGCGCCGAAAAATCCAGATAAACGCATCGTATTTCATGCGTCCCGTTCATACTTCCCCGAACTTTTAGAAGCAGGTGCGAAGGTATACGAATATGATCAAGGCTTTATGCATAGCAAGTTTATCATTGTGGATAGTGAGCTAGCATCAATTGGTACAGCAAATATGGATATGAGAAGTTTTCATCTGAACTTTGAAGTGAATGCTTTCCTTTATAAAACAAAAAGCACAGAGAAGCTGGTCAACGATTTCTTAGGTGATTTAGAGCAGTCGCATGAAATTGTTCCAGAAGAATTTGCGAAGAGACCTTTGAGGGTGAGGCTGTTTGAATCAACGGCAAGATTATTATCACCACTTTTATAAAAATTGTATTTTCCCCCTTTTCTAAAAGGGGGATTTTTGATTTTACTAAGGGAAAGTAGGTTGAAATCGTGTTTTGACACGGTAAAAGTTCATTTTCCATATTCGCTTTCTTGTGAGAGAAAAAGCTATAATACGGTCATCAAAGAGCAAGGGGCGAAATATATGAATGCAGCGATCATGGAGAATGGCAAGCTGGTTCGCATCACACAACATCTGACTAAAAGGCGGCTAGAGCATGTAAGAGCTACGTGCAAATTTTACTGTCCTGAATGTAGGCAGGAGGTTCTATTAAAGCTAGGTGAGCATCGTGTCCATCATTTTGCACATAAACAGCTCTCGGCATGTCCATTAGCGTCCACCGGTGAAACAGCTTATCATCAGGCAGGGAAAATGGCTCTTAAGGATTGGCTCACGCAGCTTGGATATGATCCGTTACTAGAGAAATATGTTTCAAACATTCAGCAGCGCCCTGATGTGACCGTTGCTATAGAAAATAAAAGCTATGCCATCGAATTTCAATGTGCAAATATTTCGTGGAAAGAGCTACATAAACGAACGGAAGGTCTCCATGCTGCGGGGCTCTATCCTATATGGATCATAGGGGCGAATCGTTTAAAACGAATGGCTGGCCAGCTCTTTTCATTCTCCTCCATTCATTGGGGAATTTTAAGGCAGTCAAAGAATAGGAGACTCATTTTTTATTGTCCGATCCAAAATAGATTCATCCACCTGGATCAACCTCTCGTGTTTCAGCCAACGAAAATATGTGCCTCAATGACCGTTAGACCGCCTTCAGCTTATCGCCAACTACCAGCACTCTTATCTGTTTCCTCGAGCAATCATCAATTGTATAAAGAGTGGCTCAAGTGTATTCGGCAATTTAGGGAGCGGCCACCCCGCATTTTAGCAAATGAAAGCAAGCGTTTAAGAACCATTTTTTATGAGCATCATCAAACAGCATGGCCATTTCTACCGACAGAATTATTTATCCCCCTGACAGAAGCATATATCTTTTCAAGCCCTGTTTATGTGTGGCAAGGATGTCTTTATGATTGGATGGTTAGAAAGGGAAAAGAACAAGTGACCATTCATCTACTTTTAAAAGAAATTAAGCGATGTGTCCAGAATAAAGAAGTGAAGCTCCGATATACCAATGTCACAATAGAAGAAATCAAAGGGGTGATCATTTCATATGTACGGGCGCTTGTGAATCTAGGGTTTTTATACATGACGAAAGAGGGTAATTATCAAGTAACGTCGAATCAAAAGCCTATACAAACAGCAGATGAAGCGATAAAACGAGATGCTTTCTTATTTCATTAGCATGTTTCATGCCCACTTTGATCATGATAAGAAAAAGGTGGTGCTGCTATTGAATAGAAAGAAACGCTTTTTTCTCATTTTTTTAGTTTGTTTGGTATTTATTTCTGCATATGATTTGACAAATATAGTTCAAAACAAAGAAGATAAATACAACACCAATTTCTTTCACTTTCCGAAAGGTTGGTTCAACACAACTCATGCAAGGGGGATTCATATGACTTCACAAAATAACAACAATCATTTACCAGACAGAAGCGAAGTAAAAGAAGAAAACAAATGGCGCCTTGAAGATATTTTTGAAAGTGTCGATTCTTGGAATAAGGAATTCGAAGCTGTAAAAAAAGAAATTCCGAAGCTCGCCCAATTTAAAGGCAAGCTGGCCCATTCTGCTGATGTCTTGTATGAAGCCCTAACATTTCAGGATCAACTTTCTGAAAAGCTTGGTAAGCTTTATACATATGCGCACATGAAATACGATGAAGATACAACAAATTCATCATTTCAGGCTTTAAATGATAAAGCATCCAATTTATTTACACAGCTGTCTAGTACATCTGCCTATATTGTTCCGGAAATTTTATCTATTCAAGAAGATAAGCTGCAGCAATTTATTTTGGAAAAAGAAGAATTAAAACTTTATTCTCACGCTCTCGAAGAAATTAACAAAGAGCGTCCGCATATTTTAAGTGAGGAGCAAGAAGCTTTATTAGCTGAAGCCTCTGAACCTTTATCAACATCATCCACTACGTTTAGTATGTTTAATAATGCAGATATTTCGTTCCCTTCTGTTAAGGATGAAAATGGAGAAGAAAAGAAAATTACTCATGGCAACTTCATTACCTTTTTAAACAGTGATGATCGTGAAGTGAGAAAGAATGCTTTTAAAGCCGTTTATAAAACGTATGATCAATATAAGAATACTTTGGCGTCTACACTCAGCGGCTCGATTAAAAAGGATAATTTTTATGCGAAAGTACGTCATTACAAATCTGCAAGAGAAGCAGCGTTATCACGCAACAGTATTCCTGAAGAAGTGTATGACAATCTAATTGATACAGTTCATCAATATTTACCGTTATTACACCGCTACATTGAATTGCGTAAAAAGGTATTAAAGCTTGATGAAGTGCACAATTATGACTTGTATACACCATTAGTAAAAGATGCTGGCATGAAGCTGACGTATGATGAAGCAAAGGATTATATGCTGAAAGGGTTAGCGCCATTAGGAGAAGAATATGTTTCGGTATTAAAAGAGGGACTCGAAAATCGCTGGGTAGACGTTTATGAGAATAAAGGGAAACGAAGCGGCGCGTATTCTTCTGGAAGCTATGGTACGAATCCTTATATCTTAATGAACTGGCAAAATAATATTGATAATTTATTTACACTGGCTCATGAATTTGGTCACTCTGTTCATAGCTACTATACAAGAAAGCATCAGCCATATCCGTACGGAAACTACAGCATTTTTGTAGCGGAAGTAGCTTCTACAACAAATGAAGCATTACTAGGTGAATACTTACTCAATCATTTAGAGGACAAAAAGCAGCGCTTGTATGTGCTCAATCACTTGTTAGAAGGATTTAGAGGGACGGTATTCAGACAAACGATGTTTGCAGAGTTCGAGCACCTGATTCATGTGAAAGCGCAAGAAGGGGAGGCATTAACGCCAGAGTTTATGACGAACCTGTATTACGACCTGAATAAGAAGTATTTTGGCGACGGTATGGTTGTGGATAAGGAAATCGGATTAGAATGGACGCGAATTCCGCATTTCTATTACAACTATTATGTGTATCAATATGCGACAGGCTATAGTGCGGCTCAGGCATTAAGTAAACAAATTTTAGAAGAAGGGAAACCTGCGGTTGAGCGCTATACAGACTTCCTTAAAGCAGGAAGCTCTGACTATCCAATCAACGTGCTGAAAAAAGCTGGTGTAGATATGGCATCGAAAGAGCCAATTGAGGCAGCATGTCAATTGTTTGAAGAAAAATTAAAGGAAATGGAAGAGCTCATCTCAAAGACTGGTGAGTAACGAGAAGACTTCTGTTAGATGTGTGAGTGCAAACTCACCTTTTGGCAGGAGTTTTTTCTTGAAATAAAAAAGACCAGATTGTTGACAAAGGGCTAAAATGAACTTGATTTTAGCCCTTTGACTTCTTTTTAGCGTGATAGAAAACCTTTGCAGGCTAGAAAGGCCGAGTACTGGAGCGGAGCGAATTTGACATTCGTGAGCACCAGCACGCAGGACTGACACCGAATGCGAGGGTTTGCCTACACGCTAGACCTCGTCTATATGAACGAGGTTTGTATTACGCTTTAAATCCTTTGAAGGTTTTTCGGTGATTCATTCGATAGAGTGTGAAGAGAATGGAAGCGAATAGGAGTGGAGATGTCAGGTAAAGAGGCAGCATCTTCATTAAGCCTAATATATTTAAACAGAAACATAAGCCAATGGCAACAAGTCCAATGGTTGTGCTGCGCATGCAGATCCCCCCATTTTTTTGTTACTTTCACTATATGAAAGTGACAGTCCTCTTATGTTTTGTGACAAAAATATGAACATATAGTATATCGGTTGTCATAAGTCGACAAAATTTGATATACTACAGATGTGAAATTAATCACATACAAACATTACCCCTTTGTTTGACCGTGAAAAATTTCTCCCATCCCCTTTGTTGTCGTTAAGACATAGTGAAACCGCGCTTATCCCGGCGCGGTTTCTTCGTACTTATAAATAGAACAAGTGTTCTTTTGGGGGTAAAGAAAAAAACATGGGTCAGCACCCATGTTCATTCTCACAGCGGTAGACATCAAGATCTGAATGATTGTCTCCTTCTGTATAACGCCAAAACATTTCCTGATGTACTTGTACACGTTCTACCTTTTTAGCGAATGCGAGCTTTTTCATCTCGCGCTCAACTTCTTCAAGGGTCAGGTCATATACAACGGCAATTTCTTTTGCTGATGCAAATTGAAAGTAAGCGATAAACCATTCAATTGGCGGTCGTTCTGAAGGTGTTGGTTTTTCGCCAATCATTTCAAAGAGAATTTCCTCGTAAATATCATAAGAATATGCACCTGAAATCTTTAATCCTTCTTCACCATTTATCGTATTAAAAAAGGCGAAAGTGGGAAGCTCAGACACATCCATTTCAGCTGCGATTTTCATATCACATTGGAGTGCTTTGACAGCACTTTGAGAATGGATATCTCGCTGGAACTCTTCAATGTCCAGTCCAGCCGTTTTTGCATTTTCTAGCAAGACTTGTTCACTGGTGACGTCCTGCTGATGGCAAAAAAGCGATTCTTGAATGAGTCGTAAAAATTTCATTCCGCATTTTCTGCCCTGAAGTTCAGCTGCTTTTAATGCAAGAGAGGCGAGATAAGGTGATGTCACAATTTGTTCAGACAGCATTTGTTCTTTTTTGGTCTGAGTTTTCGTGGCAAATTTCCCCCACGCTTCTGTTAGTAAATGTTTTTTTCGTTTCCGGTTCAAAGCATTAATACTAGAACTTGTAACCGTTCGTAAAGTGAAGAAACGGCCATATTTCATTTTCAACTTTTTAATTGATGGCTCTAATAACCAGCAGTCCGGGCTGAGAGGATCAATGAATACATAGATTTCAATCGGCTTTTGAGGATGTCCGTGACAATGTGAGAAATATTGCTCATGCGGATTGCAGCTCAAGATCGTCCGTCCTTTTCAGGTATTTGGTTGACCATGTGACGAGCCGTCAAAGACAGTCGCTCAAATAAAAAGTCACGAATATCGCCGGTTAGTCCTACTTGATCCATTGCATCCTCCATGCATTCAAGCCATGCGTCCGCTCGCTCCTCAGTAATCGGAAAAGGGAGATGTCTCGCCCGTAGCATTGGGTGACCATGCTCCTCAGTATAAAGCGGCGGTCCGCCTAAATATTGAGTTAAGAACTGTTTTTGTTTTCTTGCTGTTTCTTTTAAGTCATCCGGGAAAATAGGATGAAGCAAAGGATGACACTTTACATTTTCATAAAAAGTATCAACAAGTTGCGATAGAAGTTCCTCTCCAACCGCTTCGTAAGGTGCGTTAAACGATTGTACCATGTTGACTACTCCTTTAACTCGTAGCTAATAGGATGGCTCACCCTATTGCGAATTTCATGTATTTCAAAAGTGATATTCAGTTTGTTCTATTTTGTTGTTTCTATTCTTGTATACTTATTTTAACAACCTCTACTCAATTCCACAAACAAACCGCTTTGGTCCTTTGGGAATAGTGAGGGAGACAGGGTCCGTGTTCAATTGACCATATCATAACACATTCAGTCAAAAAAGGGTGAAAAGCGACATACAAAAAACCGAAGAGGTTATTCTCTTCGGTTTAGGCGAAATATTGAGCTGTGATTTTCTTTACATAATTTTGTGTTTCTTTAAATGGAGGAATGCCTCCGTACTTATCTACATTCCCTGAGCCTGCGTTATAAGCGGCTAAGGCAAGTGAGACATTTCCATTATATTTTTGCAGCATTTGTTTTAAATACTTCGTTCCGCCTTCGATGTTTTGGGCTGCATCAAAGGCATTGTTCACGCCAAGTGATTTAGCAGTAGACGGCATAAGCTGCATCAGTCCAAGTGCACCAGCATGGCTGACAGCATTCGTGCGATAACCGGATTCTTGCTTGATCACTGCGTGGATCAGCTTTTCTGGAACTCCGTGCTTTTGAGCCATTTGTGAGACGATCTGATTAATCTCTTTTGATGAAGAGCCTGAAACAGCTTTTTGAAGCGGCGGTGTGTAGCTGTTATTTAAGACGTTTCCAATACCATTTGCGGTATTCAATTGGCTGTCATTTGCATAAAGAGACTGAGATTGAAGCTGTTCACTGCCCGCTATCGCAGATAAATATGGATTCATGCGTGCATATTGCGTGTTCGGAGACGTTGATGGGTCCGATCCCATGAAAGCAGAAATGGAAAGCGGGAGACGAGATAATTCTGATCCGCCTAAAAAATCTTGCAACAGCGACTGGAATGAAGTCTCAGCGCTTGATTCTTGTCCAGCTGTGAGTTGTGTTTGTCCATTATCAGATTGTAACGTTTTGAGTGCTTGAAGCTGCATAAAGGATTGAAGTTGATTGACGTTCATCATGTTCCTCCTTCAAGGAATTCATCTATTCTTTTGTTTTCATTTTTTCTTCATAAAAACGTACGACTTTGTTTTTCGTGTGTCTTGGTGGGATTTGAAATTGCTGAAGCAATGCTGTGAAAGCGGCTTGTCCAATGTCTAAATCGCTCACTTCAAATTCAAGTTCATAGTCCTCTACTGTTAAATATCGGCTGTGATCCAAAACAATTAAGCCTTCTTTGATCATTTTTTCTGCTCTTGACGTTTCCAGTGAACCAAAATACACGATTTGATCCTTTTGAATGTGAAGGTGTACTAATCTGTCTGCCACTTCACCTTCAGGCAGGTGGAAATGTTCAAGACTTGCGGGAGGATCGATCGTTTGGTGAGTTTCCAAAAGGCCGATCTCATGCGGTTCTTTTAATGTGAGGACCCACTGCCCGCCTTTTTCTCTCATTCGTAATGCAGCGAATTTGGATTTTATATCAAATTGAGGTGTATCAAAATAATAGTTGGTTTGAGTGTGGAAGTCCTCGTCCTTTAATTGAAAATAATCTTTTAGCTGTTCAAATTCTTCTTTCATTAATAATTGTTTTAGTTCTATCTCAATTTCCTGTGCCATTTTGACATCAACCTTTCATTTAGAGGAAATATGATTATTGTACATGAAAAGCTTCTTTTTTTCTTATTTATTCCTTAAAAAGAGACGTATATAGATGCTAAATGAGGCAAAATGAACAATGAAATGGAGAAATCAAATTTTCTCAAAAAGTTCGGTTTATCAATATTGAACTTGATATGATAAAATAAAGCTGTACTTTGTTGTAAAGGAGATCATGATGCAAAACAGAATTGAAATCACAGAAGCAACTTTAAAAGAAGACAGGCTGATCTTGACGGTCCAGTCAGATGAGCAAATTCAAAAAGCAAAAGCATCAGGACAAATGCTTGTTGATTCTGATCACTTTGCGTTCGTTTACATACTTGAGACTGAGGAGTCTTTTACGTATCTTATTTTAGGAGAACATACATGGGCTCCATTAAAAGAAGCAATGAATCGTGAAATCCCTGTCTATTTGGCGGCGGAAGAGCAAACACTAGAACTCATTCAACTTCATCAGGAATTAAACTATTTAATCGACAATATTAAAGACAATGCCAATTACGGAGATATGGAAGAGAAAGTGAAGAGCACATTCCTCTGAAATAATTAGGTATTTGGAATTGGGGGAAGTTTCATGGACAAAAAACAATGGGATCAATTCCTCGCACCATATAAGCAAGCAGTCGAAGAATTAAAAGTGAAACTAAAAGGCATTCGAAAACTGTATGAATTTGAGGATGACCATTCACCAGTAGAATTTGTCACTGGCCGAGTGAAACCCGTTGCCAGCATATTGGAAAAGGCAAAGCGTAAAAACATCCCGATGCATGAGATTGAAACGATGCAGGATATTGCAGGGCTTCGCATTATGTGCCAATTTGTAGAAGATATACAAGTCGTCAAGAAAATGCTCCAGTCACGAAAAGATTTCGTGGTTGTAGATAAACGCGACTATATTGCAGAACATAAAGAAAGCGGATACCGCTCGTACCACCTTGTTGTGTTATATCCGCTGCAAACGATCAATGGAGAGAAGCAGCTCCTCGTCGAAATCCAAATCCGTACATTAGCCATGAACTTTTGGGCGACCATCGAGCATTCTCTGAATTATAAATATAGCGGGAATATCCCGGAGAAGGTCAAGCAGCGCCTTCAAAGAGCTTCTGAGGCAGCATCTCTTCTTGATGATGAGATGTCTGAAATCAGAGGGGAAATTCAAGAAGCGCAAGTGGCATTTTCCCGGAAAAAGAAAAACGATAGCTGAGCCTAAGCTTGATCAAATATGATGCTGCTTTCTCGTCGCAGCAAGGTGGAAAAGGAGAAGAATTCATGAAATTTGCAGTTTCTTCGAAAGGGAATTCTGTATCTGACACACTTAAAAATAAAATACAGACCTACTTATTGGATTTTGGAATGGAATTAAATGAAGAGGAACCCGATCTCGTCATTACAGTTGGCGGAGACGGAACCCTTTTATACGCTTTTCACCGGTATAGCAACCGTCTGAACGAAACCGCTTTTGTCGGCGTACATACAGGCCATCTTGGTTTTTATGCGGACTGGGTCCCGAGTGAAATAGAAAAGCTTGTGTTAGCCATTGCCAAAACGCCTTATCACATTGTGGAATATCCGATTCTTGAAGTCATCGTCAGGTACAACGATGGGGGCAGGGAAGAAAAATATTTAGCAATGAATGAATGTACGATTAAAAGTATGGAAGGTACACTTGTGGCAGATGTTGAGATTAGGGGTCAGCTTTTTGAAACATTCAGAGGAGATGGTCTTTGTTTGTCTACACCATCTGGCAGTACAGCCTATAATAAGGCACTTGGCGGGGCTATTATTCACCCATCCATTAGGGCGATCCAGCTGGCAGAAATGGCTTCAATCAACAACAGAGTGTTTAGAACGGTCGGTTCGCCGCTCATTTTGCCCGACCACCATACGTGTGTGATCAAACCGATTAATGATGTGGATTTTCAGGTGACGATAGATCATTTGTCGCTGCTGCATAAAGATGTGAAATCCATTCAATGCCGAGTGGCAGACGAGAATGTCCGGTTTGCCCGATTTAGACCATTTCCGTTTTGGAAAAGGGTGCAAGATTCCTTTATCGGCAAAGGAGAATAAGAAAGAGGTTGTTCTCGCTGGAATACTTTAAGATAAACAAAACCATATCAGCCAAAGAAGAAGGCAGGCTGCTGAAGGACTATTTAATCGATCTTGGCATTTCAAAACGAATGCTGACAGATATTAAATTTGATGGCGGTGACCTTCTGATTAATGGAGAGCATGTAACCGTGAGATATGAGCTACGCGAGGGAGACAGGCTCACCATTTTATTCCCCGAGGAAAAAGTGAGTGAAGGGCTAAAACCTGCGGCCATTCCGCTTGATATTTTATTTGAGGACGAGCACGTGCTTGTGCTGAATAAAAAGCCGTATATCCCATCGATTCCTTCTCGAGAGCACCCTGAGCATAGTATTGCAAATGGGGTGCTTCACCATTATGCTGAGCAGTCCGTTCGGCTGACTGTCCACTTGGTGAACCGTCTTGATCGTGATACTTCTGGTGTCATGTTAGTCGCTAAACATCGCTTTGCACACAGCCTTTTATCAAAGGCGCAGAAAAAAGGGGAAGTCAAGCGAACGTATAGAGCCATTACACATGGCATGATCACGCAAAAGGAAGGAACAATTAGAGCAAAAATTGCTCGAAAAGAGGACAGCATTATTGAACGAATGGTGGATGAATCTGGTCAGGAAGCCGTAACACATTATACGGTGCGGGCGGTACATACTCATTTAGATATGTCTGATGTGTCCCTTACCCTTGAAACGGGAAGAACTCATCAAATTCGTGTTCACATGCAATTCCTTGGTCATCCGCTTGTTGGAGATACGCTATATGGTGGAACAAGCGAGAGAATAGGCAGGCAGGCACTTCATAGTGAAACCCTTGTTTTTCCGCATCCGATAACAGGGGAGTCCATGACCTTTTCGGCTCCTTTGCCGGATGATATGACATTATTGCTTCAGTAAACAAGTAAACCCGGTCACCTGTCATGGTGGACCGGGTTTTTTATTGCGTGAAATGCTGAAATCTTGAATCGTCATATGGCATAGATGAAGGAACAGATACGGTCTCAAGCTCTGGATATCTAAGGGCAGAGAGCTTGTGGCCAAAGACGCAGCCTGTATCAATGTTAACCGTTCTACCGATAAATCTTGGTTCTTTTACGGGTGTATGCCCGTACACAATCCATGGTTTTCCGTGATATTCCTTTGCCCAGTCCTTCCTGACAGGTCGACCGTCTGGCCATGTTTCTCCGGTGACTGCTCCAAATAATAGATAAGACCTCATCTGTTTGTTCGGTTTTTTGCCAATATCCTTTTCCTTCATCGCTGCGTGTGCAATGATCAGTTCATTCGGAATCAGTACATCATAAAGCGGTGCCTTTTCAAATAAATGTTTAAATTCACGTGATAAAATGGTTTGTTCATCATGCGGCAGGTTTTTGATTTCGTTCACCGTTGTTTCAATGCCATGCAGTAATTTTACGGGATTTCCTTTCAAATAGCGATACAGCTTAAAACAATGGTTACCAGGCACATAGCGGATTGCGCCCTTAGAATAGGCGTGTATGACAAATTGCATGACGGCAACTGATCGAGGGCCGCGGTCTGTTAAATCACCAACAAGGGCCAGTGTTCTCTTATCAGGGTGGACAGGTAGTCCATGTTTGAGTTCGTATCCTAGTTTGTGTATGAGGGTAAGCAGCTCTTCGTAGCAGCCGTGGATATCGCCGATGATATCGAATTTCATAAAGGTTCCTCCTGATTTTTTCATCCATTGATCGGATATAAAGAAGTTTGAATTTTAGAAAATATAACGAATGGCTTTCATTTCATTTGCGCAATTGTTAGAATCAATGCTTTAACGTAAAACTTAAAAATTAAACATGAATGTTAGGAGGCTTTAGCCAATGGAGCATACATCTGTTTCATCACTCGTTGTCGTTATTATTGTAGCCTTTTTCACCCCCATTTTATTGCACCGATTTAAGCTGACCATCCCGGTCGTTGTCGCTGAAATCATCATGGGGCTCATCATTGGAAAAAGCGGTCTTCAACTAGTTGTTGAACACGACGCATGGCTAGATACGTTATCCATGCTAGGTTTTATTTTTCTTATGTTTTTAAGTGGACTTGAAATAGATTTTTCTTCTTTTGAATCAAAGAAGAAAGCGCGAGAACTACCAAATGGTTTAAAAGAACCGAATACATTTAAAACAGCGACCATTATTTTTGTTGGGGTATTTTGTATGTCCTTTATCCTGTCTTATGCGTTTGTCCTTGCAGGATTTATTCAAAATGCCTTTTTAATGACGCTTATTATTTCCACCATCTCATTGGGTGTGGTGGTTCCTACCTTAAAAGAGGAAAAGTTGATGCAGACGAATATTGGTCAAATCATTTTGCTTGTAGCCGTCATTGCTGATTTGGTGACAATGATTTTACTTGCTGTGTTTTCCTCCATTTATGGCGATGGAACAGGGAACATGTGGTTGCTCTTATTATTATTTGCGGCAGGTATTCTTCTTTATTTATTTGGCCGGGTATTTAAGACAAAGTCCATTTTTCAGTCCATGTCAAAAGGAACGGTGCAAATTGGGACAAGAGCCATCTTTACTCTCATTATAGTCTTAGTTGCCTTATCTGAATCACTCGGTGCTGAAAATATTCTTGGGGCTTTTTTAGCAGGTGTGCTTGTGTCTCTTCTTTCGCCTAATAAAGAGCTCGTACAGCAGCTGGACTCGTTTGGCTATGGATTTTTAATTCCGATCTTTTTTGTGATGGTCGGTGTGGACCTGAATATATGGTCACTCTTTAAAGATCCAACCATCATGATCATGATTCCGCTGCTGTTTATCGCATTATTGCTTAGTAAACTCGTTCCGATTCTTTATTTAAAAAAATGGTATGACATGAAAAAAGTCATTGGTTCTGGTTTTTTATTAACCTCGACGTTATCCCTAGTTATTGCTGCTGCAACGATTGGTGAGCGGCTTGGTGTCATTGATCATAAAATGTCAGGAGCCCTTATTCTAGTCGCTGTGCTCACGAGTGTTTTAACGCCTGTTTGGTTTAAGGCGTTATTTAAACAAGAACGTGAAACCAATCATAAAAAGCGTGTGACGTTTATTGGAGCAAATCAGCTGACGTTACCTGTGACGCTTGATTTGCATCAGGATGAATATGACATCCGTATTTTACACGTCTTTCAGGAAAATAAAGAAGCCTTGCTTGCTGACTCCATCTTTGAAGTTGAAGCGATTGAACAATATGACGATGATACGCTCAGGCAGGCTGGCATCGGGCAAGAGGATGTGCTCGTTGTAGCTACAGGCAGTGAAACGAAAAATAAGGAAATTGCTTTATTTGCAAAAGAAGAAGGGTCTAAACAAGTCATTGCAAGTGTTAACAAAGCGGAAGCCGAGCTGACTTTAAAGGAAGCAGGGATCGATACCTTTTCTAACTTCTTATCATCTAAAACGGTGCTGAGGGCATTGATTGAAGCACCTGATGCGATTCGCTTGTTAACAAATGAGGATTCTTCTTTGTATCAAATTCAAATGAACAATCATCGGTATCATAATGTCATGCTGAGGGAATTTCCTTTTACCGGCGATTTGGTGTTTGTCCGTATTTTTAGAGGAATTGACAGCTTAGTACCGCATGGGGATACGACGCTTAGAAGCGGTGACCGCGTGCTTGTGTCTGGCTCCCGGGAGTATGTGGCAGGACTTAGAGCCCAATTAGAGTTGCAATGAACCCTTGACCGATGAACAAATCCTGATTAAGATAGAGGTACAACAATATATGTTTGATCCACTAGGGGAGTCCTTTAAAAGGGCTGAGATAAAAGTGTAGACTTTTAGACCCTCATTACCTGAACAGGTTCATACCTGCGTAGGGAAGTGGTGCGGTGTTTGACTATGCTTTTTACAAATTCCAAACCACTTTCCACGCGGAAAGTGGTTTTTTTATATGGAAAAACAGGAGGAGAGGAACATGACATTTTCGAACGAATGTAAAGAAGCAGCAGCTAGATGGTGGAATGGGAGCTTTACACACCCTTTTGTGAAAGGGATTGGTGATGGCACACTTACACTCGATCGTTTCACTTATTATGTGATGCAGGATTCGTACTATTTAACTCATTTTGCAAAAGTACAGTCGTATGGAGCCGCTATTAGTGAGGACTTACATACGACAGGCAGAATGGCATATCATGCGCAGGGTACGTATGAAGCAGAGCTATCACTGCATAGAAAGTTCACAGAACTGCTCCAGATCTCTGATGAAGCGCTGGCAAACTTTAAACCTTCTCCAACTGCTTATGCATATACCTCGCATATGTACCGATCTGTGAAAAGCGGTCGTTTTGAAGAAATTTTAGCCGCATTATTGCCGTGCTACTGGCTTTATTATGAGGTAGGAGAAAAACTGAAACAAACAACGCCTGACCATCCGATCTATCAAGAATGGATTTTGACATATGGCGGGGATTGGTTTAAAGAGCTTGTTTTTGAACAGGTGAACCGTTTTGATGAACTTGCAGAAAAAGCGCCAGAACATGTGCGGGCTAATATGAAAGAAAATTTCGTGATTTCGAGCTATTACGAATACCATTTCTGGGAGATGGCGTATGAAAAAGAAATGTGGCAAACAGCATGCTTAGATGGGGTTGGTGCAAATGGAACTCCATGCAGTGACAAATGATACGCTTCCTGTCAGGAAGCTCATCAAGCAAATAAAAGACATTGCGTCTGAAGTAGACTTTATTCATATTCGTGAACGATCGAAGGCAGCAGGTGAGCTGGTTCACCTCGTGAAACAACTCCTAGCAGAAGGTGTTCCGAAAGAAAAGCTGATTATAAATGACCGAGTTGACGTTGCGCTGCTGACCAATATTCACCGGGTTCATCTTCCAGGACACAGCTTTTCGCCAAAGGAATTAAGACAAAAATTTCCTCATCTCCATGCGGGGGTATCGGTTCATTCGATAGAAGAAGCCAAAGCAGCAGAGAAGAACGGGGCAGAGTATGTCATGTTTGGGCATGTGTATGATACCGCATGCAAACCCGGACTACAGGCGAGAGGCATAAAGATTGTGGAAAACATGACTTCTACGCTGTCCATTCCAGTCGTTGTCATTGGTGGAATCACACCAGAACGACTGCCAGAATTGATGCATGTTGATTTAAAGGGAATAGCCGTCATGTCGGGAATTTTTGCTCATCCTCAGCCGCGCAAAATGGCGCAAACATTTTCTAAAAAGCGAAAGGAGAATCCTTATGAACAAGCATTATGATGTTGCAATCATTGGTGGTGGAATCATAGGGATGTCGATCGCTTATCACCTTGCAAAAGCAGGAAAGCAGATTGTCTTATTTGAGGCAAATGAGATCGGGAAGCAAACGACGAGTGCGGCTGCTGGCATGCTGGGTGCTCACGCTGAAGGAGAAGGTGATGAAGATATTTTCTTTCAAGTAGGCAGACAAAGTCAGGCTTTATATGAAAAATTAACGGTCGACCTTCAGCATGAATCGGGCATTGATATTCGGACATCAGTGGGCGGGATTATGAAGGTGGCTTTTACAGAACAAGAAAAGCGAGCTCTTTGCCGGATGCAGCATTTGCCCACATTTGAATGGCTTGAAGCAAGCAGCGTAAAAGAACGTATGCCTCAAATAGCAGATAACATCGTAGGAGCAGGATTGATAGCAGATGATGTACATGTCGAGCCATATGCGGTATGCAGGGCTTTTTGGCAGGCGGCTGTTCGGCACGGAGCGGATGTGAAGGAGTTTACCCCCGTTATCGATGTGAAGAGGGGAAAAGAAACATTGACAGTCAGTACAGCTAAAGGCATCTTCACATGTGATCATCTGACTGTAGCAAGTGGTGTATGGTCAGGCCGTTTTTTAGAAGAACTGGGGTTATCACACTCTCTCTATCCTGTAAAAGGAGAATGCGTGTCTGTTTGGAATAACGGTCCAGCGCTTGCACACACCATCTATCATGATCATTGTTATATCGTTCAAAGGGATAGCGGTAAGCTAGTGATTGGTGCAACGATGAAACCGAATGACTGGCAGGCCGTTCCGACACTTGGCGGTATTGAAGCAGTTATTCACAAAGCATCTCAGCTCATGCCTTCTATTCGAGAGATGCCGATTGATCAATGCTGGGCAGGTCTTCGGCCAGCGACAAGCGACCGGCACCCCTATATTGGAAAACATCCAGAAGACGAGCGTATTCTTTTTGCAACGGGACATTACCGAAATGGCATTTTACTTGCGCCAATTACGGGGGAAATCATTCGCGGCTTAATAGCGGGCGAGTCTGTTCACAAGGAATGGCTTCATGCGTTTCGTATTGGGCGAAAGGAGGCACTGTTCGTATGAAAATTCAATTGAATGGAAGAATGGTTGATTTCGATAAGGAAAATGGCACGATTTTTGATCTGCTATCAGCCTATCAACTTGAAAACCGAGTGGTGATCGTTGAAAAGAACCAAGAAATTATAGATAAAGAAGCCTATCAACAGGTAAAAATTCAATCAAATGACACGATTGAAATCGTTCACTTTGTAGGAGGAGGATGACACCATGCTGCGCATTGGCGGAAAAACATTTACATCAAGACTATTACTAGGGACAGGAAAGTATCCATCATTTGAAGTTCAAAAAGAGGCGGTCAACGTATCAGAAGCTGAAATTTTGACCTTTGCTGTGCGAAGAATGAACATATTTGAACCATCACAGCCTAATTTTTTAGAGCAGCTCGATTTATCAGCCTATACATTGCTGCCAAATACTGCCGGGGCAAGTACAGCGGAAGAAGCGGTGCGGATTGCCCGTTTAGCGAAAGCTTCTGGACTGTGTGACATGATCAAAGTAGAAGTCATTGGCTGTTCAAGGTCTCTTCTGCCAGATCCAGTCGAAACGTTAAAAGCATCTGAAATGTTATTAGAAGAAGGTTTTATCGTGCTGCCATATACGTCAGATGATGTGGTGTTGGCAAGGAAATTAGAAGAACTTGGTGTCCATGCCATTATGCCAGGTGCTTCTCCAATTGGATCAGGTCAAGGGCTTTTAAACCCTCTGAATCTATCGTTTATTATCGAACAGGCAAAGGTGCCAGTTATTATTGATGCGGGTGTAGGTTCTCCGAAGGATGCTGCTTATGCGATGGAATTGGGCGCTGATGCTGTATTACTGAATACAGCCGTGTCTGGCGCAAAGGACCCTGTGAAAATGGCTAAAGCGATGAAGCTGGCGATTGAATCTGGAAGACTCGGGTTCGAGGCAGGCCGTATTCCACTCAAAAACTATGGAACAGCCAGCAGTCCGCAGGAAGGAATGCCAGCATTTTGAGCACACGTTATTCACGCCAAGAGCTTTTTAGGCCGATTGGAACAGAAGGACAAAAACGGCTACATGTCTCAAAGGCCGTCATTATTGGGGCTGGGGCACTTGGAACAGCGAGTGCTGAAATGCTTGTCCGTGCCGGCGTAGGATCTGTCACCATTTTGGATAGAGATTATATTGAATGGAGCAACCTGCAGCGTCAGCAGCTATACACAGAACAAGATGTTCTTGATCGGCTGCCAAAGGCTGTGGCTGCTGAGAAAAGACTCAAGCAGGTGAACAGTGATGTTCACGTGAGAGGAATCGTCCTTGACGTGACCGCTCAAAATATTGATGAGTACGTCAGCGGGGCATCCATCATCGTGGATGCAGCGGATAATTTTGAGGTGAGAATGATTGCGAACGATGCGGCCGTCAAACATCAAATTCCGTTCCTTTATGGAGCCTGTGTAGCAAGCTATGGTATTCAATTCACAGTGATTCCTGGTGAAACCCCGTGTTTACACTGCCTGCTTGAGCATTTACCTGCACAAGGCATGACATGTGATACAGCAGGAATTATTAGTCCAGTTGTGCAACAGGTTGCGGCCTATCAAGTGGCGGATGCACTGAAGCTTTTAACAGGATACCACATCACGCCGGTATTAAGATCGTTTGATTTATGGACAAACGAGCGATCTGATATTCGATCCGTTACGTCTTTAAAAAAGAAACAATGTCCAAGCTGCGGTCTTAAGACATATCCATTTCTCTCATATGATCAAAGAGCAAAAGCAGATGTATTATGTGGACGAAATACCGTACAAATTCGCAGTGCACTAGGGGCACCCCCGGCGCTGCATGAAGTAGCCCGTCAGCTAAAGAAAGCAGGAATGGATGTGCTGGAAAATCCTTATTTGCTTTCGTGTCAGAAGGATGAGTACAAGCTCGTTTTATTCAAAGATGGCAGAGCGCTTGTACATGGGACAAATGATATTGCGAAAGCGAGAACGATTTATCATCAATGGATTGGCTAATGAGAGGGTGAGATGACATGACGATTAAAAAAGCATTAACCATCGCAGGTACTGATTCTGGTGGTGGAGCAGGTATTCAAGCAGATTTGAAAACCTTTCAGGAGCTTGGTGTGTACGGAATGTCCGCCATTACGGCCATTACAGCTCAAAACACACTTGGTGTTCACGGTATTTATCCACTGTCTATCGAGGCGCTCGAAAGTCAAATTGATGCAGTAGCAGAAGACTTGTTGCCAGATGCCGCTAAAACAGGGATGCTGTGGAGTGCCGACATGATCAGTGTCGTTGCTGAAAAGACGAAGCAATATGACTTGAAACTAATTGTCGATCCAGTCATGATTGCTAAAGGAGGCGCTTCTTTATTAAATGAAGATGCGGTCTCTGCTATGAAAACACAGTTACTACCTGTCAGTTATGCAGTCACACCGAATCTCCCTGAGGCAGAAGTGCTGACAGGCATGCACATTCAGACAAAAGACGATCGCCATAGAGCAGCAGAACGACTTTATGAGCTTGGCACGTCCTATGTTGTGATCAAAGGAGGTCATAGCCCTTCAGACGGCCTCATTACAGATCTTTTGTACGATGGAAAAAGCTTTTTTGAACTCAGTAATGAACATATTGATACACCACATACACACGGAACAGGCTGTACATTTGCAGCGGCATTAACGGCAGAAATAGCAAAAGGTCGTTCCATGAAGGAAGCCTTTGAAACGGCAGAAACCTTTGTCCATGAGGCGATCAAATTTCCTCTAAATATTGGCGCTGGGCACGGACCGACTAACCACTTTGCTTATCAGCAAAACAGAGTCAAAGCATAAAAAGAAGACTGTCTTCACTTGTGAGGGCGGTCTTTTTTCTGAAATAAAAACTTTCTTTCAGAGGAAATTGTCAATATCTCATGATTTGTGATAAGATTATGATCAGGTACTAATACTATGTCTTGAAAAAATAGGAGGCTTTAATACATATGAACTTTTCTTTAGAAGGCCGTAATATTGTGGTGATGGGTGTTGCCAATAAACGAAGCATCGCTTGGGGAATTGCTCGTTCACTTCACGAAGCAGGAGCTCGTTTGATTTTTACTTATGTTGGAGATCGTCTGGCAGAATCAGTGAAAGAGCTAGCAAGCACGCTAGAGCGTGATGATTCCATTATTCTTCCTTGTGATGTGACAAGTGATGAAGAAATCGAAAAATGTTTTGCAACGATTAAAGAAAAAGTACAAGTCATCCATGGTGTTGCACATGCGATTGCATTTGCGAACAAAGAAGAGCTTGTCGGTGAATATTTGAACACGAACCGTGAAGGTTTCCTTTTAGCGCACAACATTAGTGCCTATTCACTAACAGCTGTAGCAAAAGCAGCACGTCCGCTCATGACAGAAGGCGGAAGCATTGTCACACTTACTTACCTAGGCGGAGAGCGCGTTGTCTCTAACTACAATGTCATGGGTGTAGCAAAAGCAGCCCTTGAAGCAAGTGTGAAATACTTAGCAGCTGATCTTGGAGCGGAAGGCATCCGTGTGAACAGCATTTCTGCTGGTCCAATTCGTACGTTATCTGCAAAAGGAATCAGCGGCTTTAATACGATCCTGAAGGATATTGAAGAGCGTGCACCGCTTCGCCGTACAACGACTCCTGAAGAAGTTGGCGATACAGCACTATTCTTATTCAGTGATTTATCCCGCGGCATGACAGGTGAGAATCTTCATGTTGATTCTGGCTTCCATATCATTGCCCGCTAAACGAATAAATGATTTGCAGCATACCAATCACTGGTATGCTGTTTTTTATTTTTCTTCTGATTTGGGGTGTCCTTTCATATATATAAGGAATGAATCATTCGGGAGGGATCAGTATGTCAAATAAAGGTGATGAGAATCAAAAGCCGCTTATGTATATTGTTCAGCCGAGCTATGATGAATCAGCGCCGGCCATGCAAAATATTGTGAGGAAGCGCAAGAAGTCAGAAAAACCTTCAGAAACCAAAAAAAGCGCCAAAGAGGATGCAATCGAAGAAAGCGTGCAAGAACCTGTATCACAGGAAGTAAAGCAGAAAAAAGAAGAGCCGCCTGCGCTACAGCAAGAGCGGGAGATCAATCAAGAAAAAGATAATTCACAAAATCGAGAGCCAGTACAAGAACAAGAAAAACAGCCAGAAGGCGTATTTCATGAAACAAAAGAAGAACCAAGAAGAAAACGAGTGAAGAAGCCGTTAAGCCAAATGAATATCGAGGAGAAAGTCGATTTTCTTACAAGTCTGCCGCATAATATGCCGAGAGCGCTTTGCCTCATTGAAGCCGATGGAAAAACATACAGAGGAATCATCATGGAGAGAAAAGACAATATGGTCGTCATCCGCACGGCAGGCGGTGGTAACCCAGTGGAATTAGCGATTGGTGATATTTCTTCTATTCATCCACTTGGTTTTTAATGAACATAAAAAAAGTCCCATAACGGGACTTTTTTTGTTAGCAGCTACGGTTGATGAGTCTTGGATTTAAGCACTCGATTGCGCAGAAGCAGTCAAGGTCTACTTCAATGCAATATTTTGATTTTTCTAAACGGAACACATCACATACGGAATCTTTATCTGTAAAATCTAAAATATGACGATCTTTGTCAAATGCAATAAGCAAGCTGAGTGTTGCGCAGTGATCAGAGATGTGTTCGACTCTGAAAAATGCAGTGCTGAAGCAAGGGCCAGCATCTACTTCTCCGACGTTTCCGAATGCGACGAATGGTTTTGATTTTGAGGTAAATAGAACAAACGGGACAGTGTCACCTAATGAATGTGATGGAGAAAGGAGATTGCTGTAACAGCTGGTTGGGCAATCCTCTTCGACGGCATTTTGTAAGTCGTTTATGTTTTCAACAGCCTCTGCTACACAGTTCCATGAATGTTTGCGGCTCATATTCAACCCTCCTATACAAGGAAATTTGTTTGAGTGTTTGAGCACTGTCATCATCATCTATAAGCTTTATTACGTGTCTCGCCGGTTGATGCATCTAATGTCAATCAATGCGGAAGCGGCCGCCTTTTGCTGACTGCTCCGCATGATTGGTTGTCATTCGTGAGGAAGGGGATGCTTTGACTTATGACAAGTTAGATGAGCGGGCGATTGGTTTAGCCGTGGTGATGATGCTTTTTATCTTTTGTTGGCATGACTCTGTCGACAAGTTCTGGATTTAAACATTGGATCGCGCAGAAACAGTTCAAATCAACTTCGATACAAAAGTCCGCTTTTTCTAAACCAAAGAAGTCAGGATCGCAAGGGTGACAAACGCTTAGCGTATGTCCGTGTACATCAACAGGTCTTAATACAGATAATGTGGCACAGCAGTCATGCAATTTTTCAACCCGGAAGAAAATGGATTCGAAGCATTGGCAATCGTCAACAAATCCTCCAATGTTTCCGAAAGTAGAGAACAATCCGCCCTTTTTATCAAAAAGTAAAAACGGAATCGTATCTTTTCCAGAAACTGTCGGGCTTAATAAATTACTGTAGCAGCTCGTAGGACATTTATCTTCTACAGCTTCCTGCTCTGCTAAAATCTTATCAACCGCATCGCATACACAGTTTTCATCATGTCGGCCATGGTGTTTTCCGCAGCTCATGGATTTCAGCTCCTTTAACAAGGTATTTGACTTTAGTCCTTAACAACATATGTATGCGCCCTCTAGTTGGTGTGGGTAAATGACTATTTATCTTTGTTGTATTTTTAGAAAAAGGAAAAGCAGAGCTTTTCGCTCTGCTTTTGTACATTAGAGGATACCAATTGCAACGATCGTCGCAACAAGTGTCTGTGTAAGCGTTTGGATGGCAATAGAGATGTCTGCATCGATTGTAGAGACTGTAACGTTTCTAGAGTTTTCGATGACAAGTTTCTGGCGATTTGTTTGTTTGTGGCTAGCTGCTTGCAATAGATCTTGCGTGACGCGGTCAGCTAGGTCACCATCAGCGATTGAGATGTTTGTAATGGTGATGATCGCTGTTTGAACAGCTGCTTGGATAGATGCTGCAACCTGTGCATCAACAGAAGAGACGTTAATGTCACAAGAATCTCTAACGATAATGACTTCCTCAGATGTCTGCTTTGTTACACTCACTTGATCAAAGTCTTGTAAAACATCTTCATCATCATAATAGTGGCCGTCACAAACTGCTTTTCTTTCGTAGTTATGATGGTAATCGCCGTGGTGTGTACAGTTGCGATCTAGAGCGACCCAAGAGTATGGTTTAGAATCCATTTCTTTTCCTCCTTCCGTTTACTTTATTAAATGCTGGAATGATTGGTTTTGTCTCGGGCATTTATCCTAGCAGGCAACCCATTTTTATTTAATCGTTATTTTGCTGCGCTTGACGACGCTGCTGGATACGTTCTCGAAGTGAATTTCGTTTAGGGCGCACTTGTGGTTCAGGCTCGACCTCTTCTGCATGTTTTGCTGCCTCTGCCTGACGCTTTTTCTCCTGCTGCTGCTGTACGAAATCATCTGCTTTCTTTTGTAAATCCTGAACCAGCTTCAAAATCATCCTTCTTTGATCTTCTGAAAGGTTTGCTTTCTGATCATCTGTGACATTATTTTTGTTTAAAATATCACTCACAAGAAGGCTTGTTAATGGATCAACATCAGTGTTGATTTGAAACTCCTTTTTTTCGTTCTCTTCAGCCACGATTATTTCACCTCTTTCATACGTGATGTTAGAAAAAGAAAGGGTCAAAGAATGCCGGCTTCAACTAAAAGTACATTCAGTGTTTGAGTGAGAATTTGTACGGAGTTCATAATGGATGCATCAGATAATGTAATCGTGACGTTATAACAATTGATGATTTGAATCACTGTTTTCTTTTGAACTGTCACTTGTTGTGCAGCTAAAAGCTGTTCTGTGATGTCTGCAGCCAATTCATCATCTGGTACAAGAATTTGAATTAAAAGAGTAATGATTGTCGTTACGGTCGCTTGAAGGGAGAGTGCGGCTGTTACATCTGTTTTATGAATCGTGACATTTTCGGAATCCTTGATCTCGATGAAATCATCATAATTGCTGATTAATTCGTTTAACAGTTGTGTGTATAATAAATCAGCACTTTCTTCAATAGACAATACTTTCACTCCTTTCTTATCTATACATTATTTAATGCAGCAGAGGCTCAAGGTGGAATCGGAAAGCATGAAAAAGTACAACCCAATTTTATTTGCACCCGATTCATCATGGTGGTCTTTCTTTTTGCATATATAAAGAAAGGACGGAAAAAGAAGAATGAAGGAGGTGGAGGTTCCATGAGCGGCGCTTTGTCATTTGCTATATTTGCCCTCGCATCCTTTAGGCTGACGAGATTGATCGTGTTTGATACGATTACAGCCCCCTTTCGCCGTCTATTTCATGAAGAGCAAGAAGAGGTAAACGAACAAGGTGAAGTCGAGACCTATATCGTCATTAAGGGGAAGGGACTGCGATCTTGGATAGGAGAGCTGTTAAGCTGTTATTGGTGTACGGGTATATGGTGCACTGCTGCTTTATTACTGATATACATATTTTTTCCTGTCATCAGCATGTGGCTTAATTTACTATTAGCGATTGCCGCCGCAGCAGGCTTGATTGAAGCAGTCGTGTCGAAGCTTGTGAAATAAACAGGCATTCTGATCAGACACGCTTAAAGAAAATGCATATACTAACATGGAATAGGAAAGGAAGGGTTGCGATGAAACCAACTGAAACACCGTCACATATGCTTCAAGGGTATCCAGCGCAGTCAAATCAACAATCTGTATATACGAAGAAAATCAAGAAGACGGGCTGCGGCTGTGGGAAGAAAAAGAAACCTCAATAGGGAAAAACAAAAGCCGGATTTATCCGGTTTTTTTGTTGCCCTTTTTTTGGGTGATGCATATGTAAGAGAGAAGGGGTGACCAGAATGGATGCATTCGAACAATTAATCGGTTCCTTGTTCACTAAACCCCATGATGGGAAAGAGCAAGCGCACGAAAAAGCTGAAATGGATCTAGCGAATAAAGCGAAGGATCTTGAAGAGCACTTAAAAGCATTTGGCGAGAAAATGGATACTTTTGCGAAAGAAACAGAAGCATTCATGATCCGTCATGGAGAGGCAGATTACGTCTTTAAACAGCAGAAATAAAAATTCCGCACTTTTTTATGTGATCGTCCAAACCATTTCATGTATTTTTCATATTTTGTAAGGGAGAAGAGGAGGTGCTTATATATGAGTTGTTACGGTTACGGTGGCGGTTATTGCGGAGGTTATGGTGGCGGCTACGGCGGCGGTTATGGTTCAACTTTTGTTCTTGTCGTCGTGCTTTTCATCCTTCTAATCATCGTTGGTGCTTCTTTCTTTAACTAAACAGTAAGAAGGTGAGGGAAGCAATAGGGAAGCCTTTTGCTTTCCTTTCTCTTTGCTAACAAGGCAGCAGGATAGGCACATATCTCGCCTATTTTCATATAGTAAGGTGATTACTCCACAAAGAGGAGGCAAAGGAATGGATAATAAGTTCTTTAAAAGTGTGGAAAATAAAACAGGTGTAAATATGAATGATGTCTTTAAGCTTGCAGGTTCTTTGCAAAACGCGAACTTTAAAGATGAGAATACCGTTCGAGGTGTCATTAAAAAAGTAGCGCAGCTTGCAAACAAACGTGTACCTAAAGAAATGGAAGACAAAATCGTTCAATCGATTACAAGTGGAAAAGAAAAGCTTGATTTTAATACAATCGCTAAAATGATGAACAACAAAAAATAAACAACAGGCTCTCCATTTAAAGGGGGGCCTGTTGTTTTTGTGTGAATAATTCACGATTTTTCTTTAAAAGGGGGTACAAAAAGCGGGAGCGGTGAGCAGTTTTTCCTCTTCTATATGATGGAACGGATAGATAAAGGGATTGTTCTGCTCTCGTCATGGCAACGTATAATAAGCGCCGCTCCTCTTCAATGGCTTCTTCATCACCGCTTCTCAGCTCATCAAGTGCAAAGTCATGAGGGAGCGCCCCATCAACCACGCTCGTGATGTACACTGTTTGGAATTCTAGTCCCTTCGCACGGTGGATCGTCATGAGCTGAACGCCTGGTTCATCTGATTTTTCCTTTTCAGCAGATTTCATATGTTCGGCATGAGCGAGGAAGGCTTCAATTGTTTCAAAACGTTTCGCCGCTGTTTTCACATCCCGTACATCATCTGTTCCTTTTTCAAGCACATTCGTATCATTCACGCGTTTTTTTAAATAATCACCAAGTCCCATCCTTTGTTCAATAAACGCTACAGCTTCAGATGGCTTTAACGATTTTAACGTTCGAAACAGGGGAACGATCGATTGTAGTTTTTTGCGCTGAAACGGCTGAATGTCTGTTAGCTTTCCAAGTGCCTCTACCATAGAACAATCTTCCGTAATGGTCAGCGCCTTCAGGGTATTCAGTGTTTGCTGCTTTAAAAAGAAAACGGGCAGCAGCAGCTTCATTGCGGCGACATCATCTGCATCCTGACTTAGCGAAAGAAAAGCGAGCAGCACCCGAACAATTCTTCTGCTATAAAAGGCTTTTACGCCAGCATCGGTTTGATACGGAATCGCCGATTGATGAAGACGTTCATAAATCGCACGGCCTCCTGTATTCGTTCTAAACAGCACGCAAAAGTCATTCGGTTTTGCACCGTTTTTAATTTTCTCCTGAATATCTGCTACGATCATGGTCGCTTCCTCTTCCTCGTCATATGGATAAAAAAGAGTCGGCGGAATTTCCTCCACGCGTACGGCTTTTAACGTTTTCTCGTAACGATGCTGATTCTTCTTAATAATGGCGTCAGCACTTGCGACAATCGTATGATGAGAGCGGTAATTTGCATGTAAATGGACGATCTCAGCCGAAGGATAGTCCTGTTTGAAGTCAAGAATAAAAGCAGGGTTGCTTCCTCTAAATGCATAGATGGCTTGATCATCATCGCCTACACAAAATAGCTGCTCGGATTCTCCAGCTAGAAGCTGGATTAATTGATATTGTACGGGATTAATATCTTGAAATTCATCTACTAAAATATACTTGAATCGTTCTTGATATTGTTTGAGCAATTCAGGCTGCTTATTCAGCATGTGTAAACAGGCAATCGCCATGTCATCAAAGTCAAATTGTTGATTTTCACGCTTTTGCTGTTCGTATGACTGATAGATTGTCCACATTTGCTTTTCCTTTTCATCTTTCAGCTCAGGAAGTTCGTTTGGTAAAAAAGCATTTTTCCAATAGCCGATTGATTGCAGCACTTGATCGGTTGGATAGTCTTTTTCATCAAGTCCTTCATTCATGATCGCTTTGCGAATATACTGCTCTTTTTGCCAGTCGAATTTAATCAAATGCTGTCCGTTCCATTTGCCCCGATCATCGTGAAGCAGCATTTTATAAAATAAACTGTGGAATGTGCCTGTCACAACTTGGCTCGCCTGTGAAGGATGAAGCTGATACTGCATACGCAGTCTTTCTTTCATTTCACTGCTTGCTTTTGTGGTGAAGGTCACGAGCAGGATATGGTGAGCGGGGATTTGATGGTGCGACATCAGATAAGCAGCTCTTGCTGTCAGTACCCTTGTTTTCCCGCTGCCGGCGCCAGCTAGCACAAGCATCGGACCGTCTTTGTGTGTGACTGCTTGAAGCTGCGGTGCGCTAAAGGTGATGTGTGGAAAGAGGTCAATGGTATGCACTTCTTCATTCTTTTCTAAATGAAAGGTTTCGCCAAATTGAATGGATCGTGGTTCCTGCCAGTCATCCGATTCTTCTGTTTGTGAGCTGATCTGTTTGCCGGTTGGAAAGCGAAAGCCGCCAAGCTCTTTGTAGGATGCATGTTCCTCTCGTTCAGCCGGTTTCTTTTCCTCTTGTTGTTCTCTTTTTTCGCAAATCTCTTGCTGAGATATTTGCTTATGGATAAAGGCAGGTTCTTCATGTATATTTAATCTAAAAAAGACGGGTTGTCCGCAATATGGGCAAGATAAATGCCCTTTTTTCCCCTCATCATGGAGGAATTGATAGTGTTCTCTCGAATATGTATGTAATGAGATCGTTCGATCATGTCGTCGTGCGCATTTCAAAGCTAGTCCTCCAATAGTCAATCAATCTTAAAAAGAAACACATCTAATCATATCAAATGAGGCGTGTTTCAAACAGTCATAATTAGGGAATAGTAGAGTAGAAGAGAAGCAAAGGAGGCGTTCTTGATGGGATATATAGCCCCGATTCAGCCGGATCTGTATTTTCAATATATCAATCGTCCTGCTCCTCAGGATAAAGAAGACTATGCGAAAGTGACGAAGGTCACCCGCACCTTTCATGACAAGGTATACAGAGAGCTGGAGAAAAAAGAGGACTTAGTGACAGAAGCGGAAACGAAAGTACAGCAAAAAAAGCGGGAACGCTTTGTACGAGATATGTTTATGGAAGAAGGTAAGGGCGTTCATATCAATACTTACGTCTAAATGACTGCGCTTTCTTCCTGAGCGAACGAGATGGAATCAATAAAAAGCCAGGGCATCCATGATGCCCTGGCTTTTTATTTTCGTTAAACGGATAGTGTTTTTGTCATTTTGACATGTGTAATCCCTGCTTCTTCAAACGGTTCTGAAACGGCTTTGTAGCCTTTCTTTTCGTAGAAAGGAAGAGCTTGGACTTGTGCATGCATGACAGCTTCTTTCGCTCCGTTTGCCATCGCTTCAGACTCAAGTGCTTCTAAAAGCTGGTGGCCAAGACCGAAAGAGCGCGCCTCTTTTAATACACAAATTCGTTCAAGCTTTGCCTTATGACCTTCAATTATGCGCAGTCTAGCAGCAGCTTGTGGTTTGTTGTCATCATTATAAATGACAAAGTGAATGGCTTCGTCCTCAAGTTCATCAATTTCGATCTCTAACGGGACTTCTTGTTCTTTTACGAAAACTTCTTTTCGAACATAATAAGCATCTTCTCGTTGTGTTTGTTCTTTTACGATGACTGTATTCAAATGTCTTTAACCCTCTTCTCCTAAGATAAATGTTTCATAAACGGTCCAAGAACCGTTCTCTAATTGATATAAAAGGTGGAAGCGGTCAACCGTTTCCTCGTGGTCAATTTTTCTCAGCTTCAATGTGCCTAGAACGTCTGAATGCTCATCGTCTGATAACTTTTGAGCCACTGTCACATGCGGAACAAATGCATATTCAGGTGTACCAGCAAGCGGATCAGTGTACAACTTCTCATTGAGAGTCATTAATTCTTCGTTCGGTTCTACTTTCATATAAATCACGTTGTTTACAGGAGCGAATGAACTGAATTTTTTAATACGTAACGTAATAGGAGAAGCATTTTTTGCGTACTCTCGCAAGGTGGAGACGACCTCAGCTGCTTCTAGATCCGTTAATTCAAAAGGTGTTCTTAATGTTAAATGAGGTGGTATGAGTGCATAGTTCGGATCATAACGTTTCCGATAAGAGTTCGCAATGTCTTGCAATTTTTTTGATGGAAATAAAACAACTCCGTATTTCATCATGTTCCCTCCTGATTAAGAAAGTATTTATTATTTTTTATTATAACAAAATTCAGTTGATTAACGAATATGGGAGCATTCTTTTTAACGAAGGTGAAATGAGCGGCTGCCAAAACGTCCATTTATGATCGCCTTCGAATGTCTCAAATAAATAATCCGCACCGGACTTCTCCAAAAGGACCTTTAATTCTTCGTTCGGCTGAATAAAGTCTAGCACTTGCCCATCTGTCGTTTTCACAGCTGTTTCTTCTAACCCGATTTGATGGATAATGGCATAATGAGCAAGGGATGATGACTGTTTGACTGCTTGCAGAACCGACTCATCCACGTAAGGAGACTGCAAAATCAGTCCGCCAAATAACGAAGGATAATCAATGGCTGTCATAAGTGAGATCGTAGCACCTAATGAATCACCAATAAATGTACGACCTGATCCAACTTGATACGTTGGATAGTGTTCATCAATATACGGAACTAGTTCATTTGCCAAAAAGCGTTTATACGCCTCGAACTTTGGTCCGTCTGGATGATACGTATTTCGTCTTTCAGTAACATTTTCATATGGGACACCAATGATAATCGAGCGTTCCATTTCTTTGTTTTGCATTAATTCTTCCGCTTGTCTGCCTATTTTACCTAGACGGAAATAATCATGACCATCTTGTGCAATGATGACATGATATGTATAAAGGGGGGAGTAATTGACTGGCAAATAAATCAAAATGGTCATATCTGCCCCAAGTTCTTTTGACTGTAAGGTTTCTTCTTGAATGATGCCTGTTTTCTTCACCATAATCCATTCCTCCAGCTAACCAAATTCATCATAAGTGAAACGTTTCCATTCATTGTAACACGAAAAACAGCGTTGTTCCTATATGCTAACATGCAATCAAATTGGCTAACATTCAATCTAGTGCAAAATACAGAAAATTTTAATTAATCGTTACATTTCCCCTTGAAAAATGAGGTTTAATGCGTTACAGTATTAAGAATTAGAACAGACAGACAACACATTCTTATCGTGAGAGGTGGAGGGACTGGCCCTTTGAAACCTCAGCAACCGGTATGCATCACTTCATGTGATGTACCAAGGTGCTAAATCCAGCAAGCAGCTTTTTTGCTTGGAAGATAAGAGGAAGCGATTAAACCCCTTCTTCTTATGAAGAAGGGGTTTTTCTGTTTTGAAATTAGATTTTTACTTAGGATGGTGTCAAATGACAGAACATGTGGAAACGAAGTTAGCGCAAATTGGAAACCGCAGCGAAGAGGTGACTGGTACTGTCAGTCCTCCCGTTTATCTTTCAACAGCTTACAGACATAGAGGCATTGGGGAATCAACAGGATTTGATTATATTCGGACGAAAAACCCAACAAGGCAGCTTGTAGAAGATGCGATTGCTTCACTCGAAGAAGGAACGGCCGGTTTTGCCTTCAGTTCGGGAATGGCTGCCATCCAAACGATCATGGCGCTGTTTGAGAGCGGGGATGAACTCATTGTTTCATCAGATTTATATGGCGGTACATACCGTCTATTTGAAAACGAATGGAAAAAGTACGGACTGCGCTTTGTTTATGATGATTTTTCAGATGAAGACTGTTTACGCTCTAAAATGACGCCAAATACAAAAGCCGTCTTTATTGAAACGCCAACAAACCCACTCATGCAGGAAGCGGATATTCAACAGGTTGCGAAAATCGCAAAAGAACACGGTGCATTGGTCATTGTGGATAACACCTTTTATACGCCCGTCTTGCAAAAACCGATTACACTCGGAGCGGACATTGTCATTCATAGTGCAACCAAATATTTAGGCGGGCATAACGATGTTCTTGCCGGACTTGTCGTCACAAAAGGAGAGAAGCTATCGGAAGACATGTTCCAGCATCAAAACGCCATTGGGGCGGTTTTATCTCCATTTGACTCATGGCTTTTAATGAGAGGAATGAAAACATTGGCGCTGAGAATGCGCCAGCACGAGGCAAATGCGAAGGAATTAGCTGACTTTCTAAAGCAGCAGCCGGAAATTCAAGATGTCCTTTACCCAGGCAAGGGAGGCATGCTGTCATTCCGAGTAGCCAAAGAGGACTGGATCAATCCATTTTTGAAGCAGCTGAAAACGATTTGTTTTGCTGAAAGCCTTGGCGGAGTCGAAAGCTTCATTACGTATCCTGCAACGCAAACCCATATGGACATCCCAGAAGAGATTCGCATCGCAAACGGTGTGTGTAACAAATTGCTCCGTTTCTCAGTCGGGATTGAGCATGTGGAGGACCTAAAAGCAGACCTGAAACAGGCACTATCAAATGTGAAAGAGGAGGTACACACGAAATGACCACACACGATTGGACATTAGAAACACAACTCGTTCATAATGCGTTTAAAACAGACCGTTCAACAGGTGCAGTCAGTGTACCGATTCAACATGCATCGACGTTTCACCAAAGCAACTTCGATGACTTTGGTCAATATGACTACTCCAGATCAGGCACCCCTACACGTCAGGCATTGGAGGATACCATTGCAGCGCTAGAAGGAGGAACGAGAGGGCTTGCCTTTGCGTCAGGTATGGCAGCCATTTCAACCGCTTTTCTTCTGTTATCAAAAGGAGATCACGTTCTTGTCACAAGAGATGTGTACGGCGGGACTTTCCGAATGATCACCCAAGTTCTTTCAAGATTTGGGATTGAGCATACCTTTGTGGACATGACCAATTTGAATGAAGTGAAACAAGGCATTCAATCAAATACAAAAGTCATTTACATGGAAACACCGTCAAACCCTACACTCGGTATTACGGATATTGAAGGTGTCGTACAGATTGCGAAAGAACATGACTGTCTGACTTTCTTAGATAATACGTTTTTAACGCCTGCGCTTCAGCGTCCGCTGGACCTTGGTGTTGACGTTGTGCTGCACAGCGCAACGAAATTTTTAAGCGGCCACAGTGATGTACTGTCAGGCTTAGCCGTGGTGAAAGATGAGAAGCTAGGAGACGAACTTTATTCGCTGCAAAACTCCTTCGGGGCGGTACTTGGCGTACAGGATTGCTGGCTTGTGCTTAGAGGATTAAAGACCCTTCAAGTCAGATTAGAAAAAGCCAGTCAAACCGCATTAGAACTGGCTTCATTCCTCAAAGAACATCCTGCGGTCAAAAAAGTATATTACCCAGGATTAGATGATCACCCAGGGGCAGACATTCAGCGGAAGCAGGCGAGCGGTGCAGGTGCTGTTCTTTCATTTGAACTAGAAAACCAAGCGGCTGTCAAAGAATTGGTCGATGGCGTCACATTACCTGTATTCGCCGTCAGCCTCGGAGCAGTCGAATCCATTCTTTCCTATCCGGCCAAAATGTCCCATGCCGCTATGCCAAAAGAAGAAAGAGAAAAAAGAGGCATCACGGATGGTTTACTTCGATTAAGTGTGGGCGTAGAAAACGGAGAAGACCTCAAAAGGGACTTCAAACAAGCACTAGATCAACTAAAGCCCGTCCTTGTGAACCAATCATAAAAGTCAGTGAAAAGCCGGTATGGATACCGGCTTTGTGCCTTTTTTGAACAAAACCATTGACGACTGATCATGATGGTTATATAATAGAGACTGTCAGTAACAGAAAGCCCAGAACTGATACATAACCCGATTCCGTAGCTCAGCTGGGAGAGCGCTACCTTGACAGGGTAGAGGTCGCTGGTTCGAGCCCAGTCGGAATCATATGAAAAGACGTTGATACAGAGCCATTCTTGAGATAATCGAGAATGGCTTTTGTATTTCTGAAAGGTATAATTAGCAAATAAAAACCACACTGAAAAGTACAGTGTGGTCAATTTAATATGTGGTCAATTTGATTGGCTATCTGTTGGAAAGAGGCTTCAAATGCTCTTGGTGTTGTCGTTAAGGGTAATACAACAGGACAAAAAATCGCTCGTTTTAAGACTGGTGGATTAGTTGGTAAAGTACCAGTTCAAGGAGCTTTAGCTGTAGTAGATGATGGAGAAATTGTCCCCAATAAACAAGACTCAGTTAACATGCTTAAAGCTGTAGAGCTGCTTAGAGAATCAAAGATAGAAGATATAATAGTATGGGAGCAATAGCAAAGAGCTACGAGTCAATACGAAGTATGTTTAACAATGTTGCTTCTTCAGTAGCTATCCCTATACTTTCTGTTCCAGGATTTGAAGTGTCAGAGTCCATGAATGTTACCAACAATTATTCAGTGAATATGTACATCGATAAAATGGTCGCTGATGAAAAAGGGGCTGAAAAAGTTCTAGGGCGAATTGTAAATGGAGTAAAGTAAATGTGTGGAATTTTTTAAAAGGTTTATAGAACTTAATCTATAAATCTTTTTTGTTTGTTTTTTCCAATGGGTTGAGAGATAATTGAAATTAAAGATTTTTTATTCAGAAAGAGGTAATAGTTTGCTCAAGATGCTCAAAAAGAAAAAAATAACCAAGTTGCAAACAAAATTTTTAAATAAGCTCTTCTCAATTGTCGACAACAACGAAGAATATTTAGAATTTATTAAAAAGAAAAACCAGCAGTTAAAAAACGAAGAGTTTGTTCATATTAGTAAAGTTCAATTCTATGACGTTTATGATAACACTGAGTTGAATAAGTTAATTAGAGGTATTGGAAATTTAAATAGATGTGAATACGCTGTAGAGCTGTTTTTGAATTATAAGAAAAAAAGAGAATTAAATTATTTAAAAATGCAGTATGATTATACGAGCATATCCAATATAGGAGTAGTAACTTTTAAGAATGATTTATTTGTAGATAAAGTAACTCTTGCATTTACTCAAATAAACAACAATGAAGTTGTTGTAGAATTTTGTATTAATTTTAAGAAAATCATGAATAGTGATAATTGGAATGAATTTATTAAAGATAACAAAAAATCGTTAAATGATAAATGGTTTTTAGGTTATTTTGATATTGACAAACATGTTGAATTAAAACAATTTGAATTTATTCATAATTCAATTCTAAATCTCAGAGGCACAGCTTTACAGGCTAAGTTAGCAGATTTATTAAACTTAAATTTAGGGAGGAAATATACTTTACCTCAGTATAATGCTATAAACTTTTCAGAAAAACATCTCAATGATGAAACATTTAAAAATGTATTTCTATTTCAAACTATTAAGATTGACCGAAACTTTATGTTAGTTGATTTAATTAGAACAGAAGGCCTCAAATTGGATTTTTATTATTCAAATAATTACTTATTTTCACCTATAAATATATTAGGATTGTTTGCAACTTATCGAATGGATTTTTATTATTTCTTATTTGAAAATATTGAACGTCATGAGATCAATGAAATAATTAACAAGTACTTTTTGAATACTTCGAAAAGAATTAAATATAGAGATTACAAGTGGCTTATTAATAAAATGAGATCATTAAATGATAACAAGCTACTTGGAAATTATAGTGAGTCCAGTGTACTAGTTAAAGAGTGGAAAGCTTATATAAATGGTGAAGAAACACCATTGTATTTTGTGAGTGGTAAGTATACAGAGAAATATAACATCATTTACTCTGAATCTTTAGATCATATTAGAATGGCTTACTCTATTCAAAAAGAAAATTTGGTAATATATTTAGCTTCTGGTTCTTTAATCGCTTCTTTAATTGGAGTAATTCTCACATTAATTTTAAAATGATTAAGTTTATTGGTGAGAAATATATTGCCCGCTAGATTTTTAAATTTTAAATAAAAGAAGTATGTTGAAGAGAGTAGGGGAGGGATTAATATGAAAGTTTCTTTAAATGATGTTAGACCAGGAATGTGAGAAAAAGAACCCTATAATTTTGGGGTTCTTTTTCATGACTTTTTTATATTTGTACATTAGGTGTGTCTTTAGTGTATTCTTTTTTGCATACTCAAAGATTTCTTTCCAATTTCCTCTATTAGTTCTGACCACAATAAAACACCTCTAATTCAATTTCTAAAATTAATAATAAGAAAAATAGAGGAGGGGGTTTATATGTAAATGATGGTAATTAAAAAAGACCTTCAAGAGAAGGCCGTTAATTGAATTTCTTTTTTAATCCATCCATCATATCTGCATCATAAAAAGATTGTAAAAGCTCGTCCACATTGATTTTTTTATCCTTCTTGCTTAGAAATTGATTGATGATCTCTTCATATTCTTCTCTAGTATTTCCTTCAATATCTGAAAGGTTTAATTCCTCACCAAAGTGTCTAATGAACGCTAACCTTGTTATATCATATGCCTTTTTGTCTTCCTCTTCACAACTGCAAAATGCTCCTGAGAGAGTGATAAGGAATTGAACGTCTTCATCGTCTAAACCGTTGGCTTTTTGGAACTGAATGAATTGATTTTGTGACATATATAGTCACCATCCTTTTACCTAAAGTATGAGTAAATCAGCAGTGAGAACGATGTATTCAACAACAAGTCCGATTGTATCAGCTACACCTCCATCTATATGTTTTCTAAGCTCTGCAGAAACAACCTCTCGAGCCCTACCAGCTGCATTTTTTGGAGTATCAATAATTTTTTCTAATTCTTTAATGATTTTGTTTGCATTTTTGACAGTACCATTTACAGCTTCCTTTCCAAAACGTTGCTGCAAAAGCCATTTTGCCCAGTCGTTATTTACTAAGCCTTTAATTACTTTGATTGCTGCCTTAATAGCTGCACCCTTAGGGCCATTTGTAGTAGCAAGTGGATCATTGTTAGCATTCTCAATAGCTTTAAATGCTTGAAGCAAGGCTTCTTGTTTTTCTAATGGTACATCTCTTAAAGCAAGTTGTTTTTGTAGCTCAGTAGGATTGAAAGTTACTGCCAAATTTTCTTTCTGTTCGATCTTTTCTGCTGCATATGTAGCTGTTGTGGGAATGAAAACTGCTGCTGATATGAGAACTAGCAACATCTTAACAAAAAACTTTTTCATTGGAATACTTCCTTTCTAATCATTTTTCAATAGTGAGGATATCACAGAAAGGAATTAATTTTACATAAATTAGAATAAATAGGCTTTAAATCACATGCTGTTTGTCTTTGTTTAATTCGATGTGTTACTAATTTCTTACATCTTGAAAAGGGCATATTTACGCATGAAAAAACCATCTACACATCAATGTAAGTGGCTACTTGTCAATCTAATTTTTTATTTATTTGATTTAATTCATTCTTTACATCATCAATGAATTCAATAATATTGTATTCAATTTCTTTTTAGATGTAAGGTTAATAGGTGAGTTACTATTTGTAACAATCATGAGCACATTAGGGCTATTCCTACTGCTCATGATCGTCATTTCTAGCTGATTAGAAAGTGTTGGCGCACTATCTAATCTGATGGGTTGGTACGCGCCCGTGATACCAGCCCATTCTAACTTAATTTAGTTTATATTCAATAGGTCGTGCATTTTACAAGGCAAGTAAAGTTTACCTCACCTAACTAAATAGAATCAGTCTATACTCCTGGATCAAGGTGTTGTCTTTAGTGATGCCTATTTTAAGGGTAAGACTGTCGTGGAATGCGCTAACACACGTTAAACTTGAAAGGGTAGTGACTCAGCCGATTCGATAAATGAGGATAGGATACCACTGTGCTTCCCTATTTGCACATGTATCTGAAAGGCGGAAGCTGCCATTAAGTGCTGAACGAAGGATGGGTGTATCGTTTCTGACGATGTAGGACAAGCCACAAGTATGAGAGCGCAAAATTGCGCTTTCTGAAACTGTTAGGGACACTTGACACAGTAGGTTTGTTTGGAGAATAACCAACGGCAAATAGGGTGACACATACGGATACCATAAGCTTGATACACTATCAAGATGATTAGTCGCCTGTCTGAGTTTGTTTATTTTTTTACAAGCAAATTCAGGCAGACAACTTGTCCAGCCGTTGTCCATTGCTTTCAACCTATCAAGCCAAAAAGCAAACGACAAGTCAAGACTAATCATGCGGTCTTATGTTTGCCACTTGTAATAAAGAAGTGTTCTTTGGGGTATAAGTGTATAAAGCAAGCATAATATAGTGATGATAAGAATATGATTACAATAAGTGGAAAAGGACTTGTTAACTTGTTTTGTTTATATTACAATTACTGTACGATCACCAAAAATAGGTTGCGCAGTAATTAATGCATTGAAATCTTTTTGGTGAGGTGTTTAACATGTGTGAAAAAAAGGAGGACAAAAATATGTTCGCCAATACTGTGTCTAAACGTAAAGCAGTCAAGAAACCTAAGCTATCTAAAAATAAGTTTTCCAATTTAACTGAAAATGATTGGAAAGAAGCCAATGAACAAACAAAAAAGGATCGTGGGATTTCTGGACTTACTTATCGTGACATTTACGGGAGGTAATTAGAAAGTTGTCGGATTTTATTTCAAAGAAAAGTTGGACAAGCATTGAAAGGGGAACGGAATATCTTGCTGCTTTTACGTTTCATGCCAAGAGACCCCTTTCTTTCTTTTATCCTGATTCACAAGATCCTGAAAAAGGAATTATCACCAATTCTATTGGGGATTTTAGTCCAGAAAAACAAAATGATGGGACTTTTAAAGGGAGAGTGCAACATATTGTTGTTCCATTGAAGCCGCGAAATGTTGTAGTCATTACATCAGACGAAATTAATAAATCCCAAAACTACGAATACATTTTGGTTGCTCCTATTTATACTATTAAAGATGCCGATAGAAATAAAGATTGGTATTCTATTTTAAGAGACGATGAACATCCCATATATACTTATCTACCTGGTAAAAATGGTCTTGAGAGGTATGCCGATCTAAGTCAAACAACGAGTATACATAAAAGTTTACTTCTAAAGAAACTAGTTACAATTGAAGAGGAAAGATGGGAAGTATTAGAAGAGAATCTTTTACACTGTTTATCATTAGGGATTATAGATGAGGATGTAGAAGACGCTGATGCTTAATTTGATATTCATAATCTTTTAAGGAGGCTATAAATTAGCCTTTTTTATTTGTCTAATACCCGAGATTTTAGCTCTCATTCAACTAATATCAACTCTAAATTAGGTTAGTTTCATTTCTGTCCATTTGACAGGTATAAAAGGGAGTAGTTTTAACCGACACTCTATCAGTATGATAGGAACACTATGCCGGTCACCACTATCATTTAAAATGAGGGTATTAAGCAGATGCCTAAGCTGAACTTAGGAGCTAGACTAACCTACAATGGGGATCTCATAAATACCTACCGTCATTTGAGATGACATCAGCTGGCTCAATTTTAACCGACGCAAAATTGCGTTCGTTGTTTAAAACTAAGATATTCTCAAATGACTTAAACATCATTACAGCCGAGATAAACTCATATAAGCAAGTAGCTGGACAAGCCATATTTGAGATTGGTAGACGGTTGAAACATGTGAAAGAGAATGATTTGGTTCATGGTGAGTGGATTAAGTGGTTAGAGAATATAGACATGGATAGGCATGATGCGTCTAAATTTATAAAAGCTTATGAAGAATTTTCAAATGTGGGTACGTACCCACATTTAAGCCAAAGTAAGATATTCCAATTGATTTTTTTACCATCTAATATCAACAAAAAAGAATTCATCAATTCATCTCACCAAATTCCGTCAACAGGTGAAACAAAAACTGTAGACGAAATGACAGTGCGTGAGCTGCGTGAAGTCAAGAAAGCATTAAAGGAAGCTGAACAAGATAAAGAGCGATTAGAACGTGAGTTAGATGAAGCTAAGAGTATGGATCAAGATGAATTGATTGAAGATTCGAGTCACATTGGTGTCACAAGAAATGTTTTTACTAATAAGAATCACTCAGTATAAGTTAGTAAACTAAATAGAATGAACCTTTATGTACCAAGGGTTGGGACGATTATTTAGAATGTGTTAGAATTAGTCAGAAAACGTGTCTCGTCCTTGACAGGGTAGAGGTCGCTGGTTCGAGCCCAGTCGGAATCATCGTTGAAACCCTTGCCTAGCAAGGGTTTTTTTGACAACGAATTTTTGTTCTGTTTCTTTTGGTTGGGGATGAACTTTATCCACCAGATTGTTTCTCAGTATTTTTAGAATCAAAAAATCCCTTTTCCATACAGATCACACACTTTTAATAGTATCAGCATATCCAGTTTAAGAGGTTACTTACAAAATATTTAGAACTTTTTAGTAAGAATCCTCAGAAATGTAATACGGTTTTAAGTATTTTCATTTATAATTCTCTATTTGTCTATACTTTTCATATCGCTGTTGTATAAGCTCTTCCGAGGATAATCGTATCAATTTTTTAAGAGATGATTCGATTGCAGCTTCAATCAATTTTGCCTGTGATTTTATATCATTTTGTGCTCCACCCTTAATTTCAGGAATGATTTCATCAATAATTCCTAAATGCTTTAAATCTTTTGCTGAAATTTTCATGTGTTTAGCAGCTTCTGGAGCATACTTAGCATCCTTCCATAGGATAGATGCTGCTCCTTCTGGCGAAATGACCGAGTACCATGAATACTCTAACATATGGATATGGTTACCGACACTAATGCCAAGAGCTCCACCACTTGATGCCTCTCCAATTACAATACAAACAATTGGCACTTTAAGTGTAGTCATTTCAAATAGATTTCGAGCTATCGCTTCAGAAATTCCACGTTCTTCAGACCCTTTCCCTGGATAGGCGCCTATTGTATCAATAAATGTAATAATAGGGCGATTAAATTTATCAGCTTGTTTCATAAGTCTTAGCGCTTTTCTATATCCTTCTGGATGTGACATTCCAAAATTTCTTTCTATATTTTCCTTTGTACTTCTCCCTCTTTGATGACCAATAACCGTAACGGGCATTCCTTTAAATCTTGCAATACCACCTATCATTGCTTGATCATCACCATATAATCGATCACCATGAAGTTCGAAAAAGTTTGTAAACAATAAAGGTATATAGTCCAATGTCGTGGGCCGGTTACGTAGCCTTGCAATTTGAACTCGCTGAAAAGGTGTAATATTAGAATAAATTTCATCTTGCATTTTATTTAAACGTTTTTCTAATACATGGATTTCTGAAGATAAATCTACATTATGTTCTTCCATCATTTTCTTTAACTCATCAAATTTCTCTTTTAATTCAATAATAGGACGTTCAAAATCCAAACTCATTTTATCCTCCAAAGGGTATGATTTACCTCACTCTAATCAAAAGACTTAGAAATAGAATCAATAAATAATTCAAAACCATCCACAACTATTTTTTGTTCTGATTCTGATAAATTATTGAGGATACGTTGATAAAATGTAAGGGATTGTTCTCTTAAGCGATTAACAGTAATGTGGCCTTTTTCTGTGAGGTGCAGAAAAAGTTCTCTTCTGTTTTCTTCATTTACTTCACGATAAACAAGTCCCTTTTTTACTAACTTATCTACCAATCTACTTACAGTTGAAGTCTCTAATCTAAGTTTATTGGATAGTTGCCAAACAGTTAATTTTTCCATCTCTATTTCCTCTAACGCCATCATTTGAGAAGTTGGTAGAGGTTTTTCAAATGGTCCATTGGGCAAATTTTGAGATTCAAAAACCCCAGTTATTATAATCATTTTCTTAATATCTGATCTTAGTTTTAAGGCATCTTCTCTTTTCAAAAAGGTCACCCTCCTAAAATTCATGTATGATACATCAATTGTATTATACATGAATATGTTTTTTTCACAAGTTTAACGTAAGCCCATATGACAACATGGACAAGAGATTTCTTCTTGTTAAAATGGTTTAAGTGGATTGATCATAGTCGATCCACCTGATTGATAGATGCATCAGGATCTTACCCTAAGTAATTGCTGTTTACTGTTCTTTCAACAAAAATATGAAAAATAAAGAGAGGGGGAGAAAAATATGAAGTCATTTTTACTAATTGGACAATCTAATATGGCAGGTCGAGGCTTTAAGCATGAAGTGCCACCAATTTATAATGAAAGAATCATGATGTTGCGAAATGGTAGGTGGCAAATGATGACTGAACCGATTCATTTTGATAGGCCGGTAGCTGGTGTAGGACTGGCGGCTTCCTTCGCGGAGACTTGGTGTAAGGATCATGAGGGAGAAAAAATTGGTCTTATTCCATGTGCCGAAGGTGGCAGTTCCATTGATGAGTGGTCACGAGATGGGGCATTATTTCGTCATGCAATAAATGAAGCTACATTTGCAAAGGAAGATAGCGAATTGGCCGGGATATTATGGCATCAAGGAGAAAGTGACAGCCAAGATGGGAAATACAAAGAATACGATGAAAAAATACGAAGATTATTTCATGAGCTAAGAACTGAATTATCTGTACCTAACATTCCGCTTGTGATAGGTGGTTTGGGCGATTTCTTAGGAAAGACAGCATTTGGCGCAGGATGTGTGGAATATCAACTGATCAATGAGGTACTACAAAAATATGCAAATCATCATGAAAATTGTTATTATGTTACCGCGAAAGGCCTTATACCTAATCCGGACGGAATTCACATTAATGCGTTGTCCCAAAGAATATTTGGTATAAGATACTATGAAGCATGTCGAAAAACAGAACATATACATGAACCATTACCAAATGAACATGAGCTAGTGAATGACTGTCATAATAGAATGAATACCTCAGCGGAGAATACATATATAGCACTAGAAAAATTCACGTTGGGCAAGATAACTTACGAAGAGTTGCTGCAGGCTTTAACGTAGGTAAAGGTCATGGTAGTCTTTGAATAGACAGAAACATGATATATCTTTTGAAAGGATGATTGTGGTGGTAAAAACAGATAAAGCTTCCTCCTGAATACAAGAAATTACATTCAGGAGGAGATAAAAAATGTTTAAACAAATAGATGAAAATTATCCGAGAAAAGAGCACTTTCATCATTATATGACGGTAACCCGATGCTCATATAGTCTGGTGATCGATCTAGACATCACGAAATTGTATGCGATATTAAAAGAAAAAAGGCTAGATTCAATGCAAATTACCTGAAGACAAAAGGTATTCTCATGGAAATCTAGAAGATGAAGGCAGACTGAAATGAGTCTGCCTTTTAGTTTTGTGATGATAAAGACATGTGCCAAAGGTTTATTGATGTACAATGGTTCTTTTTGCGGTTTCTTTTCGGTGTCATGTAAATTTCTGTATGTCATAATAAATGTAATATAAGGCAATCTTGTGGAAGGGGAGTAAGGGGATGGAGAAGGTTCTTTCTTCACATGTTGGTGTGAAAATAAATGAATGGTATAAAATGATTCGTCAATTTAGTGTTCCAGATGCAGAGATTTTGAAAGCTGAGGTAGAACAAGAAATTGAACGAATGGAAGAAGACCAGGATTTACTGATTTACTATCAATTGATGTGCTTTCGTCATCAGCTTATGCTTGATTATATTAAACCCTCTGATCAACGCTCTTTATCCATTGCAGACTTAGTTGATAAAATAGAAAACTCCAATCATAAATTGTCCGGCATGCTGCAGTATTACAACGCTTTTTTTCGTGGGATGTACGAGTTCAGTATAAAAGAATATGTACAGGCCATCCAATACTATAAAATGGCGGAGAAACAACTTACGCTAGTTATAGATGAAATTGAACAAGCTGAATTTCATTTCAAGGTGGCTGAAGCTTATTATATTATGAAACAAACCCACGTTTCGATGCATCATATTTTAAAAGCTCTGGAAATCTACGATCAATATGATCTGTATAAAGTAAGAAAAATTCAATGTTTATTTGTCATAGCAGGAAATTATGATGATTTGGCTCGACATGATAAATCAATTCCTCATCTAAAGAATGCAATTAAAATTGCAGAGGAAATTGGAGATCAAAAAATCCTAACTAAAGCATTTTTGAACATTGGCCATACATTTGATAGAGACGGTCAATGGGATGAAGCTATCAATTATTTTGAGAAGGCTATTCAAAAGGCAGATGATGATTCGGAGCTTCTTACCAAATTGTATTTTGCGATTAGCTGTACGCAATTTAAAGCAGGAAGACTTAAAGAAGGAGAAGCATCTTTAAAACAAGGAACTAATATACTTGAGGAAGCCCCTAATAAGCTTTATGAAAATCTATTTACCTTCTTAGAAGCGGTTTATGTTAATAATATAAATGAGGAGCAGCTGGCCGAAGTGTTTCAGTATCTAGAACAGAAACAGCTTTTCGCTTACGCTGAGGCATGCTATATAGTGTATGCAGATGAGTATGGGAAAAAAGGTCAATTTGAAGAAGCAACAGCTGCTTATCAAAAGGTATTAGAAACACAACTCAAAATTCAGAGAGGGGATTGTTTGTATGAGTTTTAAGAAGGGTTTTACGATGATTGCTCTTACAGTGGTTGCAGCTGCAGGAGTGTACACTATTGCAACTGATCGAAACACAACATCGATACAAATACAAAAAATCGATCGAAACACGACTATGATCGATCGAAACACAACTTCTCAAAACGTATAGGCAAAATTAAAACAGACCCTGCATGGTCTGTTTTTTATGGGGACGGATTGGGGACGAACCCTTTCAGCTCTCTTCAGAAATGCACATTTTTTATCAGAAAGGCTCATCATAGAACCTTATTAAATCAGCCTTTTTCAGGGAAGGTCTGTTTGCTTCAGATGAGGTCATTCACCTTGACAGGATAGAGTTCGCTGGTTCGAGCCAGTCGGAATCATAGATGTTGATACAGAGCCACTCTCGAGATAATCGAGAGTGGATTTTGTATTTTTAAAACCAAAAAGAAAAAGGTAACATTACCAAAATAAAAACCACACTGAAAATATAGTGTGGTTAATTTAAAATGCCGTCCATTTGATCAGCTATCTGTTGGCCTGTTGAAGTTAGTACATGAGCATATGTTTGAAGCGTTACTTTTATACTTTTGTATCCTAGTCTTTCACTCACTACTTTTACAGGTGCACCATTTAACAATAAAATAGGTGGTGGTTCGTTGACCTGTTTTTCTTAATCAGGGAGCTACATAAAGTGGCTCTCTGCACAGAATCAATCTTTCTTTTTTTTGTAGTCTTTTACTAAGCTTGAAACAGTTAAACCCATTACACCGAAAGCTACTACATAAAATAAAATATTTGTTACAGGTGTATCAATTTTCCCTAAAATCAAGACAACAGCTATAATAGCGATGGGTAAAGTAATTAACAAACTTTTGGATGCTTTATTTTCCTGTGTCATTAACCAAGCACCTCCTTATTGTTTCAGCATTGTGTTTTAGTTCATTTTAAAAAACGAACAACATGATGGTTTTAGCAACCCACCATGCTGCATTTTCACTTCCAGTAACTTTAAGAGCACCTAAATAAATACCATGTTCAAGAGTGCCTGTATAATGCTCAATAGTTATTAGAATTGTTTCTAACCCTGTAACACCGCCTATCATTACTTTCAGTTTTGAAGGTAATTGGTCATAAGCTTCTTTTATTGCTTTTATAGCCCATGTGAATTTACCGTGTGTAATAGCTTCTCCATTTGTTTTTGATTGAGCTCCTTTAATTGCTTTTTTGAACTTTTCTGTTTCTACTTCATTTAAATTCCAATACTGTGTTATCTCATCTATTGTAGGCTCTTTTGCTTGATCAAAAGAAGATTTTACAAATGAATAAGAATAGAACTGTTCTTTCTCAAAAGCTTTAGATGCATTTGCTTCTGCAAAAGGTGAGAGTATAAAAACAGAAATTCCTGCAACCATTGATAATATTAAACCTTTGGAAGTACTTGATTTTCCCATAATAAGCTCCTACTTTGGAATATTTTTTAGATTAAGCTTTCAACGTAATTAATAATTCAATAATTGTTTTAGTTGTTAGAAATATTCTTCCTTTTCTAAATAATGTTATCATTTGTAAATAAATGAAGTAAATAGGTTATTTGTTATAGGATAGAATGGTACAATATACATATTAATTACGAAAAGACATGACTAGCAAAGAATTTAAATCATTCGTAGAATCTAAAAAAGGAATATCTTTTTTGCTCTTAAAAACGAAGAAATACCAGAGGGGAATATTAAAGAAGAAGAGGAGGATAAATAGCTTCTACAGAAAAAATAGAAGTGAATACAGTATATCGTTAATAATTACAGGATTTTTATATCTTCTTTGTAAGCTGAGAAAGATATAGAGCACTAGAAAAGTTCACGTTAGTCAAGATCACTTAAGAAGAATTGCTGAAGGCTTTATCGTAGGCTAAGCTTATGGTAGCCATTGAATGAAAACGTTATAACTTAGAGTAGTGGTAGACAGAAACATAACCTACCGGTTGAAAGGATGATTGTGGTGGTAAAAACAGATAAAGCTTCCTCCTGAATACAAGCAATTACATTCAGGAGGGGATAAAAAATGTTTAAACAAATAGATGAAAATTATCCGAGAAAAGAGCACTTTCATCATTATATGACGGTAACCCGATGCACATATAGTCTGGTGATCGATCTAGACATCACAAAATTGTATGCAATATTAAAAGAAAAAAGGCTAAAAGTATATCCTGTGCAAATTTATTTGTTAGCAAGAGCTGTGCAGCAAATTCCTGAGTTTCGGATGGATCAAGTGAACGATGCACTTGGTTACTGGGAGATTCTCAATCCTAGTTATACGATTTTAAATAAAGAAACAAAGACATTTTCAAGTATCTGGACGCCTTATGACGAAAACTTTGCTCGGTTTTATAAAAGCTGTGTAGCGGACATGGACACTTACAGCAAAAGTAACAACCTATTTCCGAAACCTCATATGCCAGAAAACATGTTCAATATTTCAAGTCTGCCGTGGATTGATTTTACTTCTTTTAACCTTAATGTATCTACAGATATAACTTATTTACTACCAATATTTACGTTAGGTCAATTTAAGATGAAAGAAGAAAAAATCACCTTGCCAGTCGCGATTCAAATCCATCATGCTGTTTGTGATGGCTATCATGTCGGTCAATATGTGGAATATTTGAGGTGGCTTATTGAACATTGTGAAGAGTGGTTAGACGATTCATTGGATATGTCCTGAATGTCAGGAGTGATTTGCAAGAGGTTTCCAATGGTTTATAGAAGTTAGCATAAAGCAGACTTTAACGAGTCTGCTTATTTGTTGTGTGATGAAGAAGTTATTAGTTTGCAAATAAGGCAATCATGTTTTGTTTCTCAATTATTTTTGCGGTTTCTTTTCGGTGTTTTATAAATTCCATTATGTGATAATAAATGTAATATAGAGGGAATTGATGGAGTGTGGATAGGGGTATAGAAATTTTCAGCTTGAAACTGTCTTCAAGAGTAGTAGGCCTGAAAAATGATTCTGAGTGTTTGTCATGTAAGCTTCTAAATTAATTAATGATAGGTGATGAACTACGGAGTAATGGAATATTTTGAAACTGTAAAAAGGGCGGGAGATTCTTATAGAAGAAAGCAGTGATTTTGTCGGATGTGAAAAAATGTATGCTCACTCTATCTTAAAATCATTATATTGAATTAAATGTATATGTATTTACTCTAAAAATTGATAAAGGTGGTTTACATGATGAAAAAAAGCAATACATTATTACTGTCTTCAATATTTTTAGCTAGCACGATATTCCCTGCAACTGTTTCAGCAACTACTGTTGAGAAAAATGAAACTGAATGGATAACAATTGCAGAGGATACTTCAACGGATTCTGTATCGCATTCAACTAACAAAAAATCGGCAAAAGCTGACTATGTTACGAATTGGAAACTAAGAAAAACTGGTGGATTGATTGGCGAGATATTTCAATGTAACTACAGCATGTTAACGACAGCGAAGTCAAAGGGTAAAATTGATTATATAGAAGCAAAATCACGACTATATGGAGGAGATGGAGGACTTTCTAAAAGCAAGACCGATTCTGCGAAGAAATCAAATTATGCTGGAGCGAATGCTGCCGGTGGTGTTGATGGTGGTTGGGGATGTAAAGGTAAAGCGATTGGAAACTCTTTATATAAAGATAGTGGTTATAAAACTGTTAGTCGCCAAAAGACTTTTAAAATTTAATAGTCGTGATGAGACATAGAACAATTTTATTCATAACCATTTTCATCGTATTACTAATGACTTTTATTTTATTTGTCGGACAAGGAAAAGTCTCTGGCGATATAGACTATAATGATGAAATGTTGGATGTTACTGGACCAGGAACGGAGACCGTATCATATGGTATGTATGAACCTGAGGGGAAGCTTCTTGATACTCTAGATATCGGTTTGATTAAGAATAACCAAATGAACAAAGTTCTTTCCTTCTCACACTACATAGATGCAGATAGAAAGTACACGTTATTCTTACTAGCAAATTTTAATCAAATAGCATTTTCTGCAGATAATCATAGACCAGCTAAATCATACACATTTGAGATGACTAAAGACCAGGTGATGACATTACCAATCAAAGCGACATTACCAAAAGATGTTGGAGAAATAGCGTTTATTATTGTTCCCGAAGCAAAGTATCATTTGAAAGATAGTCATATAGATATAGCGACAGGTTTACAAGAAAATTATATTATGCGATTCATTACAAAAAAAGCTTCATCTCATCATATTAGAAGTGAATTTTCTCCAATATATAAAACGGATGAATTAACTGGAGAAGAAATTTTCATGGCTTCAGGAAAGGTTTCAAATAAAGTGCTGTATACTTCAAAAAGTCAAATGCCGGTCTATCTCCAAGTGGATAATACAAGTAAAGAAAAAATGAATTATGCTTTAGTCGCATTCTCGGAATTCGATCAACAAAAATTCAATGGAAAACCTGTGATGTATGTATCTGTAGAAAGTGAAAAAACAAATGTTTATCAAATAAAATTGCCAAAAGTGAAAAAGGAAAAGAATTTTCAAGTCATTGCTTTTCCTGCACCTTTTGATAATAGTACTAAATTTGAGGAAGTTAATTTTAGAGGCTATTCTTCTATTAGAACGTTAATTCAACCATAGGAGGCAATTTTATGTGGATGATCATTATTTTATTCATTATATTGATAGGATTTACAGGGAACATGGTATCGATTTTGAGAAATATTCAACAATCTAATGAAAAGATTATAAAATTATTAGAAGAAAATCAGACACACAAGTAGTCCATTGAGTTATGGTTTATGACAGCGTATTTAGCACACTGCTCCTGAGAGGGAGCTCTTTATTTACGGTTTCTTTTTGGAAAGAGTAGCAGAATAGAAAGGCTCTTAAAGCTCAAAATGATATTCAAAAAGGAGAGTGTCTGTATGGTGATTAAAAGACTCCTAATCATTGTATCCATTGTATTGTTAAGTGTTTCAACAGCAGAAACTTTAAAAATCATTGAAACGAAATCAATTCGGAATACAACAATGGAGGAACAAAAATCATATCGAAACACGACTATGATTGATCGAAATACAACTTCTGAAAACGCATAGACAAGATTAAAACAGACTTTAAGAGTCTGTTTTTTTATGAAGTAGAATGAGTAAATGAACAGTTGGTCAATGTTATACTTATCTCAGATAGATACGAGGAGGCATCCACTTTGAAATCATTCTGGGAGAAAGAAGAAGAGAGTCCTTTTACGTTAGAAAAGATAGATGAGGCACAAATTCGTGAAGCAGAGGGAACGCTTGGTGTCACTTTACCTGATACATACAAAAAACTCATTTTAGAATGGAATGGTGGTTTTACAGTTCGTAATGCTTTTCCAACCGAACGGCCGAATTCATGGGCAGAGGATCATGTTCAATTTGACCATCTAAGAGGAATCGCCAAAGATGATGGAATTATGAATAGCGCTCAGTTAAGTGATGAATTGGAGCTGCCCGAGGGACTTATTTTCATCAGCGGGGAAGAAGATACATGGATCGCCATGGATTACCGAGAAACGAAAGAACATCCTCCTATTCACTATTTCGATTTAGAGCTGGAAGTAGATTTTAAGCTGGCAGATAGTTTCGATGAATTTGTTGAGCGGTTATATACAGCTGACGACGCCATGGTTGAAGTAATAGAGATTGAGGAGGAAGCTTCGGATTTATATATCAGTAAAGAAGAGCTTGAACACATTTTTGAGAGAGGAGACCTTCGTCAGCAGAATCTCTTCAAAATAGCGCATTATCCGATGGAAGACATTGAAGAGATCGCATGGTTTTTCATGCGCATGAAACAGTGCATCAAACAGATAAAAGATCAACATGTCTTGTATGAAACAGCTACTGCTATTCACTCCAACCTTCTGTTAAACCCAGATATGCCAAGGAATGACCGTATCAATCAAGAGCTGCAAGAAATGGCTGAATTTCTAGAAAATAGTGGAGATCCGAATATCGCCTTTTTGGGAGGGGACATTCATCCAGTGAAAAAACGACAGTGAAAGAAAAAAAGCCCCCAAAAAGGGCTTTTTTTAATCTAATTCATGAAAAAATTGTTTGAGCTGATCAATGAAAACGGATTTGGATTTTCCCTTTTTATAGATAAACTCAATATTGATGTTGAAATTGATAGATGGATCGATTGAAATTTGTTTTAATGTTCCTTGTTTTACTTCATTTCTAACACAATGATGAGGAAGAAACGATAGTCCCATTCCTTGCAGTACCAAATTTTTTGCAGTTTCCATATGATCAACCTCAATGGAAATGTTCGGTGTGATGTTGTTTTTTTGAAATAATCGGTGGAGCATCAACCAATCAAATGACCCATAGTCAAAGAAAATAAAAGGTTGTTCTTCTAGTTCTTTCATATTGATGTTGCCATGGCTGGCGAGCGGGTGATGAGTTGGGACGAACAGCCCGATTGGATCGCTGAAAATCGGGATGGATTCAATTTGAGGATGTGTTTCAGTCCTGACAATGCCAAAGTCTACTTGGTTGTTAATCACTTTTTGGACAACATCCTTTGAATGTCCTGTTACAATTTTCACTTTCAGGTTTTCGTATTTTTCTTTTAGGGCGGGCAATATGTTAGGCAATAGATTATTGGAAATAGAGGATGCGCATCCAATCGTCAATTCATAAGGGATCATCGTTTGTTTGAGACTATGCTTTGCTTCTTGATAAGAATGGAGAATCTTTTTGGCATGCGGGTAAAACTGTTCACCTTTTTCCGTCAGAGATAATTTATTTCTCTGTCTATCAAATAATTTCAGATCTAATTCTTTTTCTAACGATTGAATACGTGCCGAAACAGAAGGCTGGGTTAAATACAGTGCTTCTGCAGCTTTATTGATACTGCCTAGCTGGCATACATAAATAAACGCTTCTATATTCTCAATATTCATGTTATCCCCTTATATGACGTTCTTTAAATGTTTAGCTTTTCAAGCTCATACACTAATTTTACAGCTTCTTTCGCCAAAATGACAGTAGGGTCAATCACTTTCACAGCTTTGGTTGACCTTAGAACTAAAGGAATTTCTGTACAGCCGGCAATGATAGCTTCTGCTCCTTGATTGATTAGAATTTCTGCAGCTAACGCCAGTTCACTTTCGCCTTTACTCAATTTCCCTGCTTTCACGGCATAAATCCCATTCATCACGTTTTTCTGAAGAGTTTCACTAGGAGTCATGACATCAATCTTGTGATGGGCACAAGCCTTTTGATAGAGCTGGGTTTTTAATGTGCCATCAGTACATAGTAGGCCCACAGACGTATAGTGATGTTTGTTCAGGTGCTTTGCGGTTTCTAATGGCATATTCATGATAGGGATATGAGTGGATTGTTGTACGTTTTCTAAAAAGAAGTGAGCGGTATTGCATGCAATCAGAATAAAGTCCGCTCCTGCGCGTTCTAATCTTTTAGCTGATGCAATCATATATTCTGTAGGATCTTCGCCTTTCCCAAATATGGCATTGGTTCTATCAGGGATTTGCGGATAATTATCAGCAATTACATGGAGATGATCTTGATCTTTAATAGCTGGTGTATGAGAGATGATTTTTTTCATCAGATCAATCGTCGCTAAAGGGCCCATACCACCCATAATCCCAATCGTTGTAGACATCACTATCACCACATTTCATTTTTTTCTATTATAAAAAAAGAAAGGATGGTGAGTGTTATAGAAAAGTTCTATTTGTATATAGAAGGTTGATCAAAAGCGCCTTTTATTTTCTTCTTTATCTGTTTTGCGGTATGAGTTGCAATCTAATTAAAAAACATTAGAATAAAGAAAAATTGATAAAGGAGCAGCCATATGAATTTCAATTTGAATGAAGCTTTAGATATGTTGAGTCGAACTCCTCGTACATTAGAAAGTCTTTTGTCAGGTTTATCGAAGGATTGGCTTCACAGTCGTGAAGGGGAGGGAACGTGGAATCCCGTTGAAGTCATTGAACATTTGATTGAAGCAGAGAAATTCAACTGGATTCCCCGATTAAATGTCATTCTTGCTGATGGAGAGAATACCCCATTTCCTGCATTTGACCGCTACTCCCATTTGAATCAAACTGAAAGACAGATAGAACAAGCACTAGCGGAGCTTCATCATGTGCGGATGGAGAATGTGGCATACATTCAGCGTATGACACATTCAAGTCTTGATCTAGAGAAAAAGGGCGTCCATCCAGAATTCGGCGTCGTGCAAGTGAGCGAATTACTTTCTGCGTGGGTTGTCCATGATTTCACCCATATTTCCCAAATTGTTCGGGTCATGGCGGAACGATATCGAACCGATGTAGGATCGTGGAGCGCTTATTTAGGGATTTTGAATAGGAAATAAATGATTAATGACGCTTCGAGTCCCACTCGGATTGAAGAATCGCATATTGATACTCATCGACCCAATGTCCTTTTGACATATAATTTTGTAGCAAATGTCCTTCGCGCCTCATGTCTAAACGTTCCAGCACTCGAATGGATTTTTCGTTTCGTACATCTGTAAAGGCAATGATTTTATGCTTGTTCAGTGTAGTGAAAATATATTCGATCATTGAATTCAAGGCTTCATGAATATAGCCCTTTCCTTGAAATTCAGGCGCTAGGGTAAATCCTATTTCAACGATTCTAGGCTCGCTGCCGAGTGTATGAATGGCGCAATCTCCTATCAACTGATTGGATTCAGATAAGGCAATCGCGTATTGAAACCACGTCCCTGGTTGATTAGGTTGTTGCGTCATTTGGTGTTGAACAAATGATTCAGCGTCTTCGTGCGTGTAGTTTTCCCAAGATTGAAATGTGGCAATAGAGGGATTTGATCGGTATTGATAAAATGCTTCAATATCCTGCTGATCAAACTGACGAATCACAACCCGGTTTGTTCTTGTAAATATGCTGTTTGCATTCTTCATGTGTTACCCTCACTTTTTAGTTTGTTCTTGATTTAAAAAAGTCTATTAGCCATTCAGATAGCTGTTTTTGCGCTTTGGTCACAAATCGATCGGCATAATACGTTAATTCAAGATGCCGAACAGGAGCAGGGGCAGAAATAGGGATAGAGACAATATTAGGCCATGCTGAATGTTGCTTTAACAGCCCTCTTGGCTGGATGGTGGCGCCGATACCGGCTTCAACCAGCTGCAATAATGAAGTGGCAGACCCAACATCCATGACCGTGTCCAATTCAAAACCGTGTTCTTTACATACGTCATCGACCAAATCTCTTCCTAGATAGCCTTTTGGATACATGACCAGTGCATGCTTTGTCAGCTCATTTAGCGTCACTTCACGCCTTTTTGCCAGTTCACTGTCTGAATGAACAAACAATTCGTAGGGCTCATCGCCAAGTGGAATTTGAATCAGTCGTTTATCCGCAGGCCCGCGCAGCCCAATTCCGATATCGACTTTATGTGAGAGCACCTCGTCACGAACAAAGATGGTCGAAAAAGCCTTTAGGTTGATCTCTGGATACAGCGTTTTAAATTCTACAAAAAGCGGAACAAGCTGAAAGTCAAGATCAGAGGGAAGGACGGCAAGCCGAACAGTGCCCCGCTGTTCAGATAACAGTTCTTTCATAGCATTTTTGGCATCTCGTTCAGCCTGAAGCATTTTCATGCCATATTGATAAAGAAGCGTACCAGCTTCAGTTGCAACTACTTTTTTACCGATTCGGTCAAAAAGCGGCATCCCAACTTCAGCTTCAAGCAGCTGAATCTGTTGGCTTAATGTAGGCTGTGATATACCTAGTTGCTCTGCAGCCTTTGTGAAATGTAAATGATCGAATACAGCCATAAAATAGGTAATGTGACGAGTATCCATATGCCATCCTTTCATTAATGATAGTATTTTCCTATCATCATAATACGAATTATTGTATTGATCAATGAATGAAGCGGATTTATACTCATAGTAACCTCAACAAGATGAGAGAGGAAGAAGAGTATTGATAAAAAAAATATTTTATTTAGCTGCTTTATTTTTAGCTGCCTTAAACTTGCGCCCAATTATTACATCCGTAGCTTCTATGATGAGCATGATTCAATCAGACCTTGGCGTTAGTGCACTCACGGCAAGTCTTTTAACCACTTTGCCGGTCTTGTGCATGGGGGTGTTTGCCCCTGTAGCAACGAAACTAAGCCGACGGTTTGGATTAGAGAGAACCCTTTTTTTCTCGATTTTTCTTATCACAATTGCGACTGGACTGCGTGGTACAAGTCAAACGGTTACCATCCTTCTAACGACTGCTTTTGCAGGAGGAGTTGGAATTAGTTTTGCCGGACCATTGTTGTCTAGTTTTATTAAAAAGTATTTCCCGAAAAGTCCTGGGATTGTCAGTGTGTACTCTATATCGATGACAGTTGGAGCTGCACTTGCTTCGGGCTTGACCATTCCGATTTACCTTCGCAGTGAGCATAACCTTCCACTTGCGTTATCCTGCTGGGCGATTTTAGGCGTTATTGCCATGATTTTATGGCTCGGTCTAGCTCGTCAAAACCAACAAGCGGATCTTGCAGACGTGCCGCTGAGATTACCGCTGCGAAACAAAAAAGCCATTCAATTCACCTTGTTCTTTGGCTTTATGTCTAGCATGTTCTATTCGTTAACAGCGTGGATTTCACCCATTGCGCTTGATTTTGGGAATAGTCCGCAGTATGCCGCCATGCTGCTTACGATATTTACACTCATTCAGATTCCGGTGGCATTACTCGTTCCAAACATCGTCAATCGTCTAGGAAAGCCGAAATTATTTCTGATCTTATGCAGTTTGTCAGAGCTGATTGGCCTCATATTCCTTCTATTGCCAATGCCGATCCTGCCAGCTGTTATTTTTCTAGGGATTGGAGCAGGTGGATTATTTCCTTTGGCGCTTATGCTGCCTATTATTGAAACGCGTACGCCAGAAGAAGCCGGTACATGGTCAGCGATGTCACAGATGGGCGGGTACATCATGGGAGGATTTGGTCCATTTTTAATCGGTTTGATTTTCGATATCAGCGGACATTTTCAAGCTGCTATTTTCGCAATGCTCGCCATCGTGATGCTGATGATTGGTGTTCAGTTATCTATGAAGTTAGGGGGAAAACGTGAAGAAGGATCCAGCTCATAATTTTACTCGCTGGAAGCATTTCGGTCATCATGTCTAGATGCTGCCCTATTTAATTGGAAATTGGAGGGATTCACATGCTTATACGAGAAGCAAAAACGATCGACTATCCACAATTAAGAGACATTTATTTCGAATCCCGCCGGCAAAGTTTTCACTGGCTCCATACGGAAGAAATAAATCTGCATGATTTTGATCAGGATACCCGGGAGGAACAAATTTTTTTAGTCGAGAAGAACAGTAAAATCCTTGGTTTCATTTCTCTCTATGTACCAGATCGTTTTATTCATCTCTTGTTTGTCCATCCAAATGCGGCTGGTCAAGGGGCTGGAGATCTATTGCTTCAACATGCTATAGAAGTTCTAGGAACACCGGTCACCCTCAAATGCGTCTCCGAAAATCACAAGGCTTTATCTTTCTATCACAAAAGAGGTTGGAAGGCAGTGGTAGAAGAAGGAGAACCGGGGGCGGAATACTGGGTTCTTGTTTATGAAGAAAGATCATTTATGTTTTAGCTCCTTTACAAGGGGCTTTTTTGCGGTTTATTTTCGGTGTCGAAAGATTTATAAAATGATAATATATGTCATTATAGGGAAAATAGAGGGAGGAGTAGGGGTGGATGAAAAAAGTACTTTCTTCTCACGTCGGCTTGAAAATCAATGAATGGTATTATCATATTCAAAGATTTAATGTTCCTGATGCCGAGGCGTATAAAGAAGAAATCAAATCGATGCTTGATGATATGGAAGAAAATCAGGATCTATTATTATATTTCTCACTCATGGAGTTCAGACATAAATTAATGCTAGATTACTTGGATCCTTTAGAAAATGGGAAAGAACGAGCGAACTTCAGGGAACTTGCAGTGAAGATAAAAAAAGATCAAGAGAAATTAACAGGATTGCTAGAATATTACTTCAATTTTTTCTACGGCATGTATGAATTTGAGAACTACGAATACTTAAATGCGATTACCTTCTATAAGCGGGCAGAAAAAAAGTTAACCCTTGTAAGTGACGATATTGAACGTGCCGAGTTCAATTACAAAATGGCTGAAATCTATTACCACATGAAACAAACCCACATGTCCATGCACCATATCGCACAGGCGATAGAATGTTACCGAGAAAAAGATACATACACAGTTAGAGAAATTCAATGTTCTTTTGTCATTGGCTTAAACTATATCGATATGGGCTGTCCCGAAAAAGCCATTCCACATTTTGAACGCGCACTAGAACAAGTTGCCGATCACTCAACAAAAAGATTAGAAGGGTCAGCGCTCTATAATTTAGGGTTGAGCTATTTTCATCATGGTGACCTAGCACAAGCAATTATTCACTTTAATGACTCGATTCGAGCATTTAAAGAGCGGGGCTACGAGCATTTAAATCGGATTTTAGACCCTCTCGTGATGTTGTCAAAAGCCTATTTTAAAAAGAACGAACAGGATTTAGGTACGTATGCTTTGCATAGCGGAATAGAACTATCTGAAAAACTGAAAGATCATGTGCTGTTACGTATCTTTACGTTTTTAAAATCACTATACGTTGACAACAATTTTGAACAACTAGAACAAATTTCAGAATGGTTAGAGATGAAGTCCATGTATCCTGACCTTGAAGACTTAGCAAAAGATGCCGCAAAATATTATAATGAATTGGGAGATAAAGACAAGGCAATGCTGTTTTATGAAAAAATTCTTTATTTCCAAGTTCAAGTAAAGCGGGGTGACTGTCTATATGAAATTTAAAACTGTATCCATTGTATTCGTGGTGATGAGTGTGATAAGTGTTGTGAGTTATTTCACATCTGAAGTTACAGCAAGTCATGATGAAGCTAGGAGAGGTCATACAGCAAGTATCGGTTATTCTGCTTAGTAAAAGGCCCTTAAAGGGCTTTTTACTTTAAAATGGAATTTATGCAATGGATAAAGTATATTTTTCACATAAAATATACTGAGGAGGAAGTAAAATGACAATGTTAAAATCCAAATTATTTCGAAGGATTTTCATTATATTCTTTGCTTTAACCTTTATGATTAGCCTGTTAAATATGGCTGTATTTCCAGGGACGCCAGTGTCTTATTATGTTGGTCTGATTTGTAAGATGTTGTTAATCAGTTTGTTAAATGGTATGTTTTTCGGCACAATCTTCTATTTGATTGTCACCTTTCTTATCGCTAAAGATTTTAATCAAAATCAATAGTTAGCAAAGCATTCATGAATCTAACATTCTGATTGGAAGGCAGGCAGTATAAGCCGATACTAGAACAACAAAGATTCAAAAGTTCTCAAGTCTCATTTTTCATTCGCAAAACTCCACTATAAACTCATTCAAAATTTGAATTGCCAATGTTAAATTTCTCTTTCACCTTTATATCGATTCAATGTTGTTAATAATATGAGAATAGCTAGAAAAGTGTACCACATGAAAAATAATTACTAGGGGGAATCACCATTTCATGTGAGGCCTCTAAGTAAGTGAAGTGAAAAAATCTGCCCTAATAAAGGGGCAGATTTTTTTGCATTTTTACATTATTCGTAAACATAACAAGTGCCGCTTATAACAGTGACACATTCATAAGTATTAGAGTAAGACTTACCATTCGAATCTCTAAAGAAAACGGTAACGGTTGCTACTCCACTGCTATTGTAGCCATTCCATTGATATTGATAGCCATCATACTTGTCCCTAATAGGGATTAAATTCGAAGCGGCATCAGCAGGAATTGCAGAGAACATTAAAGCACCAGTGAAGAGAGTAGCTCCCACTATTTTTTTCATTTTTCCCTTAAACATTAAAACATCTCCCTTTTCCTTATTTTTCTATTAAACCAATGTTTAACAGATGCTTATAAGAATGGCACGTCTAGTAGGAGAAAGATGTCAAAAAATGTCTAAATAAATAAAAATTCAAAAAATATACATATTTAGGAATTATTTGTTTTTGGCGTGATTGAATGTTTTTTCCTAAAAATGAATAAAGATAGACTACGCATAAAAGCGAACATGGATAAAGGGATGATTAAATTGATTAGGAGGAGAAATACATGCAAAAGCTTTGCAGGGAAGTCTGGATAGAAGTCAATCTTGATGCGATAAAAAGAAATATCGAAGCGATTCAAGCGCATATTCCAAGAAAAAGTAAGATCATGGCTGTCGTGAAGGCGAATGCTTATGGACACGGTTCAGTGGAGGTAGCACGGCAGGCACTGGAAAGCGGTGCGACGGAGCTCGCAGTTGCTAGCTTAGAGGAAGGCATTGTGCTGCGAAGAGCAAAAATTGAAGCGCCGATTTTGGTTCTTGGATTTACACCGCTCGATTGTGTGAAAAGGGCCGCAGCCTGGAGAATTGATCTCTCCGGCCTTCGAGAAGACTGGATTGCTCAAGCAAATGAGATCTTAGCGGAAGAAGAAAGCCAGCGCCGGCTTGGGATTCATGTCAATGTTGACACGGGGATGGGGCGATTAGGTGTACGGACAAAGGAAGAGCTGTTAGCGGTGGTGAAGGCGCTTGAAAAGAGTGAAAACCTGAGGTGGGATGGAATATTTACGCATTTCTCCACTGCGGATGAGCCTGACCCTGATTTCACGTTGCTGCAGCACAGCATCTTCATTGATTTTCTTCGGTTCTTGAAAGAAGAAGGGATCAAACTGCCGACCGTACATATGAACAATACAGCTGCTTCGATTGCGTTTCCTGAATTTAGCGCCGATATGATCCGGCTTGGTATCGGACTTTATGGATTGTATCCCTCGCAATACATTAAAAGCTTAGACGCTGTTCAGCTAGAGCCCGCTCTCAGTTTAAAAGCAAGGATTGCGTTCGTGAAGAAAATGGTGACAAAGCCAAGAACGGTCAGCTATGGGGCAACCTATGTGGCAAAGCCTGACGAAGTCATTGCAACCATACCGATTGGTTATGCAGATGGGTACTCACGTGCTTTATCCAATCGAGGGTTTATGCTTTTCCGCGGAGAACGAATGCCAATTGCGGGCCGAGTCACAATGGATATGACGATGATCAGCTTAGGAGAGATGAAAGCAAAGCAAGGCGAGGAAGTCGTCATTTATGGCCGTCAAAAGGGCGGAGAAATTTCTGTTGATGAAATTGCTGAAATGCTCAATACGATTAACTATGAAGTCATTGCAACATTAAGCCGCCGTGTTCCAAGGTTTTATCGTCGAGGCGGGAAGATTATTAAAATATCGACGCCGGTGATGTATGTGTGAAGGTAAGGACAGCATGAAAGTCCAAAAATCCCCCTTTATATGGAAAGGGGGATTTTGAGTTTCATGTCTTATTTCGGCTTAAGCTCGATACTCTTTATCTAAAATAAGAATTGGTTTAATCGTAGATCCATTTTTAGAATCTTCAAAAGCTTGTTCAATCTCTTCTAATTCGTAGAATTTTGCTAGTTTCTCAACTGGGAATTGTCCATTTTTAAAGAACTTGACTAGTTTAGGAATGAATAGTTGAGGAACGGCATCGCCTTCTATCACACCTTTTAACGTGAGCGCATTGAGCATGAGATCATTTGTGACATTAAACGTTAAATCGCGTTTTCCTACTGCTACTGTTGCACAAGTTCCTTTGACACGCAGGCAGTGAAGGGCAGCTAGCGTGACTTCTGGTACTCCAGTTGTTTCAAATGAGTAATGTGCCCCTTTTCCTTCTGTGATTTCCTTCACTTTTTCAGCTGGGTTCTCATGTTTACTGTTGATGACATGTGTTGCACCTAATTCTTTTGCTAGCTCAAGGCGGCTATCATGGATATCAACGGCAATAATCGGATCACAGCCTGCAATTTTTGCTGCCATTAACCCACTTAAACCAACAGCGCCTGTACCGAACACAACAAAGCTTGTACCTGGAGCTGGAGCAAGTGAATTTAAGACAGTACCGCTCCCAGTCATTAAGCCGCAACCGAATGGTCCTAAATAACGTAAATCAGTTTCTTTGTCTACTTTCACCACATTTTTCTCATCAACTGTTGCATATGTACCAAATGACGATTGACCAAAAAATTGTGATACATCTTGATGATCATGTGTATGGATAGGCGTTTCATTATGTTTATTACGACCAGAAAAATTCAGTGGAATCATGTTTTCACATCCACCAGCGTTCCCGTCAAGACAATTATGGCAATGACCGCAATAAGCGAAACCAAGTACAACGTGGTCTCCTTCTTGAACGGTTGTGACATTAGAACCTGCTTTTACGACAATGCCAGAGCCTTCATGTCCTAATAAAGCAGGACGTGGGACAGGAAGCGTACCATCTAATACTGTGGCATCCGTATGACAAACGCCAGATGCAACGATTTTGACAAGCACTTCATCTGCTTTTGGATCATCTAGTAATAATGTTTGTTTCTCGAAATCTTTTTCATTTGTTGTGACCATCGCTTGAATTTCCATATCATGTGCCCTCACTTTTTGTATAGTATGATATTCTGAAGAAGTTAGATCAAATGTCACAAAAAATTCATTTCTTTATGACTAAGTTGATTGTAGGACGAAAGATTTTCCGTTTCAATCAGCAAAAAATCTTTTTTGTATAGGTTTTCAACACAAATAAATTTATGTATATCTAATCAACATTTATTAAAAATTGTCTAAAGGAGGGGCCCATGATCAAAAAAGAGGATCGCCGTGTTGAGCGAACAAAAGAAACACTTCGTCAAACATTCAAAATACTAGTAAAAGAAAAAGGATATTCGCACGTAAAAGTGAAGGATATTGTGGAAAAGGCAAACTATAATCGGACGACGTTTTATGTGCATTATGAAAGTAAAGATGAATTAGCAGCAGATGTTATTCACCGGGAAATGGTAGATTTCGAATATGAATTTTGTAAGCCGACTCGTGAAAATCCACTGTTGGATTTAACTCGCATGAAACCAGAGGGCACGGATGTATTTCAATATATCGTTGAAAATCGGGACTATTATGATTTATTAGTGATGGAAGACCGAATTCCCTACATACAAGAACAATTGCTTAAGAAGATACAATATATCTTCCAAAATAGAATGTCATTTGTGAGTGATCAGTATGAAGAAATCAACGACAGTTATTTTGTCCAGTATCGTTCATACGGCATCTTTGGTTTTATCATTGAATGGATCAGAAATGACTACAATGCATCTCCTTCAGAAATGGCACGACGTATTATCAATTTATTATATATTCAATCCTCACTTATGATTCAGTTGAAAGATGAAGAAGCGATTATGAAAAGGTAATGCTTAGGCCGCATCTCTAGCGCACAACATTTTGAATGTATATAAAGTTTTATTTAAAACTTCTTTAAATTGTAAACTTTGTAAAAAATAGAACGATAAAAGGAGGGAACATAACGAGTTGGAGGAATAGAAAATGAAAAAAAGGTTTTTATTATTTATCACGGTACTCCTATTAATGAGTACTCTTAGTCCATTTAAAGCAAATGCAGAAAATTCAATTGGATGGACGAAACGAGCTGATTTACCAGAAGAACGTATTAATGCTGGTGTGGGAGTCGTTGATGGGAAGATTTATGTATTTGGTGGAGCAAGTGAAAAAAATAAGTTGAATAACCAAACATTTATGTATGATCCAAAAAAAGATGTTTGGGAAGAGAAAGCCAGTATGCCAAGAAATAGAACAGGCGGTACTTACGCTACTGTAGGTAAAAAAATCTATCTAATAGGTGGAATTAATGAAGAGACAGAAGTAGCTTATAACACTATAGATATTTATGATGCAGAACTTGATCAGTGGGCTGAAGAGCCGATTCGAATTCCAAGAGAGCCGGTTTTTTCAGCTTATAGTAAAGGAACTTTACAAGCAGTTGCAGTGAAAGAGAAGATATATATTGTATCTTCAAAAAACTCATATAAGAATAATGTCTATGAATACAATACAATCTCTGGTGAATGGAAGAGCTTGAACTCATCGGGTTTACCATCTCGGAATGGGAGAGCCATTTCTGCAATTGACGGAAATATATATGTTGCAGGTGGCGAAAATTCGATAGGGCATAGTAGAGAAAAGTATTTGTTTCAGTATGATATTTCAACAGATACTTGGAAGAGATTAATTGATGTTCAGTTAACATCTTATACATATGAACCCTCCTATGAAACTTACAACGGCAAGTTCTTTATTATTGGTGGGCAATTATATGGTGATAGTTCAAAAAATATGGTAAACAAAGTTCAGATTTTCAATCCAAAAGATGGCCAATTTAAAAATTCAGCATATGATTTACCAGAAGGTAGAGTATCAGCTGTCGCAGCAATTGTTGATGACCAATTGTATGTCATTGGCGGACGTAACTATTCGGAATCTATGAGACATCTTTCTGTGAAAAGTGATTACAGATCCGTGATTTCTATTTCATTAAAAGACTTACAAGTGACTGAGGATGAAACAAAGCCAGATGATGGGATAGCAGAAGACCCAAAGGATCAAGATGGGACACAGCCAGGTGATGATACAACCGAAGAGCCGAAAGATCAGGACGGGACACAGCCAGGTGATGATACAACCGAAGAGCCGAAAGATCAGGACGGGACAAATCCAGGTGATGATACAACCGAAGAGCCGAAAGATCAGGATGGGACAAATCCAGGTGATGGTACAACCGAAGAGCCGAAAGATCAGGACGGGACAAATCCAGGTGATGGTACAACCGAAGAGCCGAAAGATCAGGACGGAACAAAGCCTGGGGAAGAATCAACAAAAGGTATACTTTCCATTACCATGATAAACGGACTGCAAAAGGATTATCTGCTCTCAATGAAAGAAATCAACGATTTTCTTAATTGGTATAAAGAAAGAAGCTTTGGAATCGGAATGAACTTTTATGAGATCAATGATGAACACAATAAAGGACCTTTCACAAGTAAGAAAGATTACGTGGTGTACCAAAATATCTTAATGTTTGATATCAAGCAATATTAATAAAATGAAAGCTGCTGATAATAGATTAGCAGCTTTTTATATTTTGCATTATTGTTAAAATTAGGATGAACATCATAAAAAAATAAGATATTTTTTTAAAAATCTGCTAAACATCCCATAACCACGTCCGATAATAGAATTGTCAGGGTTGATAAGCCCTAGAATAAAGGACTTTTTTCAGACAAGGACGTCTGTCAGGTCCCACATACATGGAGGTAATAGGAAATGAGAATTAACCACAATATCGCAGCACTTAACACATTAAACCGTTTGTCTGCAAACAATGGTGCGAGCCAAAAGAACATGGAGAAACTTTCTTCTGGTCTTAAAATCAACCGTGCAGGAGATGACGCAGCAGGTCTTGCAATCTCTGAAAAAATGCGTGGACAAATCCGTGGATTAGAAATGGCTTCTAAAAACGCACAAGACGGTATCTCTCTTATCCAAATCGCTGAAGGTGCATTGACTGAAACTCACTCAATCCTTCAACGTGTACGTGAGCTTGTTGTTCAAGCTGGAAACACTGGTACACAAGATGATACAGATCTTGGTGCAATTCAAGAAGAAATTGATGCTTTAGTACAAGAAATCGGAAATGGTACTGATAAAAATGGTATCTCTGATCGTACTGAGTTCAATGGTAAAAAGTTGTTAAATGGCGATTTTGCTAATGGAACAGCTACTTTAACTTTCCAAATTGGTGCTAACGGAACTCAACAATTATCAGTTAACATTGAAGCAATGTCTGCCGATAAACTTGGAACAGATCCAACTGATGCAACTAAAACAGTATCTGCTCTTAAAGTAACTGATTTTGCAACAATTGCTGCAAACGCTGCTGGTGGATTTGACGAACAACTTCAAATCGTTGATGATGCAATTAAACAAGTATCTACTCAACGTTCTAAACTTGGTGCAGTTCAAAACCGTCTAGAGCACACAATCAACAACCTTGGTGCTTCTGGTGAAAACTTAACAGCTGCTGAGTCTCGTATCCGTGACGTTGACATGGCGAAAGAAATGAGTGAGTTCACTAAGAACAACATTCTTTCTCAAGCTTCTCAAGCAATGCTTGCACAAGCGAACCAACAGCCACAAAACGTACTTCAATTACTACGTTAATGAAAGGCCCCTTAATGGGGCTTTTTTTTTATGCTCTTTTTTCTTCGCTTTTTCTCCTTCTCTTCACTTGTGATTCTTTAATCCCTCTGTTAAATCATGAAAAACGACCTTTAAATTTGGCATACTCTAGCGAAACGATCATATTGAATGAGACTTTTCCCTTATTTATTCCTTTTTTGTTAAACATATTCCATTAAAGTTCGATAAATGGATTGTAAGGCTTACAGAAAAATTCTAATTTAGAACTTTTAGACATGGATGTCTAATTGGTTCAAACACATGGAGGTCATTTAATATGAGAATTAACCACAATATCGCAGCACTTAACACATTGAATCGTCTTTCTACTAACAACGGTTCAAGCCAAAAGAACATGGAGAAACTTTCTTCTGGTCTTCGCATTAATCGCGCAGGGGATGACGCAGCAGGTCTTGCGATCTCTGAAAAAATGAGAAGTCAAATCCGTGGTCTAGAAATGGCTACTAAAAACTCTCAAGATGGTATCTCTCTTATTCAAACGGCTGAAGGCGCATTGACTGAATCTCATGCGATACTTCAACGTATTCGTGAGCTAGTTGTTCAAGCTGGGAACACAGGTACACAGCAGGAAGAAGATTTAGCATCCATTCAAGATGAAATCTCAAACTTGCAAGATGAGATTACAAGTATTTCTACTCGTACAGAGTTTAACGGGAAGAAATTATTAGATGGAACCTATTCGTCTAAGGGTGCTGATGACGGTGGTGAGGCACAAAGCCTTGTATTCCAAATCGGTGCAAACGCAACACAACAAATTACACTTAACATTGAAAACATGGGTGCTTCAGTTTTAGGTACAGATGGGACGGCTGAAGGTGAAGATGGAGCCGGTTCTGTTGCTGGAATCGATGTGACAAAATTTATTAGTGCAAGTGGTGAAGATGGCGAGGAAGCTGCTGGATTTGATGCACAACTTGGTATTATTGAAACAGCTATTAAGCAAGTGTCTGCTCAGCGATCTAAGCTTGGTGCAGTCCAAAACCGTCTAGAGCACACAATCAACAACCTTAGCGCTTCTGCTGAAAACTTAACAGCTGCTGAGTCTCGTATTCGTGACGTTGATATGGCGAAAGAAATGAGTGAGTTCACAAAGAACAACATTCTTTCTCAAGCTTCTCAAGCTATGCTTGCACAAGCGAACCAACAGCCACAAAACGTACTTCAATTATTACGTTAATTAAAAGCCCCCGTTGAGGGGCTTTTTTTATGTTGATTTTAGCAACAGATGTAATTGAAAATCTGGAACAGCTTCATAGAAGAAAGCTCGATTTAATTCATCATTTTTTTGATCCCACCTATGCCACCAGTTGCGGACCTCACCAGTGGAGTCAGCTTGAATCATGTCTTGCAGCTGCTCTAGGTTGATGATTTTTCTCGGTTCTATTAAGAATGAATGCATACGATGATACGCCTCAAGGCATTTAGGTTGTTTTGTTTGAACGGCATATTGTACATAATAATTGAAAAATTCTTGTACAAATGTCAGATGGGGAATGGGGGTTCCTTTTAATTCGACGCCTTCCCATGCCATATCCGCAATCGCACAAAGCCACCAGCCAAGCTCATTGGCGTGCTGCATTTGTTGTAAGGTGTTTTTTTCAAAAAACATAAGCCCATCTTCTTGTGCTTGTTTGAGCATACGCTCAAGTGTCTGTGCCTCAAGAGCTGCCTTTGTCATTCCCTGACCATGTATTGGATCTAATGTGCATAAGGCATCACCCATGACCAATAAGCCGCTTGGCCAATCTTCCATTTGTTCATAGTGGTTTCTGACACAAGCCGGAACTCTAAATCCTTTTGGTTTCGTATAGGGAATTAAATGAGTGATGGCTTCTGCTATCGAGGGATTGGTCAGCTTAGCGGTCTCTACATCAAACTGATCAGCGTCCGTTGTTGGATAATGAGAGCCGCCAGCTGCTGAGAGAAGAACCGCTGCTAAATCATGATCTACTCGTTCAAACAGTCCTGTTGGAATTTTTTTATTTGGCTGTCCAACGATGACCATTGGTTCTAGGTTCGGTGCCTCAGATGGTATTTGGTAGTATCTCGTGCTATAGCCAAGAGACACGATTAGCTCATCTGTCTGTGGCAAGGTTCGTCCTGCGCTTTTCAGCCATTTTGGCAATTTAGACATTCTTCCAGACGTATCAATGACTAAGTCCGCACTCATTTTGTTGATGATTCCAGGCTTTATCCTCCGATCTTTGACCTGTAATCCACTCACTTTAGTCGTTTCTTCTTCAAAAAGAAGAGCGATCGCTTCATGTTTTTCTAAAAATTGAACACGATCCTCACGTAACATTCTTTGCATCAGCACCCACTCTAGCATGGCACGTCGTGTGACAGCTGTTTCTTCAGTATCGGTGAGTACTAACTCGCCATCTTTTGTCATAAATCGAGATGTCTGATGCCATGTGTTGTACCCGCCCATTTCGAGTAATTCTTTTGTATAACCAGGAAATAGACGTTCCACGATTTGTTTGCCTAGTGGCAGCATTCTATGTGGATGAAAAGCTTGAGGCGTGCCAAGACGATTTTCAGGAGCGTCTGGCAATTCGTCCTTTTCAATGATCAATACTTCCAGGTAAAAACTTGATAAAACCTTTGCAGCGAGCATTCCCGTTATTCCGCCTCCGATGACGATCGCCCGCTCATACTTCATGGGTTGTGTCACAACATGCGCCTCCAGTGCATATATATAATGGTTACATGACCATTTCATCATATGTTGATTTTCTAAGTATAGCAAATTCTCGTTTTTTTGAATATAGAAAGGAATTGGCATACTTTTTACTCGTAAATATGAAAAAAACTTCAATCTTGATCATTATTTTTAAAAAATAATAATCAAATTTAAGAGAAATGACCGATAAATACATTAAGGGGGTAGAGAGAATGGATATACTACAGAGTATTGTAACAGCAGCACCTTATATGATGAAGATTTTAAAAGATGAAGTGACGATGGGGGTCATTGATCGAGAAAAATTCTTGCTGTATTTGCCATCAAAAGATGTGGATTTTCAAATACGGACAGGAGATCCCTTTAAACCAGATGATCAGAATATGAAAAATGCGCTTAGAGGCGAAACATCAAGTACATTTGTACCTGAATCGGTGTATGGGACGCCTTTAAATGCAATGGGATTGCCGATTTTCGATGAAAATCAACAAGTCATTGGTGCAATCGCTTTAGGTTTTCCACTTAAAAATCAAATAGAACTTGAGGCGTATATGGAGTCATTGAACGACATCATTCAAAGTATTCAAGAAAAAGTGCATGTGGTGGCGGCTCATTCAGAAGAGCTCTCTGCGACAAGTGAGGAAATGACATTCCAAACACAGCAAACACTTGAAAGCTCGAAAAAAACTTCAGATATTACAAAAATGATCAAAGGTATCTCTAAGCAAACGAGTTTGCTAGGATTGAATGCTTCAATTGAAGCGGCCAGGGCAGGAAAAGAGGGAGCGGGTTTTAGTGTGGTAGCGAGCGAGGTTCAAAAGCTCTCAAGCGAAACCTCACGTGCAACAGAAAACATAGAAAGCTCATTGCAAGGGATTTCCTCTAATATACATACATTACTTGAGAGTATGGGCCATATGAAAGGGTCATCTTCAGAACAAGCTTTATTAGTGACGGAGTTTAGTGAAATTGTAGATAGGTTGACGACGGTTAGCAAAGAAATGAAAGAATTTATGCAAAAGGTGATGTCAACGTAAAAAACGAATCCAAAAAGGGTTCGTTTTTTTTTTGCTGGCACGTTATTTTCTATTTTTCTGATCAAAGCGATAATCGTATGTTTCACCTTTGACCACATTTAAAAACTCATGTCCAATTTGTACGAGCTGTGCATTTTCCCATTTGATCAGAGGATCTTTATCAGGGTACTTCCAGTAGATTGTTTTCTTGTGATGGGTGAGTTTGTTTTCAATTTCTGCTCTGACCGCATTCTCTTTTAGCTTTCCTCCGCTATGTCGATACGTGTTAATGGTATAGGTTCCATCAGGTGATGACATAGAGCGGATGAATGTACCATGAGACACGCCTTGAAGAGAGAAGCATTTCCAGTAAATAATTCCGGCGAAGCTAAGACATAAGATGGCAAGGATGATGGTGGTTTTCTTTTTAAACATGAATTCCTCCAGGTGTAGATCGCTATATTCTAATATATGAGAAAGAATACAAAAAGATTCATATAGTCCAAAAGTTCTATTCATTTCAATTATCGGTCATTTTTTCTCAACATTCAACAGTTAGCCCGAAAAGATAAGGAAAATTTAAGGATGCATTCAGATCACACTGGTCATTCGAAAACACTTTACAAAAGAATTTGCGATCAGTAGACTTATGCTCATATAGAGAAATGGGGCAGATGGAATGAATCAAATCATAGATACGTATCAAAATTATGAAGAGCTTTCCGCTCATGAAAGAAAAGGGATTGACTATCAGATTCTTCATCAGCGGAAAGGGGATCAGCTTCTCGTCCTGTCACCTCATGCGGGAGGGATTGAATCTGGCGTGAGCGAGCTGATCCATGAAGTAGCAACCGATTATTCTATGTATTTATTCGAGGGCCTTAAAGTGAAAGGCAATCATGTTCTTCATATTACGAGCACACGTTTTGATGAGCCGATTTGTCTTTCTCAAGTGCATACACATCATTATACGTTTGCACTCCACGGCTATGGAGAAACAGACGTCCTACAAACTTTAGTTGGCGGTACCGACAGGGAAAAAGCTGCTGAAACAGTGAAGTGTCTCACGCAAAATGGCTTCCATGCCTTACTTCTATCTGAATCGGATCAATTTGCTGGAACACATCCTCAAAATATTAATAATCAATGCCTCACAGGAAAAAGTGTTCAAATTGAAATTAGCCAAGCTCAGAGAAGAGCTTTCTTTCAAGACTTTAGGCGGAGCCGTAGGCGTGATACACAAACCGAACAATTTTATCAATACACAAATGTACTGAAACAAGTGTTAAGCCTTTATGAATAAACTTCTGACGTCACGTGTGCAGACGCTTTTGTTTGATACGCAGCTTCATTTTCTGCGACCTTGCCTGCTCTCATTAAATAAGAAGTGAATTCTTTTTGAAATTGAATGCCGGCTCTTCGCTGTTCAAATAGAGCAAGCCGTTTTTCAGCAAAAGCCCGAGTGACATGAAATGTTTGAGCAATATGCAAAATGGCTTGCTGCCTAAGGTTTGGGAGCGTCATTTGCAGCAGCATAAAAGTCGGAACACAAAAGTGATACATGAATTGTTTTGCTTGAAACTCTTGCAGTTCTCGAAAGAGCTTGTGCATGTTAAAGTGGTTGCCTGTATGCTTTAGCACATGACAAAGCTCGTGGGCGAAATCCTGCCACTGTTCTTCTGACGATAAGGCTCTGTTTAAAATAATACTGTAAAGACCTTGATGTTTGATCATCATGCTGCCAGTATCCTCGTAGTGTACCCAAACATGAAATTCAGCTGCGATCCTATGCATGTCTACATAGGCAGGACCGCTTATTTGCAGTTGAGTGTATAACCGTTTAATATCTTCTTCTAAATGGGTTAAAAAATAAGTCATGTCAAAACCTCCATACAAACGTATGTTCTATTTTTGCCGTAAAAGAAAAGTCCATATAGGACTAAATGGCTAATAAAGCTATCGCTTACTTTTTATATCGGCTTGTTTTTAACAATTTTAACATAAAATCAAAGAAAATTGGAAGTTTTTCCTGTTTTTTATTCTAATTTTTTATTTTTTACAAAGATAAAACGGCGATTGAATTCAAATTTTACCATAGTCTTATGACGAAAACAAACAAATTTGTCTTACGTTTGCCACCGATTGATGAGCAAGATCAAACATCAATTGAACAAAAAGGAGTGCAAAACATGGTACAAATTTATCAAGATTTTATTCCAGTTGGAAACGGAAATCGGCCAGGATATGCTATGACGCCGCTTTATGTAACTGTGCATAACACAGCCAATACATCTAAGGGAGCTGACGCAAAAAGTCACGCAGCATATGTCAAACGCTCAACAACAGAGGTAAGCTGGCACTTTACAGTGGATGACAAGGAAATTTTTCAGCATCTCCCTTTAAATGAAAATGGATGGCATGCTGGGGATGGGCATGGAGATGGCAACCGAAAATCGATTGGCATTGAAATTTGTGAAAATGAGGATGGAAACTTTCAACAAGCTGTCAAACATGCCCAGTGGCTTATTCAAAAGCTTTTAAAAGAACATGGCATTCCATTAGCAAATGTGGTGACGCATCAGCATTGGTCAGGAAAAACATGTCCACGTCTGCTGCTAGCTACATGGGATGAATTTAAAAGAGGAATTGAGACTGCAGGTGATCCGGAAACGGTTATCACATATGTGGTGAAAAGCGGGGATACGCTAACGAGTATTGCCAAAGCCCATGGTGTCACAGTGAGTGATTTACAGACATGGAATCAGATTAGTGACCCGAACATGATTCGAGTTGGACAAGTTCTCAAGATTTATCATGCAGAAGAAAAGCTCAGTTATGAACTGCCAGATGGGGTGTTAAAGGTGACATCACCTCTGACAAAGGGGGAGCATGTACGTCTCGTCCAAAAAGCGCTTGCTGCTGTGTATTTTTATCCTGACAAAACAGCTGTAGATAAGGGCATTGATGGCGTTTATGGGGAAAAAACAGCCAATGCCGTCGCGCGATTTCAACTGATGAATGGTCTAACAAGTGATGGAGTATACGGTCCTAAAACAAAAGTGAAGTTGCTTCAACTATTAAATCAGTGAGTCTTTCTTTTTGGCCGCTTGAATGACGGCTACACTTTTTTCGTGTAATCGGCAGACATAAGGGGATGGCTTAAATTCAGCAAACTGAACATACCTCAATTGTTTAAGTTTCTTTTTCATATTGGCACCTCAATCGTTGCAGCAGTTGGTTTTATTGTATGCAAGTAGATGTGAAAACGGAAGTAGGACGCGGATGAAGTTCCGCGTCCTTTAGTGTAATCAAGCTTTTTTATTTTTATACTCATCTAGGAGCTGTTCATTCTTTTTGAAAATACGCTCCGTATGGGGACTTACTTTGTAATCAGCCATACTAATATGGCGCTTTTTCTTTAAAATCTTAAATGGGTTTTTCTTGCGATTGTTATTATCCCCTTGAAGTGCGTGTTCCATCTTCATCACCTTCCTCTTCGTCAGGCAAGATTAGGTCATAAATCGTTGTAAGTGAAGTCATTAATAAATAGTCGAATTCAGTGACAATTTCCTCAGAGGTCAGCTTAATCACAAAGTGTGCATCCGCTACTGAAAACGGGATGAGAACCAATTTGCCGAAATCATCGTAATACACTTCCTGCCTGTCAAGCTTTGCTTGAATGAGCGCTCTCTGATCAAGTGTCCGCAGCAAGTCATCTTTTTGCTCCTGCGTATCATAAGGACAAAGAACTGCTTGAATATTCATTTTTTCTGCAAAAGAATAGATCAGTCGTTCAATTCCCTCTATATATGCTTCTATACTTCCATAATATACATGGATCGGTTCGTTTTTCAATAGGTATTGGTACGTTTTTAGTTTATTGAGGTAAGAATGAAGCAGGTCGTTATTTTGTTCTAGGAGTTGATGGGTGTCGGTTTCAAGTTCATGATTTCCGAGTTTTTTTATATAGGAGCTGAGGAAAATAAAGGCATCAGTTAATGCAAAAAAAACAGCAATAATCAGGTAGTGCATCCAATCGGTGAAGATTGAAGCAGGGTCATTTGTCCAGTACACAACAGCACCCGCTACATAAATCCAATACCACGTTTTACGAATCGCAAACATCTTTTCTTTTACTTTTTGTTCAAAGCGCCATACCGCAAATACATATACAGCAAGAGCACCTAGCAATAACCAAACAGTCAATTGAAAAAATAGTAGCATGTTCTTCTCTCCCATAGACAGATGGATACTTATTTATTTCTATGGATATGTTTGGAAACCCTGCTTCATGAAAAAATGGCTTGCAGAAAAAGACCATTTGAGGATGCAAACAAATAAAAAAAGACCTGTTAGACAGGTCTCAGCGTGTAGACAAACCCTCGCATTCTTTGTCAGTCCTGCGCGCTGGTACTCACGAATGTCAAATTCGTTCCGTGCCAGTGCTCGTCCTTCCTAGACTGCAAAGGCTTTCTATCACACTGAAAAGAAGACAAAGGGCTAAAATAAAGTTCATTTTAGCCCTTTGTCAACAATCTGAAAAGCCCTGTTAGACAGGTCTTTGATATTAGAGAATCGCATTTAACACAAAGTATATAAGTGCCCCTAGAGTTCCCGAAATCGGTAATGTGATCACCCAAGTGACAAGCATACGTTTTGCCGTACCCCAGTTAACTCCTTTTACTCTATGTGCAGAACCTACACCTAGAATAGAAGATGAGATCACGTGAGTGGTACTAACAGGTAAGTGAATAAATGTTGCACCGAAGATAATAGCTGCACCCGTTAAGTCTGCAGATACTCCGTTTACTGGACGAATCTTCATGATTTTACCGCCGACTGTTTTAATAATCTTCCAGCCGCCAATAGACGTACCTAGTCCCATTGCAAGCGCACAAGAGAATTGTACCCAGAAAGGAATGTCGTCTGTTGTATGCAAATTACCTGCAATTAAAGCCATCGTAATAATTCCCATCGCTTTTTGCGCATCGTTTGTTCCGTGGGTATACGATTGCAGTGCAGCCGTTAAAATTTGAACACGTCGGAATTGTTTATTTGTTTTTGCGAGATTGTTGTTTCGGAATATAATTTTGATAATGGTATACACGATATATCCCAAAACAAAAGCCAGGATAGGTGAAAGCAATAGTGCTTGAATGATTTTAATGAATCCCGAATAGTTTAAAGCGCCAAAACCAGCAGAGGCAATAACAGCTCCTGCAATTGACCCGATCAGTGCGTGTGAAGAACTACTCGGAATCCCGTAATACCAAGTAAGCAAGTTCCAAGTAATGGCTGCAATTAAAGCAGCCAAGATGACGACAGATCCGTTTTGAAGTGTAAAAGGATCTGCGATGTCTTTTGTAATGGACTTTGCCACACCTGTAAATGTCATTGCTCCTAAGAAGTTCATAAACGCTGCCATAATAATAGCATGTCTAGGCTTTAACGCCTTTGTTGAAACAGAAGTAGCAATGGCATTTGCTGTATCGTGGAATCCGTTAATGAAATCAAAAGCAAGTGCACAAATGACAATAAGTATGGTAAGGATGAGTAATGTATCCATGTTTAACTAACCCCGTTACGCATTCTTCATAATGATTGTTTCTAGATTGTTGGCAACACTTTGACAGGAATCTGCGATTTCTTCAAGTGTTTCGTAAATTTCTTTGTATTGAATGACCTTAATTGGATCTGTTTCTTTTCCAAACAAGTTCTTTAGTGATTTGCGGTGAAGATTGTCACAATTATGCTCAATCTCTTTAATTTTGATTGCGTGCGGATGAATATCTTTCAAGCGATTATCAGCCAGTAATTCAATAGTCGTTAAAATTTCTTTCGCACATTCTCTGATGTAGTGGCTGAATTTGTCGATATGTTCGTCAGAGCTTGTAATTGAATAAATTTCTAAAGTTGCTGAAAAATGCTCAATGCCGTCTAAAACATCGTCGAGGCTATTCGTCAATTGAAGAATGTCTTCACGTTCAATCGGTGTAATAAAGGCTTTGTTCAGCTCTTTAATCATGGTATGAACATGATTATCACCTTTTGTCTCATATTCCTTCAATGTGTCAGAAAATTCTTTCAGAGTGGTTTGATTTGTTACTTTATAGCTAACAAAATACTCAGCAGTTTCATCTAAATTTTTAGCAATTTCCGTTAACAAGACGGAAAACTTGTCTTTTTTCCTTTTTAACATGTAAAAACCCTCCATTGTATAAATGAGACAATGCACACATCAAATAATTATATATTCTTTTGTCGAAAAAAAACAGGTGTAGTCGAAAATTTCTTCACTTTTTCTATTTGATCTTATTCTGACCTAAAGATGTGATCTCAACTCACCTTTTTCAGAAAGGGGAAAAGAAAGCAAAAAAGCGGACCATTTTTGGCACCGCTTAAAAGTTAAGAAGCTGAATAAACAAGCTTAAATCGCTCACAAACAAGAAGCATATCTTCCTTAAATGTTAATCCGTACGGCTTAAGGGCTTCTGTGAAAAATTCTTCATGTTCTTTGTACCAATAGTCATATGAAAGATCGCCTTCACCTTCTGCTTTTGCAAATGATTCAGGAACCTCATTCATTGGCATGATATCTACTTGCGTGATCTCTATGATGGCTTTTGGTTCCTCCTGACTGTCCAAAATGACCGCATATTGACCAGGTTTTGGAAGAGGCTCTTGTTCTTTTTCGTAAAAAAGGTATCCAGAACAAGTGGCTGTTTTTTTTCCTTGTTGTACAAGGTCAAGCAAGTGATCTGGATTTGCGCCAAATGCCCAAGCAGAAACAGAGGCGTGATCAGGAGTTTTTTCTGATTTTTCTTCCCAATAAGATTCCCAAAATAAAGTGCTTTTGTGGTTCATTCTTTTTCCCCCTTTGTTATGAGTTTATTATATCGTGAAGTTTCAAACTTGGAAAACGTATGTCTTTATTACTACGAGATGTGCATGTCATATGTTTTGAAAACATGCGTTTTGTTTGGCAGATATAGGATGATAGAATGAAAAATTTTGAAATTTTAGAATAATCTATTGTATTCTGGTCAAGAAGTCGGTAAGGTCAAAGTAAGAATATGGAAGGGGTGTTGTTCATGAAACGCATTTCTCTAACTGTTTTGTCCATATGTCTGTTTGTTTTCTCGTTTTTCCTGCCGGTCAGCCAAGTCACTGCAAACGAAACTCATGGGAATAAAGTAGCTGTTGGCAAAGATGGTATGGTGGCTACTGCACATCCGCTTGCATCGGAGATTGGTGCTGACGTATTGAAAAAAGGTGGGAACGCAGTGGATGCTGCTGTTGCCATTCAGTACGCACTTAACGTAACAGAGCCAATGATGTCTGGAATTGGCGGCGGCGGATTTATGATGGTTTATGATGGGAAGACAAAGGAAACTTCCATCATCAATAGCAGAGAGCGAGCACCACAGGGCGCAACACCTGACATGTTTTTAACAGATGATGGAAAAGTGATTCCGTTTGCTGAGCGATCTACACATGGAAATGCGGTAGGTGTTCCAGGGACTGTAAAAGGTCTTGAAGCTGCATTAGATAAGTGGGGTACTCGTTCTATGAAGGAATTGATTGAGCCCTCCATTCAACTTGCAGAAGATGGTTTTGAAATTGATTCTGTCTTGGCAAATGCGATTGATGATCACCAAGGAAAATTGAAAAAAACGGCCGCAGCGCCAATTTTTCTTCCAAATGATCAGCCACTCGAAGAAGGAGATCTGCTTGTCCAGCCAGGTCTTGCAAAAACATTTAAACTCATTGCGAAAAAAGGAAGCAAAGCGTTTTATGAAGGAAAAGTAGCAAAGGCACTTGCAAATACAGTTCAAGATTTTGGCGGGACGATGACTTCAAAAGATATCAAACGTTATGAAGTCAAGACTGACAAGCCAATCTGGGGAGACTATAAAGGATATCAGCTTGCAAGCATGCCTCCACCAAGCTCAGGCGGGGTGTTTATGCTACAAATTCTCAAAATACTTGACCATTTTAACCTGTCTCAGTATGACCCCAAATCATTCGAAAAATATCAGCTGCTTGCTGAAACAATGCACCTCTCCTATGCTGACAGAGCCGCATATGCCGGCGACCCCGAATTCGTAGATGTTCCACTAAAAGGACTACTAGACGATGATTACATTTCAGAAAGAGCCTCTCTCATTCAATTAGATCAAATGAATCGCAGCCCGAAAGAAGGAGATCCTTGGGCATATGAGGATGAGAAAAATCCATCCCCAATTGTTCCTCAGCCAGAAGATAAAACCATTGGTGAGACGACCCATTTTACTGTTGCAGATCAGTGGGGAAATGTTGTGTCATTCACCACTACCATTGAACAATTATTTGGTACAGGGATACTTGTTCCAGAGTATGGATTTTTCTTAAATAATGAACTGACTGATTTTGATGCAAGACCTGGCGGGGCAAATGAAGTCCAGCCCAATAAACGTCCGTTATCAAGTATGACTCCGACGATCATTTTTAAAGATGGAGAGCCTGTCATGACTGTTGGGTCTCCTGGTGGAACGACGATCATTGCTTCTGTTTCACAGACGATTCTCAATTTACTTGAATATGACATGGAGCTTCAGGATGCGGTAGAAGAGCCAAGAATCTACACAAACAGCTTAACTTCGTATCGTTATGAAGTAGGTGTCCCTCTAGATGTAAGAACAAAGTTAAATGATATGGGTCACCAGTTTGGCAGTTCCCCTATTGATATAGGGAATGTGCAAGCTTTACTGATTGATCGAAAAGCAGGGACATTCACTGGAGTAGCTGATTCAACGAGAAATGGAACTGCTGTTGGTGTCAATCTAAAGGTAGCTGCAGATCAATAGCATTTCCCGGGAAAAGAAGCGCCTCATCAAGACGGCGTTTCTTTTTTTCATTATAATAAAAACATAGTTGACACCTGTGAATAGTTTGAATAATATATAGACTAACATCAATCATACATAGCTGATCGGACAACCGAAGGCTCTTGGCATTGACGTACAGGACTTTTTTGTACTTCAATCGCTGAGAGCCTTTTTTGCGTATAGAACTGAAAACGGCAAGGTTGGTGTCACTATTCAATGTGAAAGGGAGCGGATAACATGAAAAAATGGATATGGATTTCTATTGCGATGACACTTTTCATCATCACAAGTGCTGCATGCTCAAATGCGAATGAAGCCTCAAATCAAAAGGGAAAGATTGAGCTGTTGAATGTGTCATACGATCCTACCCGTGAATTGTATCAGGAATACAATCAAGCCTTTCAGACTTATTGGAAAGACAAAACCGGTGAAGATGTGACGATACAGCAGTCTCATGGAGGGTCGGGTAAGCAGGGGAGATCGATTATTGATGGACTCGAAGCAGACGTGGCTACACTTGCTCTTGGGTACGACATTGATGCCATTGCAGATCGAGGGCTACTTTCAAAGGATTGGCAAAAAGAATTTCCAAATCAGTCCACACCTTATACGTCTACTATTGTGTTTCTTGTGAAGAAAGGAAACCCCAAAAAAATTAAAGACTGGGATGACCTGATTCAGCCAGGTGTATCTATCATCACACCAAATCCAAAAACGTCAGGCGGTGCAAGATGGAATTATTTAGCCGCATGGGCATATGCCGATAAAACCTTTCATGGGGATGAAGAAAAAACGAAGGATTTTGTGAAAAAGTTATATGAGCATGTCGAGGTGCTCGATTCAGGTGCTCGTGGCGCCACAACAACTTTTGTCGAGCGCGGTCTTGGTGACGTGTTAATTGCTTGGGAAAATGAAGCCTATTTGACACTGCATGAATTAGGAAAAGACAAATTTGAGATTGTCAGTCCCTCCATTAGTATTTTAGCAGAGCCGCCCGTTGCCGTTGTCGACCAAAATGTGAAACGAAAAGGAACAGAGAAAGTGGCAAAGGCTTATTTAGATTATTTGTATTCTAAAAAAGGACAGGAAATTGCGGCGAAAAACTATTATCGACCAAGAAATCAAGAAGTGCTAAACAAATATAAAGATCAATTTAAAGAGATTGAGATGGTGACCATTGATCAGGCATTTGGCGGATGGCGAAAGGCGCAGAAAAGATTTTTTGATGATGGCGGATTATTTGATCAAATATATAGTGGACAAAAATAGGGGGCGACGTGATGAAGAAAGGCTATGCTGCCGCCAATAAAAGAAAACGTGTATTGCCTGGATTCGGGCTGAGTCTCGGAGTGACACTTGTTTATGTCAGTGCGATTGTCGTGATTCCTTTATCTATGGTATTTATTTGGACGGCTTCATTAGGAGCAGAAGGAATTTGGAATGTTTTTAGTGATGCGCGGGTGCTAAAGTCGCTGCAGCTTACGGTTACGACTTCTTTTGCAGCTGCACTCATCAATGCAGGTTTCGGTGTACTGATCGCATGGGTTCTCACGCGGTACTCGTTTCCAGGAAAGAACATCCTGGATGCCCTCATCGATTTGCCGTTTGCTCTTCCAACGGCAGTGGCTGGCATCGCTTTGACGACTCTTTATTCTCCGAATGGGTGGATTGGGCAATTTTTGCATGTGAAGGTGGCATACACCCCGCTCGGGATTATTTTGGCACTGATTTTTATTGGCATTCCATTTGTCATAAGAACGGTTCAACCGGTCATTGAGGGGCTTGAGCAGGAGGTGGAAGAGGCCGCAGCCATACTTGGTGCTACAAGAAAACAGACCTTTTTTCATGTACTGCTGCCTGCCTTGTTTCCAGCGGTAATGACTGGATTTTCTCTTGCATTTGCAAGAGCACTCGGTGAATATGGCTCCGTTGTGTTTATAGCGGGAAATATTCCGTTTAAAACAGAGATTACACCACTGATGATCATGTCTAAGCTTGAGCAGTATGATTATCAAGGTGCCGCAGCCATTGCCTGTTTCATGCTGCTCTTATCATTTGTCATTTTGTTATTGATTCACGGATTGCAGTGGTTTGTCGAGCGGAAAAAACAAGTGGAAGTGAGGTGAGACGATTGGAAAGGGAGCTTCTTAAAGAGCACCGCATCAAGTACAGGAGTCCTGTGACGGAATCAAAAGCGGTGAAGAGTATGTTGATTGGTGTGGTGTATGCTTTTTTGATTTTGTTTTTACTCATGCCGTTGATTGCTGTGTTTTCAAAGGCTTTTGAGAAAGGATGGAGTTCTTATCTTCTTGCCATCTCACATCCAGACACGCTTGCGGCAATTAAATTGACTGTTTTCATTGTGATGATCACATTGCCGCTTCAAATGATTTTTGGGGTCAGTGCTGCTTGGCTCATCACAAAATTTCATTTCCCGGGAAAACGTTTGTTAACGACTGTCATTGATCTTCCGTTTGCGGTGTCACCTGTCATTGCAGGACTTGTATTTGTACTTTTATTTGGTTCAAATGGACTTTTAGGACCGTGGCTTTTAGCAAATGGATGGAAAGTGATTTACTCTGTACCGGGGATGATTCTTGCGACCATCTTTGTGACATTTCCTTTTGTTGCGAGAGAGTTAATTCCGTTTATGCAAAATGAAGGCATTCATGAGGAAGAAGCATCGCTTACGCTTGGTGCCAGTGGGTGGAAGACCTTTTTCCTTGTGACACTTCCAAATATAAAATGGGCCCTTTTTTACGGCGCTATTTTAGCAGGGGCTAGGGCAATTGGTGAATTTGGTGCAGTGTCGGTTGTATCCGGTCATATCCGCGGAATGACGAATACGATGCCGCTTCATATAGAAATTCTATACAACGAGTATCAATTCCAAGCGGCTTTTGCCGTGGCCTCTCTCATGGCATTTGTGGCGGTCATCACATTAATCATCAAGCAGATCATTCAGCAGAGAGATCATAGGCTTGGCAAGCGTTCAAAATAAATGGAGGGATCAGCCTTGGGGATTACAGTGAAACAAATATCAAAGCAATTTGGGCAGACGAAGGTTTTGCAAAACGTGGATTTGACGATCGGAAATGGGGAATTGATTTCCTTACTTGGACCGTCTGGGTCAGGTAAGACGACTTTATTAAGAATTATTGCAGGGCTTGATGATGCGAATACAGGGCAGATCTTATTTGGAGAACAGGATTATACTTATATTCCAGTGCGAAAACGGCAAATTGGTTTTGTCTTTCAGCAATATGCGCTTTTTCGAAATATGACGGTATTTGATAATGTGGCTTATGGATTGAAGATGAAACCTAGAGGAGAAAGGCTGCCTAAAAAAGACATCAAAGAGCGGGTGCATGAGCTGCTGAAAGTCGTTCAATTAACACAGTATGAACATCGTTATCCAGAGCAGCTGTCAGGTGGACAAAAGCAGCGTGTAGCACTTGCACGTGCTCTAGCCGTTAAACCGAAAGCTCTTCTCTTAGATGAACCTTTTGGTGCACTAGATTCAAAGGTGAGAAAAGACTTAAGACATTGGCTGAAAAAAGTTCATCAAGAATTTCAAATGACGACCATCTTTGTGACGCATGATCAAGAAGAAGCGTTTGATATCGCTGATCGTGTTGTGGTGATGAATGAGGGCAGAATCGAAAAAATCGGCACAAAAAAAGAAATGACAGAGCAGACAGACAACCTTTTTGTATCTGAGTTTTTAGATATAGGAAGCCATATTTAACAAGAAATTGATGTGATGTAATGAAAGAGATGCGGCAAAAAGCTGCATCTTTTTTTATAAAAATTTTCCTAGGAACATTGACTTATAATTTCGAATATTATAATATCTTTACAAAGGTAACAGTATTGAACATTTTATAAAACGTCTGTTTGTAAGCGCTTTACAAAAGGTTCTATTTTAAAATGTTCATTCTTTTTGTTACATGTGTTCATATTTATACCAAATGAAAGGGGTGGTTGTTTGAACAGCTTGTTTGAGTTAGATCAACAGCTGATTGAGCTGCAGTACGAAGCATCTTCAAGTGAGGAGGTGACTGCCTATTTAGCAGAAAGGTTAGAAACTGGAGGGTATATTAAATCGAGCTTTTTACCAGCAGTGCTTGAAAGAGAAAAAACATATCCGACCGGTCTTCCTCTTGCGACCTTTGGGGTAGCCATTCCCCATACAGATCCTGAACATGTAAACAAACCGGCGATCAGTGTAGCGACATTAAAAGAACCTGTTATTTTTCATAAGATGGGAAGCCCTCATGAGACAGTTCAAGCCAAAATTGTGTTCGTTCTGGCAATCTCTGAACCTAGTAAGCAGCTCGTGATGTTAGAGAAACTGATGACGCTTTTCAGAAAAGAAGAAGTAATGACAAGTTTATCTCACATGACATCGTATGAAGAAGCCGTTGATGTACTTCAAAAAGAATTAAACCAATAGTTATTCAAGACATAATGTAAGCGCTTTATTTAAAATCAGGAGGTGGATGTATGATCAAGCAAGCCGTCGATTTCATCTTAGACTTAGGGCCAACAATTATGCTCCCAATTATTATGACGTTATTCGGTATGATTTTAAGGCAAGGATTTAAAAAATCCTTCCGTGCAGGTATTACCATCGGAATTGGATTTGTCGGGGTCAATCTGGTCATTAATTTACTTGTAAGCGGTCTTGGACCAGCAGCCAAAGCCATGGTCAATTCCCTTGGATTAAAGCTTGATATTTTAGATGTCGGTTGGCCGATTGGAGCCGCCATTTCATTTGGTACACCTGTAGCCCCTTTGATGATTCCTCTTGTGCTCTTGTTAAATGTCATTTTGCTGTCTGTTAACTTTACGAAAACATTGAATGTGGATATTTGGAATTTCTGGCATTTGATTTTCGCTGCTTCTGTTACTTACTACGCTTATCATAATATGTTCTTAGCTCTTGCCGTTGGTTTAATCGTTTCTGCGATTACACTAAAACTTGCCGATTGGACGGCACCGACGATTGAACACCATTTCGGATTAAAAGGCGTATCGATGGCTCATGCTGAAACGGTCAACTTCGCTCCGCTCATGTATGCGTCAAACCGCGTGATTGATAAAATCCCTGGTCTAAACAAAATTCATGCGGATCCAGAAACTTTGAAAAAACGTTTTGGCATCTTTGGTGAACCGCTTGTGATGGGTCTTATACTTGGTATCATTATTGGTCTTCTTGGGGGCTATGATGCAAAAGGTGTCATGACCCTTGGAATTCAAATGGCTGCAGTGCTTGTGTTAATGCCAAGAATGGTTGCTTTATTAATGGAAGGACTTATTCCAATCTCTGAGGGTGCTCGTTCTTATATTCAAAAGCGTTTCCCTGGAAAAAATGTCTATATTGGTTTGGATACAGCGATTGTCATTGGTCATCCAGCGAATATGGCTGTCGCCCTTTTGATGGTGCCAATCACCATTTTGCTCGCTGTCGTTCTTCCTTACAATGGTATGTTGCCGTTTGCAGACTTATCGGTTCTGCCATTTACAGTAGTATGGGCAGTAGCAGCCGCTCGTGGGAATATTATTCGCGGCCTCATTAACAGTATTTTTACCTTAATGATTGTCTTCTTCATTGCAACGAACCTTGCACCACTCGCCACAACAATGGGGAAAGCAGTTGGTTTCGACTTCCCAGAAGGGGCAAATATGATCTCTGGTATCGATCTTGGTTCACACGTCATTCCTTGGATCATGGTGAGACTTCTTGATCCGAGCAATCCTTACTTCATTGCAGCGATTGTCTGTGCACTGGCATATGCGCTTCTTTGGTACTGGGTGCGAAATGATATTAAAAAGCAGTATGCAAAAGAAATGGGCTTAGATCAGAAAGATCAATAAACGACCTGGAGGGATTCTCATGGCAAAAAAAATATTAGTATCTTGCGGAACGGCAGTTGCGACGTCAACGGTTGTGGCAAAAAAGGTAGAAGAGACATTAAAGGAAAAAGGATACGATGTCATCGTTGAACAATGTAAGGCATCTGAGGTTCCGCAGAAAGCGGAGGGTGCTGATTTAATTGTGACGACAACGCCTGTTAGTGATACAAAAGGAACGCCTGTGATTCAAACGTTATCTTTTTTAACGGGATTTGGCATTGAAGATGATATTGAAAAAATTATCGATCATATTAAGTGAACGATGATTGCGTGGAGGAGCTGCGAAAGCTCCTTCCATGTCATTTGAAAGGGGGAGCTCTCATGCAGCAGCATGCTTATAGCCGAACGTCTGCCATGTTTTCTATTTTCCTTCCGGCCTTGTTAATATGTGTGTTTTTTCTCTGGTCTCTTTATACGTTGATGTCGGCAGGACCTGAGCCATTAGCTGTGTTAGGTGTTTATACGCTGCCTATCCTTATGCTTTCTAGCATCACTGGTCTGAATCAGCCAACGAATATCATGATTAGTGAAGATGAGCTGAAAATAGGTGCTTTTGGCAGGTGGCACACATATGCCGTGTCCGATATTAAAGGAAAATTGTTTTTAAAACCATATCCTCATATCGGGAAAGTATATGTCAGAGTGGGACCTGCGCGAATATTTGGCGGACGCTACTGGATTTCAAGTGAGATGAGTGAGTACAAGCAGCTCGTTCAATCCTTGCAGAGTCTTGCGACATGTGATGAAAAGGAGGATGCGGCTAAATGAAATCAGCTGTCTTTTATTCTTCAGAGGACATTCGTTACGAGGAGCGGAAGCGGCCAGCCATTGGTGACGACGAAGTATTATTAAAAATGCGTGCCTGCGGGTTATGCGGGACGGATATTTATAAAGCGACACATGAGACGGTACCTCCTGGCACAGTGCTAGGGCATGAAATCGCTGGTGACATTATCGAAACAGGCCGTCACGTTACACATGTTCAAACGGGAGACAGGGTGTATGTAGCGCATCATGTTCCTTGTTTTACATGTGACTTTTGTCAAAGAGGATTTTATACAATGTGCCCGCAATTTGCAGCCACAAATGTAGAGCCGGGCGGTTTTTCGGAATATATTCGTGTTCCTGCTTTACATGTTAAGCATACAATGGGCAAGCTCCCACATGACGTCTCATATGAACAAGGAGCGATGGTCGAACCGGTTGCCTGCTGTCTTCACGGCTTTGAAAGGGCGCCCGTTCATCCTGGAGATTCGGTCTTGATTCTTGGAGCGGGGCAAATTGGCTGCATTCAATTACAGCTTGCCAAATATTATTTGGCTGGAAAAGTGATGATCACAGACGTAAATGAGAACAGGCTCCTTCAAGCAAGAAATCTTGGGGCGGACGTCGCTTTTCATCCAGCAACTGAGCCAGTAGAAAACCGCGTCATGAAAGAAACAGATGGAAAGGGAGCGGACCTTGTCATTATTTCTGTGGGTAGTAGTGCGCTTTTAAAAGAAGCATTTCAAGCTGTCGCAAGAGGCGGAACGATTTTGGTCTTTGCTCACTTTCCGAAAGGGGATGTCTCCATTCCAGCAGAACGTTTTTTCCATGATGAAGTGAAAGTAGTCGGAGCTTATTCCTCGCATCCATACCATTATCGTGAAGCGCTAGAGCTCTTAAAAGCGAAAGTCGTTCATACAGAAAAAATGGTGACGCATCGATATCCATTAAGTCAGCTTCGTCAGGCGATAGAATGCGCTAGGCATCCAGAAGGTGAAAGCGTCAAAATCATGATGTATCCAGATGAATGAGAATGTACGAGATGGAGAGAAAGAGAAGGTCTTTGGAAAAGGGCTTTGCCTTTCTCTTTTTTTCTGAAAAAAATGAAAACGCTTAAAAAATAAACGGAAATGCTTGACTTCAATGAGAGTTAAACGTATGATAATTACAAATGTAACACATAAGAACAAATGTAAAGGGGAGAGAAGAAATGCAAAAACAAATCACTTTGCCTGAACAGATTAGTCATGAGAAATTAGCAGATTTATATAAACAAATGTGGTTAGTAAGATATTTTGATGAAAAGGTCGATCAATTCTTTGCTAAAGGATTAATCCATGGAACGACCCATTTATGTGTTGGACAGGAAGCATCGGCTGTTGGATCTATTGCTGTGTTAAAGGATGAAGATAAGATTGTCAGTACACACCGCGGACATGGTCACTGTATTGCGAAAGGTGCAGAGGTCAATAAAATGATGGCTGAACTGTTCGGACGTGAAACGGGTTACTGCAAAGGAAAAGGCGGCTCCATGCATATTGCCGACTTAGAAAAAGGAAACCTTGGGGCAAATGGAATTGTTGGCGGCGGTATTCCGCTTGCAACAGGTGCGGCGCTCACGTCCAAGATGAAAAAGGAAGGCTTTGTGGTCCTTTGTTTCTTCGGAGACGGCGCCACAAATGAAGGCAGCTTCCATGAAGCGCTGAATCTTGCTTCCATTTGGGATTTACCTGTTGTGTTTATTTGTGAAAACAACCAATACGGCATGTCTGGTCCTGTGAAAGAAATGATCAACATTGAAGACATTTCAACAAGAGCAGAAAGCTATGGAATCCCAGGAAAATCGATTGATGGAAATGACATGGTTGAGATTATGAACACAGTAGATGAAGCGGTCAGCCGTGCAAGAGCTGGAGAAGGTCCATCACTCATTGAAATGAAAACGTATCGCTGGAAGGGTCACTCAAAGAGTGATGCGAAAAAATACCGTACACGTGAAGAAGAGACAGAATGGAGACAAAAAGACGGAATTAAACGCTTTAAGTCACTCTTAATGGAGCTAGATGTTCTGACAGAAGAGCAGGCTGCTCGTTTACAAGAAGAAGCGAAGCAAGAGATCGAGGCATCTGTTGAATTTGCGAAAAATAGTAAAGAACCATCAATTGACACACTATTAGAGGATGTATACGCCTAATTAGGAGGGGAATCACGTGACAAACACGACAGTGAGAGAGATTTCATATTTAGAAGCCGTTCGAGAAGCAATGAGTCAGGAAATGAGAAAAAATCAAGATGTCTTCATTTTAGGTGAAGATATCGGCGTATACGGTGGCGCATTTGGTGTCACGCGCGGGATGATCGAGGAATTCGGTCCAGAACGCGTCCGCAATACGCCGATTTCAGAGGCTGCCATCGCAGGAGGCGCAGTCGGAGCGGCTTTGACAGGGATGCGTCCGATTTTAGAACTACAATTCTCTGACTTTATTACAATTGCAATGGATCAGCTTGTAAACCAAGCAGCGAAAACACGTTACATGTTTGGCGGAAAAGGGAAGGTGCCGCTTGTTGTCAGAACACCAGCAGGTTCCGGGACAGGTGCCGCAGCGCAGCACTCCCAAAGCTTAGAAGCGTGGATGGCTCATATTCCTGGACTAAAGGTGGTTCAGCCTTCAACAGCTTATGATGCAAAAGGACTTTTAAAAGCAGCAATGGATGATGACAACCCTGTCATTTTCTATGAACACAAGCTTTTATATAAAACAATCGGTGAAGTACCAGAAGAGCAGTATTCGATTCCTTTAGGGAAAGCGGATGTGAAGAGAAGCGGAAAGGACGTCACAATTGTCGCAACAGCCATTATGGTGCATAAAGCGCTCGAAGCAGCGAAGGAACTAGAAGCGGAAGGAATCGATGTCGAGATCATTGATCCGAGAACGCTCGTCCCATTAGATGAAGAAACCATTATTGAATCTGTGAAAAAAACAGGCAAATGTATCGTTGTGCATGAGGCAGTGAAACGAGGCGGCTACGGCGGAGAGATTGCCAGTATGATAGCGGAAAGTGAAGCCTTCGACTATTTAGATGCACCTATTAAACGACTTGGCGGTCTTGCCGTCCCAATACCGTACAACCCAACGCTGGAAAAAGCAGTCATTCCACAAGTGCCAGATATTATTGAAGCAGCAAAAGAGCTCGTGCGCTCTTAAGTAAAGGGGAGAAGATCATGCCAAAAGAGATATTTATGCCGAAGCTAAGCAGTACGATGGAGATCGGTACCTTGCTTCAATGGTTTAAAGAAGAAGGAGATTCGGTTGAAATCGGTGAGCCTCTATTTGAGATTATGACAGACAAAATCAATATCGAGGTTGAAGCCTATGATGATGGCGTTTTTCTAAAGAAATATTACGAAGCAGATGATCAGATTCCAGTTAATGCTGTCATTGGATATATCGGAGAGGCTAATGAGCAGGTACCGAGCGAGCCGCCAGCGCAGTCAGAAGAAGCATCTTCTGAAGACAGCGGAACGTCATCACCATCTGAACCATCTGTTTCGACTGAAGTTGAACCAGCGGTGGGTGAGAAAGTACGCGCAACACCTGCAGCGAGAAAAACGGCAAAAGATCACCAAGTAGCCATTCAAGAAGTATCTGGTACAGGTCCAAAAGGCAGAATTCAAAAACGGGATGTCGAAGCGGCCCTTCAGACGAACGAGGAAGGCCAACGCGTATCACCACTTGCAGGAAAAGTGGCTGCTCGTGAAGGAATCGACTTAGCGAATGTTGCTGGTTCTGGCGCTCACGGAAAAATCATGAAGAGTGATGTGACAGCAGCAGGCGCACAAAAGGCAGAAGCTGCTCCAGTGAGAACACAAAAACTAGCCGGGATGAGAAAAGTGATCGCAGATCGCATGTCACAAAGTGCCTTTACAGCACCGCACGTCACATTAACAAGTGAAATTGATATGACAAAAGCAAAAGAAGTGCGCAAACAGCTGCTCCCAGCGATTGAAAAAGAGACAGGCTACAGATTGTCGTTTACAGAAATCATCATCCATGCGGTCAGCAGTGTCCTCACGCGCCATCCGCAAATCAATATGACGTTTGAACAAAATGAGCTCCATTTCCATGAGGATGTGCACATTGGTCTTGCGGTTGCTGTGAAAGACGGCTTAATGGTTCCGGTCATCTCTCATGCAAATCAAAAAGGGCTGAAACAGCTCACAAAAGAAGCAAAAGAAATTGGTCGAAATGCACGCGATCAAAAGCTGCTGCCAGACCAGTTGAAGGGGTCTACATTTACCATTAGTAACTTAGGGATGTATGCCATTGACACGTTTACCCCAATTATTAATCAGCCGGAAGTGGCGATTTTAGGCGTTGGACGCATTCAAGAAAAACCTGTAGTGATCGATGGAGAAATTCAGGTGCGGCCAATGATGGGCGTCAGTTTATCATTTGATCATCGAGTGGTAGATGGTGCACCAGCAGCAGCCTTTTTAACAGACCTTAAAAAAGTGCTTGAACAACCATTTGAATTGCTAATGTAGGAGATGAATCGGATGACAAAAACGTATGATCTGACAGTCATAGGCGGAGGGCCTGGCGGATACACTGCCGCCCTTCAAGCCGCTGAACGTGGACACAAGGTTGCATTGATTGAAGAGGATTTTCTAGGGGGGACTTGTTTAAATCGAGGCTGTATCCCTTCAAAGACACTGCTCAAACATGCAGAAGTCATTGAATCCATTGAGAAAGCAAAAAGCTGGGGAATCGAAACAGGTGAGATGGTTCTTTCCTTCGATAAAATGAGAAAACGTAAAGATGATGTCATCGAAAAACTCAGGGGCGGAATCGCCTTTTTATTAAAGCAAGGAAAGATTGATGTATATAACGGCAGAGGCACAGCTGTGACAAAAAATCGCATTGACATTGAAAAACAAGATGGGTCAGAAACGATTGAAACAAAAGAGCTGATCATTGCCACTGGCTCATCACCTGCTATTCCGCCTATTCCAGGGCTCAAAGAGATTCAATTTGACACAAGTGATACGATCTTTGACATCCCAGATATTCCTGCATCTGTCGTCATTATTGGCGGGGGTGTAATTGGTCTTGAGCTGGCATGCATCTTCCAGAGTCTCCAATCAAAAGTCACCATTATAGAAGCCGCTCCGTCGATTATTCCACAGGAAGATGAAGAAGCGTCGAAATTACTAGAAAAAGAATTGAAGAAAAAAGGCATCCATATCGCAAAGAAAACGACGGTGACAGAGGTAACAGAAAGCGAAGGAGTCAAAGCGATTCATGCGACAGACGATAAAGGAGAGACGCACATCTTTACGGCTGAAAGACTGCTAGTTTGTGTCGGAAGAAGACCAAATGTTTCTGCTGTCAGTCAGCTTGATCTTCAGCTGGATGGTCCTTTTATTAAAGTGAACGATGAGATGAAGACAAGTGCTGAAGGTGTATATGCAATTGGAGATGTAGCCGGCGGCTATCAGCTCGCTCATGCGGCGATGGCAGAGGCAGCTGTTGCGGTTAGCAATATATGCGGCGAGCCTGAAAAAATGAATCACGACATCGTTCCTAGATGTATTTATACATTGCCAGAAGTAGCGAGTGTGGGACTGACAGAGAAAGAGGCAAAAGCCAAAGGGCTAAACGTGCGGGCAGAGCGATTTGATTTAGCTGCAAGCGGAAAAGCGTTGGCAGCAGGTGTTCAAACCGGTTTTATTAAACTCGTGTACGATACCGTATATGGTGAAGTCATTGGCGCTACAATGGTTGGTCCGCATGTAACGGAGATGATATCAGAGGCTTCCTCATTTATGTATTTAGAAGGAACAGCGGAAGAGATGGCCAAAATGATTCATCCGCATCCAACCATCTCAGAAGGCTTTTATGAAGCAGCTCTTGATATTGTAAGTAAGCTGAGAAAGTAAATGCCAAACAAGGGATAGGGAGGAGATCCGTGTGCACGTCCAGCTTCATCAGAAAGTGGCACTTGTGACAGATAGCACAGATGGATTTGGAGAAGCCATCTGCCTGGCTTTGGCCCAGGCAGGTGCACATGTTTTCATACACGCTTTTCGTGATGAATCAAAAGCAAAGTCGATAAGCGAAGACATTGAAAAATTAGGCGGCCAATCGACTGTTGTCATCAATCCGCTTGAGACACCGCGTGATGCTACGCTTATGCTAAGACAAGTCATCGATACATGCGGCAAGCTTGATATTTTAGTCAATCAAGCCGAGCAAAAAGCAGATGAGGAGATTGATGACGTAAGTCCTGAGATATGGGTCGATGAAGTGGAAAGATCCGTAAATACAGTCTTTCTTTCCAGTCAAGCCGCTGTGTGGCATATGGTGGATCAGAAACAGGGCTGCATCATTAATATTTCCTCATCAGGCAGCATAACAGGTGATGGCGGGATCTCACATGCTACATCAAATAGTATGTTGAATGCCATGACAAAAGGATTAGCGCGCGAATTTAAAGACAAAGGCATCCGGGTATTGGCACTACTTCCGCCGCCTCTCCATTTGCTTCCTGACAAAGAGCAAATCAAGGAGACGGTGGCTCATATGACGGTTTTCTTAAGTACATCGTACGGTGCATTTACAGATGGAGCAGCAATTATGCTTGATGGGGGTGAGAGCGCTGGCTAATCAACAAAAACCAGTTCTCATCGTAGGTGGCGCCCAAGGAATCGGCAAAGAAATTGCTCAGCGTTTTTTAAAAGAAGGGCATCGTGTAGCTGTGTCAGATATAGATGAACAGGGACTTTCGCTTTTAAAACAACAGCATCCTCAGCTGCTGACGTTCCAAGCTGACGTTTCATCGTGGGAAAGTGTTCAGCAAATGGCGTCAGCAGCTGAAAGGGAGTTGGGTGGCATTGGGCATCTTGTCTATTCAGCAGGAATGACGAAATCCCTTCCTTTTTTAGAGGTTGATTTTTCACTTTGGAAAAAGACACTGGCTGTGAATCTATATGGTCTTTTCTATTGCATCAAAGCATTAGCACCCTATCTATGTGAGCGGAAAGAAGGCAGCGTTGTCATTATTGGATCAGGATCTGCGATAACAGGCTCTGGCGGCGGCATCCAGTATTACGCGTCAAAAGCCGGGGCATTTGGTCTCATGCGTTCGCTTGTAAAGGAATTGGGTTCCCATCATGTCCGCATCAATGTCATTGCACCGCGCGTCATTGAATCTCAGATGCTTGATACGCTCTATCCGACTGAGCTTGAGAAAAGTCAGCTTCGATCACTTATTCCGATCGGGAGATTAGGAAAACCAGAAGATATTGCTGGAGTCACTTTATTTCTCGCAAGTGACGAGGGAAGCTATTTGCACGGACAGATACTCTTATTAGATGGCGGGAGAACGTATCAGCCTAAATATAGCGAGGGAAAAAGAGCGGAGAGTTAATCGCTCTTTTTTTATTTTCATAACAATTGTTCCAATTAGAAACGAATGTTTGGTATACTGGTAATCATAGTATATTAAAAGGATGATGTCACATGCTGAATTGGGAAGAAAGACGACAGCTCGTCAAGGTTGCTCATCTTTATTATACAGACGGGTGGACGCAGCAGGAGATTGCAAAAAAGCTCAATGTCTCAAGACCAGTCATTTCAAAGCTCTTACAAAAAGCAAAAGATGTGGGAATCGTTGAAGTGTACATTAAAGACGAAAGTATTCATACAGTGGAACTTGAAAAGCAGCTGGAAACGACCTTTCAATTAACGGATGCTGTCGTTGTCCCAAGTGTCGGGACAATGTCTGAGATGGTCAAACGGGCAGTCGGTCAAGCGGGCGCCTATTATCTTTCTAAAAACATGAAAGGCGCTGAGAAAATCGGTATTTCATGGGGAACCACACTTGCCGAGCTCGTGAAGGAATATCCATTTGAGCGAAGAAACGATGTCAAAGTCATTCCTTTAGAGGGCGGAATGGGCAGGCAGGCAGTCGACATTCACGCGAATCAGCTGGCATATGAGCTGGCAAAGAAGATGAATGGTACGTGCTCCTATTTATATGCACCTGCAATTTTAGAAACAGAAGAATTAAAAGAGCGGCTGATGGCGATGCAGGACATAGAAGCTGTGCTTGAAGAAGGCAGAAATGTTGATATTGCCCTGATCGGTATTGGGAATCCGCATAAAGGCTCTACATTGAAAACAGTCGGTTATTTAAAAGAAGAAGATTTGTCTGGTTTAAGGCAATCAGGAGCTGTTGGTGATATTGGTTTTCGTTTCTTTGACGGGGAAGGGAAACCAGTCCAAGATGAGCTGAACCAAAAGGTGATTGGATTATCGTTAGAACAATTAAAGAGCGTGAAAAAAGTCATCGCAGTTGTGGAAGGAACCCATAAGGCTGAAAGTATTTTAGGAGCCTTAAACGGCGGCTTTATTCAGGTGCTCGTCACCGATGAATTGACTGCGGCAGCTATTTTAAAGGAAGCATCTGTCCAATAAACAGCTGACAGCCATCGTATTGTATAAAAAGAGCAACATCAAACGAGAAAGGAGCTGTGTATCTTGAAGCAAACCGAAATGGAAGCAAACCTACACTGTACTCGGTGCCAAGAAGAGACCCTCCACAGCATCGTTTATGTGAATGATCAGATGAAAAGCGTTGAGTGTACAGAGTGTCATCAGAAGATCAGTGTGCAAGTCGACATCATGAAGGAATTTTACAAAGAAGTATATGAAAAAATTGCCACAAAGCCGAAGCGAATGACGCAGGAGTATAAGGCGAATCTGAATGGATTTATTTCAAGACTCCCCATCCGGGTTTTAAGTAAGCCATACCGGCTGATGAGATATTTAAACGAATCTTATAAGGTCATTAAGCAATATAAAAAATAAAGCAGAGGCTGTCTTAGCGCTCTGCTTTATTTTGTGTTTTTTTCATGTAGTAATAAATCGGCAGTCCAGCAATGCCGATCAGCATGGAGATCAGGCAGCTTTGCCAATCGGTGATCATGGTGCTGATTAAGACAAAGAAAGAGCCGATAATTGCAATGATCGGTGTGAGCGGGTAAAGTGGTACGCTATAAGCGCGCTTCATTCCCCTGTTTTGTTTTCTTAGCTTAAAGACAGCGAAAAAGGCCATCACATAAAAGATGTAAATCATGAAAATTGAAACTTCTGACAGCTTCTCGGGATTACTGACGATCATAAACACAATGGCAATCAAAATCTGTACAAATACAGCGATCCAAGGTGTTTGAAAAGTAGGATGAATGCGTGAAATGGCTTTGGCAAACGGAATTTGTTTTCGTTCTGCCATCGCAAAAATGACACGCGGGAACGAAAGAACCTTTCCATTCAAACAGCCAAAGATACTAATGATGATTCCGATACTAATAATTTTACCGCCAATTGGACCAAAGAGCATTGTAGCAGCTGTGCTTGTTGCATTTTCACCTAGTTGAACGATTTGATCAGCTGGTAACACATGCAAAAGGGCGATGTTAATAAAGAGATAACATGCTGTGACAATTAAAATACCGCCTGCCATCGCGCGAGGAAGCAGTTTCTCTGGATTTTTCATTTCACCGCCAAGCGCTGCAAGCAAAATCCAGCCATCATAGGCGAATAACGTCGCCAAAATTGCTGCACCGAAGTTCATTTGTGCGATACTCTCATTGACGGCTGTGAAAATATGTTCATTTCCTTTCCATAAGCCAAACACAATAATTGCTGCAATTGGAACAAGCTTTCCGATCGTGGTCAGTCCTTGGACAAAACCACCGTATTTCGTTCCCATGATGTTGATCACACATAAAAAAAGAACGGTGATAATGCCAATCGTTGTAGCCCATAGAGAAGAAAGAGAAAATAAATTAGCTAATAATGAACCAAAATAAAGACCAAGAGCACCAATAATCGCTGGCCCGTAAATAATAATTTGCACCCAGCCACATAAGTAGCCCCAAAATTCACCGTATATTTCTTCAAGATAGGCATATAAACCGCCAGTACGTGGGATTTGTGTACCAATTTCAGCGACTGTGAGTCCGCCTGCAAGGGTTAAGATCCCGCCTAACAGCCATGCGAATAAGGCGATGCCTGAGCTTCCTGAATAAGAAAGGACGTTGCCAGGCTTCATAAAAACGCCAGATCCAATAATTGTTCCGATGACAAGAGATAGGGCAAAAAATAAGCCGATGTCTTGTTTTAACGCTGGTTGTTCTTTGTTCATTACACACGACCTCCTGCATCACTTTCGTACGTTACTGTGACATGTATTTTGTTCATTGTAATACGATTTTAGGAAAACTAGAATTAAAAAAATTTTCTGATTTTCGTATTTGTATTTAAAAGTGTTCATTTATTGGAGATATTAGGATGAATGTTATCTTAAAAGCGAACAATAGAAGATTATTTTTGATTTAATGTTAATTTAATAGGCGGAAGCCGAACGTCCAATAAAGATGCAGCCGAATGGTTGACTTTTCTTCTAAAATGACCTATTTTATTCATAAGGATATTATCTTGAATTCGAGATATTTTATAATAGGAGTGAACACAATGAAAATAAATGGGATTCACCACGTATCAGCACTAACAGCAAATGCTCAGAAAAACGTTGATTTCTACCGCCAAATCCTTGGCTTAAAACTGGTGAAAAAAACAGTCAATCAAGATGATCCATCGATGTATCATCTATTTTATGGAGATGAGGTCGCCTCACCTGGTACAGAGCTGACGTTTTTTGAAATACCGATGCTCGCCCGCCGGCTGGACGGAACAAATGCGATCTCACGCACAGGTTTGATTGTCACTTCAGAAGAGGCACTCACATTTTGGGAAAAGCGCTTTGAAGAAAAAGGTGTAAAGAAAGAAACGGCTTCTTTAAGAGGCGGCAGACCTGCCTTGAAATTTACAGATCCAGAAGGACAGCAGCTGTTTTTGACTGTAGAACCAAGCGTGCAAGATGGAGCGAAGCCGCCAGTGCATGATGAGATTCCTGCTGATTTTGCGATCAGAGGTTTGGGACCAGTAGAATTAACAGTCGCAGAAGCAGATAAAACAATCAGTGTGTTAACGAACATCCTGGGTTTCACAGAAAAAGCACGTGAACAATCAAATGATGGGGAAATCGTGACGATTTTTGAATCAGGACAAGGTGGAGCTGGAACAGAGATTCATGTCATTGAAAAAGCAGAAGGACCTGCTGAGCGATCTGGCAGAGGGAGTGTTCATCACGTAGCCTTTCGTGTAGCGGACGCAGAAGAGCTTGAAAAATGGCATGATAAAATAGCCAAAGCTGGTTTCACCAACTCTGGTGTTGTAGAACGTTTTTATTTTAAAGCCCTATATTTTAGAGAGCCAAACGGCATTTTGTTTGAAATCTCAACAGACGGTCCTGGATTTACAGTGGATGAAAGCGTGGATGAACTTGGTGATCAATTAGCACTTCCACCATTTTTAGAGCACAAACGAGCAGAAATTGAACAAAGATTGGTCCCAATCAAGTGAACATGAAAAAAGCAGCTCAATTTTTATGAGCTGCTTTTTTCGTTAAGAACTGACTTGCTTTGATTCAGATTTTGTTAATGTCACTTGTTTTGTTTCTTCTTTTCCATTACGAACGAGTGTGATGCTGATGGTATCTCCTACTTTTGCATTCGTGTAAAGCTCGTGGCGTAATTCACTGCCGGTTGTCACTTTTTTGCCATTGATGGCGGTGATAACATCCTCTGCCTTTAATCCAGCTTTTGCAGCAGGTGAGCCAGCAGCGATTTCTTTTACGTATACGCCTTTATCCAGCTGACTGCTTGTCAGTCCAAGCGTTTCCTTCTGATAAGCATCTGGTACTTGTTCGAGATCCAGCATGCTGATACCGATATAAGGTCGTTCGATTTTTCCTTTTGTGAGAAGCTGCTCTGCAATTGGTTTGACATCATTGATTGGGAGCGCAAACCCGATACCTTCCACACCTGTTTCAGAAATTTTCATACTGGTGATCCCCACAACCTTTCCGTCTGTTGTTAAAAGCGGTCCGCCGCTGTTACCGGGGTTAATGGCGGCATCTGTTTGAATGACATTAATACTGCTTTCGCCAGCTGATGTATCCATAGAAACTGTTCGATCCACACCGCTGACAATTCCTTGTGTCACTGTTCTTGATAAATCTTCACCAAGCGGGTTTCCGATTGCGATGACGGTTTCTCCCGCACGAAGGGATGAGGAGTCTCCAAGTTCAGCGACTTTTGTAACGCCGCTGCTGTTAATTTCCACGACAGCAAGATCAGTCAGCGGGTCAGAACCAACCACTTTTCCTGCTACCGTCTTGCCATTATGCAAGGAGACTGTTAATTTATTTGCTCCTTCAATCACATGGTTGTTTGTTAATACATAGGCTTTACTGCCGGATTTTTTGAAAATAACCCCTGATCCGGTACCGCTTTCTTGTTCTTGACTGCTGCTGTTTTGATTTTGCTGTGATCCATCAAAAGGTGTGTTCATATCGCCAAAATCTGTGGTTGTTTGACTTTGTGTTTGATAGTTTGTAATGCCGACGATGGCTGGTGATACGTTTTCGACCATATTTGAAATACTGCTGGTCGAATTCGATGTTTGTGACGCTGTTGTTTTTGACGAATTTGTACTTGTATCATTTGTCGATACAGCGGCTGTTTTCGTTGACGAATCAGTTGAACTATTTTCTGAATGCTGAGCATATGGAGTTAGAACGTAAACACCTAACGCTAACGTACCTCCTACAATCCCGCTGACAAATGGCTTCAGCCAGCCACTTGGCTTCTTCTGCTTTTGTTTCGGTTGTTCAATGGTTTGTAATTCATAAGAAGTGTGTTTTTCATCTTTGTGATGTGTCATCAAAATCACTCTCTTTCATCGATTTTTACATGTATGTGTGTAAGGTGATTGACCGTATGTGGTGGATACTGACTTTATCGTAAGAAAAAAGTGTGGGATAAAAATGAAAACATTGTGGGAAATTGTTAAAATAAGTAGTGAATCTAAGCAAAATAGAGGAGATTAAACTGTGGAGACTATTGGAATCATTGGATATGGAAGCATGGCAGATATGATGGTACAAAAATGGCTGGACAAAGGAGTACTTCATGCCAGTCAATTTATGATCCATACAAGAAGTGAAACGGAGCGGCTGCAACAGCTGAAAGAGAAGAACCAGCATGTCAACATTTGCTCTTTAGATGACATCTCTGCATCATGTGATGTCGTGTTTGTTTGTGTACCACCGCTTGCTGTACTTGATGTCTTAGATCAGCTGAGCCCCGCAAAGACATCTCTTCATATCGTATCAGTGGCAGCGGCTGTCACGTTAGACAAATTAATGCAACATACGAATCAGCCGGTGTCTAGATACATTCCCACTTTGACATCAGCCGTAGGGACGGGTGTATCCCTTGTGGCGCATGGTAAAACTGCTGGACAGGAGGCACAAGAACGACTCCACCGCCTGCTTTCAGCTTTTAGTATCGTCAGGGAAGTGGAAGAGGACCGGTTTGATGCGGCGAGTAATTTGACAAGCTCTTCTCCGGGCTTTATTGCAGCAATCTTTGAAGAAATGGCGAGAGCCGCTGTTCGGAATAGTGAGCTTTCTTTAGAAGAAGCCTATGAATTTTTAACATATGCGCTGCTCGGTACAGGACAAGTTCTTGTTGAACGCGGACTGACATTTGCTGAAACGGTGAATAGGGTCGCAACAAAAGGCGGGATTACAGGAGAAGGCGCTGCAGTCATCCAGCAGCAGGCACCGCAAATGTTCGATGACTTGTTTACACAAACGATGAAAAAATATGCGCAGCTAAAATCGCAAATCGATGGAGCAGAAAAACACCACTAAAGACATAGCTAGTGGTGTTTTTTCTGTCAAATAAATCCTTTATCATCAATTCTTTTGACCTGTATTACCTGAGTCTAATTTCCTTATTTTCAGACATTGTATTGAAAAATCAATCAAGTTCTCATATAATTTTTTAGAAAATTTAGAAAAATATACACAAATTTTAAGTTTAATTAAAGGGGGATGGGGATGAAGCTCTATGTATCAGTCGATATGGAGGGAATTACTGGTCTAGCTGATCATACATTTGTTGATAGCCGCCAGCACAATTATGAGCGCGGGAGAAAAATCATGACAGGTGAAGTGAACGCCTGTGTAGAAGCTCTTCTTACACATGGGGCGACCGAGATTTTAGTGAATGATAGCCATTCTAAAATGAATAATCTGTTGATTGAAGATTTGCATGAGGAAGCATCTCTCATATCAGGGGATGTAAAGCCTTATTCAATGGTTCAAGGATTAGATCAAACGTATGATGCCGCTGTTTTTTTAGGCTACCATGCGAGGGCATCAATGAAAGGTGTGATGTCTCACAGTATGATTTTTGGTGTCAGACATTTTTACATAAATGATCATCCAGTTGGTGAAATGGGCTTTAATGCGTATGTCGCAGGCTATTATGGTGTTCCAGTCATTCTTGTATGCGGAGACGATCAAGCGGCACTTGAAGCCGAAAAGTTAATGCCTGGCGTGAAAACAGTGGCGGTGAAAGAAACCATTTCAAGATCTGCTGTGAAATGCTTAACACCAGCGAAAGTGAGCACCCTCATCTCGCAGCAAGTGGAAGCTGCCATGAAACAAATTCATCAAATGAAGCCGCTCACGCCTCCTGAGCAGCCAGTGCTGAAAATCGAGTTTGCCAATTATGGACAAGCCGAATGGGCGAATTTAATGCCAGGTACGGCCATCATCGAAGGGACAACAACGGTGACGTACCAAGCAGAGAATATATTAGAAGCCTACCAAGCGATGCTTGTCATGACAGAGCTTGCCGCACGTACAACATTTTGTTAAGCGAGGGGGAGACAGCAGATGGCCAGCTTTTTGCTCAAGCGTTTGATTGCCATGATTGCCACGATTTTAACGATTACGACGTTAACGTTTATTTTAATGAAGGTCATCCCAGGATCGCCCTTCAATGAAGAACGAAATACAAACGAAACTGTCCAGCGAAACCTCGAAAGCTACTATCACTTAGACGAACCACTCTATGTTCAATATATGATCTATTTAAAATCCATCGTTACTTTTGATTTTGGTCCTTCCATTAAAAAGCCTTCTGAAAGTGTCAATGATTTATTGGCGAGAGGTTTTCCAGTCTCATTAGAACTTGGTCTTATCTCTATTTTGATTGCTGTCATCTCCGGCATCTTGCTCGGAATCATGGCTGCCCTCCGGCATAATGGCTTGATTGATTATATCGCCATGACGATTGCTGTTTTCGGTATATCCATACCAAACTTTATCTTTGCTACCTTATTAATTCAGCAGCTTGCTGTGAATGTAAAGCTCTTTCCTACAGCGATGTGGACAAGTCCAATGCATATGGTGCTTCCTACCATTGCACTGGCGGTAGGTCCAATGGCTATCATTGCCCGGTTAACGAGATCGAGCATGATAGAAGTGCTGTCGCAGGACTATATTCGAACTGCAAAAGCGAAAGGACTTTCCCCTTATAGAATTGTGTTTAAACATGCCCTGCGGAATGCACTTTTACCTGTTGTCACGATCCTTGGCACACTTGTCGCAAGTATTTTAACAGGCAGTTTTGTGATTGAAAAAATATTTGCGATCCCAGGAATGGGAAAATATTTTGTCGAGAGTATTAACAACCGTGACTATCCTGTCATCATGGGAACCACTGTTTTTTACAGCATCATCTTAATTACCCTTCTTTTCATTGTAGATGTGACATATCGTCTGCTTGATCCAAGGATCCAGCTGCATCAGAAAGGAGGAAAGGCATGAGTATACACCTTCAGCATGATCAAACGAATCAAGCGCATGAAGTGCCAGATGAATGGTTTGCTCCTAAAGAACAAAAGACATCTGAAGTCCATGCCATTAAAAGACCTTCACTTTCGTATTGGGCAGATACTTGGCGACGGTTAAAACAAAATAAACTCGCTATGTTTAGTTTATCGGTGCTGATTTTTCTTTTCGTCATGGCTGTATTAGGCCCACTCCTTGCACCGAATAGTGTGACAGAACAGCGGCTTTCCATGCAAAACTTGCCACCGTCAGCTGCTCACTGGTTTGGAACAGATGAACTTGGACGTGATGTGTTTACACGTACTTGGTACGGCGCACGCATTTCATTATTTGTGGGCGTGATGGCCGCTCTCATTGATTTTGCAATCGGTGTCATCTATGGCGGTATTGCAGGCTATAAAGGCGGGAAGTATGACCATGTCATGATGCGGATCGTCGAGGTGCTTTACGGTCTGCCGTATTTACTCGTCGTCATTTTATTGATGGTTCTGATGGGGCCTGGCCTTGTCACTATTATTGTGGCGCTCACTGTCACAGGATGGATCGGGATGGCAAGAATCGTGAGAGGTCAAGTCCTTCAGCTGAAAAGCCAAGAATATGTCCTTGCCTCGAAAACCTTTGGCGCAAAAAGTTTGCGCATCATCCGCAGAAATTTACTGCCGAATACGATGGGACCGATTATTGTCCAGATGACGCTAACTGTACCGACAGCGATTTTTGCTGAAGCGTTCTTAAGTTTTCTTGGTTTAGGGATTCAAGCGCCGTTTGCAAGCTGGGGTGTGATGGCCAATGATGCCTTGCCGACGGTGCTGTCAGATAATGGTCACTGGTGGCGTTTATTCTTTCCGGCATTTTTTATTTCGCTGACGATGTTTTGCTTTAATAATTTAGGTGATGGCTTGCAAGATGCGCTTGATCCGAAGATGAAGAGGTGATGGCGTGATGAAAAAAATGCTTCGGATTATCGATCTGCATGTTAGCTTTCGGACATATGGCGGTTCTGTTCAAGCGGTACGCGGGGTGAATGTGGATGTGTATGAAAAAGAAACCCTCGCCATTGTCGGAGAATCAGGCTGCGGAAAAAGTGTGACGTCTCAAAGTATCATGCGGCTTCTCCCTGCATACAGCGCACAAGTCGATTCAGGGGAAATTTGGTTTCGTGATCGCAACTTGCTGTCATTATCTGAAAAAGACATGCGAAGCATACGTGGTGTCGATATCTCCATGATTTTTCAAGATCCTATGACGGCACTCAACCCGACGCTGACAATTGGAGATCAGCTGATGGAGGCTGCAAAAGTGCATCAGAAGCTGACAAAAAAAGAAGTGAAAGAAGAGGCGCTTCGTATGCTTGATTTGGTGGGGATTCCGCAGCCGAAAGAGAGGCTGAAGCAATATCCGCATCAATTCAGCGGTGGCATGAGGCAGCGGCTCATGATTGCAATGGCTCTTATTTGTGAGCCGAAGGTGCTGATTGCAGATGAACCGACAACTGCACTAGATGTCACCATACAGGCGCAGATTTTAGAACTATTTAAAGAGATTCAGAAAAAAACAGGCGTGACGATTATTTTAATCACACATGACCTAGGGGTCGTAGCACAAGTCGCTGATCGAGTGGCTGTCATGTACGGGGGGAAAATCGTTGAAGTTGGGACAAGGCGAGATATCTTTTACAGTCCACAGCATCCCTATACAAAAGGGCTGCTGCAATCCGTTCCAAGGCTGGATATGAAAGATGAACTCATTCCTATTGAAGGAAGCCCGCCAGATTTATTTGCTCCGCCAAAAGGTTGTCCATACACCGATCGATGTCCGTCTGCGATGAAAGTGTGTGATCATATTATGCCGCATGAAACGCAGCGTTCACCTACACATGCAGTACATTGCTGGCTTCAAGATGAACGAGCGAAGCAAACGGTTTTATCTTCAACACAAAGGGGGAGTTTTTCATGAGAAAAACAGGTTGGATTCTCAGTATGTGCTTTATCACAGTGATGCTGCTTGCAGGATGTACAGCCAATGAGCAAGCAGGCAAAGGATCTTCAAGCAAGGGTGAAGAGAAAGTTTTAACATTAAATAACGAAAACGAACCGACATCATTTGATCCGCCCATTGGTTTTAATAATGTGTCCTGGCAAGGGCTCAATAACTTAATGGAAGGATTAACGAGACTGAATGAGAAGCACGAACCATCTGCTGCCATGGCGGAAAAATGGGACATCTCAAAGGACGGAAAAACGTACACGTTCCATTTAAGGGATGGGATTAAGTGGTCAAATGGTGATCCAGTCAAAGCAAGTGACTTTGAATATGCGTGGAAGCGGCTGCTAGATCCAAAGACGGGCTCTTCTGCGGCATTCTTAGCTTATATGATTGAAGGGGGCGAAGCGTTTAACAGCGGAAAAGGGAAGAAAGAAGATGTAAAAGTCAAGGCTGTTAATGATCAAACGCTAGAGGTCAAGCTAGCATACCCGCAGAAATCTTTCTTAAATATGACGGCAAACCCTGCCTTTTTCCCAGTGAATGAGAAGGTAGCGGAAAAGGACCCAAACTGGGCCAAGGATGCGAAAACCTTTGTCGGCAATGGACCGTTTAAGCTGACAGAGTGGAAGCATGATGAAAGCTTTACAATGGAAAAAAGTGACACGTATTGGGACAAACAAACGGTCAAGCTAGACCAAGTGAAATGGCTCATGATCAGTGATCGAAACACAGATTACCAAATGTATCAATCAGGAGATTTAGATACGGCCTTCGTTCCGGCAGAACAAAGTGAAGACCTGTTAAAAAGCAAAGATGTGCAAATCGAAGATCAAGCAGGGCTGTTTTTTTATCGTCTAAATGTCAACATGGAGCCTTTTCAAAATAAGAACATTCGCAAAGCCTTTCAAATGGCGATCAATCCTCAGGATATTGTAGAGTATGTAACGAAAAATGAAGAGAAGCCAGCACGTGCCTTCGTTTCACCAGGAATTTTAGATTCAAAGGGTGAAGATTTCAGAGAAGCTGGCGGCGATCTTGTCAAACATGATACGAGTGAAGCTGTAAAACTATTAGAAAAAGGGTTGAAAGAAGAGAACTATTCTAAGCTTCCGCCTGTCACATTAACATATAGTACAAAGCCTGAAAATAAGAAAAAAGCAGAAGCCATTCAGCAGCAATTAAAAGAAGCGCTAGGGGTAGATGTGAAGCTTGCAAACATGGAAGCAAATGTGTTTGCAGAAGATCAAAAGGCACTCAAATTCCAATTCTCGCAAAGTTCATTTCTAGCTGACTATGCAGACCCAATCAATTTCTTAGAGAGCTTCCAAACAGGAAATGCGATGAACCGGACAGGTTGGTCAAATGATACGTATGATCAGCTGATCAAAAAGGCGAGTCAAGAAGCAGATGAACAAAAGAGAAATCGTATGCTGCATGATGCCGAGGCACTTCTGATGGAAGAAGCACCGATCATTCCCATTCATTTTTATAACCAAGTCTATTTACAAAAAGAAGGCGTAAAGGGCATTGTCCGTCATCCTGTTGGTTACATTGATTTGAAATGGGCACAGGTAGATGGAGAGTAAATGAACAAATGAGAGAACGGGACGCTTTGAAAAAAGCGTCTGTTCCTTTATTTGTTCATGTTATGAAGAAGATGCCCATAGATTGAAAGAAACGAAGAGAAAGAGGGGATTGGCATGAACCATCTGCCAGTGGCACTTCAAACAGGAGATACAGTGGGAATCATTGCACCAGCAAGCCCGCCTGATGAGCCGAAATTAGCAAGAGGTATTTCTTTTTTAGAAAGCTTAGGGCTAAAGGTGAAAAAGGGGAAGTATATCGACTCCCGGTATGGTTATTTAGCAGGTCATGATCATGAACGAGTGGAAGATATTCATCACATGTTTCAAGATCCAGACGTGAAGGCAGTGATTTGTGCTTGCGGAGGATACGGAACAGGAAGAATTGCAGAAGCCATTGATTATGACTTGATTCGCCGGAACCCAAAAATTTTTTGGGGATACAGTGATATTACGTTTTTACATACAGCCATTCAGCAGCAGACGGGTCTTGTGACCTTTCATGGTCCAATGCTCTCCTCTGATGTGGGACTTGAAGAGGTTCATCCGTATACAAAGGATACCTTTTTACAGCTATTCACTCCGAAAGCCTTTTCGTATACGAACCACCTGTCACCTCTTCACACTTTTTATCATGGCACGGCTTCAGGCGAAATCACCGGAGGAAATCTTGCCCTTATTGTCACGACACTTGGTACACCTTTTGAAATTGATACAAAGGGGAAGCTTTTATTGATAGAAGATATTGACGAAGAACCATATAAAATCGATCGAATGATGCAGCACTTAGTATCTGCAGGGAAATTACATGATGCGGCGGGATTTATCATTGGTGATTTTCATCAATGTGAGCCGAAAAAGAAAGAGCAGTCGTTAACGCTGGATCAGTTATGGGAGACGTATATTGTCCCGCAACAGAAACCTGCACTTGGCGGCTTTCGGATCGGTCATTCCTCTCCAAACTTCGCCATTCCAATCGGCGTGCACGCTACATTAGATGCTACAGGGAAAAAACTGCATATTTCCCCAGGTGTTGCAGCGAAAGAGGCGATCAAATGAAAATCGTAGATGTTCGCACAAGCAGAACGAGTGTACCGCTAAAGAAGCCTTTCAAAACAGCATTAAGAACGGTGTATGACGCCGCATCTCTTATTGTGATCATCACCTATGATCAAGGCGATGTCAGCTATGGAGAGGCAGTGCCAACATCGGTCATAACAGGTGAAACACTGGAAAGCATCGACTATGCTATTTGCGCTGTGATGAGGCCGATCTTGATTGGGGCCTCATTGTCACAATATGAACAAATCTTTTCAGCGATCGACCGTGTACTTGTAGGAAACACGAGTGCAAAGGCTGCAATAGATATGGCGATTTACGATGGTTTAGCGAAGCAGGCTGGCCTGCCGCTTTATCAATATCTTGGTGGTTATCGTAATCAGCTGGAAACGGATTACACGGTTAGTGTCAACCGTCCGCTAGAAATGGCAGAGGATGCGAAGCAATATGCAGCTGAAGGCTTTCGTACCTTAAAGATCAAAGTGGGAAAAGATGATATAGATACGGATATTCAGCGGATCAAACGGATTCGAGAAAAAGTCGGGCCGGATATGCAAATCAGGCTTGACGCCAACCAAGGCTGGACATGGAAGGAAGCGATTGTCGCCATTCGAAAAATGGAGGCACTCGATATTGAACTAGTCGAGCAGCCAGTGCCTAAAGAAGACATCGAGGGTCTGCGCCGGGTGACGGAAGCAACAGACACATTAATTATGGCAGATGAAAGTATTTTTAGCCTCCATGATGCCATCAAGGTGTTAGAAACAAGAAGCTGTGATCTCATCAACTTAAAATTAATGAAAACAGGTGGTATCAAAAAAGCGCTGAAAATCAATAGTTTAGCAGAAGCATACGGCGTCAAGTGTATGGTTGGCAGTATGATCGAGTCAAAACTAGGGATTACCGCAGCCGCTCATCTTGCTGCAAGCCAACCGAATATTACCCGTTACGATTTTGATGCGCCGCTTATGCTCAAAGAGGACTTAATAGACGGAGGAATTATCTATCAAGGAAAAGATATTCTCTTTCCGCCGCATCATGGGTTAGGCATTCAAAGAGTGAAAGGGGTCTTATGATGTTATATGAATCAAAGGTTCCAGTCGCAAATATATGGACAGCACCGCAGTCGCCGAGAGATATGGATCGACACGTTCTTCAAAGTTCCGTCCAGATCAAAGAATGGATTGATGAGCAAACATATGAACAGAAATTGGCCTTATGTGAAGAAAACCTTATTCAAACCCAAGTACTGCTTGGCGAACGAGTCATTGGGCTGGAGGAGACAGATGGCTGGATGAAAGTTGTCATCCCGCAGCAGGCAAGCCGGAAACACCCGCAAGGCTACCCAGGTTTTATCCCTGTAGAGCAATTAAATGAAGTATCAGAGAGTGAACCACCTGCTAGTCCCTTGATTGTTTGTCAGAAAAAAGCGGTTTTATATCAAAATGGAACACCGGATATGGAGGTTAGTTTTTTAACAGAACTAGCACCTGTTGAAGAAACGAGCGATTCCTTTGATGTTCTAACTCCAGTAGGAAGAAGAGAAATCAAAAAAGAAGATGTGCGCCGTGCTTCATCACCTTCTTCTATGAGCGGTAAGGATGCCTTAGCTATAGGAAAACAATTTATTGGACTGTCATATTTGTGGGGCGGCATGAGCAGCTATGGCTACGACTGTTCGGGTTTTGTTTACAGTATGTACAAAGCGTGTGGATGTTTATTACCGAGAGACGCAAGTGACCAAGCAGTTCAAGGAACCCCAGTCGCATCAAACCATTTGGCGCCAGGTGATCTCATGTTTTTTGCCAATGACAATGGGAAGGGAGCAGTTCGCCATGTAGGGATGTATGCTGGAGATGGCATGATGCTTCACTCACCTAAAACGGGCAGACAGATTGAACTTCTTTCTCTTTCTGGTACTTCATATGAACAGGAATGGGCAGGAACAAGGCGGTATTTGAAAGCTGAGAGGGGGAGATGTGATGGGAAGTGAACCACTTCTGCAAGTCAACAACTTAAAAAAGCATTTTCATCTATCGAAAGGAAGAACGTTAAAAGCATTAGATGGTGTCACCTTTCAGCTGAAACAAGGCGAAACCTTTGGTCTTGTTGGTGAGTCAGGCTGCGGTAAATCTACACTTGGAAAAGTGCTCATGCGGCTTTATGACCCGACAGAAGGTGAAGCTTTGTATGAAGGGAAAAGTCTCCATCACTTATCGAACCGAGAATCATTTGATTTCAATAGACAAATTCAAATGGTGTTTCAAGATCCGTATTCTTCTTTAAATCCTAGGCTCTCTGTAAAAGATATTATGCTAGAACCGATGGAGATCCACCAATTGTATGGCAGTCAAAAGAAAAGGCTCGAGCGCGTGAAGGAACTGCTTGAAGCGGTGGGGCTAAGTCATGATTTTGCTACACGCTATCCTCACGAATTCAGCGGAGGTCAGAGGCAAAGAATAGGGATTGCTAGAGCACTCGCCTTATCGCCAAAGTTTATCGTGGCAGATGAGCCGATTTCTGCACTAGATGTATCCGTTCAAGCTCAAGTCGTGAATTTGCTGAAAAAACTGCAAAAAGAAGAAGGATTGACGTTTTTATTTATTGCCCATGATTTATCGATGGTCAAATATATTAGCGATCGAATCGGTGTCATGTACTTAGGACATCTCGTGGAGATGACCAGCAGTGATGCTTTATATAAAACACCGCTTCATCCATATACACAAGCATTGCTGTCTGCTATCCCGATTCCAGATCCTGATGTGGAAGATAAACGCAAGCGGTTTATTTTAAAGGGAGAAATTCCAAGTCCAGTGAATCCGCCAAGCGGCTGCGTATTTCGGACAAGATGTCCTGCTGCAATGGATGTATGTGCGGACAAAAAGCCAGTATTACAAGCAGTCGAAGAAGGGCATGAAGTGGCTTGTCATTTATATGATAGGAAATAGATAGAGGGAAGAAGGTAAGCATTTAAAAAGCCAGCGAGTAGACAAGCTGGCTTTTTGGCTTTTATGAACGCCTAATAGGTAATGTACAGCATCTAAAAGAGCCGCCGGATTTAATGATTTCTGAAAAATCTACTTCAATGACGGTGTAGCCGCGGGCTGTTAATGCAGCATTTGTTTCTTGGTTGATTGGTAAGCTGATGACTTTTTTCTGACCAATGGACAACACATTTGGTCCAAGTGTGAACTGCTCTTGCTCACTTATTTCAATGAGATCATAATGCTTTTTGAGCATATGAAGATCCTTTTCCGTAAAAGCTTCAGGGTAAATCAAGATCTCATGATGAGAAAGAATATTCATCACACAATCAAGATGCAAAATGTGAGAAGGAAGATGAATAGGAATGATGTCGTGATTCGGCAGTTCTTTTTGGAGCTGCTGGATGGCGGCTAGATTTGTTCTTTTGCTGACCCCCACAAATACACGGGTTTGGTCTACAAGCACATCGCCGCCTTCAATCGTTCCATCATCCAGCGTGATGGTTGTCCATCCTTTTGTCTGTGCCCATTCTTTTAAGGAATGTTCTTCTCCTTGTCTGACAGGGGCTGCCATGTTTGAAACAAATAAAGTCTGTCCAATTGTAAATCCAATATCCCGAGTGAAGACTTGTTCAGGGAAACGTTCATTTGCAGGAAGAAGGACAGGCCGGACATGATGGTCTTTCAGCGTTTGGATGAATTGCTTATGCTGCATGAGGGCTTTGATTTGAGAAATATTTTCTCTTGCAAAATGCTTTTGGGTTTCATTGATGATCTGTTTAATTTCCATATAAATTGGACTGCATAAGAGGACTTCTTGTAAATCATCATATTCACTCATACATTGCGGCGTTTTATACACTTTCTCTGATTTCATAGAATCCATCAAAGGGCCTCCTTGTTTATCGATAGTTATATTATTCCTCCTTCTAGTAAATGTTGAAACATTTCCGAAAGAAAATCTCTCATGAGAGACTAAAGCAAAAAGTTTAGACAAACCTAATAGAATAGTGTTTAATAAAAGTCGTTCCGCATCAACGAAAACAGCAAGAAGGAGCTATGACGATGAGTGAAGAAAATTTCAAATACTGCAAGGAATCGAAAGTTGTGAAAACCAGCAGGGTATTCCCCCTCGATACGAATAACCACCAAACGTTATTTGGCGGGAAATTAATGAGTTATATAGATGACATTGCTTCCATCTCGGCAGCAAGACACAGCCGTAGTGAAACAGTCACCGCATCAATGGATTCAGTTGATTTTTTAGAGCCGATTGGACAGAAAGAGTCCGTCTGCTTAGAATCTTATGTGACATGGGTCGGCACATCTTCTATGGAAGTATTCGTCAAAGTCATTAAGGAAAACTTGATGTCTGGAGAGCGCAGACTCGCAGCAACTTCATTTCTTACCTTTGTCTCGCTTGATGAAAACGGGAAGCCAAAACGAGTTCCACAAGTCATGCCGGAAACAGAGGAAGAAATCATGCTTCATCAAACAGCGAAGCAGCGGGCAGAGGAAAGAAAAAGCCGCCGGAAGCATAGTAAAGCTTTGGCTGACGCACTTGGGACGGATAAGCCTTGGGCGTAAAAATCACCCTTTAAGCGGTGATTTTTTTCTGAGCCGGTATCTTGCATGGCAAGATAGTGTGTGGTAAGATCAAACTATCTTGTCATGCAAGGTACTGAAAGCGGAGGATCGATGATGACACAATCAACACAAATGCTAAAAGGAATTTTAGAGGGATGCCTGCTGTCGATTATTTCTGAAGGTGAAATTTATGGCTATGAAATGACAAAGAAGCTTGCGCACTATGGGTTTGATCAAATTAGTGAAGGCAGTATTTATCCGATTTTGCTGCGCATGCAAAAAGAACAGCTGGTTCATACGTCCACAAAAGCATCGGCGAGTGGGCCGAAAAGGAAATACTATACGCTCACACAAAGAGGCGAAGAAGCGCTGACGGATTTTACCATGCGATGGAATGAGCTGTCAGGGAATGTAGAGCGATTATTACATAAAGGGAAGTGAGAAGATGGTAACAAAAGAAACGAGACACATCTTATTAGAGCTGCAACTCTATCTCATATCAAAAGGGAAAAATCAGGACGAGATCGACGAAGTGATGGATGAATTAACGACACACGCTGTCGAAGCTGAGAAAGATGGGAAAACAGGGGAAGATGTATTTGGCGGAGATCCACGGGGCTTTGCTGACGAGCTAGCGAAAGAGCTCTCTAGAAATCATAAAGACTGGGTTCCGTTTGTCAGTGCTTTTTTAATTGGATCTCTTTTTTACATGATGTTAGCAGATGCCATCAGTCAAAGTTTATCGTATTCTTGGTATGCACTCATTGGTTATCCGCTAATAATAGTGGCCAATGTGATCATGACCATTGTGATGTTTAGAGCTTCTGCCTTTCAAACAAGCAGGAGGGCATTCTTTTACTTTTGGATATTAGGTGTTTTTCAGATGACAGCCTTGATCACAGTGAAATTATTGGACCAAAAACTTGGTACTCCTTTACTTGTGCTGACCTCGAGCCAAAGATGGGGCGTCATTCTTCTGTTGCTGCTGTGTATTGTCTTATTGAATGCCATATTAAAGGCGAATATGATGTCGCTCATTCCGCTGATCTTCTTCGGACCGCAGCTCCTATTCGAATGGCTTGGATGGACATCGCCTCTCATGCTTCTTTTCACAAGTCTGGTATCCATTGTGATTTTAGTCTTGCTCACAATCGCTTTTTTACAGAAAACAAACAAGAAAAATGAACATTTAATGTAGATAGAGCACATCACTTGCGATGTGCTTTTCTTTTTCTAAAAAAATGTAGATATGGGATCACATTTTTCTTTACAATGAGAAGAGGACAAAAATGAAAAGGGGTTCTGTGATTGGATATTGTATGGGGGTATGTACTCGTTTTTATATTGGCTGCTTTACCTTTCTTTGAAGTGGTTGGTGTCGTTCCGCTAGGGATTTTAAGTGGTCTGCATCCTGTGACAACGGCAGTTATTGGATTCGTCGGCAACTTTCTTACCGTCTTGCTACTCATCGTCTTCGTGGACCGATTTAAAGCATGGTGGCTGAAGAGGAAAGAGGAGAAACATGATGAAAAAGGAGAGAAAAAACAGCTGAAAGCCAGAAAGGTTTGGGAACGGTACGGTCTCCCTGGTTTGGCACTTATCGGTCCTTTTATTATTGGCAGTCATTTAGCGGCTTTTATGTGTATGAGCTTCGGGACGAAAAGAAAACAAGTCACTGTGTGGATGACGGTCAGTTTAATCATGTGGACCGCATTAGCTGCTAGTTTAACGGGTGCGGGGTTCCATTACTTTGCCCCAGATTCAAATGGGTTGTTCGGAGATATTTTTAGCAAGTAAGCAGGGGGGATAAAAAATGGCACATCAAACACGGATCGTGCTTGAAACAGAGCGCCTCAGACTGAGAACAATGGATGAACACGATGCATCTTTTTTATATGAAAAGCTATTCCAAGATGAAGAAGTCATGAAGTACTATCCTTCACTAAAGGATGAAAAGCAGACAAAAGAGTGGATTGCTTGGAATCAAAAGAATGACCGCACGTACCATACATCCCTGTGGATCATTGAAGAAAAAGAAACGAAAGAACCACTTGGACAAAGCGGAATTGTTCTCCAAAACGTCGAAGGACAAACAGAGCTTGAAATTGGCTATATGCTAAAGAGATCGGCATGGGGAAAAGGATATGCTGTTGAGGCTGCAAAAGGCTGTCTTGCGTATGGTTTTGACGAAATGAAGGTGAGACGAATGGTCAGCTTAATTCGCCCTGACAATGAAGCGTCAGTCAAGGTCGCAATGAAAATGGGGATGAAAAAAGAAAAAACCATTTCAAAATGGGATCAAATGATTGATGTTTACAGTGTTACTCGTGACGGAAAAAGCGGCTCGCTTGAATCATAAGGAGAGCCGCTTTTTCTTTTATAGACGCTGTTCTAACTGAAGTAAATATTTCTTTCGTTCGATTCCCCCGCCATATCCGCCAAGTTCACCGCTTGTTTGAATGACTCGGTGACAAGGAATGATGATGGCCAACTGATTAGCACCATTTGCATTTCCAACTGCCCGAACCAAATGGGGATCGCCAAGCATGATGGCAAGATCTCGATACGATCTCGTTTCGCCTGGCGGAATCTGTAATAGAAGATCCCATACCCTTTTCTGAAAAGGGGTGCCATGTATAGCAAGTGGCACAGTAAACTGCGTGAGTTTCTTTTCAAAATATAAGGCCAATTCCTTTGCTAATTGCTGATGGACGTTTGTTTCTCCAACTAAAATACGGGCATGATGTTTTTTTCTGATGTTCTCAATTTCTCTTTCTAATCCTCGCCTGTCCATAAATTCAAGCAAATACACATGGGTTGCATCTGAAATGCTCATCATCCGCCCAATCGGAGTAGAAATAAAATTCGCATGCAAAATATTGACTTGCGCCTTTTTGGGTGGATTCCCCATGATTTTCGTAAAGGCATCATTGAAGGCACTGGAAGACTCGTAACCGAAGGTGACTTGCTGATCAATGACTTTTTTTCCGTTCAGAATCTCTTTAAACGCTAGCCCCATTCGGCGTGATCTAGCATATTGAACAAAGGTCATTCCATAGATTTCTTTGAATTTTCTCCGAGCTGTTGCAGAGTGAATCCCTAATTGGCGAAAATCTTCTTCTTTCCACCGTTTCTCAGGACTCTCTTCAACTGCTGATACAAGTGTTTTGACTTCTTCTGGAATGCTGTTAGGATATGTTAAAGGCGTGCATCGCTTACACGGCCGATACCCTGCAAGCAGTGCCTCCTCTGCTGTAAAGAAAAACTCGCAGTTCTCATATTTTGGTTTTCTAGCAGTGCACGTGGCATGGCAGAAGATGCCGGTTGTTTTAATACCAGCAAAAAACGTGCCATCATATTGCGGATTCTTATCAACAAGTGCTTGATAAAATTCGTGTTTTTGTTCGTCGGTCATCATCATTTGATCCACCTCTTGTTTTATTATATCAGTGATGTGGTCGTTCCTCTTTCTAACATTTAGTATACTTCGCTTTCATCCACTTTCTTTCGAAAAATGAACAAGTATATTTGAAGGGAAAAAGCAAAGTGGTAGACCGGCATATCAGGGTGTGATACACTTTTTCATACAGAATCGGCTCTACGCTAGATCTGCTTATCATGAATTGGTTTTCTAGGGTTCCGTGCGGGCAGCGCAGTCTGGACCGAGAGAAAACACATAGGGTCTAGACAATAGACCGTATGGACACGGAGGGATAAAAGCCCGGGAGATTTGATCAAACGATCGATTTCCGGGCTTTTTTTATTGCTTGGAATCGGTAAGAAAGGAAGAGATCGAATGAAATGGGGAAATGTTTTGATTGCAGCCGTATTTGAAGTCGGCTGGGTGATGGGGTTGAAATATGCTGGCTCTATATTGGAATGGAGTGCAACCATCGTTTGTATTGTTGTCAGCTTTTATTTACTCCTGAAAGCCACGACTGTACTTCCAGTTGGCACACTTTACGCCGTTTTCACCGGACTCGGAACAGCCGGTACGGTCATAGTAGGGATGGTCATGGGTGAACCGGTACAGCTAGTAAAATTACTTTTGATCATGGTGCTTTTAAGCGGTGTATTAGGACTCAAATTGACCACAGGTGAAAAGAAAGGGGAGGCTGAATCGTGAGCTGGCTTTTACTCATTGGGGCAGGCATCTTAGAAATGCTTTGTGTCACCATGATGAATCAATTCCAGAAAGATCGCCATGTCAAATGGATTTTCTTCATAGCAGCTGGATTTTCGCTATCCTTTTTGATGCTGTCTCTTGCGATGAATACAATTCCGATGGGAACGGCGTATGCGATTTGGACAGGAATCGGAGCAGCTGGAGGAGCGATTGTTGGGATGATGTTTTATGGTGAGTCGAAAGACGCAAAACGTATTTTCTTTATCGCACTCATTTTATCAGCAGCGGTCGGGTTGAAAATCATTGAATAAGAAAAGGCTGGCAAACATGAGCCAGCCTTTTTGCTACATCGAATGATGATTGGAATCGTTTTCATTTTTGCGGTAAAGCTGACTCACAAGCAGAAAACATACACCAAATGTAAGTAAAGGAATGAGTCTTTCTCCGGTCATAAATAGATAAATGCCCGTGATTAGACATACGATGCCGAGCCAAAAGCTCACTTTACCAAACAAAGTCATGCTTTTCATCTCCATCACTCCTTTTGTGATAAAAGGTCTATTCATATTATATCACGCTAGGTGCAGAATTGAATGAATATTCAATAAAAAACACGACGCTTAATTGCTTTTTCTCTTTCCAGTCCAGTATAATATTTCATTAGAATGAAAAATGTAAATGAGGTCATAAGATATGAGAACATTGATTACAGAGAAACTTGAATTACACAGACAAAAGCATGAGCAAAAAGGAAGGCTTTTAGTCAGCTGCCCGGATCAGCCTGGTATTGTGTCAGCTGTTTCTACTTTTTTATTTGAACATGGAGCAAACATCATTGAATCTAGTCAATACACAACAGATCATGAGAGCGGCCGGTTCTTTTTAAGAATTGAATTTGATTGGAAAGACATCTCGGCCAACTTAGATCAACTGAAAAGCAGTTTTGAGCCAATTGCGCAATCATTTCACATGACGTGGAGCATGTCGCGTGCAAGTGATCTGAAAAAGCTGGCGATCTTTGTGTCCAAAGAGCTTCATTGTTTACATGAACTTTTATGGGAATGGCAAAGCGGTAATTTAATGGCTGAAATAGCGGTTGTCATCAGCAATCATGAAACGGCAAAAGATACAGTCGAAGCACTCGGCATTCCATTCCACTTCGTGAAAGCAAATAAAGACATTCGCCAAGATGCAGAAAAACAACAGCTTGCATTATTAGAAGAATATGATATTGATGCGGTTGTGCTTGCTAGATACATGCAAATTTTGACGCCAGCCTTTATCGAACAGCACCCGAACAAAATCATTAATATTCATCATTCCTTCCTTCCAGCGTTTATCGGTGCAAACCCATACAAGCGGGCATACGAGCGGGGAGTCAAATTAATTGGCGCGACTTCCCATTATGTCACCAATGATTTAGACGAAGGGCCAATCATTGAACAGGATATTGAGCGGGTAGATCATAGAGATGATGCAGAGGCATTAAAAAATATTGGCCGCACGATTGAGCGCAGTGTGCTTGCCCGAGCTGTCAAATGGCATCTGGAAGATCGAATCATTGTTCATGAGAATAAAACGATTGTGTTTAATTGACCGCTTGACTTTTCTGAAGCAATTGGTGATAATATAAAAAAATTAACGAGCGTTGAGAAGGAATAGTAAGCAGGACCTGCTGTGTAAAAGAGAGCAAATGACATGCTGAAACATTTGCCGCAGACAGCTGCTGAACCTACCCTTTGAGCCTTAGAGGAAAAATCTAAGCGCATGCCTGGCGTTACAGGAGTTGAGTGGAATAAGCAGACGTATGCTTATTCAATGAAGGTGGTACCACGGAAAATCCCTTTTTCGTCCTTTACATAAGGAGAAAAAGGGATTTTTTATGTGGTGAAAGGTATAGCGGAGGGAATCAATGATGAAAAAGCAAAGGATCGTCATAAAAATTGGTAGCAGTTCATTAACAGAGCAAAAGGGAGCCATTGATGAACAAAAAATGCAGGATCATGTCAAAGCCATCGCAAAGCTAAAAGAGGCAGGCCATGAAATCATTCTCATTTCGTCAGGTGCCGTTGCGGCGGGATTTGGCAGTTTAGGATATCCGTCAAGACCTGTGACCTTAAAAGGGAAGCAGGCTGCTGCTGCTGTTGGTCAAGGTTTGTTAATGCAGAAATATACAGAACTATTTTCACAGTTTCAGATGACGCCTGCACAAATGCTTTTAACACGTAATGACTTTTCAGATCGTACAAGATATCGAAATGCTTACGCAACGATGATGGAACTGCTCGAAAGAAAAATTTTACCGATCATTAATGAAAATGACTCTGTGTCCATCGAGGAGCTTACCTTTGGTGATAATGACATGTTATCAGCACTGGTCAGTGGCTTAATTCATGCAGACCAATTGATCATTTTAACAGATATCAACGGAATTTATGATGCCAATCCAAGTGAGAATCCTGATGCGAAGCGGTTTGATGTGCTGACTCACATTTCAGATGAATTGTTCTCATATGCGAAGAGTACGGGTTCAAAGGTTGGAACAGGCGGGATGAAATCTAAGCTTTCAGCTGCACAAACAGCTCTCTCCCTTGGCGTTAAAGTCTTCATTGGCACAGGTACAGGGGAAGACAAGCTTCTTCACATTCTCGCTGGTCAAGGGGACGGCACATATATTGGTGAACAAGACTTATCATCAGTCAATAACCGTCGTCAATGGATTCAATTCCACTCACCAGTCTCTGGGAAGATCATGATTGATGCGGGGGCAGAGGCGGCGATTTTGCATAATGGAAGGAGTCTTCTTCCAGCTGGTGTCATTGATGTAGCTGGTGAATTTTCTAAAGGAGAGGTCGTCGAAGTTGTTGGTCCAAACGGGTTAGTCGGTAAAGGACAAACATTGTATGATTCAGATGAGCTTCTTGGCATTAAAGGGATGCGAAGTCATGAGCTTTCTTATGAAAAACCTGAAGTCATTCACCGAGATCACTGGGTTCAGCACGTACAAAACTGAGGAGGGAAAACAATGAATGAAGTTCTAGAAAAAGCAAAAAAGGCAAGCGCAGCCAAAGATCAGCTGCTATTAAAAACAACTGAACAAAAGAATGCTGCATTAGACGCTATTGCAAAAGCATTAAAAGCATCTTCAACGTATTTAATTGCCGAAAACCAAAAAGATGTTCAGGCGGCTATAGACAAAGAGTTCACGCCATCTGTGATCGACAGAATTACATTAACAGAAGAGAGAATTGAAGCGATTGCAGACGCTACGCATCAACTCATTCAGCTCAAAGACCCAATTGGTGAAACATTAGAGACCATTCAAAAAGAAAACGGGCTTCTCATTGAAAAAGTACGTGTGCCTCTTGGAACGGTTGGGATGATTTACGAAGCAAGACCAAACGTGACAGTCGATGCGGCCACTCTTTGCTTGAAAACTGGGAATGCTGTGATTCTTCGAGGAAGTTCATCGGCCATTCATAGTAATAAAGCGATTGTGAAAGTCATTCACGAAGCGCTGCAACCAACGGATATTCCAGTAGACAGTGTACAATTGATTGAAGATACAGGCCGTGAGACGGCTAAAACCCTGTTCACTTTAAATGACTATCTAGATGTCCTTATTCCACGCGGCGGGAAACATTTAATTGATCTTGTTGTGAGAGAGTCTACTGTTCCAGTACTTGAGACGGGTGCAGGGAATTGTCATATTTACATTGATGAAACAGCCCAAAAAGAAATGGCTGAACAAATTGTTCTGAATGCGAAAACACAAAGACCATCTGTTTGTAATGCCATTGAGAGCATTGTCATTCATGAAACATGGGCAAAAGAACATGGCGCTTCGCTTTTTGAAGCACTTCAGACACATGGTGTAGAAATACGGGGCGATGATGCAGTATGTGCACTTGCACCTAGTGCCACATTAGCGACGACCACTGATTTTGAAACGGAATTTTTAGCGCCGATTGTCAGTATTAAAACCGTAAAGACCATGGAAGAGGCGATACAGCATATTCAAATGTATAGCTCTAAGCATTCTGAAGCGATCATTACGGAAAACGAGCAGCATGCGGCACTTTTCTTAACAGCCGTTGACGCTGCCGCTGTGTATCATAATGCATCTACCCGGTTTACAGATGGCTTTGAATTTGGCTACGGAGCGGAAATCGGCATTAGCACACAAAAATTGCATGCTAGAGGACCAATGGGTCTGCCAGCCCTAACCTCTGAAAAATTTGTGATTCGTGGTCAAGGACAAATAAGAGAATAACCCATCCAAAAGAGAGTCTTATCGCACAAGGCTCTCTTTTTCCTTTCATTTTTGTATTTCTTCGGTCAAGTATGATAAAATATGGTAATGTTTTATATTTTGAGAAGATTGGAGAAGGCAACGTATGGCGAAAATCATTCCCTCTTCGGATATTGGAGTGAAAATCAACAAGTGGTATGAATTAATCCGCAGATTTGATTCAGAACAAGCAGAACAGTTAAAGCAGGAAATTCGCACCTCTCTTGATTCAATGGAAGAAGATCAGAATTTGCTTCTCTATTTTTCTTTAATGGAATTCAGGCATGAGGTCATGCTCGATTATTTAAAGCCATTAAAGGAAGGAAAGCTTCGCGCCAACTTTTCCGAGCTTTCGAAAGAAATAGATGAGCATCAAACGCATGTCACAGGCATGCTTGAATATTACTATCATTTCTTCAGAGGCATGTATGAGTTCGGCCGGAGAGAGTACATTGCTGCCATATCGTCCTATCAAAAGGCAGAGCACAAGCTTTCTTTTGTATCCGACGATATTGAACGTGCAGAATTTCATTTTAAAATGTCAGAAATATATTATCACATGAAACAAACACACATTTCGATGCACCATGCCAAACTAGCGCTGGATGTCTATATTCAGCACGAACTATATGCGCTTCGTACCATTCAGTGTGAATTTATTGTAGCCGGTAATTATGATGATATGAGAAGGCATGAAAAGGCATTGCCACATCTCGAAAGAGCACTTGCAAGATCAAGAGACTTTCAGAATGTGCGTTTTATTGCTTCTTCTTTGTTTAATATGGGCAACAGTTATTACAGAATGGGAGACTTGAACCGCGCACTCGACTTAATGAAAGAATCCATCTCATTATTTGATCAAAACCAATCTGATCATCTTCGTCGATCGATAGACCCTCTTTATACAGCCGCTCAGATCTTATACAAACAAGGTAAAAACGATGAAGCATTATATTACAGAGAAGAATGTATGAAACGAGCAGAAGCTCTGCAGGATGACATTCATATTCAGAAGACCATTTTTTTAGAAGCATTGTACTTACGACAAGATGCAGAGCATATTAAACGGATTTTCCATTTTTTAGAATCTTCCTATGCATATCCAGATATAGAAGAGCTGGCTTTAGACACCGCAAAGTATTATAATGAAATGGAGGATTATGAAAAATCTTCCATGTTCTATGGGGAAGCGGAACATGCTCGTATCTATATTCAGAGAGGGGATTGTTTATATGAATTTTAAAAAATGGGCAGTCGTCTGTACAAGCATCACGATCTTGGCATTATGGATCACATCACCTAATGCCGACCCCGATAACAGAAACCATACGCTAGAAAAACCGAATCCGCAGCATATCACGATCTGAAAAGCCCTTTTTAAAGGGCTCAGGCTGTCGAGAAAATCTCGACAGCTTTATTTTTTCCCTTAAATTTTCCACTACCCCATTTTATAATAGAGAAAAGCATACTAAAGGAAGGTGTTTTTCTCATGTTCCACACTAGAAATTCTTCTCAGCA
>NZ_JANUEZ010000006.1:0-361162 GCF_024807925.1 Bacillus sp. JUb11 | reverse complement strand
TCAGGATCAGTCGTACTTTGACGAATGTCTTTTTCCGTTTTCACCTCCTCTTTTACCTTTAAGGGCTTTTTTCCGTGTGCCACCCGATCTTCTTGAATCGCTTTTTCTAATTCATTTATATAGTTTTGAGTATCTTGTTCAATCGTTTTTCTCGTATATTTATGTTTATTGGCATTGGCTTTAAGATGAGTGGAGTCAGTAAAAAGAACGCGCCCTCCAACCATATCGTGATTGATGGCTTGAAGAACAATTTCATCGAAAATATCTTGAAAAATCGTTGTATCTTTAAAACGGGTACGGCGATTCCAGCTAATGGTCGAGTGATGGGGAACGGGGTCATTGATGTTTAAACCTAAAAACCATCTATACGCCATGTTATAGTAGATTTCTTTTTCAAGTTGTCTTTCAGAACGGATACCATACAGGTATCCGATGAACATCATTTTGAACAAAATGAGTGGATCGAGAGAAGGACGACCTTTATTCTCACTATAATATGGTTTTACTTTGTCTATGATAAATGAAAAATCAATGTATTGATCAATTTTACGAAGCAGGTGATCCTCTTCGACCAGTTGATCTAGTAATACAAATTCGGCTTCGTGCTGAGAAGAATTTCTAGTGTGGAACATGAGAAAAACACCTTCCTTTAGTATGCTTTTCTCTATTATAAAATGGGGTAGTGGAAAATTTAAGGGGGAAAATAAAGCTGTCGAGATTTTCTCGACAGCCTGAGCCCCTTTTAAAGGGGCTTTTATCCTATTCATGCTTAAGTGGATCACCATCGAAAGTTTCGTCCGCAACTTTAATTGAGTCAGTTGGGCAACCTTCAAATGCATCAAGCATATCTTCTTCAAGTACTTCTGGAACTTCTACAGTCCCCTGATTGTCATCAAGCGTGACAAATGCAATGCCTTCATCATCATAATCATAAATGTCTGGAGCAGCTGCACCGCATGCGCCGCAAGCAATACATGTGTCTTTGTCTACAATTGTATATTTTGCCATGTTAAAAAAATACCTCCCAGATTGTTCGATGGAACAAATGGTTTAACCTTTTTAGTTTCACCGATAAAAAACCAATTTCCTCAAACCTTATTGTAATGATTTTAAATTCACATTTCAACTGTAAAGTGATTGAGAATGCTTATCACATAAGGGTTTGTTCATAACTTTCCCCCATTAATTGAGTTTAAACATTTCTTCTTCAATGAAATCTGTTAAAATAAAGGGAGAAAATATTCGAATTTTGTCAGGAAGACAGGTGCTTTGGTCAATGACGATTCATTACTTGGATGTCATGTTGATGGACAGCGTACATAAATTGAACGGCGAACGCTCCATTAGTGCTGTCTACCATCTCTTTAAAGGAAAAAAATCATCTCAAACGATACAGGATGCAAGTTTGTTTCAGCTCTCTAGCTACTTCGGCTGCTATCCAGCTTTTACGAGGGATCAGCTGAACCGCTCTGTAAAAAGGCTGCTAGAGCAACACTTAATCAGAAAGACAGAGGATACATTCATTGCCACAGATGAAGGAATAAGTATGCTAAGTCAGCGTTTTGCTGAAAAACCGATGCCAGTTTATTTTGATGGTGCCAAGTATCATGATAAAGCAAAAATATTATGGATGAGGCTGTCTTTACTTGTGCAGGTCCTTTCACATCATGCAGCGCGGTCACAACACTATGTGCCGATTCAAAGAGATATATCGGTTCAAAACTGGACGAAATCCTTCTTCTCGCAATATCATCAGAAGAAAAAGCTTTCTGAAGATATCCATCATGAGCTTGAAACACTTCTGGCTCATTTAACTGATCAAGAGGCACTGCTTTTTGTTTATTCATTGACTTCCAATGAAAGAATCGGACGGACGTACCAGCAAATGGCGGAATGGATGAAAGAAGATGTATGGTATGTTTACTTGCTTTTTTGGAATGTGCTCCATTATTTTATTCAATGTGCGAAAAAAGGTGAGGCACCGATCATTCAGCGAATGATAGATGATCTTCAATTCAAACGTGTGCTGACCACCTCTACTCATAAAACGCTTGAGCTTGTACAAAAAGGGTTCAGTATTGATCAAATTGCTCATATTCGTTCACTAAAAAAAGCGACAATTGAAGATCATATTGTGGAGCTCTCGATACATGAGCCGAGCTTCTCGATCGAACCATATGTCAGCAGTGAAGCTCAAAAGGCGATACATGAGGTAGCCGGTCAGCTCCAAACCAACAAGATGAAGCTGATCAAAGAAAGTCTCGAGCATTCATTTACTTATTTTCAAATACGATTGGCATTGACAAGGATGGTGAAAGCAAGTGGATAAGCTTCATCAGACGCTGATGCGATACTTTGGTTATGATGCCTTCAAAACAGGTCAGGAGGACATTATTCGAAGTGTACTTCAACAAAAAGATACGGTTGCCATGCTTCCTACTGGTGGCGGGAAGTCACTTTGTTATCAAATTCCGGGCTATTTGACAGACGGGTTAGTGCTGATCATTTCACCTCTTTTATCACTCATGGAAGATCAAGTGGAACGCATGAAAATGCGCGGTGAAAAGCGAGTGGCTGCGCTTAACAGTACACTGTCTTTTCAAGAAAGAAGACATATTATTCGGTATTTGCCATCATATAAATTTTTATTTGTCGCACCTGAGGCGCTTATGTCAGAGGTATTGTTAGAGCAGCTCAAAGCGATGCATGTGGGTCTATTCGTTGTAGATGAAGCTCACTGTATATCGGAATGGGGACATGATTTCCGCCCGGAATACTCCAAGCTTGGGGAATGGAGGGAAGCGCTCGGCAATCCTGTCGCCTTAGCACTAACGGCAACTGCAACGAAACAAACCTTAAAAGATACTGTGCAAACGTTGCGGCTAGAGCATCCAGATGTTCATATTCATTCAGTCAACCGGCCGAATATTGCACTATTAAAAGAGGCACATGAAACGAAAGAAGCAAAAGAGAAACGAGCACTGGAGCTTGTGGAAACCCTTCAAGGGCCTGGGCTGATTTATTGTCCGACCCGGCAAATGACAGAAGATATTTCACGTTTGGTGAAACAAAAAACGCATCAACGTGTAGAGTTTTATCATGGTGGAATGGAGTCAGGAGACCGCATGCTGATCCAGCAGCAATTTATCAGTGGTCAAATTGATCTCATTTGCTGTACAAGTGCTTTTGGAATGGGAATTGATAAAGCAAATATACGCTTTGTGATTCATATGAGTCCGCCTCAGTCAATTGAAGCATTTATGCAGGAAATTGGAAGAGCTGGACGGGACGGGAAAAATAGTGTGAGCGTTCTTTTATATACAGAAGAGGATGCGGATATTCAAAGTCATTTGATTCAAGCAGAAGGTTTTGATGATCCAGAAATTGATTTTTTCTTAGCCCGATTATCACATATGCCGATAAATGATGAAAAGAAATTACGTGAACAATTGATGGAAGCAGGGCTTCAGGAGACGCGTGCGCGAATGCTCTCGCATTATTACAAGATGTACCAAACTGAACAGCCCCGTTTGCTCATGAAGAAGCTGAAAGAAAAGCTGCAGGATAGACAAACAGAAAAGCTAAAAAAAGTGTGGCAGTTTAAAGAGCATATCACTGGCCATCGCTGCTTTAGGCAATCTCTGTTATCATACTTTGATGAGCAGCTTGATCTAACGGAGGACGCTTCCTTTGGGAACTGCTGCTCTTCATGCGGACTTGACCTGTCTGATTATGAAAAAAAAGATCAACCATTGGAGCTGAATGAAATGAAACACTGGAAGACCGAGCTGGATCGTCTGTTTCACCTGACAAAAGAGGCGCAGCATTGATTGAACAACATCGCCGTATTATTGAAAAATTAACCGATCGACAAGTAGTAGAACAGTTGTATTTCACACAGCTGCTCATGCTGATTGTCTCTTTTTTACTAGGGATGTTTATGTTTGATCATTGGACTGATTTTACAGCCTTATGGCAGATCCGAGATATGCGTATCCTGACTTACGGAATTGGCGGCGCTTTGCTTGTGATTATTGTCGACGCTATTGTCATGAAGGTGTTTCCGGCTCATATGTATGATGATGGCGGATTAAATGAAAAAATGTTCAAAAACCGCAGCATCCTGCATATTGTTTGGTTAACGCTGCTCATTGCCTTTTCAGAAGAAATTTTATTTCGCGGGATCGTTCAGCAGCAATTTGGACTGGAGATTGCAAGCATTGTGTTTGCACTTCTTCACTTTCGCTATTTGTCAAAAATACTCTTGTTTATCCTTGTGGTTTCTATTAGTATTTTTTTAGGACTTTTATACGAGTGGACAGGGAATTTATTCGTTCCTGTCATGACACACTTTGTCATTGACCTAGTCTTTGCATGCCAAATTCGTTTTAAATATTGGGGGAGGGATGAACATGGAAGAAATGTCGAGAATGAAGAGAAAAAAGCAGCAGCTGACAAACATCCATGATGATGATGTAGAGGAAAATCTTGAAGAAGAAAAAGTGCATCCTTCAGATGACTCTCACTTTCCTACACGAGAAGATTTTCATGAATATAAAAAGCAGCGAACCAAAAAGGTGCGTAATCCATTGTTTACGACACTGGCTATTATCTTTCCTATTATTGTCGTCACGGTTTTCTTCCTGTTGATTTATTACACATCAAAGGAAATTAACGATAACAACAATCAAGGTGTTTATATTGATAAAACATCGAGTGCTGACACAGATCCAATCCCGTCAGCACTTGTTGACACAAAAAATGATTCAAGCGCTGACAAAGCGGATGCGTCTGATGATGAGAAGAAAAAGAAAGATGCTGATAAAGAAAAGCAGCGTTCAAAAGAAAAAGCAGAGCAAAAGAAAAAAGAACAAGCCGCTAAAGAGAAGGCTGAGCGTGAAAAGGCCGAAGCTGCAAAAAAGCGTGAGCAGCAACAGCTCGCTCTTCAAAAACAGCAGGAAGAGAAAAAGCGAAAAGAAGCAGAAGAGAAGAAGAAGCAGGAAGAAAAGCCTGTTCGTGTCGTGCAGCATACTGTTGGACCGGAGGAAAACTTGTATCGAATTTCCATGAAGTATTATCAAAACCGATCAGGGGAAGAGAAAATTCGAGCTTACAATCATTTAAAAGGAAATAGCGTGTACAGCGGACAAGTATTGAATATCCCATTAGAAAATTAATATTTGACATGAATGAATCGAAAAGCACATACATATGTAGAAAAAAGGGACAAGGGTGTATGTGATGACATTGCACGCAATCAGCCGCTATATGGATCAGCCGACACAGAAAATGATTGAAACATTGATCAAAAGGAAGCGCAAATACGAGGGATTTGCAAAACAATGCAAAAGGTGGCAATGGACAGCCCTTTTATCACTTGCGATTCTTCTGTTTTATTTTGTGATAACAGCTAATAGCGGGGGCTCCCTGCAGCCGGAAGCGATGATTGCCACATTGCTTGGCCATGAGGTGTTTCTGTTTTGGATCATGGCTGAAGTGTTTGCTTTTTACGCATCGTATTATTATAAGAAAAAAGAAGAAAAGGCTGAGGATGAATATCATAAGCTCAGATGTGAAATTATACAGAAAAGCACAGATTTATGGCCTCAATCAAATCAGTGGAAAGAGCGCGAGGCCGTTTTTCACTTCATGCAGACGCAATATGACATCAACCTCTATTATGAAAGTAAATAAATGAGCAAAAGACGTTTAAACAGTTGAAACGTCTTTTTTCATTCAAGCGTCCTATAAAAGAAAGCTGATACAAGGGAGTCATTCATAATGAAATATGCCATCGGATTTACTGCTGCCATAGCGGCTGTGACAACAGGTGTGTGTGTAACAGCGAAAATGGTGAAAACGGCAAAACAAAACAACATCAAAAAGCATTACTTTACAATAGAAGGACTTCAGTCAGATCGACCTGCAGTCATTTTCTTTATTTCTGATACCCATCGCCGTCTAATTAGTGATACTTTATTAGCGGAAGTAGAAGAGCAGCAGCCTGATGTCATTATGATCGGCGGGGACTTAGCTGAAAAGGGAGTCCCATATGCTAGAGTCGAAGAAAATGTGAAACGTTTAGCAAGGATTGCCCCGGTGTATTTTGTGTGGGGGAATAACGACCATGAGCTGCATCAGCAAAAACTCAAAGACATCCTCCATACCTATCAGGTGACGACATTGCAAAATGAGACGGCTGTGTGGAATTTTGAAGGACAGCCCATTAAAATAGGCGGAATTGATGATATCCGGCTTGAAAAAGCAGATTATGAAGCGATACGGCCGGAGTTTGTCAAAGAAGACGTGAATATCCTTTTATCACACAACCCAGATGTGCATCACTTGATGAGTGAAGAAGAGGGAATTGATCTCGTTTTGAGCGGTCATACCCATGGGGGTCAAATTCGCATTGGGAAATTTGGTCCGTATGAAAAAGGAAGAACAGGCCAAGTCAAAGGTGCTTTCTTTCTGATTAGTAATGGTTACGGAACAACAAAGATTCCGATGCGTCTTGGAGCAGAACCAGAAACCCATCTGATCTATTTAATGCCGCTAAAAACGCGCTAAGTTGATGCCCCATCAATATTTTCCATAAAAGTCACCGTAAGCATAGCTTCATGCTTGTCTTCCGTCTTGACACAGTGTAAACTGAATACAAAATTAAGAACCTATGACTCATCATCTCATATACTACAGTATGATGTGTGTTAGAAGAGGCAGGAGGGAACGTTATGCGGCTAGAGCGTCTGAATTATAATAAAATCAAAATTTTTCTCACACTAGATGATCTGACAGACCGAGGTCTTACGAAAGAAGACCTTTGGAAAGATTCGTTCAAAGTTCATCAGCTGTTTAAAGACATGATGAACGAAGCGAATCAGGAGCTCGGTTTTGAAGCGAATGGACCGATTGCTGTTGAAGTATTTTCTCTTCAGGCGCAGGGGATGGTCGTCATTGTGACAAAGAGTCAGCAGGAAGATGCTGATGATGAGTTTGATGAAGATTACATTGAGATGCAAGTCAAGCTCGACGAGAGCAAGCATGTGCTCTATCAATTTGCCTCGTTTGAAGATGTGATTCAACTGTCCCATAGTTTAAGTCGTATTGGACTTTTGGGGGGGACAGTTTACCATTATGAAGGTCAATATTTTCTCAGCCTAGATGATTTCGAAGAACTGTCTGCAGATACGGTCATTTCTATTTTAGCGGAGTTCGGTTCTCCGACGACATTAACCATTCACCGGTTAAAAGAATACGGAAAAGTGATCATGCAGGAAGATGCAGTGAAAACGATTCAACTGTATTTTTAATCACTTTTTTCTATTATATTTAATACTGTTGTGATGAAACAACAGTATTTTTTTATATCCATTTTTATATTTATAAACGCTGATATTTTATTTTGATAAAAAACGCTTTTTACCTTTGCTTTACCAGTACGAAGGTGTATACTATTGCTTGAAAGGGAGCAGTAGATCATGAAAGATTTCTAGGGGGTTTATTTTAATGGCAGCCGATCAAAACGCCGCTCATAACGCAGAAGATAAGCTAGATGTTTTAAAGTCAACTCAAACCGTCATACATAAAGCGCTTGATAAATTGGGCTATCCGCAAGAAGTGTATGAATTGCTGAAGGAGCCAATTCGCCTATTAACGGTCAAAATTCCAGTACGTATGGATGATGGATCGGTGAAAATTTTCACTGGTTATCGTGCGCAGCATAATGATGCTGTCGGTCCAACAAAAGGCGGAATTCGATTCCACCCGAACGTTACTGAAAAAGAAGTAAAAGCGCTTTCAATTTGGATGAGTTTAAAATGTGGTATTGTGGATCTTCCTTATGGCGGAGGAAAAGGCGGTATTATCTGTGATCCAAGAGAAATGTCATTTAGGGAGCTTGAAAAACTAAGCCGCGGATATGTTCGCGCAATTAGTCAAATCGTTGGACCAACAAAAGATGTTCCAGCGCCAGATGTGTTTACAAACTCTCAAATCATGGCATGGATGATGGATGAGTATTCTAGAATTGATGAATTTAACTCGCCAGGATTTATTACAGGAAAACCAATTGTTCTTGGAGGCTCACATGGACGTGATACTGCAACGGCAAAAGGTGTAACGATCTGTATCAAAGAAGCGGCGAAGAAAAAAGGAATTGACATCAATGGGGCTCGTGTTGTCGTTCAGGGATTCGGAAATGCAGGAAGTTACTTGGCTAAATTTATGTATGATGCCGGAGCGAAAATCGTAGGAATTTCAGATGCTTACGGCGGTTTGTATGATGAAGATGGTCTCGATATTGACTACTTGCTTGACCGACGTGACAGCTTTGGAACCGTCACTAAATTATTTAATGATACAATTACAAACCAAGAGCTGCTTGAGCTAGATTGTGATATCTTAGTACCTGCAGCCATTGAAAATCAAATTACAGAAGATAATGCGGCGAACATTAAAGCCAAAATTGTCGTAGAAGCAGCAAATGGACCAACGACATTGGAAGGGACAAAAATTCTTTCAGATCGTGGTGTACTGCTTGTTCCAGACGTACTTGCAAGTGCGGGTGGAGTGACTGTTTCTTACTTTGAATGGGTTCAGAATAACCAAGGGTTCTACTGGACAGAAGAAGAAGTAGAAACTCGTTTAGAAGATATGATGGTGAAATCATTTAATAATATTTATGAAATGGCGCAAAACCGCCGTATTGATATGCGACTAGCAGCATATATGGTCGGTGTACGTAAAATGGCTGAAGCTTCTCGATTCAGAGGCTGGATTTAAGCGACTTATTTGCATCGCGCCTTAAAATCTCCTATCCTTAAATAGGAGATTTTTTTATGGAATCATGCAAAGAATCAAACAGCCCAGCAATTGTTATTGCAGTGAAACGACAGGAGTGGAACAAATGAAACAAGAAAAAGCGATCATAATAGGAGGCGGCCCCTGCGGTCTATCAGCTGCCATTGCATTCAAGCAAATTGGGATTGATGCACTTGTGATTGAAAAGGGCAATGTGGTCAACAGTATTTATCATTACCCTACACACCAAACCTTCTTCAGTACAAGTGAAAAGCTTGAGATCGGTGACGTCGCTTTTATCACTGAAAATCGGAAACCCGTTCGTATTCAGGCGCTTTCCTATTACCGAGAGGTGGTCAGACGAAAAAGCCTTCGTGTGAATGCTTTTGAAAAGGTAAACGCTGTGACGAAAAAAGATGGCCGTTTTACGGTAAATACATCAAAAGACGACTATACATGTGACTATGTTGTGATTGCGACTGGCTACTATGATCATCCTAACTATATGAATGTAAAAGGGGAAGACCTTCCTCATGTGTATCATTATTTTAAAGAAGGACACCCCTACTTTGATAAAGATGTGACGGTGATCGGCGGGAAGAACTCTAGTGTTGATGCTGCCCTGGAACTTGTGAAATGCGGAAGCAGGGTGACGGTTTTATATAGAGGAACTGAATATTCATCCAGCATCAAACCTTGGATTTTACCAGAGTTTGAAGCGCTTGTTCGAAATGGCACCATTCGAATGGAGTTCGGTGCAGAGGTGAAGGAAATCACAGAACAGGATATTGTCTTTACAAACCAGCAGGGCCAAACGGATCGAGTGAAAAGTGATTATGTGTTTGCGATGACAGGTTATCATCCTGATCATTCATTTTTAGAAAAAATGGGTGTAACAATCGATCCAGAATCAGGCCGCCCAGCATTTGATGAACAAACAATGGAAACAAATGTAGAAGGTATTTTCATTGCAGGGGTCATTGCAGCTGGTAACAACGCCAATGAAATTTTCATTGAAAATGGAAGATTTCATGGTGGGTTAATTGCAGAAGAAATCAACAAAAGAATCAACGGGTAAAAAAAGAACTGGGTCCTTCTAAGGGATTCAGTTCTTTTTTATGTAAATTGGGATTATATAGAAGATTATTTTTGGGAAAATGGGCTCGAGTCATATAAAAAAGGGGTGATTCGTGGTACGATAATAAAGGATAATGTAGGGAAAGAGGTCTGATTATGATCGCAATCATTTCAGCAGGTTTAGCTCCCGGCATCGCACTTTTAAGTTATTTTTATTTGAAAGATCAATACGACAATGAGCCGGTTCATATGGTCATCAGATCTTTTATGCTAGGTGTCATACTTGTGTTTCCAACCATGTTTATTCAGTATGTCCTCCAAGAGGAAAATATCGCTACGAATCCTATCGTGATTTCATTTGTGACATCGGGATTTTTAGAAGAATCATTAAAGTGGTTTATTTTAATGGTCAGTGTCTATGCGCACGTACAGTTTGATGAACACTATGACGGGATTGTCTATGGAACAAGTGTCTCGCTTGGATTTGCGACACTTGAAAATATTCTGTACTTAGTGGGTCATGGGGTAGAGTACGCGTTTACACGTGCCTTGCTGCCTGTATCAAGCCACGCTTTATTTGGTGTGGTGATGGGATTTTATATAGGTAAAGCTCGCTTCTCTGATAAAAAAGAGCAGCGAAAATGGCTGATTCTCTCTTTAATACTTCCTATTCTTTTTCATGGCTTATATGATTTCATTCTTCTTGGCATGAAAAATTGGGGATATATTATGTTGCCGTTCATGATTTTTTTATGGTGGTTTGGTCTGCGGAAAGCCAAAAAAGCCCGTGCGGTGAAGATGGTACAAATTTAAATTGGAAAACGTCCTATACGTCTTTAGGGCGTTTTTTGTCTTTTCCATCCAATTCCCTCCTGTGATGAATGTATAAAAATAGGGATCGGAAGAAACATATATTCAAACATCAAAAGTACAGGAGGATCAAATATGGACAAAGCTCGTTTTATGAAACAAATCGTCCTTATCTTCTCAATTGTTCTGCTCGCGTCTTCATTGATGACAGCTGAAAAAAGTGAAGCTTTCACGAATCAAGTGATTCAGCGAGGAGCTACAGGAGAAGATGTCGTCGAGCTCCAGGCAAGGCTCCAATACAATGGTTTTTACAATGGAAAAATAGACGGGGTGTATGGCTGGGGAACTTACTGGGCCGTGCGCAATTTTCAAAGCCAGTTTGGTGTAAAGAAAGTCGATGGACTCGTAGGGGAAAAAACAAAAAGCCTATTAGTTCAAAAGACGAAATACTATAAAGAGTTTGTGCAACAGCAGCTGCAAAAAGGGAATCAGTTTACGCATTATGGCGGGAAACCTCTTGATCAGCAAACAAAGGCTCCTGCGCAAAGAAACACGCAAAAAAAGACAGCACAAGGTGCAAAAGAGAATCAAAAAAGTCAAAGCGGAGGAAACAGCTCGTCTGGAAAGCAGTCAGGAAATGGTCAAGCAAATCAAACGCCGAAACAAACAGCAGCCAACATGCCAGGTGGTTTTTCAAGCAATGACATTCAGCTTCTTTCACAAGCTGTTTATAGTGAAGCGAGAGGTGAACCTTATGAAGGACAGGTAGCGATCGCAGCCGTCATCTTAAACCGTTTAAACAACCCGACCTTTCCAAACACGATTGCTGGTGTCATTTTTGAACCGCTTGCGTTTACTGCTGTAGCAGATGGACAATTTTATATGGCGCCAAATGAAACCGCTAAAAAGGCAGTATTTGATGCTATTAATGGCTGGGACCCATCTGAAAGCGCCGTTTATTACTTTAATCCTGATACAGCAACAAGCCCATGGATTTGGGGAAGACCACAAATTAAACGAATCGGGAAACATATTTTCTGTGAATAGAAAGAGGTGTAAATAAATGATCAGAGGAATATTGATTGCTATTTTAGGAATTGCTGTCATCTCAACAGGATACTGGGGCTATAAAGAGCATCAAGAAAAAGATGCAGTACTGCTTCATGCAGAGAACAACTATCAAAGAGCCTTCCATGATTTAACGTATCAAGTCGATCAGCTGCACGATAAACTTGGCGCAACACTTGCGATGAATAGCCAAACATCTATATCTCCAGCACTGGCAGATGTATGGAGAATGTCATCAGAAGCGCATAACAATGTCAGTCAGCTCCCGCTCACATTGATGCCTTTTAACAAAACAGAAGAGTTTCTAGCGAATGTCGGTGACTTTAGCTACAAATCGTCACTTAAATCTTTATCAGATGAACCATTAAACAAAGATACACACAAAACCATTACCACTTTATATGATCAAGCGGCAGATATTCAAAACGAACTTAGACAAGTGCAGCATCTCGTACTCAACAAAAATTTAAAATGGATGGATGTTGAAATGGCACTGGCTGATGGAGATCGAAAAAACGACAACACCATCATTGACGGATTAAAAACCGTTGAGAGAAATGCTGATGCGTTTGCAGATGTTGATCTTGGCCCTACAAATGTGTCAACTGAATCAGAAACGCAAGGCTACAATCACTTAAAAGGGCAAAAGATTTCAAAAAAAGAAGCGATCCGTATCGCCCAGCAATTTGCGCCTGACCATAACAAAGATTTCAAGGTGAGAAAAAGTGGGAGTAAAACGAACCGTGATGTCTACAGCCTGTCAATGTCTGACCCAGACAACCGGGCAAACTTTTATTTAGACTTGACTGAAAAAGGCGGCCATCCTGTCTATCTTCTTCAGAACCGTGAAGTGAAAAAACAAAAAATCAGTTTAAATGATGCCTCAGAAAAAGCACTAAGTTTCTTAAAGAAGCATGGTTTCGATACCGAATCATTTCATTTAGATGAGAGTGCGCAATTTGATAATATCGGCGTATTTACCTATGTACCTTTACAGAATAACGTATTGCTTTATCCAGATAGTATTCGAATGAAAGTCGCTTTAGATGATGGTGAGGTTGTGGGATTCTCAGCGAAAGACTATTTAATGAATCACAGAAAACGTGACATAAAAGCACCAAAGATTTCTCGAAAAGAAGCTGAAAAGACCTTAAATAAACATGTGAAGATCGAGGATACACATGTAGCTCTTGTTCAAAATGATATGTCAGAGGAAGTTCTCTGCTATGAGTTTTTAGGAACCATTAAAAACGACACATACCGAATGTTCATTAATGCAGATACTGGAAAAGAAGAAAGAGTAGATAAACTAAAAAATGCAGAACCTATATATAAAGACCTATAGAAAAGGAAGCGAGGAAAAGGCGAATAAGCCTTTTCCTTTTGTTTTATACATGGTTTAATATAAGAGAGGATACGATTTCACAGATGAAAAGAGTGATGAGGAATGTTACAAATAGGGGATGCAATCACAATTGAGTATGTCAATGAGAACAAAGAAGTGAAAACTGCAAAATCGAAAGTTTTGGAAAATAATAACGATGATATTTGCATTAATTATCCAGCTGATAAAGAAACGGGGCGTACGATCTATTTAAATCAAGAAACAGAAATCACCGTCTTCTTTTTCGATGAAAATCAAATTCCATACAAATGTACAAGCAAAGTCATTGGGAAAAGAAAAGAAGATATCCCGATGATTGTCGTTTCGATTCCGCCAAAAGAAGAAATGATTCGGCTTCAGCGAAGAGAATATCTTCGAGTGGATACGATGGTGAAAGCGTCCATTACGCAAAATGGTGAAGAAACCTTCGACACATTTATTGTCAATATGAGTGCTGGCGGTGTAGCAATTGCTGTTCCAGAAGGTGTCTCACTAAAAGAATATGGCGAGGTCGTCACAGAGTTTGAACTTTCACTTAAAGAACCAGTGAAAATTAAAGCGATTGCAGAAATGAATCGTGTTTATCAAGATGAACAGACGGGGAAAACAAGAGCGATCATGGAATTTACTGAAATCACAAACGACCACCAGCAACACATCATGAAGTATTGCTTCCAGCAGCAGCTTCTAACACGTGTGAAAAAAGTATAAGAATAAAGGTTGTCAAAAGCTTCCATACTAGAGAGAAAGAATCTAGCGTTGGAGGCTTTTTGTATGAAAACAATGGAAAGATGGCTATTCAAAGCAGTGCTCATTCAGCTCATTCTGCTTTTAGCGGTTCAGGTCACCCTTCACTTGACGAAAGGAGAACTATTTTTGTCAAAAGTCGTACAATACGAGGGTGTGAATAACATGAGCATTGAAGATTGGATTGAGACATTTAAGCAAAAGGATTGATAGAAAATTCCCCCGTTTGAGCGGTGATCGTGTTACAATTCATAAGGGAGATTCAATCAAGGAGAGGTATTATGAAAAAGAAATTATCTATCGCAATTGACGGTCCTGCTGCAGCAGGAAAAAGCACTGTGGCAAAAATTGTCGCAGCGAAAAAATCATATATTTATATCGATACAGGTGCGATGTACCGCGCAATTACACTTGCAGCACTCAATCAAGGCGTAGACCTTGAAGACGAACAGGCACTTGATGCGTTATTGAAAAACACAGTCATTGAACTTGTGTCAACTGACGAAGGTCAAAAAGTACATTTAGACACGATCGATGTCACAGAAGACATCAGAACAGACCGCGTAAGCAATCAAGTCTCTGTTGTTGCAAAGCATAGAGCTGTCCGGGAAGAAATGGTCCGCAGGCAGCAAGAGCTGGGGAACCGAGGCGGTGTCGTCATGGATGGAAGAGACATTGGCACGCATGTTCTTCCAGATGCAGAAGTGAAAATTTTCTTGCTTGCGTCAGTAGAGGAAAGAGCAAAACGTCGTTTTGAAGAAAATCAGAAAAAAGGCTATGATGTCAATTACGATCAGCTGATCGAAGAGATTGCAAGACGTGACAAGCTTGATTCTGAGCGGGAGGTATCACCGCTGAAGAAAGCAGATGATGCCATTGAAATTGACACGACTTCCCTTTCTATTCAAGAGGTTGCAGGTAAAATTTTAGATGCAGCAGAGCGTGTAGAAAAACAGTAAGAAATTTTAGAAAACTTTTATAAGTTAGAGGTTTATCTCTTGACAAACAAGGTCTTTTATTAGAAGTTTATACTAATACTATTTTTATTGATCATTCAAGCAATTCTGTTGATTTGAATGTTTCTATAATACATATTCGGCTGGCAATCATCATGCTAAGGACACATATTCACCCAGTCGTTTTAACTAAGCTGTGTAGGTTTGGACCAAGGAGGTTATCGAAATGACAGAGGAAATGAATCAAATCGATGTTCAGGTACCAGAGGTTGGAGATGTAGTGAAAGGGATTGTTTCTAAAGTTGAGGACAAGCATGTCAATGTAGATATCGTCAATGTGAAACAACCTGGGATCATCCCAATCAGTGAATTATCAAGTCTTCACGTTGAAAAAGCATCAGATGTCGTGAAAGATGGCGACGAGTTAGAGCTTAAAGTAACAAAAGTCGAAGACGATGCTTTGATTTTATCGAAACGTGCTGTTGATGCAGACCGCGCTTGGGAAGACCTAGAGAAAAAGTTTGAAACAAAAGAAGTATTTGAAGCAGAAGTAAAAGACGTTGTCAAAGGTGGTCTAGTGGTCGACATTGGTGTTCGCGGATTTATTCCTGCGTCTCTTGTTGAGGCACACTATGTAGAAGACTTCACTGACTACAAAGGAAAAACACTCTCGCTTGTTGTGGTAGAGCTTGACCGCGAAAAAAACCGCGTGATTCTATCGCATCGTGCAGTCGTTGAGCAAGAACAATTAGACAAGAAGCAAGACTTCCTGCAAAAGCTTGCAGTAGGCAGTGTGATTGATGGAAAAGTGCAGCGCCTGACTGACTTTGGTGCATTTGTTGACATTGGCGGCATTGATGGATTAGTTCACATTTCTCAACTATCCCATGCGCATGTCGAAAAGCCATCTGACGTTGTTGAAGAAGGACAGGAAGTGAAAGTCAAAGTTCTTGCTGTTGACCGCGATAACGAACGTATCTCACTATCTATTAAAGAAACATTACCAGGACCTTGGAGCCAAATTGGTGAAAAGGTAAAACAAGGTGATGTTCTTGAAGGAACCGTTCAACGCCTTGTGAGCTTTGGAGCATTTGTTGAAATTCTGCCAGGTGTAGAAGGACTTGTGCATATTTCCCAAATTTCACACAAACATATCGGTACTCCTCAAGAAGTCCTTGAAGAAGGGCAGACTGTGAAAGTGAAAGTGCTTGATGTCAATGAAGATGAAGAGCGCATTTCACTTAGCATTCGTGAATTAGAAGAGAATCCTGAAAAACAAATCGAAGAGGATTACCGTCAATATCAGGCGAAAGAAGAAAATACAAGCGGATTCCAGCTTGGTGACCTGATTGGTGATAAACTCAATAAACTAAAATAATTTGGTGATCAAAATTGACGCGAGCAGAAAGAAAGAAACAGCATATTGAGCATGCTTTGTCGACTGGCCAGCATGCAGCAACAGGTTTACAAGATGTTTCCTTCGTTCACGCCAGTTTACCAGATCTTGCGACATCACAAATTGATACACATACGACAATTGGCGGACTGACTTTCGGTTCGCCAATTTTTATCAATGCAATGACTGGTGGAGGCGGAGAATCGACCTATGAGATTAATCGCTCTTTATCTATCGCAGCGAAGGAAACCAATATTCCAGTAGCAGTCGGATCACAAATGGCTGCACTGAAAGATGCAGACGAACGTCGTACGTATGAAGTGGTTCGAAAGGTGAATCCAGATGGACTCGTTTTTGCCAATTTGGGCAGTGAGGCGACAATTCAGCAAGCGCGGGATGCCGTTGACATGCTGGGGGCAAACATGCTCCAAATTCACTTAAACGTGATTCAAGAGATTGTCATGCCTGAAGGAGATCGTGATTTCAGAGGTGCTGTTGAGCGGATCTCAGCCATTGCTGAATCAATTGAGGTGCCTGTTGTCGTCAAAGAAGTTGGATTTGGGATGAGTAAGGAAACAGCAAAGAAATTATTTGATGCTGGAGTTGCTGCTGTTGATGTAGGTGGATTTGGGGGAACGAATTTTTCTAAAATCGAGAACCTGCGCCGTCAAAAAGCACTTAGCTATTTTGACCAGTGGGGAATTCCAACTGCAGCGAGTCTGGCTGAAGTACATACAGCCTTTCCAGATCAAACCGTCCTAGCTTCTGGAGGCATTCAAGATGCACTTGATGTGACAAAATCAATTGCTCTTGGTGCGTCTGCCGTTGGATTAGCCGGTTTTTTCTTAAAATCCCTGACGAGTGGAGGAGAAAAGGGCCTCATCTCTGATATCATTGATCTACAAGATGATGTGAAGATGTTGATGACAGTACTTGGCATGAAAACAATTGAGGAGCTAAGGCAAGCTCCGATTGTGCTTACAGGGGAAACAAGTCATTGGCTGAAAGAAAGAGGCGTGGATACTACGTACTATAGTTTAAGAAATAAGAAGACAAAGGACTAAATGAAATTTAGCCCTTTGTCTTCTTTTCAGCGTGAAAGAAAACTTTTTTTGTCTATGAAAGACAGCTCCTTTTTGCGGAGCGAATTTGACATTCGTAAGCACCAATGCGCAGGACTGACACTGAATGCGAGGGTTTGTCTGCATGCTGAGACATGTGGTAATCACATGTCTTTTTTTTATTGATTTCTTTTGCGAGCGTCTTCCGGGCCTTCTAAAGTTGTTGCCCCTTTGTGATGAATGGATTGATCGCGATCAGATTCAACTCTTCTTGACGCCTTTAGGCGTTTTTCCTGTCTATCCTTACCCATCATACATCCCTCCTCAACTATTAGGGTGTCACCTCTTGTTTATTTCATGCAAATCCCGCACCTTCTCATACGTTTAAAAACTGGAGATTTTCCCATAATGTAATTGAGGTGATGAGGGTTGGAGGCATTGTACTATTATTGGTCAATATGGTTCGTTTGGATTATGGTGACATTTATCATGGAGAAAAGCACGTGGCGCAATGTGCTGGGCGTATGTGTTCTCATTCATATTATATGCAGTCATGTCATGGTTTCTATTTTAGACATTAGGATCAATGCAGGATTTTTGATGACCTTTTTATATGCTTGCGTGTCATTCGTGATCTTTCTGCCTGCTCATCGAATCATGCGAATCATGCAATTAGGTTCCATGGTCAGTGCGTATGCTTTTTTTATGATTTTTGCATTATATGATCCAGTTTGGTTCACGATAATAAAGGTGGACTGGGTTGTATTTGCCTTGCTGATCTTGATGTGTTTAACATATGGGCATCAGTTAACGGAACGGATCACTTTATGGATGATGGCTATATGTCTGGGGGAAGCCCTTTATGCGCTTACGATTCATCGCCTCACATCTTCCATTGTCATAGGAGATCTCTCGTTTCTTTCCATGGCTGTTCAAGGAGCTGTCTTTCTATTAGGTGTAGGTCAGCTTGAAAAACTCTTGAACACCCGTTCATCTAGAAAACCAGTAAAAGGGGCTGCAAAATCAACATGACGGATTACACGTTTCCTGTGATTATTGGTGTCATCTTTGGGATGGCGGCTAGGCTTTATATGCTAAGAACTGATTATCGGCAATATCCCACATATATTCATGGACAAGTGATTCACATTGCGCTAGGTTTTATCGCATCAGGGCTTGGTGCTATTATTATGCCTGCGCTGATCCAGGAAGAATTCACTGCCATTACCTTTCTGACGCTTGCAGCCACGCAATTTCGTGATGTGCGTAATATGGAAAGAAATACATTGACCCAAATGGATTCGTATGAGCTTGTCTCACGAGGCAGTACATATATCGAAGGCATTGCGATCGCCTTTGAAAGTCGAAATTATATTGCCATTCTTACTGCCCTTATTACAACGACCGCCTGTATTTTCTTTTCGCTCGTCGTTGGGACAGTGGTCGGTATTCTTTGTTTTTTCATGGCAAAACTATTAATGTCAGGGAGCCAATTAAAGGATATCGTGAATATTCAAAAAGGGGAACTTCGTTTTGACGGCGCAGGACTTTACGTAAATGATATTTACATTATGAATATCGGGCTGCCTGAAAAGCAAAAATTGATTTTAGAGCATGGAATGGGGTTCATCTTGACTCCGAAGAATTTTAACTCGGCCACAACCATCGCAAACCTTGGGCAGCGGCAAGCTATCTTATTTGATTTATCCAACGTGCTTGGTGTATACCGAGATTCTGGTGAACCATCGCTTTGTCCGCTCGCAAAACGTGATCTGAATAATGGCACACTTGGCGTATTCATTTTACCGCAATGGCAGCGTGAAGATTTGGCTGTCCGTGTATTAGAAGAGGTGCCTATTTTAGAAAATGCCATTAGAATGCCGACAGATTTCATTAAAAAGAAAGTGAGGTAATAGGGCATGGCGAACACCATTGAACAATTTATATTGGCTGTGGCGACAACAAATAAAGAGCGGGTCATTGGCGGAACAGCCGTTTTTTTCTGTGAAAATAAAGAAGAGCTCGACATGTATGCCATGAATTTAGAGGCCATTTTAGATGGAATTGCACACGGCATTGGAGAAGATCTTTACTTGATCGTCAAACATTTTTAAGTTATTCATTGTGGTCTGATTAAAAATTGATATAATATATAAGTTGAACCCTTCATGTTTGAAGGGTTTATTTCATAAAACTGAATGAAAATTATAAATCCCGGTTGAAACATGATGATGAACATATTGAATCGCGGCTGGATTGAAAGGAAGGGTACTATGGGTAAACCTGTCGTAGCCATTGTTGGAAGGCCCAACGTTGGAAAATCTACAATTTTTAATCGAATCGCAGGCGAAAGAATATCGATTGTAGAAGACACACCTGGTGTAACAAGAGATCGAATCTATAGCTCTGCTGAATGGTTAAATTATGACTTTAATTTAATAGATACTGGTGGAATTGATATTGGAGATGAGCCGTTTTTGGCGCAAATTCGCCATCAGGCTGAAATCGCAATGGATGAAGCGGATGTTATTATCTTTATGGTCAATGGAAGAGATGGCGTCACATCTGCGGATGAAGAAGTCGCAAAAATTTTATATCGCACGAAAAAACCTGTCGTACTTGCTGTCAATAAATTGGACAACCCTGAAATGAGAAGCGACGTGTATGACTTTTATGCACTTGGATTTGGCGAACCGTATCCGATTTCTGGAACGCACGGACTCGGTCTAGGTGATCTGCTTGATGCTGTCGCAGAGCATTTCAAAAACTTACCAGATACACAGTATGATGAAGAAGTGGTCCAGTTCTGCTTAATCGGCCGCCCAAATGTAGGGAAATCCTCTTTGGTGAATGCGATGCTCGGTGAAGAACGTGTCATTGTCAGCAACATCGCTGGTACAACAAGAGATGCTGTAGATACAATGTTTACGTACAACCAACGTGACTTTGTCATTGTCGACACAGCCGGTATGAGAAAAAAAGGGAAAGTATATGAAACAACAGAGAAATACAGTGTACTCCGTGCGTTGAAAGCCATTGATCGATCGGATGTTGTCGCTGTTGTTCTTGATGGTGAAGAAGGCATTATTGAACAGGATAAACGTATTGCCGGCTACGCACACGAAGCGGGTAAAGCCGTTGTGATCATTGTGAACAAGTGGGATGCTGTTGAAAAAGACGAGCGTACAATGAAGGAATTTGAGCAAAACATTCGCGAGCATTTTCAATTCCTTGATTATGCACCTGTCTTATTCATGTCTGCTCTTACGAAAAAGAGAATTCACACGTTAATGCCAACAATCATTACCGCTAGTGAAAATCATGCGATGCGCGTTCAAACTAACATTCTAAACGATATTATCATGGATGCCGTAGCAATGAACCCAACGCCGACCCATAACGGACAGCGTCTGAAAATTTACTATGCAACACAAGTGGCGATCAAACCGCCGTCCTTTGTTGTGTTTGTAAATGATCCAGAACTTATGCACTTTTCTTATGAGCGTTTCCTAGAAAACCGAATTCGAGATGCATTTGGTTTTGAAGGAACACCAATTAAAATATTTGCGAGAGCGAGAAAATAAAAAGGGTGAGCAGGATGAAGAAAATTTCAGTACTTGGAGCAGGGAGCTGGGGAACAGCTCTTGCGCTTGTATTAGCTGATAATCATCATGATGTACACATGTGGGGACATAGACAAGAATTAATTGATCAAATCAATGAGAAACATGAAAATCATGATTACTTGCCTAATGTTGCATTGCCAGCGTCTATTCAAGCGACAACAGATATGAAACAGGCACTAGAAGGGACAGATGCGATTATTGTCGCTGTGCCAACAAAGGCTATTCGAGAAGTATTGAAACAGGCAAATGAGTTCATTACGTCAAAGGTGCCATTTGTTCATGTCAGTAAAGGAATTGAACCAGATACGCTTCTTAGAATTTCTCAAATGATTGAACAAGAAGTCCCAGAAGCGAAAAGGGAAGCAGTGGTTGTCCTGTCAGGACCAAGTCACGCTGAAGAAGTTGGCTTGCGTCATCCGACAACTGTGACTGTCTCGTCAGAAAATATTGAAGCAGCTCAATTTGTTCAAGACTTGTTCATGAACAATAATTTTAGAGTGTACACCAACCCTGATGTGATTGGGGTGGAAATTGGCGGGGCGCTGAAAAACATCATCGCTCTTGCAGCAGGGATCACAGACGGACTCGGATATGGCGATAATGCGAAAGCAGCGCTCATCACAAGGGGTCTTGCTGAAATCGCCCGCCTCGGCACAAAAATGGGAGGAAACCCTCTTACGTTTGCCGGATTAACAGGTGTTGGAGATTTGATTGTCACATGTACAAGTGTTCATTCGCGTAACTGGCGCTGCGGGAATTTACTCGGTAAAGGATTTAAGCTCGAAGAAGTGCTTGAAAAAATGGGGATGGTTGTCGAAGGCGTCCGCACAACAAAAGGCGCTTATCAGCTCTCCAAAGAATACAAGGTCAGCATGCCGATTACAGAGGCTCTTTACGGCGTCCTATTTGAAGGGAAAAAGGTAGACGATGCTGTAGAATCCTTGATGGCACGTGTGAAAACACATGAGATGGAAGACCTTGTGAACATGTTCGAAAACCAAACAAAGTAATTGGAAGACTGAACTTAGGCGTGTAGAGGATGCAAGAAGGGGAAGACTTGCATAACATAACAATGAAGTTTGAATAGAGCTTTGCCTCTACAGAATGAGGAAAAATAGTCGACCTAATGACTGAAGCAGAGTCCCCCTCTTTGCTTCAGTTTTTTTATTCACTTTTTTCTGAATGATTGGAAAAATGATTGATATTTTACTTAATTTTGGTTTAGAATGAAATATAAACGCTTACAATTCGTTTATATTAAAGGGGGACAGGCACGATGAGTTTTGCTTTAATCAAGATGTGGTTTGCGCTTGGTTCAATGGGGCTCATGTTTTTAGCCGTTGTAACCATTTATTTGAGTAGGTTTAAGCTGAAGAGCCGATTTCTGAAAATAACAGCTTCGACTGTTGCGTACAGCTTGATGCTCATATCAGGTATCATTGTGTTTTTAGTTGTAGTTAGCGGGCCGGTCAATGAATAAAGAAAAAGGAAGAATGTGATGATCAAAGCAAAAATCAGTGTCATGCTGTTAACACTTATTTTACTTACGGGGTGCCTTTATCCAGAGAATCGCAAAGCTGAAAACCGCGTGCCATATAAAGAGCAGCTGCAAAGTGTGCAGACAGCGATTGAAGATTTTCAAAAAGCGACAAATGGCCTTTTACCGATTGAAACAAAAGAAGGCGACACACCTATTTATCAGAAGTATGTCATTGACTTTAAGCGTCTGTCACCAAGATATTTACACGATGTACCGTCGACATCTTTTGAAGGCGGGGGCGAATATATCTATGTCCTCACAGACGTCGAACAAAACCCAACGGTGAAACTGCTTGATGTCAAAATGACACAAACGATCAGTGAATTACGCCTGAGGATCAAAATATATCAAGATGAACATACATATCCGCCATATGGCAAAGTAGTATCCAAAGATTTATATACGTTAAATGAAAAAAAACTAGGGTTAAAAGCACCGCCTACAGTGACGAGCCCTGTCACGGGTGAATCACTTCCATTACTGATTTCCTCAAATGGCGAAATCTATGTTGACTATCGCAGTGATTTTGCCCAGATTTTGAAAAATACGAAACAAAAGCTGAAACCAGGTGAAAATATTCAAGATGTCTATTGGCAGGAAACTCCGTTTGTACCAGCGTTTTCTGTTCCATATACGATCAACAAAAAAGGTGAGCCGGCTTTTTTAGAAAAAAAGACGTCATAAACAAGAATGAACCTTTCTCCTCTGCATATAAATGAGGAGAAAGGTTTTTTTATGGCTAAACATACTCTCAAAACAAAAAAGGTGTCATATTCAAATAGGACAACGTCATACACATATATTGTCCTGACACCTTTCAAGCACCGTTTGATTGAAGTATAGAGTATTTTATTTGAAAACGAGGATAGCAAGTCCGGGAGGGGATCACTTGGAAAAAGTCGATATTTTCAAGGATATCGCTGAACGAACAGGAGGCGATATATATTTAGGAGTCGTTGGAGCTGTTCGTACAGGGAAATCTACGTTTATTAAAAAGTTTATGGAGCTCGTGGTGCTCCCGAATATCAATAATGAGGCAGACCGTGCAAGAGCACAGGATGAATTGCCGCAAAGCGCAGCAGGAAAAACCATTATGACCACAGAGCCAAAATTTGTGCCAAATCAAGCGGCATCCATTCACGTGAGTGACGGCCTGGATGTTAACATTAGGCTTGTCGATTGTGTAGGCTACACCGTGCCTGGTGCACGTGGGTATGAAGATGAAAATGGTCCGAGAATGATTAATACGCCGTGGTATGAAGAGCCAATCCCGTTTCATGAAGCAGCGGAAATTGGTACACGCAAGGTCATTCAAGAGCATTCAACCATTGGTGTTGTGATTACAACAGATGGATCAATTGGGGAAATCCCAAGACATGACTATATTGAATCAGAAGAACGTGTCATTGACGAACTCAAAGAAGTTGGAAAGCCTTTTATTATGGTGATCAACTCTGTGAGACCTTATCACCCTGAAACAGAAGCACTGCGGCAGGAACTTAGTCAAAAATATGATATTCCTGTACTCGCGATGAGTGTCGAAAGTATGAGAGAACAAGACGTCCTCAGTGTACTTCGTGAAGCATTATATGAATTCCCAGTGCTTGAGGTGAATGTGAACCTGCCAAGCTGGGTTATGGTACTAAAAGAAGATCATTGGCTAAGAGAGAGTTATCAGGATTCAGTGAAAGAAACCGTCAAGGATATTAAGAGATTAAGAGATGTTGACCGAGTGGTAGGTCAGTTCAGTGAATTCGATTTTATCGAAAGAGCGGGCTTAGCGGGCATTGAAATGGGTCAGGGGATCGCAGAAATTGATCTGTATGCGCCGGATGATCTATATGATCATATCCTAAAAGAAGTGGTTGGTGTGGAAATTAGGGGCAAAGATCACCTTCTTGAGCTCATGCAAGATTTTGCACATGCGAAAACGGAGTATGATCAAGTGTCTGACGCTTTAAAAATGGTGAAGCAGACTGGTTATGGAATTGCGGCACCAGCTTTGTCGGATATGAGTTTAGATGAGCCGGAAATCATTAGGCAAGGATCAAGATTCGGCGTCAGATTAAAAGCAGTCGCGCCATCTATTCATATGATTAAGGTAGATGTAGAAAGTGAGTTTGCGCCGATTATCGGAACAGAAAAACAAAGTGAAGAGCTCGTCCGATACTTAATGCAAGACTTTGAGGATGATCCGCTTTCTATCTGGAATTCCGATATATTTGGACGCTCACTCAGCTCGCTTGTCAGAGAAGGCATTCAAGCAAAACTCTCGCTGATGCCGGAAAATGCAAGGTATAAACTAAAGGAAACGCTTGAACGAATTATTAACGAAGGATCAGGCGGTCTGATCGCGATTATTCTATAGGATGTGAGACCTCTCATTGATGGGGGTCTTTTTTTGCGTGCGGGTGAAGTCATAAAAAGACAATTGTATAAAGATTAGTCAGATTCAGGCTGAAATTAGGAATATTCGTTCGCAAAAGTGCCCTTAATCCTTGACGAATAAGGATTCTTCCCTTTAAAATGCTTGATATGGTATTTCATATGTGTTAATCTACTTACAGAAAATCTTCACTTTGTTGGACAAACATTCCTTCAAAGAGAAGTTTTCTAATGAAAAGCCATGTATGACGCTTTCTAGACGCTCTTTTTTTCAAAAAAAGTGTATAGAAAGAAGATGAATTGTGAAGAAATGATAACAATCTATTGAATGCATATTTTTGGGAGGAGGTGAAAGGCATGAACAAGACAGAACTTATTAACGCGGTTGCTGAAGCAAGCGAGTTATCTAAAAAAGACGCGACAAAAGCAGTTGATTCTGTTTTTGATACAATTTTAGATGCACTTAAAAATGGTGACAAAATCCAACTTATTGGTTTTGGTAACTTTGAAGTACGTGAGCGTTCAGCTCGTAAAGGACGTAACCCACAAACTGGTGCAGAGATCGAAATCCCTGCAAGCAAAGTACCTGCTTTCAAACCAGGTAAAGCACTTAAAGACGCGGTGGCAGGTAAATAATCGTTATGTGTAATGATCCTATTGAAGGAGTTATACATATACAGTTTCACACTGGTCTAGAAAAGCCCCTTTGATAAGGGGCTTTTCCTTTTGAATCAAATGGTTTGTTTAGAACGCTCTCCTTTGCTTTTAGGATCTGAAGTGTGCTAGAATCTGAATGAAATGTAATCGCCTTTGGAGGATATAATACATGAGTGAAATAAATAAAGAATTAATCGAACACGCGGTACGCGATATATTAAAAGCAATCGGAGAAGATCCAGATCGTGAGGGACTTCTTGATACCCCAAAACGAGTAGCAAAAATGTATGAAGAAGTGTTCTCGGGATTAAATGAAGATCCAAAAGAACATTTTAAAACCATTTTTGGTGAAGATCATGAAGAACTTGTTCTTGTGAAAGATATTGCTTTTCATTCAATGTGTGAACACCATCTTGTGCCATTCTATGGCAAAGCCCATGTCGCTTATATTCCGCGCGGCGGAAAAGTAACGGGACTCAGCAAGCTGGCGAGAGCAGTAGAAGCCGTGGCAAAGCGCCCGCAGCTTCAGGAGCGCATTACATCAACGATTGCAGATAGTATGGTGGAAACTTTAAATCCACATGGTGTGATGATTGTCGTTGAAGCAGAGCATATGTGTATGACGATGCGCGGAGTGAAGAAACCCGGCGCTAAAACCGTCACTTCAGCCGTACGCGGTACATTTGCAAATGATGCGGCAGCAAGAGCAGAAGTGCTTTCATTTATTAAAAACGACTAATCCATAGATGGAAGGTGAACAGATTGAGTGAAAATAAAGCATCTGATTTTGTGGTGATTAAAGCCATTGATAATGGTGTCAATGTGATCGGCTTAACTAGAGGTTCCGATACAAGATTTCACCATTCCGAAAAGCTCGATAAAGGTGAAGTCATTATCGCACAATTTACTGAGCACACATCAGCCATCAAAGTGCGAGGCGATGCTGTCATTCAAACAAGCTTCGGTGAAATTCAAAGCGAAGCAAAGAAATAACGCACGACTATGCACTTGATAGCATGAAAGTCAGGCCTGATATGGTATAATAAATCTCTATACAATGTAGAGAGCTACATATGAAACTGTAATTTTTGGGACAAGGGTGATATCTTTGCAAGACATCTACGGAATTTTATCTAATCTGAATATAAAATTAAACAAAAAGCTTTCTCATCCTTATTTGGCGAAGCATTTGCGTGCGCCGCTCATCGATGAAGATAAGCTCCTTCTTTTTCATGCAATGTTTGATGAAGCTCAAATCGATGCTGAGAAAAAAGAAAATTATATTTTAACGGCGATGCTTGTGCAAATTGCCCTTGATACCCATGACGAAGTCACAACTGCTGCAGCCATCAAACAAGACGAGTTCAAAAATCGTCAGTTGACCATCCTAGCAGGAGACTATTTCAGCGGTCTCTATTACTCTCTTCTCTCTGACATGAAAGATATTTACATGATCCGTACTCTCGCCACGGCGATCAAAGAGATTAATGAACATAAAATTAGACTATATGATCGATCCATTCAAGATGCAGCCCACTTTTATAAAAGTGTTGCTACAGTAGAATCTGCGCTATTCCAAAGAATTTCTGAGCACTTTCAATTGACGCATTGGAATGAAATTGCAAGTCGCTTCCTTGTTTATAAACGTTTTATGAAACAAGTAGAAGACGACAAACATTTAAAACTTTTTTTGAACGATAGCTATACGGACGCCTATACATGTTTTGACAACTTTGAAAGTGAAGGCTATGAAAAGGCCAAACGATCAATCAAGGAGCATCTAGTTTCATCTCCGATCGTTCAAAAAGAGCTATTAAATCGCTTGGATCATATGAAAAATGAACCTGCGTACCATCAGAAAGTGGAAGAAGGGTAAGTCATGCAGCAATCAAAAGAACAGCGAGTACACGGTGTATTTGAAAAAATTTATAAAAACTATGACCAAATGAACTCTGTCATTAGCTTTAAACAGCATAAAAAATGGCGCGATAAAACAATGAAGCTCATGAATGTTCAAAAAGGAGCCAAAGCACTAGATGTATGCTGCGGAACTGCCGATTGGACGATTGCGCTTGCAGACGCTGTTGGAGAAACAGGCGAGGTCAAAGGTCTTGACTTCAGTAAAAATATGCTGAGTGTTGGCGAAACGAAGGTGAAAACAGGCGGCTACAATCAAATTGAGCTGCTCCACGGCAATGCAATGGAGCTTCCTTTTGAGGACAACTCATTTGATTATGTCACAATCGGTTTTGGCCTTCGAAATGTCCCTGATTACTTAACAGTGCTAAAGGAAATGACACGAGTGGTAAAACCCGGTGGAATGGTTGTCTGCCTTGAAACATCACAGCCTGAGATGATTGGGTTTAAACAAGGATATTATGTCTATTTCAAATACATCATGCCGCTCTTTGGCAAGCTGTTTGCCAAAAGCTATCAGGAGTATTCATGGCTTCAAGAATCAGCCAAAACGTTCCCTGGCATGAAAGAACTGGCGTCTCTTTTTGAAGAGGCCGGTCTGTCTGATGTCTCGTATCATCCATTTACAGGCGGTGTAGCAGCAACACATATCGGAAAGAAGCTTTGAATAAACGATATTTGGGTGAAAATAATGAAACTAAAAGCAATGATTTCTTTTCTAAATCATGATATCGATATAATTGAAAAAGAGCTTGAACAAACCGTTCGCTCTGATTATGCATTATTAAGTGAAGCCGGTCTTCATTTGCTGCAAGCGGGCGGAAAACGAATCCGCCCCGTTTTTGTTCTCCTTTCAGGCATGTTTGGTGACTATGATATTAATAAAATTAAATATGTAGCCGTAGCGCTTGAATTAATCCACATGGCATCACTTGTCCATGACGATGTCATTGATGATGCAGAACTGAGAAGAGGAAAACCGACGATTAAAGCAAAATGGGACAACAGAATTGCGATGTACACGGGGGATTACTTATTTGCAAGGTCACTCGAGTACATGACGAAAATCAATCACCCAATGGCACATGAAATTTTGTCAAAAATGGTCGTCGAGCTCTGTCTTGGGGAAATAGAACAAGTCAAAGATAAATACAACATGGACCAAAACCTTCGTACATATTTAAGAAGAATTAAACGAAAAACAGCCTTGCTTATTGCAGGCAGCTGCCAATTAGGTGCGATTGCAGCTGGAACAGATGAAAAAACACATAAAGCCCTTTACTGGTTTGGGTACTATGTTGGTATGTCGTACCAGATCATTGATGATGTCCTTGATTTTACAGCAACTGAAGAAGAATTAGGTAAACCTGTTGGTGGGGACCTTTTACAAGGAAATGTTACCCTTCCTGTTTTATATGCGCTTCAGAACCCGACGTTAGAAGGTCAGTTGAAGCTGATCAATAGTGAAACGACGGAAAAGCAGCTGAAACCTGTGATTGAACATCTCAAACAAACAGATGCGATCGACCGTTCCATTCGAGTGAGTGAAATGTATTTGAAAAAAGCATTTGAACAGCTCGATCAACTTCCGCGTGGGCGGGCTAAATCTTCATTAGCGTCGATTGCAAAATATATTGGTAAACGAAAATTCTGATCAACGTTTCGTTGATTGGTTTTTTTGTGAAATTTTTTGTCAAAAATTGATTATTATAAAAAAAAATGATACGATCACTTTGTAACAATGTAAGCCTATACATACATAACGACGGGGTGGAAAACGTATATGGACAAAACATTTCTTATGGTCAAGCCTGATGGTGTGGAAAGACAATTAATCGGTGAAATTGTGTCAAGATTCGAAAAAAAGGGGCTTCAGCTTGTTGGAGCAAAGCTCATGAGCATTCCAAAAGAAGTAGCAGAAACACATTACGGAGAGCATAAAGAAAAACCATTTTTCGGTGAATTGGTTGACTTTATTACGTCAGGACCTGTATTTGCGATGGTATGGCAAGGTGAACAAGTCGTAGACGTAACAAGGCAGATAATTGGAAAGACAAATCCGAAGGAAGCGCTTCCAGGAACAATAAGAGGCGACTATGGATTAACTGTTGGCAAAAACATTATCCATGGCTCAGACTCACCAGAAAGTGCCGAAAGAGAAATCAACCTTTTCTTCAAACAAGAAGAACTGACAAACTGGGATCAAACGATCTCAAGCTGGATTTATTAATGTTCAAGCCAAAGTGTTCATCAAATGATCACTTTGGCTTTTTTATATTGAGATTTCTATACGATTTTTCGCATGAGATGATACAAATTTATGATAAAAACAGCTATACTAGGACAAAGATAGATGAGACAGGAGAGGACATTGATGGATCAGTATCAAGTATTTGTTGGGAAATGGAAAAAACTAACTGGGGTAGATCTGAATTTATATAAAGAAGCACAAATGAAACGAAGATTAACATCTCTTTATGATAAAAAAGGATATAAAGATTTTGAGGCATTTGCGTCTGCTCTTGAAAAGGACAAAGCGCTATTAGATGAAACGATGGATCGAATGACGATCAATGTGTCAGAATTTTACCGAAATTATCAGCGCTGGGAAGTACTTGATCAAAAAATCCTGCCGCTGCTTTCAAAAAACAGCGGCACCCTAAAAATATGGAGTGCAGCTTGCTCTACTGGAGAAGAGCCATATACACTCTCAATGTTGCTATCAAGCCATCCGCTTGTGAAGGACTTCCAAATTATTGCAACGGATATAGATGATAAAGTCCTGCAATCTGCGCAAAAAGGAAGATATCATGAACGATCTTTGCAAGAGGTGCCAGATCAAATCAAGCAAAAATATTTCACCAAAGAAGATTCTTCATTTTACACGGTGAAGGATGAGATTCGAAAGCACATTCAATTTAAGAAACACAACCTTTTAGCAGATCCATATGAAAAACAGCTGGATCTCATCGTGTGCCGAAATGTCCTCATCTACTTTACAGAAGAGGCGAAAGAAGAAATTTACTTAAAAATGAGCAGCAGTTTAAAGCAAAACGGCGTATTATTTGTTGGTTCTACAGAACAAATTTTTCACCCAGAAAAGTTTGGACTAACCTCTGCTGATACTTTCTTTTATCAAAAGAAGGGGTAGTAGCTGACTTTTTAGTAGGAAGTGTGTTATTATAGTTTTACTTAAAAGCGTTAATGCGATGAAGGGAGAATAAGTCATGAGGTACTTAACAGCAGGTGAATCACATGGTCCACAACTGACCACAATTATTGAAGGAGTTCCAGCGGGACTTTACATAGAGCAGGATGACATCAATTATGAACTGGCTAGAAGACAAAAAGGTCATGGCCGCGGAAGAAGAATGCAGATTGAAAAAGACCAAGCAAAAGTGTTAAGTGGAGTCCGCCACGGGAAAACATTAGGTTCTCCTATTGCACTTGTTGTTGAAAATAATGATTGGAAGCACTGGACAAAGGTCATGGGTGCAGAGCCGATTACTGAAGAAGAAGAGAGTGAAATGAAGCGTCAAATCTCTCGTCCAAGACCAGGGCATGCGGATTTAAATGGTGCGATTAAATATGGTCACCGTGATATGAGAAACGTATTAGAGCGCTCATCAGCACGCGAGACAACGGTTCGTGTAGCAGCAGGTGCAGTAGCGAAACAAATTTTGGCTCACCTTGGAATCAAAGTGGCTGGTCACGTCCTTGAAATTGGTGGAGTAAAAGCTTCCCATACCGCTTATGAATCTATTGAAGATTTGCAAAAAGTAACAGAAGAATCACCTGTTCGCTGCTATGACAGTGAAGCTGGTCAAAAAATGATGGATGCCATTGACGAAGCGAAGAAAAACGGCGATTCAATTGGTGGTATTGTCGAAGTCATCGTTGAAGGGATGCCAGTTGGAGTCGGCAGCTATGTGCACTATGACCGCAAACTGGATAGCAAGCTTGCGGGTGCAGTACTTAGTATCAACGCTTTTAAAGGGGTTGAATTCGGTATTGGCTTTGAGGCGGCTTCTAAAAATGGCAGTGAAGTTCATGATGAAATCATCTGGGATGAAGAAAAAGGCTATACGAGAAAAACAAACCGTTTAGGTGGTCTTGAAGGCGGAATGTCAACTGGCATGCCAATCGTCGTAAGAGGGGTTATGAAACCAATCCCAACCTTATACAAACCATTGCAAAGCGTGGATATTGAAACAAAAGAACCTTTCTCTGCAAGTATTGAGCGTTCTGACAGCTGTGCTGTTCCAGCCGCAAGTGTTGTAGCAGAAGCAGTTGTTGCATGGGAAATCGCCAATGCAGTGGTTGAGCAGTTTGGTCTTGATCAAATTGACCGCATTAAAGAAAATGTGGACAAAATGCGCCAGCTTCAGAGGGAGTTTTAATGAAAACACTGGAAGTGAAGACGTCTTCAGCCACTTATCCTGTATATATCGGTGATGGGATTAGACAAAATATCGTAGACTTGATTACTTCCACTGGACGATCCTACACGAAGCTCTTTATCGTGACAGATTCAGCCGTCGATGCCCTTTATGGAGATGAAATGGTTCAATTACTTAAACAGAAATGGTCTGTACAAAAAGTAGTGGTGCCAAACGGAGAACAATCAAAATCTTTTGCGCAGTTTGAGCAGATTCATACGAAAGCCATCCAATTTCAACTCGACCGCTCCTCATGCATCATTGCATTAGGCGGCGGGGTGATTGGAGACTTGGCTGGCTTTGCTGCTGCCACTTATATGAGAGGCATTGATTTTATTCAAGTGCCGACCACGCTGCTTGCACATGATAGTGCAGTCGGCGGAAAAACCGGAATCAATCATCCGCTCGGCAAAAATTTAATTGGTGCGTTTCATCAACCGGCTGCTGTCATCTATGATACAAGTATGCTAGAGACACTCTCACCAATAGAGCTGAGATCAGGCTTTGCAGAAGTGATAAAACATGCACTGATTTCAAGTGAAGTCTTTTTATCAGAACTGATGTCCATTCGTTCGTTGACAGAATTATCAAAGGATGAACTTGCACATATGCTTTATAAAGGGATTCAAGTGAAAGCATCCATTGTTCAAGAAGATGAAAAAGAACAAGGTGTGCGGGCATACTTGAATTTAGGTCATACACTAGGGCATGCCATTGAAGCGGAGTATGGATACGGTGCGATCACGCATGGAGATGCCATTGCAATTGGCATGCAGTTTGCTTTATATGTCAGTGAAAAAGAGCAAGGACTCAGCCTAGATCGTGAGAAACTTAAAGTGTGGATGAAAGAACTAGGGTTCCCAGTTCAAGTCACACAAACGATTTCAACCAAAACATTTGTCGATCGCATGATTGGTGATAAGAAGGCAAGAGGCGGGAGTGTTCAGTTTGTTTTGCTAAAACAAGTTGGAGACGTCACCCTGCAATCTTTCACAAAAGATGAGCTGTATCACTGGCTCGAAGAATGGAAACGGGAGGAGGGCTGTCTATGATGTTTCGCGGGATACGCGGGGCTACAACTGTGACAGAAGATACAGAAACAGAAGTGTTAACCAAAACGAAGCAGCTGCTAGAAGCGATCATTTCAAAAAATCAAGTAGATCCAGAGCGTGTCGTGCAGATCTTGATTTCAGCTACACAAGATATTCACTCTGTTTTTCCAGCAAAAGCACTCAGGCAGTTTGAAGGATGGACCTATGTGCCTGTTACTTGTATGCAAGAGCTTGACATTGATGGAGGTCTAAAGAAGTGTATTCGCGTTTTAATGACCGTTCAGACAGATGTCAAGCAGGAAGACATCCAGCACGTATACTTGGAAGAGGCTGTCACGCTTCGGCCTGATTTACAGTTGACAAAAAACAAGGAATTATAATACGATATGAACAGCCGAAGTTTACACACAGGTGTGAACGGCATTGCAAGCTTAGAGAAGATGAGAATGAGACTAGGGTAGTTGAGATGAGTAGAGTTGAGCAGAGATACGATACTTCTATTTAATCATACTGCCTAAAAGAGCGAAGCCTCTTTTAGGCTTATTTCGTATACTCAAACAAATCCTCAAGATGTCCCCTCATTCTCCTTAATTCCATTTAAGGAGTGTGCTTATGAAATCCCAATCAAACCTTACCCAATTTTTAAGAGACAGTCAGTTTTACAAAACCATCCCGATTGTTGAAACCATTACAGTTGATACGCTCTCACCCATTCAAATTGTTGAGAAACTGAAACAGGATATTGTGTATTTGCTAGAAAGCAAAGACGAATCTTCTAGCTGGTCGAGATATTCCTTTATCGGATTACATCCTTTTTTAACATTACATGACGAGCAAGACCATTATATTGCTCGTGACGCTGCGGGAAAGACAGTGATGCAAAAAGCGGAGCTGAAAGAGTTGCTTGACTGGATGAAAGAGCAATATCAAATCAAGACACCTGAAATTGATATTCCATTTACTGGCGGAGCCGTAGGGTACTTAAGTTACGACCTCATTCCAAACATTGAGCCGTCTGTCAAGCCGCATCCGAATGCATCAACAACAGATAATTGCACATTATTTGTTTGCCAAACAATGGTTGCATTTGATCACGAAACAAACCAAGTTCATTTTATTCAGTACACGCAGCTGAACGGTCATGAAACAGAGGAAGAAAAAATTCTGGTTTATCGAGAAAATCAAAAGCAGCTTGAACTGATGATACAGCAGCTTCATACAAAAATTGATATGAAAGAACTTATTATCTCAGGGAATATGAATGAATCCCCTTCTTTTGAACAGGTGACGTCTACCTATGAAAAAGCAAAATTTTTAAAGGATGTCGAAAAAATCAAGGAGTATATTCGAGCGGGTGATATCTTCCAGGGTGTACTTTCTCAGCGTTTTGACATTCCAGTGACAGTGAGCTCATTTGAATTATATCGTGTGCTTCGGATCGTCAATCCATCACCGTATATGTATTTTATGAAATTAAAAGATCGAGACTTAGTCGGAAGCTCGCCAGAACGATTAATCCATGCGAAAAACGGACACTTAGAAATCCATCCAATTGCTGGTACAAGAAAACGAGGAATGACAAAAGAAGAAGATGATGCACTAGCAAGAGAGTTGCTCGATGATGAAAAAGAAAAAGCAGAACATTACATGCTGGTGGATCTGGCTCGAAATGATGTGGGACGTGTGGCAGAATACGGCAGTGTGTCTGTCCCAACTTTTACAAAAGTCGTGAATTTTTCGCACGTCATGCACATTATTTCTATTGTGACAGGAAAGCTGAAGCAGGATACACATCCAGTAGACGCGCTTATGTCCGCTTTTCCAGCAGGCACATTGACAGGCGCCCCCAAAATTAGGGCGATGCAATTATTAAACGAATTGGAGCCTGAGCCAAGAGAGACGTATGGCGGCTGTATTGCCTATATTGGTTTCGACGGCAATATCGATTCCTGTATTACCATACGCACAATGAGCGTCAAACATCAGACTGCTTCTATACAAGCAGGTGCCGGCATTGTCGCTGATTCCGTTCCAGAAAACGAATGGGAAGAGACATGTAATAAGGCAGGAGCACTTCTAAAAGCCATTCAGCTTGCTGAACATATTTTCTCAGAAAAGGAGAGTGTGCCAAATGAATCAACGACTATCAGCTCTTGTTAATGGAGGAAAACTATCAGAAAAAGAAGCGAATGGCCTGATGCATGATATGATGAGCGGCTCGTTAACAGATGCTGAAGTCGCTGCTAGTCTATCTATTTTAGCGCATCGAGGAGAAACTGCCGAAGAAATGACAGGCTTCGTGAAAGCCATGAGGCAGCATGCAGCACCAGTAGAAAGGTCACTTGATGTTGTTGATACGTGCGGGACAGGAGGCGACGGTTTATCAACATTTAATATATCAACAGCCGCTGCCATCGTTGCTTCGGCTGCTGGGGCGAAAATCGCCAAGCACGGAAATCGTTCCGTCTCCTCTAAAAGCGGGAGTGCTGACGTGCTAGAATGTCTTGGTATTCAAATTCAATCCACACCTGAAGAAACAAGACGGCAAATACAGCAGAAAAACATGGGCTTTTTATTTGCACCGCTCTATCATTCTTCTATGAAACAAGTAGCCGCCGTACGCAAGCAGCTCGGATTTCGGACGGTATTTAACTTATTAGGACCGCTTTGCCACCCGATGCAGGCCAAAAAGCAAATCATCGGTGTGTATGCAAAGGAAAAGGCAAAGCTCATGGCGAAAGCTCTTGCTCCTTTAGAGCCAGAACATGTCCTGTTTGTTTGCGGAGATGATGGGCTGGATGAATTAACCATTACAGCAAATTCATACATCATTGAACTCAAAAAAGGTGTCATGACAGAATATACGTTAAACCCAGAAGACTTCGGACTTGAAAAAGGGCATTTATCAGACATTCAGGTCGAATCACCAGAAGAAAGCGCCAAATTGATTCAGAATATATTGAATTATCAAGCGGGTGGAGCACCGCTTCATATTACAGCGCTTAATGCTGGGGCCGCATTATATGTGGCAGGAAAAGCAGAGAGTCTGATGGCAGGAACAATGAAAGCATTAGAAACGATCAAAAACGGATCAGCTAAAGAACAATTAGCCCGTCTAAAACAAAAAACGAAAGAGGAAGAGATCTATGCTTAATCAAATTATCGCCCGTAAAAAAGAACATGTGCAAACCTTGCAATTACCTGAGGAAGGACATTATGAAAGACAATCATTTAAAGAAGCCCTTATGAATCCTCACCGCTCGATCGGACTGATTGCTGAGGTGAAAAAAGCGTCTCCTTCCAAAGGAATCATTCAGCCTCATTTTGATCCTTTACAGACAGCAAAAGCATACGAAGCATCAAATGCTGATTGTTTATCTGTCTTAACGGATGAACCGTTTTTCCAAGGGAAAAACGAATATTTGTCTCTTATTAAAGAACACATCACACGTCCCATTTTAAGAAAAGATTTCATTATTGACTCTATACAAGTAGAAGAATCGAAACGGATAGGGGCAGATGCCATTTTATTAATTGGAGAGGTGCTTGAGCCGCAAAAGCTGTATGAGCTCTATACAGAAGCGAAAGAAAAAGGACTGGATGTCCTCGTTGAAGTACATGCAGCACATACACTAGAAAAGATTTTACACCTATTCACTCCTGAGATCATCGGTGTGAACAACCGGAATCTCAATACGTTTACAACAACTGTTGAACAAACAAAAGAGATCGCGCCACTTGTTCCAAAAGACGTATTACTAGTAAGTGAAAGCGGGATAAAGACATTTGATGATCTGACCTTTGTGAAACAGTACGGAGCAAATGCCGTTCTTGTTGGTGAATCTTTAATGAGGGAACAATCACAGGAGAAAGCCGTTCAGGCATTGTTCGGAGAATGAAGAAAAGTAAGCCTTACTTAAAATATTGCGGGGCTGTCTCACAAGAGGATGTCGCATGCATCTCGCAATCTCAAGCGGATGCCATCGGTTTTATTTTTGCGCCGAGTAAAAGACGAGTTGATCCAGATCAAGTGAAACACTGGCTGTCACAAGTAAAATGCAAAAAAGAGATAGTGGGGGTATTTGTGAATGAAAAAACACCAAAAGTGTGCGAGATCACAAACAACCTCCCCTTAGATATTGTGCAGCTTCATGGCGATGAGACGCCAGAAGATGCAAGCGACATCAAACAACAAACGAAGGCGCTCGTTTGGAAAGTGTTCCATCACGAGCCCGATGTAAACGACACACTTGAACATATGACGGCATTTGCTCCAAGTGTCGACGGCTTTCTCATTGATGCGAAAGTAAAAGGAATGAGAGGCGGTTCTGGAACAGCTTTTGCATGGGAGGCGGTGCCTTCATATGTTCAGCATGCAAAACAACTGGGAAAAACTTGCGCCATTGCTGGCGGGATCACGCCAGACACCATAATAGATCTGCTTGCTTTTGGTCCAGACGCCATAGACCTTTCAAGCGGTATAGAAGAAAACGGGAAGAAAAGTAGTACAAAGATGAAAGTGCTCGAAGAAAGGATGTTGAACCATGTACGCATATCCAAATGAGATTGGCAGATATGGAGAATTTGGAGGGAAATTCGTTCCTGAAACGCTCATGCAGCCACTAGAAGAGATCGAACAAGCTTTTCGTGAATTAAAAGAAGACCCTGCTTTTCAAAAGGAATATATATCGCTTTTGAAAAACTATTCAGGCAGACCAACTGCACTCACATACGCTGATCAATTATCGGCATATCTCGGTGGTGCTAAAATCTATTTAAAAAGAGAAGATTTAAACCATACAGGCGCTCATAAAATTAACAATGCGCTTGGGCAGGCACTGCTAGCGAAAAAAATGGGGAAATCAAATATCATCGCCGAAACAGGAGCAGGTCAGCACGGTGTAGCTGCTGCAACAGTGGCCGCAAAATTCGGTTTATCCTGCACTGTATTTATGGGAAAAGAAGATGTGGAAAGACAATCACTCAATGTGTTCCGAATGAAACTACTCGGCGCTGAAGTTATACCTGTCACAAGCGGGAATGGAACATTAAAGGATGCAACCAATGAAGCCATCCGCTATTGGGTCCAGCATTGCAGTGACCACTTTTATATGATCGGCTCAGTCGTTGGACCTCATCCGTATCCTCAAATCGTCAGTGAATTTCAGCGGATGATCGGAGATGAGGCAAAAGCGCAGATACTTGAAAAGGAAGGGCAGCTTCCTCATAAAGTCGTTGCCTGTGTTGGCGGAGGGAGCAATGCGATAGGAATGTACCGGGCGTTCTTAGATGAAGAGGTCGATATCATTGGTGTAGAAGCTGCTGGGAAAGGAATCGACACTCCGCTTCATGCAGCGACCATCACGAAAGGGACAAAAGGTGTCATACATGGATCTTTGACATACTTGATTCAAGATGAATTTGGTCAAATTATTGAGCCTTATTCGATTTCAGCTGGATTAGACTATCCGGGGATCGGGCCAGAGCATGCGTATTTGCATGCGAGCGGCCGGGTTCAATATGTGAGTGCGACAGATCAAGAAGCACTAGATGCGTTAAAGCTGCTCACAGAAAAAGAAGGAATCCTGCCAGCGATCGAATCTGCACATGCTTTAGCAAAAGCGTTTGAAATGAGCCAGAACATGAGTGAAGACGACATTGTTCTTGTCTGCTTGTCAGGCAGAGGAGATAAGGACGTGCATACATTAATGAATGTGCTTGAAAGTGAGGGTGAAACAAAATGATCACATTTCAATTAGAGCAAGGTCAGAAATTATTTATTCCATTTATTACAGCGGGTGATCCATCAGAAGAGATCACCATTGATTTAGCCCTCGCGCTTCAAGCAGCAGGGGCACATGCGATTGAACTAGGTGTTCCGTATTCCGATCCGTTAGCGGACGGCCCCGTCATTCAAAGAGCTTCTAAAAGAGCACTTCATCATGGTATGAATATCGTAAAAGCGATAGAATTAGCAGGAAAGATGAAAAAAAACGGCGTAAAAATTCCTGTAATTCTATTTACGTATTATAATCCTGTGTTACAATTAGACACAGAATACTTTTTCGCTTTACTGCGCAAAAATCATATTTCGGGGCTCTTAACACCCGACTTGCCTTTTGAAGAGAGTAGCGAGCTGCAGAAGAACTGTCAAGCACACGACATTTCATATATATCACTCGTTGCACCAACAAGCAAGGAACGATTAGAAAAAATTGTAGAGCAGGCAGAAGGTTTTGTGTATTGTGTTTCATCTCTCGGCGTCACAGGTGTCAGACAATCTTTCGACGCATCGATTACAGATTTTATTCAACAAGTGAAACAGCTGAGTCAAATACCAGTTGCTGTAGGTTTTGGTATTTCAACAAGAGAACAAGTAGACTCAATGAATAAAATGAGTGATGGTGTCGTTGTCGGCAGTGCGCTTGTCAAAAAAATTGAAGAGCTTCAAGAACAATTAGTAGCAAGTGATACACGCCAAGAGGCTTTAAGAGAATTTGAAACATATGCAAAAACATTTAGTCCCCTCTATTCATTCAAATGAGGTGAAACATTTTGCAAATCAAAGATCAATTAAAACAGCTAAAACCGTATCAACCTGGGAAACCAATTGAAGAGGTCAAAAAAGAATATCAATTAGACAAAATTGTGAAATTGGCTTCAAATGAAAACCCTTTTGGATGTTCCACACATGCAAGAGAGGCCATACAAGCTGAACTTGAACATTTAGCGATTTATCCAGACGGATACAGCGCAAGTTTAAGAACGGAACTGGCTGAGTTTCTTCAAGTAAATGAAAAACAATTAATATTCGGGAATGGCTCAGATGAACTTGTGCAAATTATTGCTAGGGCATTCCTTGATCAACATACAAATACGGTGATCCCATCCCCGTCATTCCCGCAATACCGTCACAATGCAGTGATTGAGCATGCAGAGATTAGAGAAGTACCACTTCTAAATGGAGGAGCTCATGATCTAAAGGGAATGCTGAATGCGGTGGATGACAACACAAAAGTCGTTTGGGTGTGTAACCCGAACAATCCGACAGGAAATCATTTGTCAGAGTCTGAGCTCGTATCGTTTTTAGATCAAGTGCCTGCTCACGTGCTTGTCGTTCTAGATGAAGCATATTTTGAATATGTTCGCGCGGAAGACTTTCCGAACAGTTTATCTCTATTAAAAGCCTATCAAAATGTCATTGTACTGCGCACGTTCTCTAAAGCATATGGACTTGCGGCACTTCGAGTAGGTTATGGGGTTGCCTCAGAGGAGTTGATTACTGCCATTGAACCTGCGAGAGAGCCTTTTAATACAAGTCGTATCGCTCAGGCAGCTGCACGTGCAGCCATTAAAGATCAAGACTTCATTCAATCGTGCAGACAAAAAAATGAAGCAGGTCTTAAACAATATCAAGAATTTGCAGACCGTTTTGGATTGTTTATCTATCCATCTCAAACAAACTTTGTGCTGATTGATTTTAAAAGAGATGCAGATGAGCTGTTCAATGCACTTTTGAAAAAGGGCTATATCGTTCGATCTGGTCAAGCTCTCGGATTCCCAACTTCTTTACGTATTACTGTTGGAACAAAGGAGCAAAATGAAGAAATCCTAACTACACTTGCCGATTTATTACAAGGCATTCGTGCGTAGCATAACAATGAAGTCATATCCTGTTTATGGGATATGGCTTTCGTTGTAACTCATCCAATATACATATAAGCTATTGAAACAGCTTGTTTAATTTACGCGAAAAATCAGGTGATGAACATGAATGAAGCAAACGAAACCATATTAATCGCTGGGCTTGGTTTAATTGGTGGTTCTATTGCACTGTCGATTAAAAAAGAATTTCCACATAAAAAAATTGTAGGCTATGATGTCTCTAAAGAACAAATGATTGCTGCAACAAAACTAGGAATCATCGACGCGACTGCCGAATCCTTGATGGAAGGCTTAAAAGCATCAGCAACGATTATTTTGGCAACGCCAGTACAACAAACCGTCAAAATGTTAAGTGATATTGCAGCATCTGGTATTGAAAGAGAGCTCACGATTACGGATGTAGGGAGCACAAAGCAAAAGGTCGTTCACTTTGCTGAAAAAACGTTGCCTGATCATTACCAATTTATTGGCGGGCATCCGATGGCAGGGTCTCATAAGTCAGGTGTCATTGCAGCAAAAGACTTTTTATTTGAAAATGCATTCTACATTTTAACGCCAGCAAAAGTAACAAGTCGTCAAGCTGTTGACCGTTTGAAGGATCTACTGAAGGGAACCAATGCTCATTTCATTGAAATGACACCCGAAGAACATGATGCTGTGACAAGTGTGATTAGTCACTTTCCACACATCGTCGCTGCCAGTCTTGTGCATCAAGCGCATCATTTTGAGGAAGAATTTCCTCTTGTAAAACGGTTTGCTGCTGGAGGCTTTCGAGATATTACCCGTATTGCATCAAGTAATCCTGCAATGTGGCGCGATATCCTGTTGCACAATAAAAACAAGATTTTAGACCGATTTCATGAATGGAAAAAAGAGATTGACCGCATTGAATCCTTTGTGCAACAAGAAGATGCTGAGGGGTTATTCTCTTATTTCCAAGAGGCCAAGGAATATCGCGACGGCCTGCCTCTGAGGAAAAAAGGAGCGATCCCTGCTTTTTATGATCTTTATGTCGATGTGCCGGATCATCCAGGTGTTATTTCGGAAATTACAGGATATCTAGCAAATGAAAACATCAGTATTACAAATATCCGTATTATTGAAACGCGAGAAGACATTAACGGGATTTTACGCATTAGTTTTCAAACAGATAATGATCGAAAGCGGGCAGAACTCTGTATAAAAAATAGAGCAAATTACGATACATTTTATGCTGATTGAGGTGAGGAACATGAAAATTCATAAAAGTGCTCCTATGAATGGAGAAATTCATATTCCAGGAGATAAATCCATTTCTCATAGAACTGTGATGTTTGGCGCTATTGCTGACGGGACTACAGTAGTAAAAAACTTTCTTCCTGGCGCTGATTGTTTAAGCACGATCGATTGTTTTAGAAAGATGGGTGTCGACATCGAACAAAAAGGTACAGATGTTGTCATTCATGGTAAGGGACTAAAAGGACTTAAAGAGCCGAGTGATATTCTCGATGTCGGTAACTCTGGCACGACCATTCGTTTAATGATGGGAATCTTGGCTGGCTGTGAGTTCCACAGTACGCTGATCGGAGACGAAAGTATTGCCAAAAGACCGATGAAACGGGTAACAGGTCCGCTAAGACAATTAGGAGCCAAGATAGATGGCAGAGCAAATGGCGAGTATACACCGCTTTCTATACGTGGGGGTAATTTAAAAGCTATCTCTTATGAGTCTCCAGTTGCCAGTGCCCAGATTAAGTCGGCTGTCCTTCTAGCTGGACTGCAGGCAGAAGGAACAACGACGTTAACTGAACCGCATAAATCAAGAGACCATACCGAAAGAATGTTATCAATGTTTGGTGTCTCGCTACATGAAGATGCACAAAGTGTTTCAATTGAAGGTGGACAAACGTTAAAAGCAACAGATGTATTTGTCCCTGGAGATATTTCTTCAGCTGCATTTTTCTTAGTGGCTGGATCTATCGTTCCAAACAGCCGGATTGTATTGAGAAATGTCGGTTTGAACAAAACGAGAACTGGTATTATAGATGTGCTAAAACAAATGGGTGCAGACCTCGACATTCAAGAAGTGGATGCTAAAGGCGGAGAACCGTACGGTGATTTAACGATCTCTACCTCTTCATTAAAAGGGATCGACATTTCAGGTGATATGATCTCTAGACTGATCGACGAAATTCCTATTATTGCGCTCCTAGCTACTCAAGCAGAAGGAACAACGATCATTAAAGATGCTGCTGAATTAAAAGTGAAAGAAACCAATCGTATTGATACAGTCGTTTCAGAACTTAAAAAACTAGGTGCTCATATTGAAGCAACAGATGATGGAATGAAGATTCATGGTAAAACGAGACTTAAAGGCGGCGCAGTCGTCTCAAGCTACGGAGATCATCGAATTGGTATGATGTTAGGAATTGCGGCATGTATAACAGAGCAAGCAATCGAGATTGAAGATACAGATGCAGTACGTGTATCTTACCCAAATTTCTTTGAACACATTGAATACTTAACGCAAACAGTCTGAGGATTTCCTCAGGCTTTTTCTTTCCTTTTGCATATTTGAAAGAACTATAGCATAGCTTGTCTCAAGGTGAAACCTTGAAAAAGAGCATTTTGCTGATTCAAAAACAATTTTTTAGTGTATTCGGTTTACAAATCATCAGTTTAGTAAAGTATTGATTGAAAAAGAGTCTTCAAAACACAAAAATGGCTTCATGTTAAAAGAGCAACATATTTGCTGGATATGCAGCTGTCGATTATGATATGAAGTAACAACAGTTTAGGTTTTTGGAAACAGAAAGGAACGGTTTGATTTGAATAGTTCATTACAAGAAGCCATAAAATTAGTTGAGGCGGGTGAGACTGAAAAGGGACTCCAAACACTTGCTCAAGCAGAGAAGCATCTTCATGATGAAGAAAAAGCGCAGGCAGCTCAGTTATATTATGACTGGGGAGATATTGACAAAGCGCGGAACCTCATTAGTGATTTACATGATTTATATCCAGAAGAAACAGGATTAACCTGTTTTTATGCAGAGCTGTTAATAGACTCTGATGAAGAAGAGAAGGCAATAGCAGTTCTTGAAACGATTCCTGAAGATGACGATGCGTATCCAGAGAGTTTATTGTTAATGGCAGATTTGTATCAAATGCAAGGACTATTTGAAGTTAGTGAACAAAAGCTTTTAAAAGCGAAAGAGTTACTACCTCATGAAGCCGTCATTGATTTTGCTTTAGGGGAATTGTATTTTTCCCAAGGTCTTTCAAAGAAAGCAGCCGACTATTTCTACAAAGTGGCCGATCAACAAAATGAAATTGGTGGTGTCAATGTATATCAGCGGCTCGCTGAATCATTAAGCACAGCTGGAGAATTTGAAGATGCCCTTGAATGGTATGAAAAAGCTGTAAAGGATCAAGTGGATCCAAATACACTTTTTGGCTACGGATTTACAGCGATGAGGGCTGGCAGAACGAAAACGGCTATTCAGCAGCTCTCTGAACTAAAAGATATTGATCCTTCGTATTCGTCACTTTATATGCCTTTAGCCAAAAGCTATGAGGAAGAAGGACTATATCATGAAGCTTTAGAGATAGTAAAAGAAGGAATTAAAGTGGATGAGTATAACAAAGAGTTATATTTATATGGGGCAAAGATTGATTTAAAAAATGGCCATTCGGAAGATGCGAAAAAATTGCTTCAAGAAGCACTTGCTCTTGATCCAGGATATATTGAAGCGGTTCAAACGCTGCTTGCGATCTATTTAAATGAAGAGCTGTTTGATGAAATTCTGGATGTGATTAAAGAGGTTAAAAGCTTTGGGGAAGAAGATCCAAAATGGAATTGGTATGCTGCTTCTGCTTCTGTCGGACGAGAAGAATACGATGAAGCCGCTGAGTATTTCAAACTTGCTCTGCCTGATTTTGATGAGGAACGTGACTTTTTATATGAATATGCTTCGTTCCTTTTAGAAGAAGGCAGACAAAAAGAAGCCTTGCCGTTATTACGAAAAGTTCTTCAGAAAGATGGCACGAATGAAGAAATTGAAGAAACGATTTTAAGAATTGAAGACGAAATTTCCTTATAGTTTGCAGGAATGAAGAACTGGTTTGTTGAATAATTCATGTATAGCAATTTAATTTACGATAGAGGAGGGAATAACATGCAGACCCCTGTTTCTGTCAATGAAAAGAAGGAATTTATCCGGTGGTTCTTAAACCATTATCAGTTAAAGCGAAGAGAGTGTGTTTGGATATTAAATTATTTAATGAGTCACGACTCTTTGATGGAAAAGGTTCATTTTGTAGAGCAAGCAGAATTTTGCCCAAGGGGAATTATTATGTCAACACACTGTGTGGATGAAGTTCCCTTTAGATTTTATAAAGAAAATATCATGACGACAGATGCAGAAAAATCATTTCATGATATTCGTTTGAATAAACAGCAAGATTTGTTTATTCAATTGAATTTCCGATCTGCATATCGTTCGCCGGAATATGCCGCTGTACTTGAAACAAATCCTCATATTCCTAAAGATCTTTATGAAAATGAAAAAGATAAAGATCTTGCTGAGAAAGTGCTAGAGCATTCTATCGCTACTTTCCAAAAAGAACGGCTGATGAAAGAAATCGATGAAGCGCTTGACCGTCATGATCAAGAAACATTTAATAAGTTAGCAAAAGAATTAAGCCTATTATCATAAACCAAGCCAATAAGCCTTGCCCTATACAGGCAGGGCTTATGTGATGAAAGAGGGGAACTAGATGAAGTTTCAGGCGGAGGACGCGGATCTCTTTTTACAATCTAAAGATTACATTGATACCGCTATCATTCCATTAGTTGGGATAAATGCAAGCCATATCAAACAAACCGTGTCTTTAGGTGAGTTTACAATGCTTGTGGCAGAGGATCTTGAAAGGCAACTGAAAGGCAGAGTGTTTCTTTTTCCTCCATATACATATTTAGAAGTAAATAATCGTAAGCAAGAAGACATACTTGCACTAAAACAATCATTGCAAGAACATTTTCAGCATGTTGTGTTTATCACATCTGATAACAAATGGAAAGAACAGCTAGAAGTGAGCGAATCGGCATTTATATTGCAGTCTGTTCCGCTTGAGCATTTAAAGGTCAATTTAAAGCAAAAAGTCATTCAAGACAGTGTAGAACAAATTTTGAACTTTTTGTTACAAAAATGGAACCCGTCATAAAAACCCTTACATTTGCATTGTACATAGCTTTTTAGGCTGTTGACCTTGTGAATAGATTGATATATTATGAGGGTGTCCTAGTTTTATGAAATTTTTTCTAATTCAGTTATAAAGTAGCTGACGACCTGAGGGGGGGAGAAAAAAATGAGCGAGAAGAGACATGGAGTGTCCAGGCGTCAATTTTTGAATTACACGTTGACCGGCGTGGGGGGATTTATGGCCGCTGGAATGCTCATGCCTATGGTTCGCTTTGCGCTTGACCCTGTGCTAAAAGGAACAGAGGATCAGGATATGGTTCAAGTTGTCAGTGTAGATGAACTGACAAAAGAACCGAAGCGCTTTGACTTTAAAATTGATCAAGTAGATGCATGGTATGAGTCAAAGGAATCTAGGTCTGCATGGGTGTACAAAGAAGGGGATGAAATTGTCGCTTTATCGCCAATCTGTAAACATTTAGGATGTACAGTGAACTGGAACAGTGATCCGAAAAATCCAAACAAATTTTTCTGCCCATGCCATTATGGGCTGTACGACAAGGATGGTACAAACGTACCCGGAACTCCACCGCTTGCTCCGCTTGACCATTATAAGCAGCAAGTGAAGGACGGATACCTCTATCTTGGAAAAGCTGTGCCGAAAGGGGAAGGGTAACGATGCTTAACAAGATTTACGATTGGGTAGATGAGCGGCTGGACATCACACCGATATGGAGAGACATTGCGGATCATGAAGTGCCTGAGCACGTCAATCCAGCACATCATTTCTCTGCTTTTGTGTATTGTTTTGGCGGTTTAACGTTTTTTGTGACGGTCATTCAAGTCCTTTCGGGCATGTTTTTAACGATGTATTATGTACCGGATATTAAAAACGCATGGGAATCTGTCTATTATTTGCAAAATGAAGTGGCATTTGGACAGATTGTAAGAGGGATGCACCACTGGGGTGCGAGTCTAGTCATTGTTATGATGTTTTTACATACGCTGAGGGTCTTTTTCCAAGGGGCGTATAAAAAGCCTAGAGAGCTAAACTGGATTGTCGGTGTGCTCATTTTCTTTGTGATGCTTGGACTTGGTTTTACAGGGTATCTTTTACCGTGGGATATGAAGGCGCTATTTGCGACGAAGGTTGGTCTTCAAATTGCAGAGGCGACACCTTTCATTGGGAAAGAGATTAAAACGCTGCTTGCAGGTCATCCTGACATTGTAGGTGCACAAACGCTGACGAGATTTTTCGCTATCCATGTCTTTTTCTTGCCAGCGGCATTATTTGGGCTGATGGCTGCCCACTTTATTATGATTCGTAAGCAAGGAATTTCTGGACCGCTGTAAAATTTTGCGTTTGATGAATGTTCAATGAGGAGGGGATGACTTTGCATAGGGGAAAAGGGATGAAGTTTGTCGGAGATTCCAGAATACCGGCAGAAAGAAAACCTAACATACCTAAAGACTATTCCGAATATCCGGGAAAAACCGAAGCCTTTTGGCCGAACTTTCTTTTAAAGGAATGGCTTGTAGGTGCTGTTTTTTTAATTGGATTTCTTGTCCTAACTGTTGTTCATGCACCTCCGCTTGAGCGGATGGCTGATCCGACAGATACGGGCTATATTCCGCTGCCAGACTGGTATTTCTTATTTTTGTACCAGTTGTTAAAATATGAGTTTGCTGCAGGGAGCTATACGGTGGTTGGCGCAATGATTATGCCTGGAATTGCGTTTGGTGCTCTTTTACTCGCACCATTTCTTGATTCTGGTCCTGAACGTAGGCCATATCGAAGACCAATTGCAGTTGGGATGATGATTCTTGCAGTTGGTGCAGCAACCTATTTAACATGGGAGTCTGTTGCTACTCATGACTGGGAAGCAGCAGCGAAGCAAGGTGAAATCAAGAAAGAAGCAGAGATTGATACCTCAGCTGAAGAGTATAAAATCTATCAAGAGCAGACATGTATCTCCTGTCACGGAGATAATATGCAAGGCGGTGCAGCTGGCCCGTCACTTGTTGACAATGGCTTAGCACCAGAGGAAATTGCGAAAATCGCTGTAGAAGGAAAAGGCAACATGCCTAAGGGCATTTTTAAAGGCAGCGATGAAGAACTTGAAAAGCTCTCGAAATATTTATCTGAGGTCAAATCTAAATAATTCAGTTGTTTAAATGCAAGTACAAGGATATACTCAAAAGGAGAAAAAAGCTGGCGCTGTCAGCTTTTTTCTGATTTTAACAGATCGTGAGTGAAGAGAAATATGAGATGGATTCAATATCTGCTAGCCACACGCTACATGCTTGTGCTCGTGCTCATTGTCAACTTTCTTGGGACTGCGTACGGCTACTACTGGTATATTCCGCAGCTCGTTGAGACGCCGGCTGTCTTTTTACCTTTTGTACCGGACAGTCCGACGGCAAGCTTTTTCTTTTTATTTGTATTACTAGCCTTTCTAATGAAACGCCATGCTCCTTATTTTGAAGCACTGGCCCTTGTCACCTTGATCAAATATGGATTATGGGCTGTAGGGATGAATCTTTTCGTGCTCGTTTCTGTTGATGATTTTCCGTGGGAAGGATATATGCTAATTGGTTCGCACTTTGCGATGGCGGTACAGGCTGTGTTATTTGCGCCGTATTATCGTTTTCACATGCGTCATTTGGTTGTAGCAGGCATATGGATTTTACATAATGATGTGATTGATTATGTATTTGGAATGATGCCGCGTTATTCTATGCTTTCTGCCTATTCAAATGAGATCGGCTACGTGACGTTTTGGTTAAGTATTGCCGTTCTTCTTGTTTCGTATTATCTTGTCCTCTCGAAAAAGTCGGTCAAGCTTGAACTCCCTTAACAATGTTGGTCTAACCTTGTCCTTTTCTTCATACGCTGTATGGAGAAAGGCTAGGAGGGACTTGCATGAAACGAAAGTCAATCGCGATGATTCTATTATTATTTCTCGTCTTGCATCCAGCTGCTGCAAAAGGTGAGGAAACAACAGCTGCTAAAGCGCTGCAAGAATTAACGGAACTATCAGATTCAATCTTTCAATTAACGAGACAAGCTAAATATGATGAGGCATTACAAGTCGCATTGTATGCTGAAAAGACATTTAAAGCTGAGAATTGGCGTGGAACTCTGACGAATACGCAGGTTCGGCAAATTACACTTGGCTATCAAGATATCATTAAAGGACTCCCGCAGGAAGACTTAAATGAGCGCGAAAAACTTCGGTATGCCTCTCAGTTTAGAATGCTTCTCGATGCGATACAATCAAATTCAGAACCTCTTTGGGGTTCGCTTGAGAAGCCGATTATGGGGTCTTTTCCGACATTAAAGAAAGAAGTAAAAGATCCAGAATCGACGACGTTCTATGAAACTTGGAATGAGCTGGTTTCATTGTATGATATGATTTATCCGAGTTTAACCATTGATATCTCGCCTGAAAAGCTGCAAACAATTAAGCAGCACATGGAAGTAATTGAACAAGGTGAATTTTTAAAAGCATCGAGTGGGACAAAGCTTGAGCGTCTCACGAAACTCGAAGAAGATTTATCAAGTGTGTTTGCGAACGTTGATCAAGATGAAGCGGATCCATCGCTTTTATGGGTCATCTTAACAACAGGAAGTATGATTTTACTCACTTTAACGTATGTTGGGTTTAGGAAATACCGTGCTGAAAAAGAAAAAAAGCAAAAGCGACAAGCCGATTATCCAAAGTCATAAAAAAAGAAGCACCGTTATCGGGCTTCTTTTTTAGTGGGGATTGAGCGGCTTTTTATGTTCATCTAATGTGAAGCCTTCACCAAGTACGTCATGCACGTCACTCACTGATACAAAGGCATGAGGATCGACGGAAGTTACGACACTCTTGAGGTGGACAAGCTCATTTTTTGGAACGACGCAGTAAAGGACGTTGCGTTCCTGTTTCGTATAGGAGCCGACACCCTTTAAAATGGTCACTCCGCGCTCCATTTCCTCTGTGATTTTCTTTTGAATGATGTCATCCTTTTCAGAAATAATCATCGCTCCTTTGGCAGCGTAAGCGCCTTCTTGCATGAAGTCGATGACTTTTGCAGCAACAAATACGGCAACAAGTGTATACATGGCTTCTTTGTAATTTAAATAGGTGAGAGAGATGGTAATGACACATGCGTCGAAGATAAACATCGTTCTTCCCATTGCGACTTGATAATGTTTGTTGATCAGTCTTGCAATAATGTCCACGCCGCCTGTTGTCCCGCCGAATTTAAAGATGATTCCGAGGCCTGTTCCGATAAACACACCTGCAAAGAGTGCGGCTAAGGCTAAATCATGCTGAAGAGGCATATGTATTTGAAAGCGCTGAAAGATGGCTAGAAAGACAGAAAGACTGACGGTTCCGACAATTGTATATGTAAACATGGTTCTGCCAAGCATTTTCCAGCCGATAAAAAAGATCGGAATGTTTAACACAAGGTTTGAAATAGATGGGTCAATGTGAAATAGAAAATATAAAAGCAGTGTGATACCTGTAAATCCGCCTTCCGCCAAGTTGTTCTGCATATTAAAATGAACAAGGCCGAAAGAAAAAATCGCAGATCCTATTAAAATAAATACGATATTTTTAAGACGAATTTCTTTTAGCAAAAGATCACTCCTTTTTTTGCTTAGACAGCGATAATATTATATGGTATGGAAGAGAAACAAGCAAACTGAGTTTTAAACATTTGTCAAATATTTATGATTTCGCTAACATGTAAGAGATGGATAGGAGGATGAGCTTCATGACGAATGAAAAAACGCTGCGTCACGTGCAGCAAGAAGTCGATGATTACATAGGACAATTTAAAGAAGGCTATTTCAGCCCGCTTGCCATGATGGCCCGTCTGACAGAAGAATTAGGTGAGCTGGCAAGAGAGGTCAACCATTACTATGGAGAAAAGCCGAAAAAAACAACAGAAACAGAAAAAAGCATGGAAGAAGAAATTGGCGATGTGCTGTTTGTGTTAACATGCCTTGCCAATTCACTCAATATATCACTTGAAGAAGCCCATGATCGTGTGATGCATAAATTCAATACAAGAGACAAAGACCGCTGGACGAAAAAAGAAGGGAAGTAGAGAAGATGACGAATCAAACCATCAAAGTTGTAATCGCTGGAGCAAGAGGAAGAATGGGGATAGAGGCTGTCAAGCTGGCAGAAGAAACAAGCCATTTCGAACTAGTAGCAGCACTTGATCACACACATGAGGGGAAAAAGCTATCAGATGTGCTTCATACAACATCTGATGCGCCCATTTATACGGATATTGACGTGTGTCTTTCAGAAACAGCACCGGATGTATTAATTGATTTGACGACCCCAGAAATCGGGAAAGTACATACAAAAAAAGCCCTTGAACATGGCGTACGTCCAGTCGTAGGCACAACAGGTTTTTCAGAAGACGACCTAAAAGAACTTCAGCAATTAACAGAAGAAAAAGGGATAGGCTGTATTATTGCGCCTAACTTTGCTGTTGGTGCTGTTTTAATGATGAAGTTTGCCAAAATGGCAGCAAATTATTTTCCTGATGTTGAAATCATTGAGCTTCATCATGATAAAAAATTGGACGCTCCGAGCGGTACAGGACTAAAAACGGCTGAAATGATTGCTGAAGTAAGAGAAAGCAAAAAGCAGGGGCACCCTGAAGAAAAAGAACTAATCGAAGGTGCTCGAGGAGCAGATTATGATGGCATCCGTCTTCACAGCGTAAGGCTTCCAGGCATGATTGCTCATCAAGAAGTGCTGTTTGGAATGGACGGACAGACGCTCACGATCCGTCATGATTCTTATAACCGTGCATCCTTTATGTCAGGTGTGAAGCTTTCTGTTGAACAGGTGATGCATATTGATCAACTCGTCTATGGCTTAGAAAATATTATCGACTAATAAGGAGTGGATCCCTGATGAACATTGCTTTAATCGCTCACGATAAGAAAAAAAGTGACATGATTCAATTCGCCATTGCGTATCGAGATCTTTTGGCAGATCATACACTTTATGCAACAGGAACCACAGGTTTAAGAGTGAAAGAAGCGACTGGGCTGCCCATTCATCGTTTCCAATCAGGACCACTTGGAGGAGATCAGCAGATCGGTGCTATGATTGCTGATAATGCAATGGATCTTGTGCTCTTTTTTAGAGACCCTCTCACTGCACAGCCGCATGAACCGGATGTATCTGCACTCATCCGGCTTTGCGATGTGTATGCCATCCCATTAGCAACCAATATGGGGACCGCCGAAATTTTAGTCAGGAATTTAAATAAAGGTACGTTTGATTTTCGAGATGTAGCAAAAAACGGAGGAACGCATGAAACCACTTGATATCCTTGCATTCGGTGCCCATAGCGATGATGTAGAGATCGGTATGGGTGGAACGATTGCAAAATACGTAAAAAAAGGGGCACGTGTTGGGATTTGTGACTTGACTCAGGCTGAATTATCTTCAAACGGAACGGTTGAAAGCCGAAAAGAAGAGGCCAGAGCAGCCGCTGCCATTTTAGGCGTCACGACTCGAATCCAGCTCACGTTGCCAGATAGAGGACTTTATCTGAATGACGAAGCGATGAAAGAAATTGCAGGTGTCATCCGAACATACAAACCGAGACTTATTTTTGCCCCGCACCACCAAGATCGACATCCTGATCATGGTCATGCGGGTTCACTTGTAGAAGAGGCCGCTTTTTCTGCAGGTATACATAAATTTGAAGATTCATACAAGCAGCCAGCGCATAAAATAAGCCAGATGTATTATTACATGATTAATGGCCACCATCGTCCAGATTTTGTGATCGATATCTCAGACGAGATGAAGCAAAAAATTGATAGCTTACATGCGTATAAAAGCCAATTTGTCAAAACAGAGAGTTCAGTGGAGACACCGCTTGTAAATGGTTATATCGATTTTGTCAAAATGAGAGAGTCGATGTATGGAAGGGAAGTCAATAAACCTTTTGCAGAAGGGTTTCTGACAAAGAAGCCACTTTTGATGGACGATGACTTACTTGGGGGGTAATTATGAAAAAATTGAAGATCGGAATCACTTGTTATCCGAGTGTTGGCGGTTCGGGCATTATTGCCACAGAGCTTGGAAAACGTTTAGCTGAAAAAGGGCACGATGTTCATTTCATTACCTCAAGTATTCCGTTTAGACTCAATAAAGTGTATCCGAATATTTATTTTCATGAGGTGGATGTCACTCAATATGCTGTGTTTCAATATCCGCCTTATGACCTTGCACTGGCAAGTAAACTCGCAGAAGTGGCAAAACGAGAGAAGCTTGATATTATTCATGCGCATTATGCGGTCCCTCACGCTGTCTGTGCGTTCTTAGCCAAACAAATGACTGGACAGTCTGTCAAAGTCGTCACCACCCTTCACGGGACGGATATTACGGTTTTAGGCTATGACCCATCTTTAAAGGAAGTTATCCGGTTTGCGATCGAATCATCTGACCGCGTAACGGCTGTATCACATTCATTAGCTGCGCAGACATACGATCTAATTAAACCGAATAAAAAAATTGATACGATCCATAATTTCGTCGATGAGCGTGTATATTTGCGTGAAGATCACGAAGTGCTGAAGACGCATTATGGTCTTCTGCAGGATGAGAAGGTCGTCATCCATGTATCAAATTTCCGTAAAGTGAAGCGGGTGCATGACGTAATCCATGTGTTTAAACAGATTTCTGAACAGGTGAATGCAAAACTGCTACTGATTGGGGACGGCCCTGAAAAATCGGTTGTTTGCGAGCTTGTGAAAAAGCTTGGATTAACGGACCGCGTGTTATTTTTAGGAAAGCAAGAGAAGGTGGAGGAGCTCTATTCGATTAGTGATTTGAAGCTGCTGCTTTCTGAGAAAGAGAGTTTTGGTCTTGTACTACTTGAAGCAATGGCATGCGGAGTACCTTGTATAGGAACAGACGTTGGAGGAATTCCAGAGGTGATTGCACATGGAGAGACAGGATTCCTTGTTCCGCTTGGTGATGTAGATGGAGCAGCAAAACATGCCATCTCTATTCTGAAAGACAATGCGCTCCATAAGCAAATATCGATGGCAGCCAAGTCTAGTGTTGAAGCCAATTTCTCTTCTGACAAAATTGTGAGAGAGTATGAAGAGCTTTACTTAGAATTGATCGAAGGTGATGTTGAAAATGAATGAACCATTCACACATGCGATCCCTATTTTACATACACTGCATGAACATGGGTATCAAGCTTATTTTGTCGGCGGTGCGGTGAGAGATGTCCTTTTAGGCAGGGAAATTGGGGATATCGATATTGCGACAGATGCCACACCTGATGTGGTGGAGTCTTTATTTGATAAAACAGTAGATGTCGGCAAAGAGCATGGCACTGTTATTGTGTTACTTGACGGGGTCAGCTATGAGGTCACTACGTTTCGGACTGAATCAGAATATGAAGACTTTCGACGGCCTAAAGAAGTGGCGTTTATTTCATCACTAAAAGAAGATCTTTTAAGAAGAGATTTAACGATCAATGCAGTGGCCATGGATATTCATGGTGACATCATTGACCATGTGGGCGGCAAGCGGGATATTAAGCGAAGACGAATTCAAACGGTTGGAGATCCTGCATGCCGCTTTCAAGAAGATGCGCTTCGGATGATGAGAGCGGTGCGGTTTTTAAGCCAGCTCGGGTTTGAGCTTTCTAAAGAGACGGAAGAAGCAATGAAAAAAGATAAACATCTGCTTGCTAACATATCTGTTGAACGCAAAAAAATCGAAATGGAAAAACTTTTAAAAGGCCGCTACTGTGAGCAAGCCATCAAGGTGCTCATCTCCACCAAATTGTATGAAGAATTGCCCGGCCTCAAAAAGGATCAGCTGAATGAAACGTTCCAAGCTTTCCCGTATTATTTATTGGATGGGTTAGATGAGGTATGGGGAGCCTTTATCCATTTACTTGGTCTAGATGAGGCGGAGGCGGTGTCCTTTTTAAAAGAATGGAAGTTATCAACGAAACTTTTAAAAGAAGCCGTTGCCATTAGCAAATATGTTGATTGTGACTGGGATGCGGAAAAAATGTTTGAAGCTGGTGAACATGTCCTGCTTTCTAGTATGAAAATCACGCAACTCAAACATGAGCGCCGCATTTTCTTTGATGAGCTGGAGGCGGCGAAACGTTCATATGATGCGTTGCCGATTAAACAGCTTCAAGACCTTGCAGTGTCAGGAAAAGATTTGATGGCCTTTCGGCAAAAGCCAGCTGGTAAATGGATTGCAGAAGAGCTTTCTTCTGTAAAAAAAGCCGTTTTGCAAAACCAGCTTGAAAACCGAAAAGAAGCCATAGAGGAGTGGCTCATAGCGTGCGATCAGCGATTAGAAAACGATTAATTGAACTATTTACAGCATCTGAGCAAGATTTTGTCTCAAGCCAGCAAATATGTGATGAGCTTGGCTGCTCCCGAACGGCAGTATGGAAGCATATAGAGGATTTGCGAAAAGAGGGATATGAGGTCGAAGCGGTCAGAAGAAAAGGATACCGGCTGCTTCGTAAACCGGACAAAATTAGTGAAGACGAAATTCTGTTTGGTTTGGAAACAGAGCTGTTTGGCAGGCATATTTATTTTCAAGAAGAAGTCACCTCAACTCAGCTCATTGCCCATGACCTCGTCAATAAAGGAGCCCCGCACGGCTCGCTTGTTGTCAGTGATCATCAGACAAACGGAAAAGGCCGCCTTCAAAGAACGTGGCATTCACCAAATGGGACAGGCATTTGGATGAGTTTGATTCTCCGGCCGGAAATACCGCTGCACAAAGCGCCGCAAATGACGCTTTTAGCATCTGTCGCCATCGCTGAAGCCATAGCGCAGCAAACGGGTCTCAGTCCATCAATCAAATGGCCAAACGATATTTTGCTTAACGGAAAAAAGGTCGTTGGTATTTTGACTGAATTAAAAGCAGAAGCTGACCAAGTTCACGCAGTCATTATTGGTCCAGGCATTAACGTGAATCAGACGGCAAATGATTTTCCTGAAGAATTAAAGGATGTTGCGACGAGTTTGCAAATGGAGCTGGGTGAAAAGATAGACAGAGCGGCATTGATTCAAACCATCATGTCCACCTTTGAAAAAAGGTATGATGAATATATGACTTATGGTTTTGCTCCGATCAAACAATTATGGGAATCGTATGCGATGACCATTGGAAAGCGTATCATCGCACGCACCGTCAATGGACAATATGCTGGAACGGCGCTTGGGATTAATGATGAAGGCGTTCTTTTACTCGAAACGGAAGGCGGAATCCAAAACATCTACTCCGCTGACATTGAGATCAAGTCAACTTAAGTGGAACACCCGGCACATTTTTGATATACTTCGTGTGGGCAGTATCTGAAAAAGAACTGTACCTGTTAGGAAGAAAAATTCGATAAATTTCTGCCTTGATCCTAAGGGACTTGGACAGAGGGATGATTCGTCTGCACATGAGAGATAAAAGCATGTGAGATCAGACAAGCCATCTCCTCTCCAGAATGAGGAGGAACAAATGAAGACAAAGTTAGATTTTTTCAAAATGAAAGAACAAAACGAACCTATTGTGATGCTGACAGCATACGACTATCCAGCTGCAAAGCAAGCGGAAAAAGCGGAAGTCGACATGATCTTAGTTGGTGACTCACTTGGGATGGTTGTCCTTGGACTTGATTCCACAGTGCAAGTGACGATGGATGATATGATTCATCACACAAAAGCAGTCAAAAGAGGCGCAAAAGACACATTTGTTGTGACGGATATGCCATTTATGTCTTATCATTATTCATTAGAAGAAACGATGAAAAATGCAGCACGCATTATGCAAGAAAGCGGTGCTGATGCCTTAAAGCTTGAAGGTGGAGACGGAGTATTTGAATCCATCCAAGCACTTACAAGAGGCGGTATTCCTGTTGTAAGCCATTTAGGGCTCACCCCCCAATCAGTCGGTGTCCTTGGCGGCTATAAAGTGCAAGGAAAAGACAAAGAGAGTGCACAGAAATTGATTGAAGATAGTCTGAAATGTGAGGAAGCAGGCGCCATCGCCCTTGTGTTAGAATGTGTACCTGGTGAACTGACAAAACGGATTACTGACATGCTAAAGATTCCTGTGATCGGAATTGGGGCAGGGGCTGAAGCAGATGGACAAGTTCTCGTTTACCATGATGTGGTAGGGTACGGCGTGTCTAGAACACCTAAATTTGTGAAACAATACGCGCAAATCGATGCTGTATTAGAAGAAGCGCTCATACAATATACAAAAGAAGTAAAAGCACGCACATTCCCAGAGGATGCTCATACCTTTCATATGAAAGAAGAAGTCCTTGATGGTTTATATGGGGGGATCAAGGAATGAAGGTTGTCTCCCATATTCATGAACTAAAAGAAATGATCAAGCAGCATCAAAAGAAGCAGCATTCCATTGGATTTGTCCCTACAATGGGTTTCCTTCATGAAGGACATCTTACGCTTGCAAAAGAAGCAAGAGATCAAAATGACATCGTAGTGATGAGCATCTTTGTTAATCCATTGCAATTTGGACCGAATGAAGACTTTGAATCCTATCCAAGAGATATGAAAAGAGACCAGCGTCTTGCCGAAGAAACTGGAGTAGATATATTATTTACACCTGATGTGAAGGAAATGTACAAAGACGAGCCATCGATTACGATGACTGTCCAAAAGCGTACAGACGTCTTATGCGGGAAGAAACGCCCAGGACACTTCGACGGAGTTGTCACGGTGCTGACAAAGCTGTTTCACCTTGTCGCACCAACCAATGTATACTTTGGTCTAAAGGATGCACAGCAAGTCGCTGTTATCGATGCGATGATCAAGGATTTCTTTTTTGATCTTCACCTTGTGTCTGTTCCTACTGTTCGAGAAGAAGACGGTTTAGCGAAAAGTTCAAGGAACGTGTATCTGTCTGAAACAGAAAGGCAAGAAGCACCTGCTTTATACCGGGCATTAAAAAAAGGACAGACAGCTGTAGAAAATGGTGAACATGATGTAAATCGTATTTATCAATTAGTGGAAGAGGAGATTCTTCAAACGAGTGGGGAAATCGATTATATTGACATTTACTCCTACCCAGAGCTTGAACCTCTTCAGCACTTAACGGGCCAAGTGATCATTGCCACTGCTGTGAAGTTCTCCCGGGCAAGACTGATTGATAATGTGATTTTCCATGTTCCTGAAAGCGGTGAAAAACATGTATAGAACTTTTATGACCTCGAAACTTCATAAAGCGACAGTGACTGAAGCAAACTTACACTATGTAGGTAGTATTACCATCGACGAAGATTTGCTTGATGCGGCAGGCATGATGGCAAATGAGAAAGTGCAAATTGTCAATAATCACAATGGTGCTAGACTTGAAACATATATCATCCCTGGGGAAAGAAAGAGCGGTGTCATTTGTTTAAATGGTGCGGCAGCAAGATTGGTTCAGCCAGGAGATGAAGTCATTATTATCGCTTATGGGATGTTGTCAGAGGAAGAAGCGCAATCGCACACACCTAAAGTGGTCGTGTTAAATAAACAAAATCAAATTGAACAAATGATTGGGCAAGAGCCTGCGAGAACGATTTTATAACGCACGCTCACATGGAAACAGAACAGTTTCATCATAAGGAAGCTGTTCTGTTTCAGCTATATTGCCCAGAGTGTGTTTCACTATGAGTGGAACGAGGAATTGAGGTGTCCATTTTATGACCGATCAAAGGTTTGTTGTCGTTGATATTGAAACCACCGGGAATTCACCAAAAAAAGGTGATAAAATCATTCAAATTGCTGCGGTGGTCATTGAAAATGGACAAATTGTCGAACGGTATTCAAAATATGTGAACCCAGGGAAAACGATTCCTGGATTTATTGAACAGCTGACAGGTATTAAACAGCACATGGTTGATGACGCGGTGTTTTTTGAGGACATTGCCCAAGAGGTGTATGATCTCATACAGGGCGCTTATTTTGTTGCGCACAATGTTCATTTTGATTTGAACTTTTTAAACGATGAACTAAAAGCATGCGGGAAAAATGAGCTGGATGTGCTAGCGATTGATACGGTTGAAATTTCTAGAATTCTTTATCCTGAGCTTGAAGGTTATAAGCTAACTGAATTAAGCGAAGAGCTCATGCTTCCACATGACCACCCGCACAGGGCGGATAGTGATGCGGAAGTTACTGCCATGTTATTTTTAACCTTATTACATCAATTAAGGAATACACCGCCAAATGTGTTAAAACAGCTGCGCAGATTATCCTCTTATCTTCTAAGTGATATAGGACTTTTAATTAAGCAGCTTGAAACCAATCACTCTAGTCAGGATGATTCGCTTGTAGAAGTAGGATCTTTTGCTGTGAAAGATGTGACCAATCCTATCACTGAATCGACATATGCAGTAGGCGCTGACGACGAGCAGCTGTTTGAGGAGATAAAAGAGAAGCTTCCTCAAACATTAGAAGGCTATGAAGTAAGAGAAGGCCAGCTCACGATGATGAACAAAGTAAGAGATGCGTTCCATGAAAGAGCTTATGCGTTAATTGAAGCGGCGCCAGGAATCGGGAAAACACTCGCTTATCTTATACCAGCTGCTTTAGAAGCAAAGAAATCAGGAAAACCTGTCATTATCAGTACATATTCAATTTTACTGCAGCAGCAAATGCTTCAGCGCGATGTTCCGCTACTCAAGCAATTGCTCCCATTTGAGCCAGCCGCCTGTGTGTTTAAAGGGCGGGCACATTATATTTGTTTAGATAAGTTTGAGCATGTGCTGCATGAGGAAGATGATAACTATGATGTTGTCTTAACAAAAGCGCAAATTTTAATGTGGCTTCTTGTCACTGAAACAGGTGATTTGTCTGAACTGAATTTACCGTCAGGAGCTGCAAATATAAAAGACCGTATCTCTTGTATGCACATGCCATTTACATCGAAAAAACGCCGTTTTAAAGAACATTGTTTTTATGAACGGGCTAAACGAAAGGCTCAAACCGCTGATTTAATTTTGACGAATCACCGTCTGCTTTTATCTCAAACGGAAGGACCTTCTATCTTTCAGCATGCAGATGTCTATGTGATTGATGAGGCCCACCAATTTGAAAAAACAGCCAATGAAACGCTAGGTGACAGTGCGTCTTATCTCCAGCTTCATGCGAAATTAACGCAGCTTGGCTCTTTGCATGGCGGGCTGCTTAAGAAATTGAAAAAGAGATTTCATGGGGCAGGTTTATCAACTGACACCTTTATTGAAATGGACGAGTATCTTCAGCAGCTTCAGATGGAAAGTGACGCATTTTTTAGTACCGTACATTCTTTTGTCAAAAGGACAAAACCAAAAGCGGACATCAATCGTCTCATTCATAGAGTCCGTCATCATTCAAAACATGCTCAGTGGGTCCGAATTAAAGAATCAGCGAGTAAGCTTTGTTCATTATTGATTGCTTGTGAGAAACTGTATGAGCAGCAAAAAAATGAGTTGCTTCACAAAAGTGATCAGTTCATAGAGCAGTTTGCATTTGAAGCAGAAGAATACGATCAAGTGATGTCATTTATGCAGACATTCTGCAGTACGCTGTACCGGTTTATCTTTGAACCAAACAATGATGAAACCGTTTGGATTGAGATTGATGCAAAGGGTGCCAAGAATGCTGTCTTTATGCACGCGCAGCCGCTAGATACAGGGGAGTTGCTAGCTGATCGGTTCTTCATGAACAAAAAAAGCGTTGTCCTCACATCAGGGACGCTTACCATCAATCAACGCTTTGATTATTGCTTGGAACGTTTTGGCCTGCAAGATTTTTACCCACACCTTGTCCAAATTGATTCACCCTTTGAACTTGAAAAACAGCTTAAGGTCGTTGTACCTGCTGACATGCCGCCGATCACAAACCGTGATGAACGCGAATATGTGAAGCAAGCTGCAACATATATTAAGATCATGGAAAAGCAGGATCAAGCGAAAATATTGGTGTTATTTAATTCACATGAGATGTTAAAAGCAGTGTATGAAGAGCTGAAATCAGAAGGTATGCAATCGGCCTTGTTTGCTCAAGGTTTGACAGGCGGGAGCCCTGTAAAATTGACAAAAATGTTCAAATTGGCGAAGCAGGCCATCTTGCTAGGAACAGGGAGTTTCTGGGAAGGTGTGGATTTTCCTGGCTCAGAGCTAACGACCGTCATTATGGCAAGGCTTCCTTTCCGACCGCCCGATTCACCGCTCATTGAAGCAAAATGCGAAGTGGCAAAAAAACAGGGGAAGAATCCGTTTAAAGCCGTCGCTCTCCCGGAAGCTGTGTTAACGTTTAAGCAAGGAGCAGGCCGCTTGCTGCGCTCGGAAAAAGACATCGGAACATTGCTGATTTTAGACCGCCGAGTGAAAACCGCTTCGTATGGAAAACTATTTTTAGAATCACTTCATCATGCGCCAGTTCACGAGATGTCCAAAGAGTCGCTTGAGGCGTATATAGAAAAGCTTAACAACGAAAAGCCGCTGTCATAAGCGGCCTTTCACTGGTGTGGGTTTGGAGTTAATTTATCGTAACGGCTTTTTATGTTCCGTTGTAAAAATAGTATCGGTTCTCACATTGAAAAGTATGACTAACAATATTTACGTACCGAGGAGGAATTAGAAGTGGAAAGTAAAATAGAGGTACTTTCAACTGTTCAAATTAAGCATTCAGAAGACCTATACAAAATCGTCGATTTGCTGAACAGAACGCTTAAAAGGGAAGATCTTATGTTTGGATTAGCATTAGATCAAGAAGATCAAAATCAAGCGATATTTACCATATATCGCACATAGGGGAAGCTTGACATGAAAAAAATAGTTTGGATTATTTCATCCATTGCTGCGCTCGTTTTACTCATTGGCATCATTAGCTTTTCGTGGATTTATCAAATTGCCATGGGACAAAAAGAAGAAGGTCATGAGGCAGCGATTGAACGAGCAAAAAAGCAAGCATCAATAGAACAAGTAGAGCAAGTGGATACCTTTGTTGGGAAAGAAAAGCAATTTATTGTGGAAGGTAAAAACAAACAAAACGAAGCGATCTATGTGTGGGTACCTGCCAGCAAAAAAGAAAAAGTCATTGCTAAAAAAGCAAAAGAAGGCATTACTTCAACCCAAGCAGTACAAGCCGTTCAAAAGGAGAACACCATTTCTAAGCTGAAAAATGTTCAATTAGCAAGAGAAGGTGACGTCCTCCTTTGGGAAGTAACGTACTTAAATGAGAACAACCAATATAGTTTCAGCTATGTTGATTTTACGACAGGACGAGTGGAAAAAAATTTAACACCATAGTTTCTTCTGTCTTGCGTTGACCATGCTGATTTAGAACGGTTATAATAAAATGTATGAAAAAAGAATCACACCTATCTAACAAGGTGAGTTTCTTTCTGGCTTTGGAGGGAAATATGTTGAAAACAACTATTAATCAAGTGTTCAAACACGTCGATGAAGAAGTAACAATCGGCGCATGGATTGCCAATAAACGTTCAAGCGGGAAAATTGCATTCTTGCAGCTTCGCGACGGGACAGGCTTTATTCAAGGAGTCGTTGTAAAAGCAGAGGTGGAAGAGGAAGTCTTTAAGCTTGCGAAATCAGTGACACAAGAGACATCGGTCTATGTCACAGGACAAGTAACAAAAGACGAACGTTCACCACTTGGTTTTGAATTACAAGTGAAATCCATTGAAGTGATTCACGAAGCAACAGATTACCCAATTACACCAAAAGAACATGGAACAGAATTCTTAATGGATCACCGTCATTTATGGCTGCGTTCTAAAAAACAGCATGCCATTATGAAAATCCGTAACGAAATTATTCGTGCTACATATGAGTTTTTCCATCAAGAAGGCTTCGTGAAAGTGGATCCGCCAATCTTAACAGGAAGTGCTCCAGAAGGAACAACAGAGCTGTTTGCTACTAAATATTTTGATGAAGATGCTTACCTTTCTCAAAGTGGACAGCTTTACATGGAAGCTGCTGCGATGGCACTCGGAAAAGTATTCTCATTCGGTCCAACATTTAGAGCAGAAAAATCGAAAACAAAACGTCATTTAATCGAGTTCTGGATGATCGAGCCTGAGATGGCATTTGTTGAATTTAATGAGAACCTTGAGTACCAAGAAAATTATGTGTCTCACGTTGTTCAAAGTGTACTTGAAAATTGTAAAGTAGAACTGCACACACTTGGCCGTGATACAGCAAAATTAGAAAACATCAAAGCACCATTCCCGCGCATCACATATGATGAAGCGATTAAATTCTTGCAGGATAAAGGATTTGATGACATTGAATGGGGAGATGACTTCGGTGCGCCGCATGAAACAGCGATCGCCGAAAGCTATGATAAACCAGTCTTTATCACTCATTACCCAACCTCATTAAAACCATTTTATATGCAGCCTGCACCAGACCGTGATGATGTCGTCCTTTGTGCAGATTTAATTGCACCAGAAGGCTATGGAGAGATTATCGGCGGTTCTGAACGTGTTCATGATTTAGATCTGCTTGAAGCAAGATTAAAAGAACATGGGTTAGATCAAGAAACGTACAAATGGTACACAGAATTAAGACAGTATGGTTCTGTACCACATTCAGGTTTTGGTCTTGGACTTGAACGAACAGTTGCTTGGATTAGCGGAGCGCCGCATGTGCGTGAAACAATTCCATTCCCAAGATTATTAAACCGTTTATATCCTTAAGACGTGAAAGCCTCCAACATATGGAGGCTTTTTCAAACGTCTTAAGGGCAGCACGTATGAGAAAACGTGATATACTGAAAGTTAAGAGGTGTATCCGATGAAAAGGCAGCAATTTATAGATATGCAGAAAATGGGTTCGACCAGTTTGCCTAATTTGCTGATTGCCCATTATGAGCAATTAGGACTGAATGAATCACAAATGATGGTCATGTTAAAGATTAAAATGAATGAAGAACAAGGCGTCTTTTTTCAAACATTTGAAGAGCTTTCACATGGTATGACCATTTCGGCCGAAGAATGTGCTTATATGGTGCAGTATTTGATTCAAAAAGGGTTTATTTCGATCCAGCCGTTTGAAGACAGGTCTGGTATTCAGCATGACCGTTACTCGGTAGAACCCTTATGGGGTGTGCTGTATGACTTTTTAGAAGCAAAACAGGCGAAAGACCTGCAAAAGAATCATGTGCAGGCTGAAAAATCTTTATATGCGCTATTTGAAGATGAGTTTGGCAGACCACTTTCTCCTCTTGAAGGGGAGACACTCTCGATCTGGATGGACCAAGACCATCATGATGCTGAGATGATTCGTCTTGCTCTAAGAGAAGCTGTTTTATCAGGGAAATTAAATTTTCGCTATATCGATCGAATATTGTTTGAGTGGAAAAAGAAAGGGCTGAAAACAGCGGAAGAAGCGAAAGAGCATAGCCAGCATTTCCGTTCGCAGCAAAAAGCCCCACCTTCAAAAGAAGAAACATCTTCATATAAAAGACAAGTTCCTTTTTATAATTGGCTGGAACAATAACCAATAAAGGAGAAGGCATGTTATCAAAAAAACAAATCAATGAATGTTTAGATATTATAGGAGATATGTTTCCAGAGGCTGAGTGTGAGCTTGTTCATTCCAATCCATTTGAACTAGTGATTGCTGTCGCACTCTCAGCGCAATGTACAGATGTTCTAGTGAACAAAGTGACCAAACATCTATTTCAAAAATATAAAACACCAGAAGACTATTTAAGTGTGCCGCTTGAAGAGTTGCAGCAGGATATTCGTTCGATCGGTCTTTATCGTAATAAGGCAAAAAACATTCAAAAATTAAGCCAAATGCTGATTGAAGATTATGGCGGTGAAGTGCCAAGAGATCGAGATGAGCTAATCAAGCTCCCAGGGGTGGGACGGAAAACAGCAAATGTCGTTGTATCTGTCGCTTTTGGAATTCCCGCCATTGCAGTAGATACACATGTCGAGCGCGTCAGCAAACGACTTGGGATTTGCCGCTGGAAGGATTCTGTTCTTGAGGTAGAGCAAACCTTAATGAAGAAGGTGCCAAAAGATGATTGGTCCGTGACCCATCATCGTCTCATCTTTTTCGGCAGATATCACTGTAAGGCGCAGCGGCCACAGTGTGAATCTTGTCCACTTCTTGATATGTGCAGAGAAGGGCAGAAGAGGCTGAAAAAAGGGCTGGTGAAGCTGGCATGAGCGGAGCAGCTGTTTTCACCTCATATGTCGAAAAGCTAAAAGAGAAAAAGGTAGAGATAAGCGGCGAAAAAAAGGATATATTAAGAATCAATCCACTCGCATTTGATCTATCTTCAGAACCTTTACTAGATGAGCAACCGTGGCAGAAAACGGAAGAATTTGTTCCTTTGATGTTTGATCTGTGGAATGAATTAAAAGACAACATGCTTCCTCGCTTTCAAACGAGAAAATCTCGGTGTGAAGAGGATGATATGCTGCAAGGCATTGTCAGTATGATTGCAATGTTTTACTGGATCAAAGGAGAGAGGCTTCAAACCGTTGATTGGGAGGAAATTAAACAACAGACGTTTCCAGTAGCCCCCATTAACTGGACAGAACGATTAGAGTTTATTTTGCTTAAACCTACTCAATATCATTGCTTTATTCAATTGGACGAGTTATACACAGAGCTCAAAAAGCAGTATGGAAAATATGAAGCACTCAGAAAGTTAAAACAAAATCGTTAAAAAAGCACTTGCCACATAGGGCAAGTGCTTTTTTGTTATTCGTCTTCTTTGCGAGAAGTAGAATTTGACTGAGTATTTGAGCTTTGAGAATTGGCTTTCTCGTCGTCTTTCTTTTTATCTTTATTGGCATCGCTCTGTGAGTTGCTGTTTCCATTTGTACTGTCTGAGCCATCACCATTTTCGGTATTTCCGCCTTGATCTTTTTTATCATCAGGCTTCTGCTCATCAGTGCCGCCTTGGTTTTGATTATCATCTGTTTGATCTGTTTGCTCATCATCAGGTTGCTGTGGCTCTTCTTCTTCTTTGTTCTCATCATCTGCTTTTTCTTCCTCTTCTTCGTCATCTTTAATGGTGAGGAAGGTAGAAGCAGCTTTACTTGTGACATCGTCTACAGTCGCTGTCACTTGGAATTTATAGGTGGATCCTGGCTTCACATCAGAGATGACGGCTTCTTTAGAAGAGCTGTTTTGAATGTCTTTATAGCCGCCATCATCGACCGCTTGCTTCACATTAAATGTTGCATCTGCATCGTCATCATAACCCCAAGTGAGTGTAATCGATTTTTTCTCTTCATCATACACCGCTTTTAAGTCAGATGGTTTGTCAGCTTCTTTCTTTTCATATGTGTCAGAAACTTTTGTTGGGACAGTTCCTTTGACGAAGTATTCCGTTGTCTTCTTATCACTTGGTGTGTTTGGTCCAGCTAACTTCGCTGGATCTGATCCTTTTTCAACCGTTGCTTCAACGACACTGTCTGGCTTTTCAAATGAGCCGCTTCCATCATCAATTTGAGAAATTAATTTCTGGAAGACAACTTTGGCAACACGTTGTTCATAATCCGTGAGCCACATTTTGCCGTCTGCATCTTTTGAGTTGCCGATTCCGGTCCACACAGCTGCTGTGTATTGCGGCGTGTAACCGACAAACCATGAATCTTTCGCCCCGCCAGAAGGGACGTTGTATTTATTAATATCATCTTGTGTAAAGTTGGTTGTACCTGTTTTACCAGCTACTTGAACATTCGGTACTTGTGCGAGTGTACCTGTTCCAGATTGTACAGCAGTTTTCAGCATATCTGTAATCATAAACGCAGTGTAATCACTCATGGCTGCTTTAGAGTCTGGCGTTAAGTCAAGCTTCGTCCCGTCATTAAATTCAACAGACGTTACGGCATGCGGTTCATTATAGTATCCGTTGTTACCGAATGCACTAAATGCACCAGCCATTTTAAGAGAAGAGACTCCTTCGTCAAATCCGCCGATTGAGTAAGACTCAGGAATGTCAGAAGGTAAGTCCAAACCTAAGTTATTGGCGAATTGAACAGCATTATCTGTACCAGCTTCTTGGAAAGCTTTTAAAGCAGGGATGTTTCGTGATTGCGCCAAAGCACTTCTCATCGACATTTTCCCTAAGTGTCTTCTGTCAAAGTTGTTAATTGGTGTACCGTTAGAGTACGTATAAGGCGCATCATCAATTTGCTGATATGTTGACCATTTTTTGTTTTCAATTACAGGACCGTAATCTAAAATTGGTTTAATTGTAGATCCCGGCTGGCGTTTTGCATCAGTGGCATAGTTAAAGCCGCCGGCTGGCACATCACGACCACCACCAATGGCACGAATTTCACCATTTTTTGTATCCAGCAGGGTGACTCCAGCTTGCATACCTTTCGTAAATCCGGCTGAATCCCCATTGATGATGTCATCCAGATGATCCTGAGCTTTTCGATCAAGAGAAGTATAGATTTTTAATCCATCTGTTGATACATCTACTTTGGCTTTTTTCTGTACTTCTTCCATGACTTCTTCAATATAAGCAGAGTACTTACTTGAGTTTTGACTCTTATATTTATCAGCTGAAACAACGGTTTTGCTGACAGGTGTTGCTTTTGCTTCCTCATACTCTTTCTCTGAAATATAGCCTTGTTTTTTCATTAGGCCTAAAACGATATTACGGCGTTTTTCCGCTGCCTCTGGATGTTTCACTGGGTTATAGGCAGATGGACTTTGCGGCATACCTGCAAGTGTGGCAGCCTGTGCAACAGTTAGTTTATTTAAATCTGTCACTCCGAAAAATTGTTCAGCCGCTTTCCCAACACCATAAGCATAAGGAGAGAAGAAAATACGGTTTAAATACATTTCTAAAATTTCATCTTTAGAGTATTTTTGCTCAAGCTGAATCGAGAGCCACACTTCCTGTACTTTACGTTTTAACGTCTTTTGATTGTTAAGCAGGGAGTTCTTCACAACCTGCTGTGTAATCGTACTTCCACCTTCTGCTCCAAAACCGTCCTCGACGTTTGCGACAAGAGCACCGCCAATACGGATAGGATCAATCCCGTGGTGTTTATAAAAACGTGCATCTTCAGTTGCAATAAACGCGTCTTTTACCACGTCGGGTATATCTTTAATCGAGACATACGTTCTTTTTTCCGCCCCGACTTCTGCAAAGACTTTTTTGTCTTTATCGTAAAGTTTTGAAGAATACGGCGTTTTTAGCTTGCTATCATCAATAGAAGGAGCGCTTGATGCAAAAACGGCAAAAGTTGTGATTCCGGCTACTAAACAAAGAAGACCGATCACGAGTAAAGATAAAAATATTTTTTTAAATAGACCTGCTTTCTTTTTGCCTTTTTTGTTCTTTTGCTTCTTATTGTTTTCTTGACTTGCTTTACGTCGCTGTTCACGACTTGTAAATTGATCAGACATCACATCTCAACCTTTCGTGTTAAACCTTTTTCGAACGTAAATGTTGCTTGCTGTCATCCGAAAAATGAAGTGTCTCCACTACTTTAATATAATCAATTCTTGGCGAATATCCAAGTGTCATGAGGTGACCTGCTTCCATTAATTCATCTTTGCTAATGGATTTACGGCCGTTTTGCTGCTGCCGCTCCCAAAAGAAGAAGAGGTCAGTAGCGGACAAATAATAAACGGAACCAAATGCGGATATAATAACAAAACAAATACCGCCTTGCTTTTCAACCTGTTTCATATGCTCAATTTGATGGTCGTGGAAATTTTTGAGCGGAAACGAGGTGGTGCTTTTGGTTTCCTTTGCTTCAAAATCGATATAACGCCCTTTGTATACCCCGTTGTAGTCTGTTGTGGAGGATTGTTTAAAATAGGCTTCTTTAATGACAGCAGCGCTTCTTTTTGGATAATCCACATTGACAATTTGAACAGGGGTAGGCTTTTTATGAATGACTGCGATCCCGTTGACCAAATAGTACTGGTTCGTTTCATTTAAGTCAGCTTCAAGCGTCATCCCGCGGTTACTATAAGATGATTCGCCGCTGATTCTTTTTTTTGTCCCAATTTGTTGAATGGGCTGATACGATTTTCCGTTAGGATACCGAATCATCAAGTTTCAGCCTCCTTTTAATGCATTTTGTATTGGAGAGATCACCATGTTGTCACAACAAGAGCACATGATTACCCAGCATATTTTACATGAAACGAAAGCGAAAAATAAGGACAACCTGACAAGGACAAATGCGTACAAGCGCTTTTATGACCGTCATCCAGAGATGAAATGGTCTCTGCTTGCTTCTTTTGTCTCCAGAAATGCTGGATGGTCGATGACAGATTTAAAAGGCGAGCTCTTTCATCCGGGTTTAACGGATCAGCAAGGGCATCTGTTCTTTACAGCATATGAAAGAGCGAATTGGTTGATCTTTTCAGATGCTTACCCGCAGCTTCTCTTGTATGAATGGTCAAAAAGGTGCCGTAAACCTTTATTTCATCTGCTGCCCCATTTCGGTGTGTCTCGTTTTATGAGCGCTGAGTGGGAACGATTTTGGCAAACGCGTGACACAGAGCGACTGCTGCATGCACTCATCATAAATGAACAATATACTATACAATCTCCTATTATACAAAATCCTCTCCTGAAAAAGAATGTTTTTCACTCGATTCAATATCTTTTCAGCGAGTGGGCACATTTTCAAACCGTCGTTTTTCCGACAGTAGACGGGCATTTGTATGGGTTAACCATACGAAAGTTTTCCCAAGTAAAAGAGCGCATTACGTTAGGGAAAAAGCTAGCAAAACTATTGTTTCGAGCCGATTTGTTTTCGGATTTTTATCACTTTTTGCATACCGTGCCGCATACGGGATCTCGATTTGATTTTGAACCGTTTTTAGGGATTGCGCGAAGGTCAAGCCCTTTCCTCAGAACGGTGTATCCAGTCATGACACATTCATTAGACGATCAAAGGGAAGATTGGTTTCAAAAGAAATTGAGTCCATCCTTGTTTGAAGTAGAGCGTTTACCAAAACAAATTGAGCTCACCGACTGGTATTTTCATAAAAAAAGGCAGCTTCGTTTTCTTTTCTCATTAGAACACTATTTTTTGCATAAATAAAAAGCAGGGGGTACCTGCTTTTTTTACGTGGATGGACGGTTAGGGCCGCCGAGCTTTTTATCAAGCTGATCTGTACTATTTTCTTTCCCTTTTGTTTTTTGCTCTTTTGGTGCTTGCTGCTTTTTCATGACATCTACCTCCTTTGTCCTTAGAATTTACACAATCGGACGCGATCATACAAAGAAGGACAAGCACGTGTCGAAATGGAAGAAATTGCGCTTATCTTCACTTAGATTGGCGATTTAGTTCTAGTTTTGTCATGTATGAAGGAGGGAGCAAAAGAAAAGAGAATGTAACGAGAGATGATAAAGGAGGAATCTGATGATGAGCGAATTTGTATCAAAAGAATCCATTATGCAGTTGTTAGAGGAAATTGAGCGAAAGATTGATGAGGTGGAAGAAGAACTGTCTTTAGCTGTCAAAAAAACAAAAAACGCTGCCGTAGATGAGCAAGAACAAATCATTGACCGTCTTGAATCTGAAGTGAAGGAATGTGAATTGAAAATTCATGCAGCAGAGTATAAGCTGCGGGCAAGACCCGCATATCACGCCGGATAGCTTTTCTAATTGAGCAATAAGTAAACGTTTGATAGGATGGTTCATAGAGGTGAACACTTTGGATAATCAAACATTACTTAAACATACACAAGAGTTGATCACGTGGATCGAAGAAGCATACGAGCAGTACCTAAAGGGAAAGGCAGAAGAGGAATACCCAGTTTATGATTTTTACAACGATATTCAACCGGCCGTTGTCAAATTTGATCAGCAAATGGAAGAGTGGCTTACTGCTGCTACCTCATTTATTCATCAGGCCAATCCTAGATACTTACATCAAGAACAGCTTGAAGCCGTCCAAGAAAATGGAAAAGAGGTTGTGCTGCAATCTTATTTTGGCAAACAGCATGCACCTCGTGTGAAAAATTTAGTTGAGTCAGTGATTTATACACTGAACCTTTTAATAGAAGAAATCAACAAACGCAGCTGATGAAACAGCCTGCGTTTTTCTTATGGCTGCTGTAGGCACATCTTCTGCTTCCTGAACATAATATATCATTGACTTCAATATGTTTTCAGAGCGAGAGGAGCGAGATACATGTTCCCTTATTCAAACCAGCCATCTTATGAAATGAATCAATTTCAGCAACGGCCTTTTCCGTATCCAGATATGCAGCAGCCTCCGCAGCCTCCAGAATATTTCATGCCCCCATATCAAGGTGAAATGAACCAGCCGCCGTCTGCAGGTTATCAGCCGCCTTTTGGATATCAGGAAAACTTCCAGCCTTATCAGCCGCAGCCTGAAGCAATGAATCAGCCGCAAATGCAGCCGCCTGGCATGATGCCTATGCAGCAGCCTATGAATCCTTATCCTTTGCCAAGGCCGCAAAAACAGCAATCATCTCAATTTAAAAGTGTGCTGTCGCAATTTAAAAAAACGAATGGGCAATACGATTTTAATAAAATGTTTGATACTGCTGGACAAATGATGAGTACAATGAATCAAGTGGGCTCATTGGCGAAAGGATTTACTAGTATTTTTAAAGCATAGCAAAACCCAATAGATATACATCTATTGGGTTGTTTGTTTTGGCGCAGTCACACGAAGTGATTGATCTTTCCAAACGCTCTTCATATTGGTTTCATCTATTTTTGCAGGCATTAAAATGGTTTTGGTAAAGCTCGAATAGGAGGAAGTCGTGTCTGTTTTGATTTTTTCCTGTACCGATAAGTGTAAATATTGCGCTTTCACTTCTAGTGCGATATCACCTTCGACAAAATGGTCTGGAAATCGAATCTCAATATATACATATTGATCATCTTCTGTCACATCGGTTGTAATGGATGCAAGTGAATGGCTCGTGGTCATCAGCGCCTCTGCACTATTTAAAATGTCGTGAAACGGCGATGATGCAAAAAATTGTTCAATCGCTTCATATAAAATGTCTTCATTTGCTAACAACTCGTGTTTCTTTTCACTTTCATGTTTCATTTGAATCACCTCTCATCTACAGCCTATGCAAAAGGGGCTCAGGCGGTTATCAATTGATGAGAGGAAAAAATTATGATTAAATAGTGTTGAATGAAGCAAGGTGTATGGGCGTGAAAGTTTATACGCTGAATAGATCTAGAAGCAAAGCTTGAAGGGAGCAAATGAACATTGCTGAAAAAATTATTCGGTTTCGGAAAAAACCAAGATGATGTAAAGGAAGAAGTCATTTATTCTCCAGTTGATGGAGAGTTAATGGATATGACCGATGTACCAGATCCCGTTTTTTCTCAAAAGATGATGGGAGACGGCGTAGCTGTAAAACCAAAAAACGGAACCATTGTGTCGCCAGTAGATGGTGAAGTTATTCAACTCTTCCATACAAAACATGCAATTGGGATTCGAACACTCTCGGGGCTTGAGCTTCTGATTCATATCGGACTTGAAACGGTTGGATTAAATGGTGAAGGCTTTGAAGCACACATAAAAGAAGGGGATAAAGTGAAAGCAGGTGATCCTCTCATTACATGTGATTTAGCGCTGATTGAAGAAAAAGCGGCAAGCACAGTGACACCAATTGTCATCATGAATGGTGATTTAGTAGAACATCTTGACAAAGAACCTAAGGGCTCTGTAGAAAAGCAGACGTCCAAGCTTTTTACAGTGAAAATGAAATAATCCAAAAAAACTACCCTGAGTTGATAGGGTAGTTTTTTTATTGAGGAGACTAATCCTCCATTGGAACCCAGCCTTTACTTGCTTCCATGACAGTCCATAAACCCTCTGGAATCATGTACTTGTCTTTTTGACTGCGTTTAATGACGGTCTCAATCTCGTTTTCTCTGCCTTCTTTAATCTTTACTGCCCAATCGGGATCAACAATGACTTCTCTTGCAACAGCGATGAGTGGAATCCCTTGATTGTATGCATTCAGTGCATCCTCAGCTGTAATGACGCTGCCGACGCCGATGAGTGGAAGCGTGTCACCACAGCGCTCTTTTAATAACTCCATCCGCGTCTTACTTGTATCAGCACCACGTCTTGCCTTAGCGTCAATCTCCATTAAAGAAATATGCAAGTAATCAAGGTTTTTCGTCTTAAGTACGTCCACTAAAGTAAATGTTTCTGTCATGGTTAAACCAGGTGTTTCTGGTTCTTCAGGTGATAATCGATACCCAAAGATAAATGGTTTTGTTACATGCTCTTTGATTGCTTCTTTCACCGCATCTACAACTGCAATTGGAAATGCGAGACGTTTTTCTTCGCTTCCGCCCCATTGATCTGTACGCTGATTACTATGCGGGGAGTAGAATTGCTGTAATAAATATCCGTTCGCTCCATGGATTTCGATCCCATCAAATCCTGCTTGGATCGCGCGCCTTGCTGCTTCTTTAAATGAGTCGATGATGTGAGGAATTTCTTCTTCAGTCAAAGCTCTCGCAATTTGTTTTCCATCTTTAAATACATCACTTGGCGCAACGACATCACCGTTTGGGACTAAATGAGGGAGAGCCTGAGAGCCGCCATGATGAATTTGCATAATGGCTTTTGTTCCTTTCGCTTGAATCGCAGAAGCAAGCTTTTGAAGGCCAGGTATATCTTCATCCCTTGCAATAGAAGGCTGTCCTTCAAACGCCTTACCATCTGGCGTCACGTTTGCACATGCGGTGATGACCATGCCCATTTCGCTTGATCTAGCGGTAATAAAATCAATTTCTTCCTTTGAGATCGTGCCATCCTCATGAGAACCGAAGTGTGTCATTGGTGCAACGACTAAACGGCCATCAATAGAGGCACCCCCTGGGAATGTAAAAGGTTCAAATAAAGGCTTAAATTCGTTTTTCAATCTGATCATCTTCTTCCTTGATAAAATCATTTCACTATAGAAGTGTAATAGATATTGTTACAACACATCAAAATATTTGCTCACAAGCGGTGCATCAAAAAATTGCCGCCTAGTCATGCAAACAAATATTCGGTACACTAGAATGAGAGGTGGATACCAGATGAAGAAGAAAACAATGAACGAACTCATAGAAGATTTAAAAAAAGATGAACATATCGAGCATTGGCATGAAATTGAAGCGAAGCCTGCACTGACTTCTCCAATTCCTGAAAGAGTCAATGACAGGCTCAAAGTGGCGCTTGAAAAAAGAGGTGTGACCGAACTGTACATTCATCAAAAGGAAGCCTTTGAACGTGTGATGGATGGTGAGAATGTGGTGACTGTGACACCTACAGCTTCAGGTAAAACGCTTTGTTACAATCTGCCAGTTCTTCAGTCGATCGCAGAAGATCAGACAAGCCGCTCCCTCTATTTATTTCCAACAAAAGCACTTGCGCAAGATCAAAAAAGTGAATTAAACGAAATCATTCATGAGATGGATGTTCCAATTCACAGTGAAACCTATGACGGGGACACCTCCCCAGCGATTCGCCAGCGCGTCAGACAGGCAGGACATATTGTCATCACAAATCCAGATATGCTGCACTCAGCGATTTTGCCTCATCATACGAAATGGGTCAGTTTATTTGAGAACTTAAAGTATATTGTCATTGATGAACTTCATACATACCGAGGCGTGTTTGGCAGTCATGTCGCCAATGTCATTCGTAGACTAAAACGAATTTGTGCTTTTTACGGAAGTGACCCGACCTTTATTTGTACATCAGCGACCATTGCGAATCCGAAAGAGCTTGCAGAGCAGCTGACCGGAAGCAAGGTGCATCTCATTGAACGCAACGGAGCACCTAGCGGTAAAAAGAATTTTGTCTTTTACAACCCGCCAGTCGTCAATAAGCCATTAAACATTAGACAAAGTGCGGCCACTGTTGTGAATCAGCTCGCTAAAACATTTTTAAAAGAAAAAATTCAGACGATTGTTTTTGCTAGAAGTAGGGTAAGAGTTGAAGTCATCCTAAGTCATATTCAAGAACTAGTGAAAAAAGAAATTGGTCCTAAATCGATCCGTGGTTATCGCGGGGGCTATTTGCCGAAAGAGCGGCGCATGATTGAAAAAGGCTTAAGGGAAGGAGACATTCTCGGTGTTGTCAGCACAAACGCACTAGAATTAGGAGTAGATATTGGACAGCTAAAAGTCTGTATCATGACCGGATATCCTGGCAGTGTAGCGAGTACATGGCAGCAGGCTGGACGAGCTGGAAGGCGTCATGAGGAAGCACTCATTATCATGGTCGCAAGCTCATCGCCACTTGACCAATATATTGTCAGACACCCTGAATACTTCTTTAACAGACCACCTGAATCGGCAAGAATCAATCCTGAGAACCTTATCATCCTAGTCGATCATCTAAAATGTGCGTCCTACGAGCTACCGTTTCGAGAAGATGAACAGTTTGGCGGTATGGAAGTAGAAGAAATTTTGCAATACTTACATGAAGAAGGGGTTCTTCATTTCAGCGGGAACCGTTATTATTGGTCAGATCAATCGTTCCCGGCTCATGGCATCAGTCTGAGATCTGCCAGTCAGGAAAATGTCGTCATTGTCGATCAATCCGATGTAGCGAATGTTCGAATTATTGGGGAGATGGATCGATTCAGTGCGATGACTTTACTTCACGATGAAGCGATTTATTTACATGAAGGGGTTCAGTATCAAGTGGAAAAGCTAGATTATGAACATCTTAAGGCTTATGTGAAACAAGTCGATGTAGAATATTATACAGATGCGAATTTAGCAGTTCAGCTCAAGGTGCTTGAAATTGATAAAACAACAGAGAAAGAGACGGTATCTGTTCACTACGGTGATGTGACCGTCAATGCAATGCCGACTATTTTCAAAAAAATTCGATTATCAACCGGTGAAAATATCGGTTCCGGCCCGATTCACTTACCTGAAGAAGAGATTCATACGAGTGCTGCTTGGTTTGAATTACATGAAGCAGAGCGGACATTTGAAGAAAAAACACTTGAACAGCTGTTGCTCGGTATTGCCAATGTTCTTCAGCATATTGTTCCGGCGTTTGTCATGTGTGACCGTTCAGACATTCATGTCATTTCTCAAATAAAGGCAGCCCATACCGGGAAACCGACCGTATTTTTATATGATCATTACCCAGGTGGAATCGGTTTAAGTAAAGAGGTGCAGGCTCGCTTTAATGAAATTGCCCGTGCAGCCACTCAGCTGATTGAGCGATGCAGCTGCGAGAACGGCTGTCCATCTTGTATTGGCATGGAAATGAAAGAGATCGATGGAAAAAGCAGTATCATTCAATTGATGGCAGGATTTTAAGGAAAGGGGGAAAAGACCTACTCATGTCATTAAAAGGAAAATTAAACAGAATGAAAAAACACCTGTCGCACAATCAATCAGATGAAAAGCGTGGGGCAGTAAAAGAGGGACAAACGCCCACTGTGACGGCTGAAAACATTCCATTTCTAAAAGAGTGGGGGGAATTAGGTGCAGCTCCTTACTACTTTGAAGATTCTTTCTGCCTCATTCGGGAAGTGACCTATCCACTTGACCATCAGCATGGGCGATATTCATTTGCAGAACTGCCGGAGATGGTGAGTGCATGGAACAAAAGTGAGATTCAGCATTCACTTTCTGCAAAAGGCTACAAGCCTCACGAGCTATTTTTCTTCGATACAGAAACAACAGGACTATCTGGCGGAACGGGAAATATGATTTTTCTGCTTGGGCATGCGAGAGTTTATTCAGATAAAGTAGTGGTAAAGCAACATTTGCTCACAAATCCAGGAAATGAAGCGGCACTTTACAAAAGCTTTCTTAGTGAGGTGGATGTTGAATCGCTAGTGACATATAATGGAAAATCATTTGATTGGCCTCAAGTCAAAACGAGGCATACATTATTACGCGATCAAATACCTGCTCTACCTGAATTTGGTCATTTTGACCTTCTGCATGGGTCAAGGAGATTGTGGAAACATAAATATGAGCGTATGGCTCTTTCGGTTGTAGAAAAAGAGGAACTGCACGTCAATCGAGAGGGAGATACACCGGGGTTCCTCGCACCAATGATCTATTTTCACTTTTTAAAGGAACAAAACCCGAAACTGATTGAAGGAATTTTGACTCACAATGAACTTGATGTCTTATCGTTAATCAGTCTCTACATTCATTTGTCTAAAAAAATCTTATCCAAAGATGCGGTGAAGGAAGACGATGAGAAATATGCATTAGCTAAGTGGCATCTTGCTCACCGTGATGTGCAGGAAGCAACAAAGCACCTGCAAGAATTAACGGGAGCAGCGTTTGAGCATGCGGATCAAGCAGCTTATGATCTATCGTTACAGTACAAGCGATTAAAACAATGGGATGAAGCGGCATGCATATGGAGACGTCTATTTGAATCAAGTGATGTTCATTTAAGATTAAAAGCGGGTGTAGAGCTTGCAAAGTATGAAGAACACCGTCAAAAAGATCCAAAAGCAGCCCTTTCCATTACCCAAACATTGTTATCACGATCGTCTTTAAGTGAACGAGACATTGTGGAACTTGACAAGCGAGAAAAGCGGCTCTTAAGAAAAGCTGGGCAATGAAATTATTGCCTGGAAAAGCGCAAAAAAAGACAACGTTCGGCTCTCGGCCGAAAATAAAAATTGTTTAGCACTTTTATTGTAGAAAAGTCACGAATCCTGTAAAATAACGTTAGATATTGAATGAGGAGCGTAGAGCATGTATAAGGGTCTTTTCTACTTGTTTTTTCTTGTTGTCATATTGGTCGCTTTTGTGTTTTCAAACTATAAAGATGTTTTTCTTGCAAACTTTTAAAATAGGTTAATGCATTAGTACATGTACACCTCTTGATTCATACATTATTAATGTAAGAAAATCAAGGAGAGGGGAATGCTACATGTACCATCATCATCATTGCAATCCAAATGTTACACAGCCAATTGTACATCCAACGAATCACTGCTGTACGCACAGTGAGTCAACTACAATTGTGCCGCACATCCACCCGCAGCATGTAACAAATGTTCATCACCAAAATTTCCAACATGTTCACTACTTCCCGCATACGTTTTCTCAGGTGGACCCGGCAACACATCAACACTTTAACTGCGGTGGACCTTGCTGTAACAGATAAAGTGAAATGGGACTTTTATAAGTCCCTTTTTTTAAAAGCAGGTGAAAAAATGAAAATTATTGCTGTCACAGGGTACAAGCCATTTGAGCTTGGGATCTTCAAACAAGACGAGCCTGCACTTCAATACATAAAAGCGGAACTTCGGAAAAGGCTGACGGCACTCATTGAAGACGGGCTGGAATGGGTGCTCATTTCAGGTCAGTTAGGGGCAGAAATATGGACAGCTGAAGTGGTCTTTGAGCTTCAAGAGGAGTTTCCAGATTTAAAACTTGCTGTCATTACACCATTTTATGAACAGGAAGAGCGCTGGAATGAACAAAATAAAGAGCTGTATGAAGGCGTTCTTGCACAAGCTGATTTTGTAGAAAGTGTCACGCATAGACCGTATGAAAGTCCGGCACAATTTAAACAAAAGAACCGCTTTTTTATTGAAAAAACGGACGGCCTTCTCGTCTTATATGATCCCGAGCACGAAGGCTCGCCAAAATATATGATCAAAGAAGCTGAAACCTATACCGACTACCCAATTATGTATATCACAATGGATGATTTAAGAGCACAGGTTGAGGCGGAAGATCCGTTTTTTGACTAAAAGCAAGAGAAAATTTGACAACGTCACGTATTTCTGAAAAAATATACTATGAATTCACGATATGAGGTGAAAAAGATGCTTGCTGATAAAGTAAAGCTTTCTGCGAAAGAAATTTTAGAAAAAGAATTTAAAACAGGTGTCCGAGGGTATAAACAAGAAGAAGTCGATAAATTTCTAGATATGGTCATTAAAGACTATGAGACATTCCATCAAGAAATTGAAAAACTCCAACAAGAAAACCTTCACTTGTCAAAACAGCTTGAAGAAGCGGTTGAGCAAGGGAAAAGACAGCCTGCACAGTCCAATACAACAAACTTTGATATTTTAAAAAGACTATCTAATCTTGAGAAACACGTTTTCGGCAGCAAACTTTATGATTGAGTAATACCAAAAAAGCTTGTGTCAGATGACATTGTCGTTTATAATAACGCATGTTGATTAACGTTCGGGTAATCGCTGTAATGCTTTGACATTGCAGAGGAAAGTCCATGCTCGCACGGTGCTGAGATGCCCGTAGTGTTCGTGCCTGGCGAAAAAATAAGCCAGGGCAGCCTGGGAAAGGCTGACGGCAGGAAAAATGCCTACGTCCTTTTAGGATATGGCAAAGTATCCTTGAAAGTGCCACAGTGACGAAGTCTCACTAGAAATGGTGAGAGTGGAACGCGGTAAACCCCTCGAGCGAGAAACCCAAACTTGGTAGGGGAACTTTCTCAAAGGAACCAAACGGAGAGAAGGACAGAGAATTCTGTAGATAGATGATTACCACCTGAGTACGAGGCTTTTGCCGTTTGCAGTACGATGGAACAAAACATGGCTTACAGAACGTTATATCCGTTATCATAAACATGATGAAATCAAAGCTCTCCTATTTCTACATATGGAGAGCTTTTATCTTGATTAAGAAAAGAACGAGAAAACAGGTGATAAACAAATGAAAACCTATACACTCATCGCAACAGCGCCAATGGGAATTGAAGCGATAGTTGCAAAAGAAGTAAGAGACCTTGGGTATGAGTGCACTGTAGATAACGGAAAAGTCATTTTTCAAGGAGATGCACTTGCCATCTGCCGTGCGAATCTATGGCTGCGTACAGCAGACCGAATCAAGGTCCAAGTTGCTGAATTTTCGGCCAGGACATTTGATGAGCTTTTTGAACAGACTAAAGCCATTGACTGGGCCGCATTTTTACCGAAAAATAGCACATTTCCCGTCATTGGTAAATCTGTTAAATCTCAGCTTGCCAGTGTGCCGGATTGTCAGCGCATCGTCAAAAAGGCTATTGCGCAAAAACTTAGATCATCTTACAACATACAGTCTGAATGGCTAGAAGAGACAGGCCCTGAATACAAAATCGAGGTAGCGCTTTTAAAAGATAAAGTATTGCTGACGCTTGATACGTCTGGTGTGGGTCTTCATAAACGTGGATACCGTGCAGATCAAGGGGGCGCTCCGATTAAAGAAACCCTTGCAGCGGCGCTTGTCTTATTAACGAACTGGACACCTGACCGTCCGTTTGTCGATCCTTTTTGCGGATCAGGAACAATTGCTATTGAAGCAGCGATGATTGGACAAAACATTGCCCCTGGATTTAACCGTGAGTTCGCATCTGAATCATGGGAATGGATCAGTGAGGACGTTTGGAACAAAGCACGCCTTGAAGTAGAAGAAAAGGCGAATTATGATCAGCCGCTTCACATTATCGCAAGCGATATCGATCATCGTATGGTAGAGATTGCGAAACTGAACGCAGAAGAAGCTGGTCTTAGTGAACTGATTCAATTTAAGCAAATGCAAGTGAAAGACTTTCAAACAAAAGATGAGTATGGTGTGATTGTCGGAAATCCGCCTTACGGTGAACGTCTGAGCGATAAGCTAGCTGTGGAAAAAATGTATCAAGGCATGGGCGAAGCATTGAAAAACCTAGATACGTGGTCCATTTACATTTTAACGTCACATGAAAAATTCGAAGAGTGTTTCGGAAGAAAAGCGACGAAAAAGAGAAAACTGTTTAATGGATTTATTAAAACAGACTATTATCAATACTGGGGAAAACGCCGGCCTAGAAAGCAAACAACTGAATCGTAACAAATGTCCACACCACGAGAAGGTGTGGATTTTTTATGCTAAAAAGGTATAAGTCTTCACGGGACGGAATAAACTGAACTTGATTTTAAAAAAAGAGGTGTCTTCATGATTCATTATGATCAATTTCAGTTAATTCAAAAAGCACTCGCTTCAACAGCCCGAGAAATAGAGGGGATTGAAATGGGACAATCTGCTAAACTTACGGCAGCCATCGAGAACTTAGCAATGGCTCAAAACTACATAGACCATTCAGAGCACGCATTTTTAATGAAGGAAAGCTACCAGCATCGCCTGCGCTCTTAAAAAAAAGATTGTCATACCCCAGCATAAATGTTACTATTGAATGTCTGAATGATTCAAAAGTTGGGGGTTGAAGCAGGTGACAGCATCTCGTTTGCCTTTTTCATTAACAAAAGAACATAATTTTTACGAAGAACTGGGCAACTGGATTGGTGATGTGTTTTATGACATTTTGCCAGAAAAGGGCTTTGATCTTCGAGATGAACAAATATTCATGGCTTTTCAGTTAGAAAGGGCCTTTAAAGAAAAAAGTGTGATGTTTGCCGAAGCTGGGGTAGGCACAGGCAAAACAATCGTTTATCTTTTATTTGCGGTCACATATGCAAGATATACAGGGAAACCTGCGATCATTGCATGTGCAGACGAAACGTTAATTGAACAGCTGGTCAAACAAGAAGGTGATATCTATAAAATTGCCAATCACCTTGATATTCAAATAGATGCGAGATTAAGTAAATCGCATGATCAATATTTATGCTTAAAGAAACTAGAGAAAACGATGCAACGTGAAGATGATGAGAAGTGGCTCGATATTTATGAATCGCTTCCTTCATTTGTTCATGAATCTCATGGGATGCAGACATTTTATCCGTATGGTGATCGAAAAGAGTATCCAGAATTAACAAATGATGAGTGGTCAAGAATTGGTTATGACTCTTTTCAGGACTGCTTAACGTGCGACATGCGGCACCGCTGTGGCTTGAATTTATCAAGAGACCATTACCGAAAAGCAACAGACCTCATCATTTGTTCTCATGACTTTTACATGGAGCATGTATGGACAAAGGAGTCACGTAAACGTGAAGGACAGCTGCCGCTCCTTCCTGAGCATAGCTCTGTTGTATTTGATGAAGGACATCTTCTTGAGTTTGCAGCACAAAAAGCGCTAACATACCGAGTGAAGCAATCAACACTTGAGACGTTTTTGGAGCGTCTTTTGCAAAATGATATTCGTGAAGAGTTTGCAGAGCTTGTTGAAGATGCACTTGCAACAAACGATCAGTTCTTTTATCTCTTAAAAACGAATGCCAAAGAAATCAAAGGATCACACCGTCTTGAAATTGGTCGTGTAGATGAGGTAAAGCGTTCAGCAAGTGAATTATGTGATTTGCTTGAGAAGATTGGAGAAGCGCTCGTATTTGAATCAGAGATGTACACAATTGATCAATACGAATTGTCTGTTGTGGAAGAGTACATTGAGCAGATGGCGTATTCTCTGTCGCTTTATCAGAAAAATGCCATTAGCTGGCTGGAGAAGCAGGAATTAGATACCACCTTTGTCGTTATGCCAAAAACGGTAGCAGAAGTTCTCGGTGAAAAGGTATTTTCGCAAAAAATCCCTTATATTTTCTCATCTGCTACGTTATCTGAAAATCAATCATTTGATTATTTAGCTGAAAGCCTTGGGATCAAAGATTATTTATCCATGAGTGTGGCTTCGCCGTATGATTATGAGGAGCAAATGCAAATGTATTTCCACGGAATTCAGCAGCCAATGACAGAGTCAGCTGTAAAAGGTCAGCACGTGCTATCTCAGGTAAAAGAAAATGGCGGTCGATCTCTTATTTTATTCCCTTCATTTGATGAACTGCATGTATTTAGAAAGCAGCTCGATGCATCAAATGAATCACTGCCTTTCCATGTGTATTTTGAAGGAGACGAGGAGATCAGTACCATTGTTCAAAAGTTCCAAGCGGATGAAACATCTGTGTTATGTTCCGTTCACTTGTGGGAAGGGCTGGATATTCCAGGACAGTCGCTAACAAATGTGGTCATTTGGGGACTTCCATATCCACCGCATGACCCAGTATTTGAAGCAAAACGGAATGAAGCGAAAGATGCATTTACTGAAGTGGATCTTCCCTACATGCTGCTTCGTCTAAGGCAGGGCATTGGGAGACTGATTCGGACAAGCCAAGATGCTGGCAGCATTCATATTTACTTTGGCAGTCAGAAAGATATTGAGCTGCAAAGTAAAATTGAATCCGTTCTTCCAGTAAAGCCAGTGATCTCTTAATGATAGAAAACCATTCAATAAGAGGAGGATACGATCAGCGTATCCTCCTTTTTCATTGACAAAAGAACATTTATTGAAGTAGCCTTGAAACGTACATACATATTTTATTGATTGGGGGAACGAACGCATGAGTCTTGAATCAAAAGAGAAAGCGTTTTATCAATTACTAGGAAAAATCGCCCATTATACAGAGGCGCTTCATTTACTTTATTGGGACTCTCGAACACAAGCGCCTAAAAAAAGTGCTGATTTCAGAGCAGAAACCATCGGTCAATTATCCAGCGATATCTTTAATATGAAGACTTCTGATGAAATGAGAGATCTTCTTGATGCATTAAATAAAGAGAAAGAAAAGCTGTCAAAAGACACGCAGAAGGCACTCGAATTATCGCAAAAAGAATATGATGAAAACAGTAAAATTCCAAAAGAAGAATTTAAAGAATACTCCATTCTTCAATCAAAAGCAGAACATGTTTGGGTAGAAGCAAGGGAGAAATCAGATTTTTCACTCTTTGCACCCTATTTAAAACAGCTGATTGATTTTAACAAGCGTTTCATTCAGTACTGGGGCGTGAAAAAAACACCATATGATGTGCTGCTCAATAATTATGAGCCGGATATGACGGTTGAACAACTCGATCAAAAATTCGGTGCACTCCGAGACGCCATCGTTCCTCTCGTGAAAAAAATTGAAGCTTCGCCAAATAAACCAGATACTTCGTTTTTATCGAAAAGCTTCCCGATCGACAAACAAAAAGAGCTGAGTCTCTTTTTCTTAAAAGAGTTAGGGTATGACTTTGACGCAGGACGACTTGATACAACGGTTCATCCATTTGCTGTGACATTAAGCAGAGGGGATGTACGTGTGACGACGCGTTATGATGAGCACGATTTTCGCATGGCGATCTTTGGCACCATTCACGAATGCGGCCATGCCATTTATGAACAAAATATTGATGAGGAACTGAGCGGAACGCTCTTATGTGACGGGACATCAATGGGTATTCATGAATCACAGTCTCTTTTCTTTGAGAACTTTATCGGCAGACATGAAGATTTCTGGAAAACGTATTATCAAAAGCTGCAAGAGGCATCTCCTGAACAATTTAAAGATGTCACTTTAGAAGAATTTGTGCATGCGGTGAATGAATCGAAGCCGACTTACATTCGAATTGAAGCAGATGAACTCACGTATCCGCTTCACATTATTATTCGCTATGAAATTGAAAAAGCCATTTTCAATGAAGAAGTAGCCGTTGAAGATCTGCCAGCGTTATGGAATGAAAAATATAAAGCATATCTTGGCATTACGCCGCCTAACGATGCGCTTGGTATTTTGCAGGATGTTCACTGGTCTGATGGTAGTTTTGGTTATTTCCCTTCATATGCACTTGGTTATATGTACGCGGCGCAATTAAAACAGCAAATGATCAAAGATTTACCGAATTTTGATGAACTGATTCAAAATGGGTCTTTTGCACCGATAAAAGAATGGCTAACTGAACATGTCCACAAGCACGGAAAACGGAAAAAGCCATCTGAGATCATTCAAGACGCAACTGGTGAAGAATTAAATGTTCAATACTTAATTGATTATTTAACAGATAAGTACACGAAACTGTATTTATCATAAATGAAAGGCACCCTTTGATCAGAAGGGTGCTTCAGCGTGTAGACAAACCCTCGCATTCGTTGTCAGGGTCTGCGCGCCTGTGCTCACGAATGTTAAATTCGCTCTGCTCCGGTGCTCGCCCTTCCTAGACTGCAAAGGTTTTCTATCACGCTGAAAAGAAGACAAAGGGCTAAAATAAAGTTCATTTTAGCTCTTTGTCAACAATCTGAGGCACCCTTTAATCAGAAGGGTGCTTTTTTGCTGGTTGAATATTCTAAAAACGAACGTTTAAAGCTTAATGATTATTTAAGTTCGGTATTTTTCTAGAAAAGTGCTTTCCAAGCGTCTGAAATCTTGTTATAATTTGAACACTATGAAACACTCATATAATCGCGTGATGAAGGCACGCAAGTTTCTACCGGACACCGATACCGTCCGACTATGAGTGAGCAAAATGAAACAGCTTTTGTATGAGCTGAAGATCCCGTGGATCGTTTTCGCATTGCTTGCTCCTTAATGGACAGCAATGCTTTTTTTATGCAAAAAAATGAAAGTTGCTAATATGCTGGGAGGAAGAATGATGGAATTGTTACGTCAAAAGATCGAGAACGAAGGAATCGTTCTGTCAAATCAAGTGCTAAAGGTAGATGCTTTTTTAAATCATCAAATTGACCCTGTGTTAATGCATGAGATCGGTCAAGAGTTTGCTAGATTATTTAAGCATGATGGAATTACTAAAATTATCACAATCGAATCTTCTGGTATTGCACCTGCTGTCATGGCTGGACTTGCCCTTCATGTGCCAGTTGTTTTTGCCCGAAAGCGGCAATCACTGACTTTAACGGATAACCTTTTGACAGCAAGTGTGTATTCTTTTACCAAAAAAGTAGAAAGTACGATCGCTGTCTCTAACACGCATCTTGGTGAGGATGATTGTGTGTTAATCATCGACGACTTTTTAGCAAATGGAGAAGCTGCTAAGGGACTAGCCGCAATCGCAAAGCAAGCGAAAGCAAAAGTAGCTGGTTTTGGAATTGTTATCGAGAAATCATTCCAGCCTGGAAGAAAAGAGCTTGTGCAAATGGGCTATAGAGTCGAGTCACTCGCACGTATCGAATCGCTCGAGGAAGGAAAAGTCACGTTTGTACGCGAGGTACAATCATGAGTGCCGCTAAAAAAGCCAAAACCCTTTCGCTAGGGATACAGCATGTACTGGCGATGTATGCAGGTGCGGTTCTTGTCCCGCTCATTGTTGGAGATGCGCTTGGGCTCACGCCAGCCCAGCTGACGTACTTAATTTCGGCAGATATTTTCATGTGCGGTGCCGCCACACTGCTTCAAGTATGGAAAAACCGCTTTTTTGGCATCGGTTTGCCTGTTGTACTAGGCTGTACATTTACTGCGGTATCTCCTATGATTGCGATTGGCTCTAAATATGGAATTTCATCTATATATGGAAGTATTATCGCCGCAGGGTGTATTGTCATTGCTCTTTCATTTTTCTTTGGGAAGCTTGTGAAATTCTTCCCGCCCGTTGTCACAGGTTCCGTCGTCACGATCATTGGAATTACCTTAATTCCGGTAGCCATGAACAATATGGCAGGTGGTGAAGGAAGTGCAGACTATGGTTCTTTTGAGAATCTTGGACTTGCTTTTCTAGTGTTGTTTATTATTGTCCTTCTCTATCGATTTACAAAGGGATTCATGAAAGCCATTGCCATCTTAATCGGCATTCTACTTGGGACAGCAGTTGCTGCTTTCTTAGGGAAGGTGGAGACGGCAGAAGTGGCGAATGCACAAGTTTTCCGCATCATTGAGCCTTTTTACTTTGGGTTGCCTACTTTTGAATTTGCACCAATCATGACAATGACATTAGTTGCCATTGTGTCATTAGTCGAATCAACGGGTGTATACTTTGCGCTCGGAGATTTAACGAATCGTTCATTAAAAGAGAAGGATTTAGCAAAGGGATATCGTGCAGAGGGAATTGCCGTCTTATTAGGCGGTATCTTCAACGCTTTTCCATACACAGCCTACTCCCAAAACGTTGGATTGATCCAATTAACAGGTGTGAAGAAAAATCAGGTCATTGTGGTGACAGGTGTATTATTAATGGTATTTGGCCTTTTTCCTAAAATCGCGGCATTTACAACAATTATTCCAAAATCCGTTCTAGGCGGTGCAATGGTCGCCATGTTTGGCATGGTCATTGCGTACGGGATTAAAATGCTCTCACGCGTCGATTTTGCAAAACAGGAAAACTTACTCATTGTCGCATGCTCAGTTGGCATCGGGCTCGGAGTAACGGTTGTGCCGCAAATGTTTGAGCATTTGCCAGAATCGATTAAATTGTTAACAAGTAACGGAATTGTCGCCGGAAGCTTTACCGCTATTTTGCTTCATATTATTTATCACATGATTCCTTTTAAAAAAGAAACAGAGCAGGAGCTAATGGAAGAACCTAAGCAATCTGTTATGTAATCACTTCTCTTTGGAGAGCTGAAAGCCCGCATCCTTTGGATACGGGCTTGTTGTGATTAGTGCTATTAATGTTGTACCGGCGGCATTGTTTCGTTAATGACTGCAAATGTATAGCCCCTTGCTTTTAGTTGTGTAATCAGGCTATCTAAATAGTTCGTGGTAGAGGGTTGATCATGCATTAAAATAACTTTTGGTTCCCATGGTTTATTTTTCTCAAACATTTGCAGTTGATTCAATACCTCTGGAACATATTGTGAGTTTTTATATCTCCAGTCAAGGCTATCAATCGTCCAATCCCAGTAAATAAAGCCATATTGGTTTAAGCGTACTTTTTGATCATATGTTAAATTTGGAACACTGCCATAAGGTGTTCTCACAAGACGGGTGTAAACGCCTGTAACAGAAGCAAGAATGAGCTGAGCTTCTCTCATTTCATTTGCGGGAGACTCACTGTTTTGATAAAAGCGGTTTATATCATGCGTCATGCCATGAAGCCCTAATTGATGTCCTTCTTGATAAAGTCTTTTCACAGTTGCTTGGTGAGCTTGGATTTGCGGTCCAAGCATGAAGAATGTCGCCTTCACTTGATGTGCTTTTAAGACATTTAACAGCTGATTTGATGTAGCTGAAGGGCCATCATCAAATGTTAAAAAGACCGTTTTATTCGTTGCCTGTTGGTTTGGATTGGTCTTAAATTGTTGATCCAATGTTCTTGTAGAATGATCTTTTGCTTTCAGACTGATACTTGTGTCTCGGAAGTCACTGCTAGCAACAATTGTTGCATGCCCATTTGTCGCCTGCAAATGGGGTTTAGACATATCCCAGATAAAAACGAGAAACAGTGTAAGAAGCACTAAACCAATTATCTTCGAGAGAAATATCGTGTTGTAGGGTGTTTGTTTTTTGGACACCTTTTTCATGACAATCACTCCAGTCAATTAAATTTTGTGCCGAATCATGTAGTAGATTCTGTCTTTTTTCACTGTTTTTCATGGTGTTCATATTGATTAAGTATACAGGAAAAAAACCCCTTTTCATATATAATCATCAAATAAATTAGTATTTTATGGTTATTTATTTGTGTTGATCAGAAAAAAAGGTGATCCATTCATGTTTAAATGAAATAATTCTGAATAGTGATCGAAAAGTTGGTATTTATACGCTAAGATAGCAACAGATTTAACCATTAATGCGAAGTGAAAGGAGATTCCGTATGAAAGTGTTGTAAAATGACGATTTCATTGAGAAAAGGATGCTCATGTGGATATTGGAGATAGAGGCTAACTATCGCGAAATACATAGAGAAAAGCTCTTACCCTACAAAATAAAGAAGAAACAAAAAAAGCAAAGTCAGTACAACTGAATCAGAGATTGGCTACTATGTAAAAGGTGAATGTGAAAAGTCATTTGCTTATTCCTTTCATACAGCACTTTTACTTGAAGTAAAGGTGGGGTTTGTCTACGGTCTGCACTTCTCATTTGAGAGGTGTTTTTTTGCATAAAGCTATGTTAACTAATTCTATTAAAATTGCATAAAAAAAGCAGGTTCGCTTGGCTTGGAACGAACCTGTGAAGGAGGAAAACTACATCATGTTTTCACCTATATTATCCAATATTTATCAATTGTCGTCAAGACAAAAAGTTAGACGGAGGAAAATATTTTGACTGAATTGTGTCGTTTTGGCATGTATATCCTTTTTTTGATTGGGGATATTAACCGAAAAAAGAGGTGAAGCCGATGGCATACATTCTTTCAGTTGGAACAAGTCTGCCAAAACATCATGTGAATCAGCAAGCAGCTGCTCATTTTGCAAGGTCTCAATTTAAACGATCGTTTAAAGATATTGATCGGCTATTAAAAGCTTTTAATAATGGCGAAATAGAGAGCAGGCAGTTTGTACAGCCTATTGATTGGTATCAAGAACATCACTCTTTTGAAGAGAAAAACGACCTCTATATCGAAAAAGCATTGGCTCATGCGAAAGAAGCCGTTTTTCACTGTCTGCATGAAACAGCGTTCCTTACAATGCCAGTTCCTTTTGATGAGATTGATGCTTTGTTTTTCATCTCCAGTACAGGGTTATCAACACCAAGTCTTGATGCAAAGCTGATGAATGTTCTTCCATTTTCTCCTTATACGAAACGAGTGCCAATTTGGGGGTTAGGATGCGGGGGCGGGGCGGCAGGCTTATCTCGAGCTTATGAATACATCAGGGCGTATCCAGAAGCGAAAGTGCTCGTTGTTGCCTGCGAGCTTTGCAGCCTCACTTTTCAGCCGCAAGATCAATCAAAAAGCAATTTAATTGGAACCTCGCTGTTCGGTGACGGGACTGCGGCCGTTCTTTTAACTGGAGAAAAGGCTGCCTCTAAGTATACGCGGTTAAAAACAGTACCTAAAGTGCTTGGCACGCAGTCAGTGACCATGAAAGATTCTGAGGATGTGATGGGATGGGATTTTACCGCCGACGGATTTCGGGTCATCTTCTCACGTGACATTCCGTCCATCATTTCTGGGTGGTTAAAAGAGCAAGTGGATCAATTCTTACATCAGCTAGGGTTTTCAACAGAGGATGTATCCGTTTTTCTTGCTCACCCTGGAGGAAAAAAAGTGATTGATGCCTATCTTGAAAGCTTATCTTTACAAGAGCATCAGCTATTTTCTTCAAAAGAGGTTCTGAAACAGCATGGAAACATGTCCTCTGCCACTGTTTTATATGTCATGAAGCATTTTCTTGAACATCAGTCACTAGATGCAGGACAGGTGGGGCTTTGCGGAGCACTTGGTCCAGGCTTTTCGTCAGAATTATTGCTCATGAAATGGGAGGGGCTCTCGTGATGATTTTCTGGATAGTGATTGGCATTTTCATTTGTCAGCGTCTCATTGAAATGCTTGTGGCGAAAAGAAATGAAAAGAAAGTGAAGGCGCTCGGAGCGATTGAATTTGGTGCAAGCCATTATCCTTATATGGTCGCTATGCATGCAGCTTTTTTCCTCTCGCTTATTGGAGAGACATGGCTGCTGCATCGTCAACCGTCTCGTTTTTTTCTATTGCTGCTTGTGTTTCTGCTTGCAACCCAGGTGATTCGGTACTGGGCACTATGTTCACTTGGGACGTATTGGAATACAAAAATCTTAGTCGTTCCAAATGCAATGATTGTGAAAAAGGGGCCGTATCGCTGGTTAAAGCATCCTAACTATGTGGTGGTGGCGATTGAACTGATGTTCATTCCGCTGCTATTTAACGCATTTATTACTGCCATTTTGTTTACGTGTTTAAATGGATGGATGATGATGGTCAGAATTCAAACAGAAGAAAAAGCACTGAATCAGTATTTACTAAATTAATATTGAAAATCATTATCAATTGTGCTACACTTTCATTAATGATAAACATTCTCAATCATGAAGGATGGACGGTGATCACATGACAATGATTTTCTTACTCGGTACGGTCTGTGTATACAGCTTATTGATTGGCTTCGTATTAAAAGGTGTTTCAAAAAAATCTGCTTCCTGATTGCAGTCCATTGCGACTGATCGGGCAGCAGATTTTTTTATTTCCTCAGATGAGAAGAAAAATCTCTTTATTTTGTGTAAAATGGTACACATACATAACTGACTTTTCTAAAAACAAAGGGGTTTATCGTCATGAAAGACTTGTCTATTCGAGATTCGCTCGTTCAAACTACAGGTGCTTTATATCAAAGCCTTCTGAAAAGGGATGATCACGAGCGCGCAGCCAAACTTGCATCTATTATGAAAAAGGAAGCTGAAGAAGAAGTATATATCGCATTTACCGGTCACTATTCTGCTGGTAAGTCATCACTAGTGAATCATCTTCTTCATGATCACATCCTGCCCACAAGCCCAATTCCAACGAGTGCAAACTTGGTTGTTGTCAGGAAAGGGGTCAGTGAAGTTCAGCTCCATACGTCTGATGGACGTTTTGCAAAAATGAGCGGTTCTTATGATAAAAAAGCGGTGCAGCGTTTTTGTAAAGATGGGGAACAAATTGAGATGGTGGAAATTAGCGGTGATTATAGTGGACTTGAAGAAAAAGTGGCACTCATTGATACGCCGGGAATTGATTCAACGGATCATGCGCACTTTTTATCCGCTGCTTCTATTCTTCATCAAGCGGATGCTCTTTTTTATGTCGTTCATTATAACCATGTCCATTCTGAAGAAAACATTCGCTTCATTCGCTCGATTAAGGAGAAAGTGCCCAATCTTTATTTCATCGTCAATCAAGTGGATCGGCATGATGAACAAGAGACAACTTTTGAAAACTACAAAAAACAAGTCGTTGAGATGCTTTTAAAAGAAGGCATTGAAGAAGAACATCTATATTTTACTTCTGTGACGGATGAGGCACACCCAAAAAACGAAATGATCCGTTTAGTGAAGAAACTACAAGAATTACAAACCATGCCTAAAGCATCACTTCGAGCCTATACAGAGCAGAAAATCGAACATGTTTTAAAAGAACATATAGACTCGTTAAAAGAAGAACTGCATGAAGAGGACCTTGATAAGCAGCTTCAAGAAAAAAGGAATGAAGTGAAAGAACTAGAAGAGAAACGCCGATTTATTGAAAATGGTGCAAAGCAGGTAGAAGATGAAGTGTCTTCTGAAGTAGAGAACATCTTAAAAAATGCAAACCTCACGCCATTTAAGATGCGAGAGCTTGCAAGTGACTATATCGAATCAAAAGCACCTGGCTTTAAAGTAGGTTTACTTTTTGCAAAAAATAAAACCGAGCAGGAAAAGGAAAAGCGGGCAAATGATTTCTTAGCAGATGTAAAAAAGAGAATGAAAGCGGAAGTTGACTGGCACATTGCAGAGCTCCTCAAAAAAGAAATAAAACAGCATCAGCTTGGGGAAGCGTTATTAGACAAAGCCATGGCATTTGAGACACCTATTGAAGAATCCTTGCTTGAAAAGGTCATTCACCAAGGGGCAACTTTTTCTAACGAATATGTTCTTCAATATGCGAAAGATGCTGGTGAAGCATTGAAAAGACAGGCGAAACAGCAAGCACTTCAATTGATTGAACAGATGATTGAAACCTTGAAAGACCAGCTCAAGAATGAACAGGAGAAGCAAGAGGAAAAATGGGAGCAAGCGAAACAAGAGCTTCAGAGCCTTGAGGAGTATAACGAAAAAAATGAACAAATAAGACAGGATATTCAGCATTTATGGGATATTTGGCAAAACGGAACGGATGAGCATATCCCAGGCGACTGGTTTTATGCGAAAAAGCAATGGATGCAGCACGACCAGCTGGAGATGAATCGCGCATCAATTCATGTTGAAGAGAGCGATCAAGCTGCTGAACGGACAGAGCGCGATCAATACCGCCAATCACAGCATTTAACAACAGCACAATCAATTGCACAATTTAAAGAGCTTTCCCGCATTTTATCGCCTTTAGATATTCTAAAGTCTCAAAGAGATTCCTTTGAAAAACGAACAGAACGGCTACAGGCAAAAGAATTTACACTCGCTTTATTTGGCGCTTTTAGTTCTGGAAAATCTTCTTTTGCCAATGCGCTTGTTGGACGGAAGGTGTTACCATCATCTCCTACGCCAACAACTGCAACAATTAACAAACTGACACGACCTACGGAAGATCATCCTCATGAAAGTGTCAAAGTGGTGTTTAAAACCAAGCAGGACATTCTAGAGGAACTCGATCAGATTCTTGGATTTTCGATCACAACAGAAAAAGGAGATTCGTTTAAGGCAAAGCTGGAAAGAGTGCTGAAAAAACGGCAGCTCGAACAGGATCACCGAATCATTGTAGAACATTTTCTACAAGCATATGCCAAGTTTCATGATGACATTGACAACCAAACCAATTTACATGTCACACTTCAAGAATTAAAGCCTTATGTAGCGGAAGAATCTGTTTCTTGTGTGGTGAAGGAAGTGACGGTGTATTTAAGTACACCTCTGACAGATAAAGGGCTGACGATTGTCGATACACCAGGTGCAAGCAGTATGAATAAGCGTCATACAGAAATCGCCTTCCAGTATATGAAGGATGCAGACGCCCTTCTTTATTTAACGTATTATCAGCATTCTTTCTCAAAAGCTGATCGCTCATTTTTACGGAAGCTTGGACTCGTAAAAGATTCCTTTAGCATGGATAAAATGTTCTTTATCATCAATGCAGCTGATTTGGCTAAGGATCAGGCAGAGCTTGAAACCGTATTTGACTATGTACGAAGCGAGCTCACAAAAGAAGGTATCCGCAATCCAAACCTGCATCATGTGTCTAGTAAGGAAGAGATCGAAGGGAAAGAGCCGACATCTTATAATCAATATGCAACACTGAGAAAACAGCTCGACTATTTTATCGAGGAAGAATTAACGAAAGATGCCATTGAACTTTTGCATTTTGAAGCTAGTACATTATGTACAACGGTCGATAGACTACGTGCGACCTTGCATCAATCAGAAGATGAGAAAGAAGCTGAAAAGAAAAACATCAAGACATCCTATGAAGCCATTCTCGAAAAAATGCAAGATGTGAAACGGTCTAAACTTGTGACCGAAAGCGTAAGAAAAGACGTGCATGAACAGCTCTATCATATTGTACAGCGGCTTTCATTATTTGCGAATGATCTATTAAAGTCGGCTTTTTATCCTGGCATATCTCAAGGGAATTTTGGTCAGCAGTTAAAAAAGGCACTTGAGAAAGCGTTAAAGGAGTATGAATTTGAATTTGTGCAGGAGCTCAAGGCACTTGATATCCGAATGGAATCGTTTATCCATCATTATTTCCAGGAGGAGTGGGAAAAAGGGATGCAGGCTGCATGTGCGGAAGATCCTTACTTTTCTCTTAGTCTGTCAGCCCCTGAGGAGAAAAATGCTGAGCTAAAACAAATTGAAGTTGAAGCAGAGATTACACCATTTGAGCCGCTTTTAAAGAAACAAAAATCAGCGAAAGCCTTCTTTGAACAAAATGAAAAGGCTACGTTTATTGAAGCCATTCGAGATGTTCTACATCAAATGACAACACGTTGGGCAGATAACGAAAAAGAAGAGTTGCTGAGCAGATATGAAAAGCTAGTGAAGACCTATACGGAAAGGTACGAACAAGATGCTCTCCAACAGCTCAATGAGCAAAAACAGACATTTATGACAAGCCTTACAACAGATGCTGAAAAACAGGCGATCATTGAACAAGTTTATGAACAAACAAATGAATGGAAGAACCAGTTGAAAACGATATGATTCATGATAGACTATATAAAAAAGAAAGCAGTTGATAGACGATGACGAGCGTACACGAAGAAATTTCTGCACATTCACAGAAACAACATGCCCATATCCAATCTTTTCTTGCACTTGAACAAAAAAGAGAGCAGGCGATTGAATTGGCTGTGAAAAAATGTGAACACAATGAACCATTTTCAACAGATGAGATCAATGCCATTACGTCTAAAATGAATGAGCTTGCCCGAGGCGGAATTGTTCCGCTTCGTAAACATGTCACGATTGAGATGGTGGAGGAATACACCCAGCGTAAACAGAATTAAAGAGTAACTTTCTCATTTTTGGTCATCTTAACAAATGAACCAGAAAGGGGAATGATCATGGCAAAAAAGCAAAACGTAAAGCAGCAGAAGGAGCGCATGCCGAAGGAAAAAGGCATGCCATCCTACGCAGAAGCGGAAACGAAAAAAATGCAATATGGTAAAAAGTAATCGGGCTGCCTCTTCTTTATCAAAAGAAGAAGGCGCCTTTTTTATGTTCGTTTCGATGTTCTATGATAGAATAGGAGTATTGTTTATAAAAAGGGAGTTTAGATGAATGAATAAACACGTCTTACTTGTAGATGGAATGGCACTTCTTTTTAGGTCGTTTTATGCGACAGCTGTCCATCGTAATTTTATGATAAATGATCGTGGTGTGCCGACAAATGGAGTGAATGGTTATTTGAAGCATTTGTTAACAGCTGTCCAAACATTTGAACCGACTCATATCGTATGCTGCTGGGATATGGGGAGCCAGACATACCGGAACGAATTGTTTCAAGATTATAAAGCCAATCGAGGCGAGGCGCCTGTTGAGCTTATCCCACAGTTTGATTTAGCAAAAGAGGCGACAGAAGAACTGGGGATCATGAACATTGGTGTGAAAGGTTTTGAAGCAGATGATTGTATTGGAACGCTTGCATCAATCTATCAAAACGAAGCACATGTGACCGTCTTAACAGGAGATAAAGATTTGCTGCAGATCTTGAATGAACAAGTGACCGTGGCTTTAATGCAAAAAGGCATCGGGAATTATAAGCATTACACAAAAGCCCTTTTTGAAGAGGAAATGGGCATATCTCCAAAGGCGCTGATTGATATGAAAGCGCTGATGGGTGATGCTAGCGATAATTACCCTGGTGTAAAAGGAATCGGCGAAAAAACAGCATTGAAATTTATTCAAACGTATCAAACGATTGATCGACTGTTAGAAAATGTTCATGCATTAACGGCAGCTCAGCAAAAGAAAATGCAAGCAGGTTTAGAAGATCTGAAGCTTTCTCGTATACTGGCAGAAATTAAATGTGATGTACCACTCAGCTGTCCGATTGACGAAACAAAAATAAAAATGGACCCAGAGCGGGCAGCGGCAATGCTTCGCTTGCATCAAATCAAAGGGATCGAACCAATGGTTAACCGCTTAAGTCAATTAGGAATCAGTTAAGGTTGTTCTTATGTAGAAAAGAAACAAAGGGCTACATGTATTAGCCCTTTGTGTTGCTTTTTTTCGCCTTATTTTCTAATTGCGATATTGGCTGTTTATCTTTCGTTTGCGCATCACCTTGAGGAGTCGTTCCGTTTGTGACACGGCCTCTGTTCTCTTTATCCAATTCGTATCACCTCACACATTAGCATAACCAAAAGAAAAGCGATTCATCCTTTTGAAAGGTGAATCGCTTTTCTAGCGAGCTGATCAGCCACTTGATTTTCCTTGCTCGGAATCCACTTAATGAAAAATAAATCAAATTCGCTTTGAAGCTGCAGCATTTCTTCGATAAAATGACGAAAAGATGGATTTTTGGCAAATCCTGCATTGGCTGCACGATCCACTACTTGTGAATCAGTGCGGAATGAAACGGTCCGTAATCCTTTTTCTACGCAAATTTTCATGCCTTCAATGAGCGCGGAAAACTCTGCTTCATGATTGCTCATGATGCCAAGAGGAATGGAGAAAGACTCAGCTTTTCCGTCATATTTCAAGAAAATGCCGATGCCAGATGGACCTGGGTTTCCGGCACTAGCACCGTCAATATATATTTCAGCTGGCAATTTATTTCCCCCTTTCATCAATCGGAACCATTTTTTTCGCCGCATAGGCATAAGGTGTGCCAATGGCAGCGACGATAAATTTAATCACATAAGTCGTGATGAAAATTTCGATCCATATATGGAATGGGTAGGTCCCAAGAAAGGCAATGGTTGTGAAAACGAGTGTATCAAGTAGCTGGCTAATCATTGTACTCCCGGCATTTCGCAGCCAGAGCGCACCGTCTGAAGGAAATATCCGGCGAATAAACGAATATACATAAACATCTAACATTTGACTGATGATATAAGCAGCAAGACTACCAAGAGCGACCCTTGGCATAAAGCCAAATATCGTTTCTAATGATGATTGGGAAATGTCAGATGGAGCGGGATGGAAAAGCAAAGCCTCCTGCATGACAACAGTTAATGTTAAAAGGGTGGCAAAGCCAATCCAGACAGCTTTTTTCGCTTCGGTTTGTCCATATTTTTCATTTAGGACGTCCGTTGCAAAGAACACACTGCCATATAAAATGTTGCCAAGTGTTGCTGTTAAGCCAAATAATTCAACGGTTTTGACCACTTGTAAATTGGCAGCAACTGTTGCAAAACCAATCCATACGAAAAGCCCCATCTTGCCAAATCCTTTATAAAATAGAAGAACAATGATAAAATTAATGATCGCAAATAAGATCCAAATACCTTCATTAAACAAGTGACATGAACTTCCTTTCTAAATGTAAAATGTAACTTTTTGATTATAGCATAACGAACGTTTACCTTAAAAGTATGGGAAGGCGATGTGATCAATGAAACTAAGAGCGCACTATACAATGAAAGTGAAATCGATTGGGTCCATTGCTTTTTTCCAAGAAGATTGGATGGAGCTCAAAGAGGCCTTGCTTTTAGCAAAACATATAGACAAAAAAGAACCGCAGTCACTTCTATCATTTGAAGATGAAAAGGGTGCGATGTGGTCGATGAAAGAACTTGAAAAGCTAAACGAAGAACTTAGGCTTGAACCCGATCAGCTTCAGGTCTATTTTGATGCGAGTTTTCGCAAAGAAACAGGTGATGCTGGGCTTGGAATTGTCGTGTATTATCAGCTCGGACAGGATGCATGCCGGTTAAGGAAGAATCACCCTTTTCAGAGCACCACGAACAATGAGGCAGAGTATGCGGCTTTATTTGAAGCGGTAAAAGCTTTAAAAGAACTGGGAGCCAGCAGAAACTCTGTTACGATTAGAGGAGATTCTCTTGTTGTGATGAATCAGCTCAAAGGGGAATGGCCTTGTTATGATGATATACATAACAAATGGCTCGACCGAATTGAGGCTGCGATCAAAGAGCTGAAGCTCACGCCAACATATGAAGTCATCGATCGTAAACAAAATGCAGAAGCAGATCAGCTTGCCAGACAGATACTTGCAGACGTCCCTATCGAAAGTAAGTTGAAATTAGAAGCAGACGGAGCTGAATAAAGTGGATAAAAAAACAGCAGTAAAAGAATTAACAGATCTTCAAGACACGTATTGTTCAGATTGCTTGATTAAAAAGCACTTTCGTAGAGAATTTGGCAAAAAATACGCCCACTCCTTTTGTATACAGCAATGCACGGTAGGAGAGAAGATCAAACAATACGGGAATGAATTACTCAAAAAATAAGCGTACACTCCGGTTTTCCCCTAGATGTATCACACGCTCACGAAAAAAAACGAATAGAATGTGTAAAAAAAGAACATATTCTGAAAAATGAGCCGATATAACTATAGAAAGTTTTGGTTGAGTTACTTTTTGACTAAGTGACGGATAATAGAGGAAAAGGGGAAGGCCGGCATGGATAATAAGGATTTTGAAACGGTATTACATCGGACATTTCAAGAGGTGTACAGTGATCTAGAGCAACTGGTAGATGTAGCAAAGAAGGGAAGACCTTTTCTCGAAAAAGATATCTCTGAAATTGAACAAAGATTAAAGCAAAATATTTTAGCGATTGAAATTCAGCTGAAAATCAAATAAGAGAGGCATACGCCTCTCTTTATTTTGTCGTTTCATCATTGATTGAGTTGATTAGATTTTTGTTACGTTTGCAGCTTGAGGTCCACGATTACCTTCAACGATTTCAAAAGAAACTTCTTGTCCTTCTTCTAGAGATTTGTAACCGTCACCTTCGATAGCTGTGAAGTGAACGAATACGTCGTCTCCGCCTTCAACTTCAATGAAGCCGAAACCTTTTTCATTATTGAACCATTTTACTTTACCGTTTTGCATATTGCTTTTTCCTCCTAGTACTGTAGCACACCTTTCGGCATACTAAAAAAAATTTTTCATCACCTAACGACTTAAGAAGTTGTTAAATGATGGTTCCACTATACACCATCAAAAGTAAAGCGTCAAGCAGGCAAGCCAAATTTTGAGCAGAATGTTTGATTTTTTTGTTTTTTTAGTGAATGACATTTATCTATAAAACGTCCTAATCTCATGAAACCTAACGTATAACTTGTCCGTATATAGTAAAAATACAGAAAGAGGTGCGTCATGAATCGTTACACAATTGAGGAGTTTGTTCAGAATACGCAGCAAGAAGACAAAGGGGAAGGGGTTTTTGAACTTGAAACACCAAGATTGTTAGAAATTAATTTAACGGATACCATTTGGGCAAAAACAGGCTCCATGGTTTCATATCGCGGGAAAATAAAGTTTGAACGTGAAGGTGTGTTTGAACACGGTGTGTCAAAGATGTTCAAAAAAATGTTATCAGGAGAAGGAACTTCTTTGATGAAGGCCACAGGTGATGGGAAATTATATGTAGCAGACCAAGGGAAAAAAATTTCGATTCTTCGATTGGCTCAAGGGGAGTCTATTTTCGTTAATGGAAACGACTTGCTCGCATTTGAACCGTCTGTTCGGTGGGATATTAAATTAATGAAAAAGGTGTCTGGCATGCTTGCAGGCGGATTATTTAATGTCAAACTTGAAGGACCAGGTCTTGTGGCAATCACAAGTCATTACGAACCGCTGACGCTGATTGTTCAGCCAGGTGATTCTGTTTATACAGATCCGAATGCGACGGTCGCATGGTCAGGAGATTTGCAGACTGAATTTGTGACAGATGTATCGTTCAAAACGTTTATTGGCAGGGGAAGCGGAGAGTCCATTCAAATGAAGTTTAGCGGAAGTGGCTTTGTTGTCGTGCAGCCGTTTGAAGAAGTGTATACAACGAATGGGAATCAAGGTTAAAAGAAGAAAGGTGTCCGTCAATGACGGACACCTTTTATGATAATGCTTGAGCATACGATTTGTTGCTCATGATCAGATCTGATTGTTCGACGATATCTTCTAAAATGGTTTGAGAAGACTGTTTTAAGTGTAATTTTTTGATGTTTTGTTTCATGGATTCTAATTTTTCTTCGTCTTGCAGCAAGTTGGTGACAGATTCTAAAATGTCTTCGTGTCTGTTGATGACAATGGCAGCGCCGTAATCTTCAAAGAAAAGAGCATTTTCTTTTTCTTGTCCTGGAACAGGTTTGTAAAGAATAACTGGGACACCAATTGCTGTTGCTTCTGTTAATGTAATTCCGCCCGGTTTTGTAATCATACAGTCCGTTACTCTGAACAATTCATCAATTTGTTCCACATATCCAAGCGCCTTCAATTGATTTGGGTGTGCTTGTTCAAGTTCGCTAAGCGATTGCTTCAGCGCTGCATTCTTACCGCACACAACAACAATTTGTACTTCACTGTCAAGAAGTAGTGCTTCACACAGTTCCTTCACATTTTTTAGTACACCATGGGCACCCGCCATAATGAGAAGGACTTTTTTGTCTGATGATAATCCATATTTTTTATAGATGATCGATTTAGGCACGTCTACTTCAAATTGTGGTCTAATCGGAATGCCTGTTACCTTGACATCGCTTGGATGTGTGCCGATTTCTACTAGCTTTTGTTTCACATAATCGGTTGCAACATAGTATCGGTCAATGTTTTCATGTACCCAAATTTTATGAAGACAAAAGTCTGTCATCACATTAAATGTTGGAATGACTTTACCTGTTTTGTTTCGGTATTCAGGTACAACAATCATCGGGAATGTAATGATGATGATATCCGGATTGTGTAATTGAATTAATTCATCTAGACGCTTATTTCCCATCTTTAAATAAATGTTAAATTTGCGTTTATTGTAAATTTTATCTACACCGTAATAAAACAAGCGATAAAATTGTTTCCCAATGGAGAAGCTCTTTAAATATAAATATTGAGTCACTTCGGACACAATGGGATTTGATTCTTGATACAAATTAGAAACTATCACATGTTCAAACCCTTGGGATTTGCATTCATCATACAGTGTTTTTGCAACCTGCATATGTCCATTTCCATAATTTGCGGTCAAGATTAATATTTTTTTATTGGTATTCAAGAATATTCACCTCAAATGTAATCAACAACAACAAAACTTCGTACGAAACTATAAATCTCATAGGTCTACATATACATAAAGATAACATATAAACAGCGAGAGCATATCATTCGTTACGAAAGAATTAAACTAATTTTAAAAAACAAACAGACTAAATTGATAATGGAAGACAGAGCCATTTGTATTTTAACACATTTTAAGCATTTATCATCAGACTACAGTCTATTTTATTCCCACACATATGGTGTTTCTTGATAAACATAGTAATTAAGCCAATTCATAAACAGCAAAGTAGCATGGGCTTTCCAGCGGTTCACTGGAACTAATGTGTCTCCATCTTCGATGAAATAGTGGACGGGTTTTTTGACTGTATCATGTTTCAACAAATCTCTTTCATATTCCTGCTTCAATGTATCTGTATCGTATTCAGGATGTCCAGTTAAAAATACTTGTTTATCATCATCTGAAACAATTAAACAAACACCAGCTTCCTCAGACGTGCTCAATACTTTTAGATTCGGCGTGTTTTTTAATTGTTCTGTATTAATATCTGTATGCCTAGAATGTGGGACATAGTATACTTCATCGAAACCTCTTACTAATCTTTCTTTTTTCTCTTTGACAAGATGCTCAAAAACACCGAATTTTTTCTCTGGAAGCTTGATTTTTTCAATGCCATAATGATGATAAAGACCAGCCTGTGCCCCCCAGCATATATGGAGAGTAGACGTCACATTCGTTTTACTCCAGTCCAAAATGTCCTGCAGTTCTTTCCAATAGGAAACTTCTTCGAAAGCTAAATGCTCAATTGGTGCACCTGTAATGATCATGCCATCAAATTTTTTATGACGAATCGAGTCAAAGGTCGTATAAAATTCATCTAGATGCTCTCTCGATGTATTCTTCGGTGTATGTGTACTTGGAATCAAAAATGTAAAATACACTTGCAAAGGAGAATTTCCGAGCATTCTCAGCAGCTGCGTTTCAGTTTGTATTTTTTTTGGCATTAAATTTAAGATCACGATATTCAAAGGACGGATATCTTGTTTGAATGCCCTTGTCTCATCCATGACGAAAATGTTTTCGCTCTCTAGTATTTGTTTTGCCGGCAGATGAACTGGTATGTTAATAGGCAACTCGCCACCCCCTGAACCAAAGCTAATTTCACTTCATTATAGGAACTTTCTGGCGATATTTCAATGTTTCAATTATGTTACAATGAAAAATAGAGCAAAAAAGAAAGCTGTTTCTGTCAAAAAAGGAGGCCATTAATCATGATCACAAAGCATTTATCAGATATTGACATTGCCCAAAAGGCAAAGCTGAGACCGATTCAAGACATCGCAGCAAAATTACAAATACATGACGAAGAATTAGAATGCTATGGTTTCACAAAAGCGAAAATATCTTTGACTATTTTTGACCGTTTAAAGGAACAAAAAGAAGGAAATGTGATTCTTGTGACTTCGATCAACCCAACGCCAGCAGGTGAGGGGAAGTCCACCGTAACAGTTGGCCTCGGTCAAGCCTTCGAGAAAATTGGGAAAAAAGCGATCATTGCCATGCGTGAACCTTCACTAGGTCCCACAATGGGTATTAAAGGTGGTGCAGCTGGCGGCGGATATTCACAGGTGTTACCTATGGAAGAAATCAATCTTCATTTCACAGGGGATTTTCATGCGATTACATCTGCACATAACGCTTTATCTGCTTTTATTGATAATCATATCCATCACGGAAATGAGCTTGGGATCGATGCACGCCGAATTGTATGGAAACGAGTGTTAGATTTAAACGATCGTGCTCTAAGACAAGTGGTCGTAGGACTTGGCGGTCAATTAAATGGGTACCCTAGAGAAGATGGATTTGATATTACGGTTGCATCCGAAATGATGGCCATCCTCTGTTTAGCAGACGACTTAAACGATCTAAAAAAACGTCTTTCTTCTATTGTTGTTGCCTACAATCAAGAAGGTGAACCGGTCACAGTTGGAAATCTAGGATATGAAGGCGTATTAACCTTGCTTTTAAAAGATGCGCTGAAACCAAACCTTGTTCAAACGATTGAAGGAACTCCAGCCCTTGTTCATGGTGGTCCTTTTGCCAATATTGCACATGGATGCAATAGTTTAATTGCCACAAAAATGGCGGCAAAACTAGCAGATTACGTCGTAACAGAAGCGGGATTTGGTGCAGACCTCGGCGCGGAAAAATTTCTTCACATTAAAACAAGAGCCGGTGATTTTAAACCAGGCGCTGTTGTCATTGTAGCAACTGTCAGGGCGCTTAAAATGCATGGCGGAATGCAGAAAACAGAGCTCAAGGAAGCAAATGCACAGGCTGTATTAGAAGGTATACATAATTTAGAGAAACATATTGAAACAGTGCAAGCCTTCGGTCTACCATACATCGTTGCAGTGAACCGTTTTATTACCGATACAAAAGAAGAAATTCAAGCAATAGAAAACTGGTGCGAAACGAATGGACATCCAGTCAAAGCCGTCAATGTATGGGAAGAAGGAGGAGCTGGCGGCGTAGCACTTGCCGAAGAGCTCACGACACTCATTGAAAAGAATGAAAACAGCTTTTCTTATTTATATGAGGAGCAAGATTCCATTGAAGAAAAGTTGTCAAAAGTCGCCAAAGTGGTTTATGGTGCAGACGGCGTCAACCTTACATCAAAAGCAAGAAAGCAGCTAGCTGCAATTGAGAAAAATGGCTGGGCCCATTTGCCGGTTTGTATGGCAAAAACGCAATATTCACTATCGGATGATCCGGCTTTAATCGGCAGACCAAAAGGCTTCACCGTTACGATTCGAGAGTTAAAAGCTTCTGTAGGAGCAGGTTTTATCGTTGCACTAACGGGAAGCATTCTGACCATGCCAGGTCTCCCTAAAAAACCTGCGGCACTTGAGATGGATTTATTAGAAGACGGCAGTGTGACTGGACTCTTTTAGCAGGAAGCATAAAAAGCGATTTTCTAAAAGAAGCATGTTACGATAGGAAAAAGTGAATCCTAGGAGGCTATGAGATGTCAATTTATGATATTCAGGTCAAGACCATTAACGGTCAGGAAAAATCAATGGCAGATTACAAAGGGAAAGTACTGATCATCGTGAACACAGCGAGCAAATGTGGACTGACCCCTCAATTTAAACAATTACAAGAGTTATACGATCAATATCATGAAAAGGGCCTTGAAATTTTAGGATTTCCGTGCAATCAATTTATGAATCAAGAGCCAGAAGGGGAAGAAGCAATTCAAGAATTCTGTTCGTTAAACTATGGTGTGACCTTCCCGATGTTTGCAAAAGTAGATGTCAATGGTGACAATGCGCATCCGCTTTTCAAATACTTAACGAGTCATGCGAAAGGTGTGCTTGGTACAAAAACGGTGAAATGGAATTTCACAAAATTTATCGTTGACCAAAACGGAGAAGTGACTGAACGATTCTCTCCTAAAACACCACCAAAAGAATTAGAAAGCTCCATTATCGCTCTTTTGGAGAAATAAGCATGTATTCGAGTAAGCAGCAAGAACAATTGGAGGCAGCTGCCTCCTTTGTTTCAAAACAGCTAAAGAATGAACCGACTGGACACGATGAAGCTCATATCAATCGTGTTCGCCAGCTTGCCGTCCATATTGCACAACAGGAGGGCGGGTCGCTTTTTGTCATTGAAATGGCAGCGATTGTCCATGATGTAATTGATGACAAGCTGTCTAGTGAATGGAAGCTTTCACCGCATGATCTCAAGCAGCAGCTCCTTTTGTGGGAAGTGGACACGCGAGATATTCGCTATATCATGGATATCATTACAACGATGTCTTTTCGTCACCGGCATATGCAACATAAGCCAGTGACATTAGAAGGGGCCATTGTTCAAGATGCAGATCGACTGGATGCAATAGGTGCAACCGGAATTGCAAGGGTGTTTACATATGCAGGTGCAAAAGGGGAGCCTCACTATACAGAGGGTGCTCATCAAGGCACAGTACTTTTGCATATGCAAGAAAAGCTGCTTCAATTAAAAGACTTGATGAACACACGTGCTGGAAAGCAGCTGGCTCATGATCGACATGAGTTTATGTGTCTATTTATTAAGACATGGAAAGAAGAATGCGGCCTTACAGATGAGTAGGGTCTTTATGTGTGTAAGGAGGATGTATAGATGAAAATAACTGCCATAGAACCAACGCCAAGCCCGAATACAATGAAAGTCATTTTGACAGAAGCGCTTGCAGGCGGTAAAAGCAATAACTACAAAAAAGATCAAAAAGACGAAGCGCCAGAGATGATTAAGCGCATTTTAACCATTGAAGGTGTAAAAGGTGTTTACCATGTAGCCGATTTCTTAGCGGTTGAGCGTAATGCGAAATTTGACTGGCAAGGTATTTTACAGCAAGTCAGAGAAGCCTTTGGACAAGAAACAGAAGGGCTTCAGGGAGAATCGCAGTCAGGTGATGACACATTTGGAGAAGTCAAAGTGTTTGTTCAAATGTTTAATGGGATTCCGATGCAGGTGAAGCTGACAGACGGTGAAAGAGAAGAACGATTTGGAATGCCTGAACGTTTCCAGGCAGCGATTTTAAAGCTAAGAAGCAGTTCAGATAATGTTGTATTTGAACGTGTGTGGAAAGAACATGGCGTACGTTTTGGAGAATTTGCTGATATCGGTCAAGAAGTCACAGAAGAGCTGCAAGCTGCATATGACGACGAGCGTTTATCCCGTTTAACAGAGGCAGTGAAGGAAGGTCAAGAGGCTGTAGATAAACAAGTGAACCGAAAAGCATATGATGTGACAGAAGAGATGCTGCGCGATGAAGATTGGAAGAAACGTTTTGCTCATTTAGAGCAAATGCAGCCAGAGAAAAAAGATATACCTGTTTTAATGAAAGCGATGGAGGATCCAAAAACATCGATTCGCAGACAAGCTGTTGTGAATGCTGGCATGATTGAAGATCCAGCCATTTTGCCTATTTTGTATAAAGGGCTTGAAGATAAAACAGTGACGGTTAGAAGAACTGCTGGAGATTGTATTTCGGATCTTGGTGATCCTAGTGCGATTGAAGCGATGATCCAAGCCTTAAAGGACCCAAGTAAGCTTGTCCGCTGGCGTGCGGCCATGTTCCTTTATGAAGAAGGTGACGAAACAGCACTAGAAGCTTTAAAAGAAGCGGAGCAGGACCCTGAATTTGAAGTGAGTCTTCAAGTGAAAATGGCCATCGAACGAATTGAGCACGGAGAAGAAGCAAAAGGCTCTGTGTGGAAGCAAATGACAGAAAGTAGAAAAAATGCATCAGAATCATAAGAAAGACGAGCGGGCTGCCAATAAAAGGCAACTTGTTTTCTGAAAATGGCTTTTTTATTGGCAGAAAAATTTTTTTAGAAAAATTATTTTGAATATTGTTGAAATATGAGAAAAAACTCTATATAGTAGTACCAATATAGAATATTGGAGGTCAGATTTTATGACACAATCCTTGCTGAGCACTTGCTTCAGCAGAGAAATCAGTCACTATCTATTATAGGTGGCTAAATAAACAGAAAATTTGTAAAATAAAATGAACTCAAAATCATACAGTCAACAAGACTAGTAGTATAGGAGGCTTTTTAAACAGATGGCAGAACTTCGCAGTAATATGATTAAACAAGGAATTGACAGAGCACCTCACCGAAGCTTACTAAGAGCAGCTGGGGTAAAAGATGAGGATTTTGGCAAACCGTTTATTGCCGTATGTAATTCCTATATTGATATTGTCCCAGGGCATGTCCATCTTCAGGAATTCGGGAAAATTGTGAAAGAAGCCATTCGTGAAGCTGGCGGTGTTCCATTTGAATTCAATACAATTGGGGTAGATGATGGTATTGCGATGGGGCATATTGGGATGAGATATTCATTGCCAAGCCGTGAAATCATTGCTGATTCAGTAGAGACCGTGGTGTCGGCGCACTGGTTTGATGGCATGGTTTGTATTCCGAACTGTGATAAAATCACGCCAGGTATGATGATGGCTGCCATGCGTGTGAATATCCCAACGGTATTTGTCAGTGGTGGACCGATGGAAGCTGGGAGAACAAGTGATGGCAGAAAAATTTCTCTTTCTTCTGTCTTTGAAGGCGTAGGCGCATACCAATCAGGGAAAATTAATGAAGAGGAATTAAACGAATTAGAGCAATTTGGCTGTCCTACATGCGGATCTTGCTCTGGTATGTTTACAGCAAACTCAATGAACTGTTTAGCAGAGGCGCTAGGGATTGCTCTTCCTGGAAATGGAACCATTTTGGCGACTTCACCAGAACGAAGAGAATTTGCGAAGAAGTCAGCAAAACAATTGATGGAGCTAATCAAAAAAGACATTAAACCACGTGATATTGTCACCGAAAAAGCGATTGATAACGCATTTGCTTTAGATATGGCACTTGGTGGTTCAACAAATACAGTTCTTCATACATTGGCGATTGCAAATGAAGCAGGTGTTGAATATTCACTTGAGCGTATCAATGAAGTCGCAGAACGAGTGCCTCATTTATCGAAACTTGCTCCTGCTTCAGATGTTTATATTGAAGATTTACATGAAGCTGGCGGAGTGACCGCTGCACTAAATGAATTGTCCAAAAAAGAGGGGGCTCTTCATTTAGATACCATGACCGTCACAGCGAAAACGTTAGGCGAGAACATCGCGGGGCATGAGGTAAAAGATTATAACGTCATTTATCCAATTGACAAGCCATTTACTGAAAAGGGCGGTTTAGCCGTTTTATTTGGAAACCTTGCGCCAGATGGAGCGATCATTAAAACAGGCGGTGTACAAGACGGCATTACGCGTCATGAAGGACCTGCGATCGTATTTGAATCCCAAGAGGAAGCACTTGAAGGAATCATTAATCGAAAAGTAGAAGCAGGACATGTTGTCATTATTCGTTATGAAGGACCTAAAGGCGGTCCAGGCATGCCTGAAATGCTTGCACCAACTTCACAAATTGTTGGAATGGGACTTGGTCCAAAGGTTGCTTTAATTACAGACGGACGATTCTCCGGTGCTTCTCGCGGATTGTCTATTGGACACGTCTCTCCAGAGGCAGCAGAAGGTGGCCCGCTTGCCTTTGTTGAAAATGGTGATCATGTCGTTGTCGATATCGAAAAACGCATTTTAAGCGTAGATGTCCCGGAAGAAGAATGGGAAAAAAGAAAAGCAAACTGGAAAGGCTTTGAGCCAAAAGTAAAAACAGGTTACCTTGCCAGATACTCAAAACTTGTGACATCAGCCAATACAGGCGGAATCATGAAAATTTAATGTGAAATTGAACATTTGAAAATTGGCTCTCTCTATAGTATCCTTTATTCACAACATAAGGATTATAGAGGGGGCTTTTTTATGTCAATGGCATATGAAGAATATATGCGTCAGCTCGTCGTACCAATGCGCCAAGAACTGACAAGTGCAGGGTTTCAAGAATTGACGACTGAAGAAGAAGTAGAAAAAACGATGCAGGAAGCAGAAGGAACAACATTTGTTGTCGTCAATTCCGTATGCGGATGTGCTGCCGGTTTAGCACGCCCTGCTGCTACTCAAGCTGTCATGAAAGCAGAAAAAGCACCAGATCGAATGGTGACGGTCTTTGCTGGTCAGGACCGGGAAGCAACGGCTAAAATGAGAGAATACTTCACAGGTGAGGAGCCATCTTCTCCATCTATGGCACTTTTAAAAGGAAATGAACTCGTTCACTTTATCCCGCGTGACGAAATTGAAGGTCATGAAATGGAAGATATTATGAAGAACGTCTTATCTGCATTTGAAAAACATTGCTAATACAAATGTTGAAATGTCCTGTGATCCATCAGGGCATTTTTTCTTGATTATGATGGAGGAACGACATGCTCATTACAACAAGCTTTAGAGCAAATGAACAAACAATTGAAACGGCAAAGGCCCTCGCAAAGGACTTGCATGGTGAGTATATCGAGCGGCGCAAACAATCTGTCAAACAGCTTGCGATCAAGCGGGGGCATGTACTGGTTGTTGGGAAAGAACGATTTGAATGGTATCAGCCAAATGGTGAAAAGTTCTTTTTCCATCCAAGCTCAGCGATGTTTAGGGTGAAGCGGGTTCTGCGAGGGGAAAAAGATCCATTAATAGAAGCAGCACAATTAAAGCCGGGCGATTCCTTTTTAGATTGTACGCTTGGCTTAGGATCTGATGCGATTACCGCAAGCTGCGCTACAGGAGCCAATGGAAAAGTGGCCGGTATTGAAAAAAATCCAATGACGGCATTGCTTGTTCGAGAAGGACTCAGCACATGGGAAACGGGTGTGAAAGAGGCAGACGAAGCGATGAAACGGATATCTGTCATCAGCGGGGATAGTATTGAGCAGTTAAAGAAGCTCCCTGATCGATCCTATGATATCGTCTATTTTGACCCAATGTTTGAAGAAACCATACAAGAGTCTGCTAGTATGATGCCGCTTCGTCATGCAGCTGAGCATCATTTTGACCATGAAACCGCTGTGAAAGAAGCAATGAGAGTGGCTAGAAAAAGAGTGGTTTTAAAAGATCATTGGAAAAGCACACGATTTACCACTGATTCCTATCAATTTCAGGTGATGAAACGTAAAACCGCCCAATTCCATTACGGATATATCTCAATAGAAGAAGACAAATCAACAAAACTTTAATCACTCTTAACAATTAAAAAAGCCCTATTTCAGGGCTTTTAATCGGTGATCTCCATATAGACAAAATAAAATAACGTCAGCAAGGAAGCTGTGATGAAAAACCCTTCAAGCATATCCATTCCTCCCAAATTTTAGTCGTCGTTACTGTCATTGTAAACGTTTTATCATGAAAAAGAAAGTCTCAACTCAATGACCAAATTGAATGACTGAAAATTCATTATATGCTAGAATAGCAGTATGATAACTTATGGAAGGAATTAGATATCATGAAAATGTGGATGAGAAAAACGCTTGTTGTACTCTTTACGATTGCGACTTTTGGTTTAATCTCTCCTCCATCAGCTTTGATGACAGACAAGCCATCTGAACTTTCTTCATCTGATAAATCACCTTATACAGCAGTTTATGATACATCAGATGATACGCGCAGCTGGGAATTTTCGCAAGAAGACAACAAAGAGCGGGTAGACCCCTTTGAGCAATATAAGCAAGAGGTTCTATCAAGTGCAGAAAACCAATCCTTTCTCAAATTTGGTCGTAAAATCACACCTGTCATTGAGGACGAGTATAGAGAAGAGATTCAACCAAAAATTGAACAAGTGTTAACCGACTTTTTAACAAATTTCAAAGATGACGAAAAATTTCAAGATGTTGTTTTAACTGATCAGCCTTCAAGCGGAAATGGGGAAAAAATCTTCCACATTTATAATAGAAAGACTGGAGAAGATTTGCTTCGTTTTCATGTCAGGAGAGATCAGCCGCCTCACAGCGGATATTGGTTTAACTTTCACTACCATACAGCAGAAGATGGATTCCAGACGCATCATGAACTCGGTAATATTTACTGGGATAAAAACACCCCGCCGAGCTGGATGAGCCACTAGAAGGAGATGTCATGCCAATTGAAAAAGTATACAATGAACGAAATGGTTCGCATTACAAAACAGATGTTAAACGAGCGTGGAGTGAAAATAGAAGATATTGCACACATTGTGCTGAAACTCCAAGAGAAATACAACCCAAATCTTCCACTTAGTGTCTGCATTGAAAATGTTGAAAAAGTGCTGAATAAAAGGGAAATTGTCCACGCAGTTTTGACAGGACTTGCTCTTGATCAGCTGGCAGAAAAAAAACTTTTGCCAGAACCTTTGCAGCATTTAGTTGAAACAGATGAACCGCTATATGGAATTGATGAGATTATTCCGCTCTCCATTGTCAATGTATATGGATCAATCGGTTTGACCAACTTCGGTTATCTAGACAAAGAGAAATTTGGTATCATTAGAGAATTAGATGAAGGTCGTCCTGGTGAAGTACACACCTTCCTCGATGACCTTGTCGCTGCGCTTGCGGCTGCAGCAGCAAGTCGCATAGCTCACTCACACCAAGATATTAAGGACGAAGAGCAGGATCGAGTGAATCAAGCATAAAAAGAAAAACATGTCTGCTCATCTTGCAGACATGTTTTTTGGTTTCAACAAAAGCAGAAATAAGGTAAACTACAACAAGAACATAAATAAAGGATGAAAAAAATGAAACAATACAAAGAGTTATGCCGTCATGTATTACAGCACGGGGATGAAAAAGGTGACAGAACAGGAACAGGCACTATCAGCACGTTCGGTTACCAAATGAGATTTGATTTACAGGAAGGGTTTCCTTTATTAACAACAAAGAAATTACACCTGAAATCAATCATTCATGAGTTACTGTGGTTTTTAAAAGGTGATACAAATGTCAAATATCTTCAAGAAAATGGTGTCCGTATTTGGAATGAATGGGCAGATGAAAATGGAGAGCTAGGGCGTGTGTATGGTGCGCAGTGGAGATCATGGGCGAGTGGAGACGGAGAGACAGTAGATCAGATCAGCAAGCTGATCCATGATATAGAGAATCATCCTAATTCGAGAAGATTGATTGTCAGTGCGTGGAATCCAGGAGAAATTGATCAGATGGCGCTGCCTCCTTGTCATTGCTTGTTTCAATTTTATGTATCAAACGGTAAATTATCGTGCCAGCTCTATCAACGTTCGGCAGATATCTTTTTAGGTGTGCCTTTCAATATTGCTTCGTATGCACTTCTAACGATGATGATTGCCAAAGTGACAAACCTTGAGCCAGGAGAGTTTATTCATACGCTAGGAGATGCTCATATTTATCAAAATCATCTTCCGCAGGTCAAAATGCAGTTAGAGCGTGAGGAGCGCACACTTCCGCAGCTTCGCATCACTAGAGATGTCAAAAGTATTTTTGATTTTACGTTTGATGATTTTGTGCTCGAGAACTATGATCCACATCCGCATATTAAAGGAGAAGTCAGTGTATGATTTCCATGATAGTGGCGACAGGAAAAGACAGAGTCATTGGCAAAGATAATCAAATGCCTTGGCATTTACCCGCTGATTTAGCGTATTTTAAAAAAGTCACAAGTGGCCATACCATTGTCATGGGCAGAAAAACGTTTGAATCAATTGGACGAGCACTGCCTAACCGCCGGAATATCGTGTTAACCACAAGTTCTTCTTTTCAAGCTGAAGGATGCGAGGTAGTTCATTCAATCGATGATATTTTAACCATTGCGAAGACCGAGGAAGAATTATTGATCATTGGCGGGTCTAAGCTGTATGAGGAAATGATGCCATACGCAGATCGTCTATATATCACGCACATCCATCATTCATTTGAAGGCGACCGTTTCTTCCCTTATTACGATGAAGAGAATTGGACGGTTGTATCACGTGAAAAAGGCCATCGTGACGAAAAGAACCCCTACAATTATGAATTTGTCGTCTATGACAGAAAAGAAGGATAAGTGAGTAGGAGGAGTACGGTTGTTTCGTTATTGGTTTTTAACGATTTATGTTGTTGTATCCTTTTTTAAAAGTATAAGGCATTTGTATGATCATGAATTAACGGATCCACGCATTTCCTATACGAAACGAATGCATCTCATCCATGAGCATGCAAAAAGGTTTGCCAGAGGGTGTATTGATCAATCAGGATCGGTCATGACCATTCATCAGCAAAAAAAGCTGCCAGATGGTCCTGTTATTTATGTCACAGAAGCACATCATCCAGTGACGACGACATTGCTGATTGGTCACTTAGAGAAGCCATTTGCTTTTATGGCAAAACCGCATCTGTTTCGCTATCCCATCTTAAAACAATGGTTGAAGAAGATGGCGGTGATCAAGCAGAATCAATCTGATGAGGCGTTATTAGAAGAAGCAAGAGAAAGAGTTCTATCTGGCCAGAGTCTGTTGCTTTCTGAACAGTATCGTGTCATGGCAGAAACGCTTGCTGAAGAATGTAACTGCTCACTTGTTCCGGTTGAAACAAGCGGCACAGACCGTCTTTTAACAGGGAAGATCGTCAAAAGACTTCGTCCAGTTAATGTCGATATCCATATAAAAGCACCGGTCAAGATGAGTGATTACGCACAAAAGCGCGCATAGAAAAAACCAGCATCCGAATGTAGATGCTGGTTTTTTGATCATGCTGGGATGTTGACGCAATAAAATAGAATGCAGAAGAACATGGATGCACTTCCGCCGAGAACAAAGCTGTGCCAAATCGCATGATGATAGGGAATTTTCCGCCAAATATAAAAGATCGTTCCGACTGAATACAAAATACCGCCTAATAGTAAGAGGCTGAATCCAGCTCCTGTTAATTGAACGTACAGAGGTTTAATTGCGATGATAATCATCCAGCCCATTAATAAATAAACAAGGGTGGATACAATGATAAACCGTTTGACGAAAAAGATTTTAAAAACGATACCGCCTGCAGCAAGCGCCCATACGATTGCAAGAAGAGTATAGCCAAGTGCGCCTTTTAATGGGCCAAGCAAAAATGGCGTATATGTACCAGCAATCAATACATAAATCGCAGAGTGGTCAAGGATTTCAAATACATCTTTTGTTTTTTTGTGCCGAATACTATGAAGCAAAGTAGAGCTTAAATAAAGCAGCAGCATCGACGCGCCAAATATCGAAAAGCTAATAATGTCAGTGACAGTGCCGTATTGAACAGCGAATAAAACGAGAAAAACAATGGCGGGAATGGATAAAATGACGCCAATGCCATGTGTAATTGCGTTGGCAATTTCTTCTTTTACAGTAAACAATGGATGTCCTCCTTTATTGAACCGGTATATAACCATCAAGCGACTTCAGAAATGAGAGACCTTCAAGTGTAATCTTCGTTCCAGCTCTGCCTTTCCCTTTCGTCACATAGGCTTTTTTCTCAAGATCATCTAATCGACTCCTGACTTGCTGAGGGGTCAGTGGGATGTCGCCTTGTTTGCTTAACTCAGACAAGATACGTCTGCTGGCTGCTTCTCCTTTTTCATTTAGAGACTTAATGGCTTCGAGTAAGAAAACAAATTCTTGTTTCTCCATAAGCGTGAGCTGGTGTTCTTCTTTTTTTCCTTTACCAGCTGTTTGTTGAGGTAATAATACAAAAGGTGGCAAGTGATGCAAGAAAACTGTTTGCCCTTCGAGAATCGCGGCTGCATAATGAACGATATTTTTGAGCTCCTGGACATTCCCTTCAAACGAATATTGCTGTAAGACTTCCCACACACTTGAGTCGATATCAGGCGTCATGTTCAGTTCTTGAAAGAAAGCAGCGGTTAAAATAGGAATATCTGTTTTTCGATCTTCTAAAGGCGGGAGAGGGATATGAAGCACATTGAGCCGATAAAACAGCTCAGGTAAAAAACTGGACGAAACGCTCATCGCCTCTAATGATAAAGACGAAGAAGCAATAATTTTTGTTGCAGGAGAAACTTCGAGAAAACGAATGACCTGATGCTGCATAGGAATACTAAATGCGCTGACTTCGTCTAAATAAAGCACATGATTTGCCGCATGAGTAAATGCTTCCTGCAAAGTCACTTCATCTACAATGGGGCAATAGATATATTTCATCGAAGCCTGCGCAGCAAATGAATGGGCCATTTCTTGTGCAAAGCGTGATTTGCCTGTTCCAATTTCACCTGTGATCAACACAGGCTGATCGTTTTTCGTGAATTGTTTTGCCAAATGAATGGCGTGTTTTATATCTTGGTGTTCTCCATATATATTAGCAAACGGATGTGTGGTCATCGAGCGATTCCTTTCTTTTGGTTCTAATTGGTTTTATTATAACACCCAATTAGAACAAATGTATAGAAAAACGAAAAAGTTCATGAAATTTATCTCCGATCCATGATCTATTGGTTTATTTTTTGAATATTCATGTTATAATGACAAATTAAATAAGGTTAAAGAGAAAGGATCTTGTACATGAAACCGTTGCTCAAAGAAAACACGCTAATTCAAGTGAAAGACATCTTAAAAGCCCATCAAAATTTGAAGGATGTAGTGATTCATACACCACTTCAAAAAAATGAGCGACTTTCTGAACGATATGAATGTAATGTCTACTTAAAAAGAGAGGACCTGCAAGTTGTTCGTTCTTTTAAATTAAGAGGCGCTTTTAATAAAATGAGCCAGTTGCCAAAAGAAAAACTAGAAAATGGCATTGTTTGTGCCAGTGCAGGAAATCACGCACAAGGTGTTGCCTATTCTTGCAAATATTTAGGTATCCACGGGAAAATCTTTATGCCTGCTACCACACCAAGGCAAAAAGTATCGCAAGTGGAGCTTTTCGGAAAAGAATATGTTGACATTATCTTAACCGGAGATACCTTTGATGATTCGTATCATGAAGCAGTCAAATGCGGAGATAAGGAAAAGCGGGAATTTATCCATCCATTTGATGATTTAGATGTCATGGCAGGACAAGGAACAACTGCTGTAGAAATATTAAATGATATCGAAGTGGAGCCTCACTTTTTATTTGCAAGTGTTGGGGGCGGAGGTTTGTTATCTGGCGTTGGCACGTATATTAAAAATATCGCACCAGAAACAGAAATTATTGCAGTCGAGCCGCTTGGTGCCGCCTCACTTCATGCTTCCCACGAGAAAGGGGAGGTTGTCACACTTGATTCAATAGATAAGTTTGTAGACGGAGCAGCGGTTCAGCGGATTGGCGAAAAGACGTTTACATCGCTTCAGTCTGTTGTCGATAAGATTAGTCTTGTACCAGAAGGAAAAGTATGTACAACCATTTTAGAGCTGTATAATCAATGTGCAATTGTAGCTGAGCCAGCGGGTGCGTTACCGATCGCGGCTTTAGATGCACATCGTGAGGAGATTAAAGGGAAAAATGTCGTTTGTATTGTCAGCGGAGGTAATAATGACATTGGCCGAATGCAAGAAATCAAAGAACGCTCCATGATTTATGAAGGACTCCAGCATTATTTCATCGTTAATTTTCCGCAAAGAGCAGGTGCTCTCAGGGAATTTTTAGATGAAGTGTTAGGGCCAAATGATGATATCTCACGCTTTGAATATACGAAAAAGAATAACCGAAGCAAAGGACCTGCGCTTGTTGGGATCGAATTGAAAGAAAGAGATGACTATGCAGCGCTGATTGACCGAATGAATAAAAAAGGCTTCCACTATGTTGAAGTGAATAAAGATCAAGATTTATTCCACCTATTTATTTAGGCTTAACAGATAATTGGAAAAGAGGATTGATCGTTTGTGCTGCTCAAAACAATATGTTTTAGACGGATGGATGGAGCTCAGATCAAGGTAACAGAAGTCCCTGTTTTAAAGGGAGATGAATCCTATGGTTTCATGCTCACCTTTAGACTTGAAGCTTTCTTGAAAAAAGTCTATGTATCTAAGGGAAAGAGGCATGTGTACTCTTTCAGGGAGGATGTGAAACGTAACGTCAAGTGGAGCACATATGAACAGATCTACCAAGAGCCTACACTAAAACACAATGCGTAAATTGGAATCTTTGCCAAAGAGAGTGAGCGGCCATTTTCAAATGGCGGCTACTCATCTTGGCAAGGATTTTTTACATGAAAAGAAGAAAATGTGACAATTTCAAAAACGTTCTGACAGTTGTTTTCAAGTATGCACGAAATAAGGTAATATCATATGTAAAGACTAAGACAGCAAGGATGAGACGATAGTGAAACAAATTAAAATTGTAACAGATTCAACTGTGGACCTTCCGCAAGAAAAAATCAATGATCTTTCCATTCATGTCATTCCGCTCAATATCTCCATTTCTGGGGTTGATTATATTGACCGAGTGAACATACAGCCAGATGAATTTATTGAAAAAATGGAGGCCGCTGCTGAACTGCCGAAAACGTCTCAACCTGCCATCGGTCAATTCGTCGAATTATATGAAAAACTGACGGCAGATGGAAGCGAAGTCATTAGTATCCATTTAACTGGTGGGATGAGTGGTACGGTTCAAACTGCTGAAAGCGCTTCTAAAATGGTAGACGGACATATCACTGTCATCGATTCGAATTTTATTTCCTATGGTTTAGGGTTTCAAGTCACCAAAGCAGCAGAGCTTGCAAAAAAAGGGGCAAGCCGTGATGACATCCTCAAAGAAATGGACAAAATTCGTCTTAAAACAAAGCTATTTGTCACAATCGATACATTAGAAAATCTCGTGAAAGGTGGACGAATTGGAAGAGGAAAGGCGCTGATCGGTTCACTTCTTCATATTAAACCAATTGCCAGCTTAACAGACGGCATATACACACCAGAAGCGAATGTGAGAAGTTACTCCGCTCTTGTCCGCTATTTGACAAAACAGTATGTACAGGCGGTGAAAGGGAAAACCGTTCAGGCCATTGGGATTGCACATGCAGACGCATTAGAACTTGCAGAAAAGCTTAAAGCAGCACTGCTTGATCACACACCTGATGCACTAGTTGACATCGCTTATACAACACCGATTATTTCCTGTCATACTGGTAAGGGCGCTATAGGCTTTACTTTTTATACCGATTGATTGAAAAGGGGATGTAATTGTCATGTATACAAAAAGGGGAGCCTTATTTGGTGCGCTTACGATCATAAGCGTGCTTCTTTTAGTCTCATGTTCAAATGGACAAATCAAGGATGCATTAAATTATCAAATCCAGCCGTTTGAGTATCAAAACCAGGATGGTCAAAAGGTGTCGCTCGACGATTTAAAGGGGAAAGTCTGGGTGGCAGATTTTATTTTCACAAGCTGTGAAACGATTTGCCCGCCGATGACCGCACATATGACAGAGCTACAAAAACGGTTAAAAGAAGAAAAATTGGATGCGCACATCATTTCATTTAGCGTCGACCCAGAGGTGGATTCACCGAAAAAGCTAAAGGAATTTGCAAAAGCATATCCATTATCCTTTAAAAATTGGGATTTTCTCACTGGTTACTCGCAGTCAGCGATTGAAAAATTTGCAATGAAAAGCTTTAAGACGATTGTGAAAAAACCTGAAGACGAAGACCAAGTGATACACCAATCTCTGTTTTTCCTCGTTGATCAAGAAGGAAAAGTGATGAAAAACTATGATGGTGTTCAAAATACGCCATATGATGAAATCATCAAGGACATCAAAACACTGAATCGAAGCTAGTATAAGGATGTTCAAATGAGCGAAAACATGATACACTTTTTTAATCAGAAAAAGGAGGGACATCATCGTTTGAAGGCTCGTTTGATTTTGATTGTGATGTCTCTAGCTTTTGTTCTTTCTGCATGTTCCGCGCAAGAGGCTGGCATAAAGGATAAACTAGAAGACACACAAAACGTAAAAGAACATATTACGATCGCAGCGGTTGGAGATTCCTTAACAGAAGGAATCGGAGATCAAAATAAAAAAGGGTATGCCGGCATCACCCGTGACAAGATAGAAGCGGTGGACGGTGTACAGTCTGTTACATTAAAAAACTATGCCATTAAAGGCAGTAGAACGGTAGATTTATTAAAAAGATTAAAAGAAAAAAAAGTGCAGGATGGACTGAAAGACGCTGATTATATTTTCTTTACGATCGGCGGAAATGACTTAATGCATGTCGTCCGTCAAAATGTGCTCAACTTGACATTTGCTCCTTTTCAAAAAGAGCAAGGTCCTTTTGAAGAGCGTTTTAAGACCATTCTTGCTCAATTAAGAGAGCATAATGACCATGCAAAGATCATGTATGTCAGTATGTACAATCCTTTTAAGTTCAGCTTGTCTGAGCTGAGAGACATTGATGAGGTCGTCAAAGACTGGAATGCTGTTGCCGAAAAAGAACTAAAAAAAGACGGCAATGCTGATATGATCGATGTAGCAGATTTATTTGAAGATGATAAAGATGAAAAATTACTGGCAGATGATGATTTCCACCCAAACCAAAAGGGGTACTCTCTTATGGCAAATCGTTTATTCTCAGAAGTGAAAAAAGAAGGACTGCCGAAGGAATAGGGTGAAAAGATGAAAAAATGGAAGAGTTTATTTTTTATTTTACTGTCACTTAATCTATTGATTGTTCTTGTATGCGGTATTTTTATGCTGCTGCCGAGCGATCAATCCGCTTCGAAAAAAGAAGTGAACAGCGAGTATGCTTTTAACATTTCTAGTTCAAAAGAGTCGCTTACCAGCTTTGTCAATGATTATTTGAAAAACCAAGGATCAAGCGATATGCCCGACTTTCATGTTGCGATTGACCAAGATGTGAAAGTAACAGGTGCAATCAAAGCTTTTTCTTCAACGATTAATGCAAATGTATCATTTACACCATCTGTTGAAGATAATGGGGATGTTCTACTGAAAGTAGATGACTTTTCAATTGGACAATTAAGCATCCCAATCAGTTTTGTTTTAAGCTACATGGGTCAATTCTATGAACTGCCTGATTTCGTTCATGTGAAACCAGACCAAAAAACGGTGGAAGTGCGCCTTTCAGAAATGCCGCTGACGAATGATATGTATGTCAAAGCGAACAAAATTGATCTTGAGAATGATGAAATTGAATTCTCATATTATCATCCAAAGCAATAGAACGTGTAAGTCAGGAGTGAAACTATGAAGCGAGTCTATCAATATTTTAGTTTACTGTCGCTCTTATTTGCTGCATACTTTGGCATGACAGCTGCCTCTCATTTAAAAGCAGAAAATATCGACCAGTTTTACTTAAATATCGCCTATTGTGCATTATTTTTAGGTACCATGATTCTTGCTTTTGATTTTCAAAAACAAGAAAAAGCTGAAGATGTCTCGTAAATAGCCTTTTCCATTTGGAAAGGCTATTTGTCTTCTTTTCAGCGGAATAGAAAACCTTTGCATTCTAGGAAGGACGAGTACCGGCGCATAGTGAATGTGACATTCGTGAGCACCGGCACGCAGGACTGACACCGAATGCGAGGCTTTGTCTACACGCTGAGAGCCTTTTCCATTTGGAAAGGCTCTTTTTACATTTGGTGAGACAAGACGACTTTTGCCATTAGCTCTGGCTCTCCGTTTGCAAATCCATGAAGTAAAATAAGATAGGCCCGCTTTGTTTGCAGGTGAACTTTCGGAATATCAAGCAGTACACTTTGAGTACCGGCAGCTTTTAATTCAAAGTGATACTTATTCGGAGAGAAGTGGTGGGTTTGGGTGCCGTTCACATATCCGAGTTCCTTTGATAACATGCCTTGATCTCGTTCATATATATCAATGAAAGGGAGGTCTGGTGACAGCTGGATAAACGTGAGTGCTGATAGCTCTTCTTGCTTAATCAGCGAGTCTTGCTTTTCTGTGAGCAGCGCAAAGCCGGTACGAGCTCCTGTGATACATAGCGTGTAAGTCTCGTTTCCATTAATCATCATACGAGAAGAAAGAATTCTTTCTTTTGTAGCCAGCTTGAATACTTCTATCTCATAAACACCCTCATCCCATTCCATATAAGCAGACAGCTGACCGTATGGCAGCTTTTTTTGGATTGGCTGCTGATTTACAAATACAGCAAGCTCACTTAAATCCGGTGCAGCGTGAAATAATCGAATAACAGCTTTGGAAATGGTGTTTCTCGGATGGTATGGGGGAAAGGTAGCTAATGGACGATATAGAAATTGATTCATCTCGTAGAGCTGCTGCACGTCTTTATCCCTTCTTTCTCTGCAATGTGTTTTTTGTAGCGTATGCAAGAAAGGGACGATCTGTATAGGCAAAAGAAACATAGAAAAAAGCCTGACAAAAAGTGTCAGGCTCTCGTATTAAGAAGGAGATGAATATTGATGATATTCAGCCAACTTAATGAACGTTTTTTCATCCTCGATTAATCCGCAAACGCCGCACTGGACTTTGATTTTCGGTCCTTGATAGTCCATGTGAAAAGGAGAAAGCTGATCTCCTTCATATGTTTCGACAATAGCTCCAGTTGCTGGATCAAGTTTCACAGGTTCTGAATGCTGCTCGATGAGATTAAAACGCGTTCTGTTGGTTTTGCAGTTCGGACAAAGATATGGACTTGTCATGGTTCATTCCACCTTTTTATCCGTAGCATGTCCTCCACGCTAAAATCTATGCTTAATCCTTTTGACTTTTATCCAGCTTTTTAAATAATTTGATCATCGTTTTCAGTTCTTCATCATCAAATGATTCAAATCGTTCCATGAAGTATTCTGTTTTCTTTTTCTCAAAATGCTCAGTAATTTCCTTACCCTTATCGGTTAAGTGGATTTTGATGATGCGTCGATCCTCTTTTGAACGGATACGAGTGATCCAGCCTTTTTCTACAAGCGTGTCGGTTACAGCTGTAATATGGCTTGCTGATACACCGAGAATTGAGGCGAATTCCGTTACTTTTTTTGCGCCTTGTTCACGCAGCAGATTTAAAATGAGAAATTCATTCCGAGATAATTCGTTTTCAAGCAAGCTGTTAATTTCATAACGTATTTGCTTAAATACGGTTCTCAGTAAAGTATCCATTTCATACATCATTTGTTTTCTTTGTTCCAATCATTAAACCCCCATTATATTTTAAGATACGACAGAATGCTTTCATTTGTTTTTAGGTATACAAGTCGTATCATTTTCATTATTTTTTATCATGTTATAATATGATGATACCATTTTTTAAATGAAGGGGGCACTAATATGTCTGAAAAACAAGAATTAGCCACATTTGCTGGAGGCTGTTTCTGGTGTATGGTTAAACCTTTTGATGAACAGCCAGGCATTATCAAAGTTGAATCAGGGTATACTGGCGGACATACAGTGAATCCAACCTATGAAGAAGTATGTACAAATACGACAGGCCATAGAGAAGCCGTTCAAATTACCTTTGATCCAGACGTTTTTCCGTATGAGAAGCTATTAGAACTATATTGGCAGCAAATAGACCCAACAGATGATGGAGGACAATTTGGTGATAGAGGAGAGTCCTACCGTACAGGGATTTATGTCCACAATGAAAAACAAAGGCAACTTGCAGAAACATCAAAAGAGCAGCTGAGCCAAAGCGGAATTTTCCAAAAGCCAATCGTGACAGAAATTTTAGAAGCTGGTCCTTTTTATCCTGCTGAGGAATATCATCAGCATTATTATAAAAAGAACAAAATGCACTACGAACGATACCATGTCGGTTCGGGCAGAGCAGGTTTTATTCAATCTCATTGGAGTGATAAATAATGGCTAACGAAAAAGAGCAGCGCATCAAAGAATTAAACCGAATGCAGTACGAAGTGACGCAAAATAATGGCACTGAGCCGCCATTTCAAAATGAATTTTGGGATCATAAGGAAGAGGGCATTTATGTAGATATCATTTCAGGCAAGCCATTGTTTTCTTCTTTAGATAAATTTGATGCCCATTGCGGCTGGCCAAGTTTTACAAAGCCGATTGAAGATCAAGAGGTAGAAGAGAAAGTAGATACGAGCCATGGCATGGTGCGGACTGAAGTTCGCAGTAAGACGGCCGACTCTCACCTTGGTCATGTATTCCCTGACGGCCCAGGGCCAAACGGTCTAAGGTATTGTATTAATTCTGCCGCTTTAAAGTTTATCCCGAAGGATGATCTTGAAAAAGAAGGCTATGGTCATTTGAAACACATCTTTCAATAATTGATTTTAAAAATCGTCACATGGAAGTCAGCTGCTTCCGTGTGACGATTTTTTTATTTTTTATGGTGGGTATGATGTAATTGTTCAATGATGTGAAACAGTTTCTCTTTTGTAATGAGCGGTGCTTCGTTTGATGTGTAATGGGTCAAATGAACTTTTTGAAAATGAGGGTGAAGATGTGGTCTTGGTAAAATGGCATAAAATTGTTCATGTTCAAACAGTGCATCTGCCTCGTGAGGGAATGTGAGCTCCTCGTGAAGTTTTTCTCCAGGTCTTTTTCCGACAACGAGAATATCAGGAGAAGGAACATTGATCAGACCGGCATATTCATGAAATGCTTTCAATAGATCAGCCAGCTGTAATGACTCCATCTTGAGGATGAATGTTTCGCCGCCTTTCATCATGATAGCTGCTTCAAGCGTGAGAGATACAGCTTCTTCGATAGACATAAAAAAGCGTGTCATCTTAGGATCAGTTACAGTTAGAGGTTGTTCATTTAACAACTGTTGAAGCATGATGGGGATGACGGAACCCCTTGATCCAAGCACATTGCCAAACCGGACAGAGCAAAACCTCGTTTTCTGATTTGAAATACTTTCATTCGCTTGAAAAAACAATTTTTCTGAAATTAATTTTGTAGCTCCCATGGCATTTGTCGGAGAAACCGCTTTGTCGGTTGAAATGTTGACAACATGACTAACTTCATGTTCAAGTGCTGCTTCAATGACATGCTGTCCGCCGATGATGTTGGTTTGGACAGCTTCAAACGGATTATCTTCGCAGGTGGGTACTTGTTTGAGTGCAGCTGCATGGAAGATGATATCTACCCCTTTGGCAAGCTGCCTGACGCGGCTGGCATCCCTCACATCTCCAAGTGCAAATACAACCTCTGGATTTGCCGCATATTCATTTTTCATCATGTATTGTTTACTGTCATCTTTACTGAAGACAATGACCTTTTTAGGAGAGCAGGCTGTTAATTTTTTCACAATCTGCCGGCCAATCGAACCCGTACCGCCTGTGACCAAGATGATTTTGTCACGAAAAAAGGTCTTCAAACTCGTTTCTATTTGTTTGGACATATCTAATCCCCCAACTCTCATTTCTCTACTTTGCATCATATGTGAAAGAGTGGAAGACGTTTGAGGAAAAGAACCACTTCATGCATAAATTAGGTGAACCAATTATAACCATCTGCTTGACGACTTAATAGAATATGTAGAGATAGAAGATTAAGTAGAATAGCGAGGCACCTGAAGAACTTCAGTACGGTGATCAGTTCAGCTCTCAGAATTTATTCTCTGATACTGAGCTGCGCGAGGGGAGAAGATCATACATGTATAGGGGAAATCGTATTTTAGCTATGATACCAGCTTTTAGCAGCAAGCAGGAACATCATGCTGAACACATTCGCGTATTGGCGGAGCGGCCGCTGATCTATTGGACCATTCAGCCATTATTACAAATGATTGAATTAGATGAAGTCATCGTATCTTCAGAGGATGTGAATACTCAAATCATTTCGTCCCACTATGGAGCAAATGTGATTGAACTGCCAAGCACACATGTGACGGAACAAACACCTTCTTTAGTAGCTGTGAAGCATGCACTTGCTTATTTAGAACGAGAGGGAAAGACGTTTGATATTGTTTTGTATTTGCATCCAGCATCACCACTAAGGCAGACGGCAGATATTGAGAACTGCTTGCAGCTTCTAGTAGAGGGGGGATATGATTGTGCGGCTTCTTTTACAGAGGCGTTAGAAAATCCAAATGAAACTTGGACACTTCATGACACCAATGAAGCCAGCCTGTATAAGGACAATCATTATTTTTTTGTACCAACTCAGGAGCACCCTTATACGTATGGACGTTTAAATGGAGCTGTCTATGCGTTTCATGTTCCATATGCAAAAGAATGCATTCATTCCTTTTTAGAAGGATCTGTTGGTGCATATATGATGGATCATGCGCAATCGCTTGTTGTGAAAAGTGAGGAAGATCGGAAAAAGGCAGAGAAGAATTTATTGGCTCGGCAAGATGCAGAAGGAACGGCATAAGATGATGGCAATTAGAAAAAGCGCCCGGTCATAGGGCGCTTTTGACTATTTCATAAAGTCTGTAAGGCAGCGTATCAAATGTGTTCCAGCGAACGACTTGCTCGTAATTGTTCTCTGCAACCGATTGTCTTTGTTGAGGGTTTGTTACATAGTGCTCGACCTGCTTAATCAAATCGTTTTCATGTGTGTAAAAAGCGAAGCTTGAAAATGCCTGTGACGGTTGTAGATCTGTCAACTGAAAGCCTCCGCTTGCAGCGATATCAAATGCTCTGTTGTTGAGGCTCATATTTTGAACATTGGCTTTGTTTTGATTATAGGCAAATTGCGCGGGCCTGTGCGGATTCAGAACAATGGCTGATGTTTGATAGATGTCTGCCATCTGCTCGGGACTCAGCCAGTGGGTCATCAGTGAGAGATCACGATATCGTCTGCGTGATTTATTCAACACGCGATGCCACTCTTTTCCTGCTACGAGAATGCGCCATTTGTTTTGATGTAAGAGTGTATTGATGGCTTTGATGCGGTTTGGATAAGGGTAGCCAATGAGTGCAATGTCATAGATGCACGACTCATGTGGTGATTTTTTTTTCTGAAATACGTGTGTATTGGTTGGAATGGGAAAGTAGTGCGTGTGATCAGCGCCCAGTTGTTTGTAAAATGACAAAGCACCTTCGTCAATCGTTAAGATCAGCTGTGCATCACTTACACATGCAGCTGACACATCTATATAAAAAGGGTCTTCTGTCATCCACAGTACAACGGGGATCTTTTCTTGTTTGAATTGATGAAGCAGTTCTGTTGGAATATGATCACCGATCATCATGAAAACAAAATCCGGAGAAAATGTCCGGATTTTGTGCATATGAGCGGGTAGAGTTTCCCTTTCCACCTTGACGCATGAAAAGGGGGAATCAATGAAGCTATCTTCTATCCATTGATCGAACATCCGATAGATTCCACCGTAGCCAGAGCTGATATAAAGAAGCTTCATGATGGCCCTCTCACATTAAGATGTGAACGTAACACTTTCTACTTTATCTACATCTAATAGAGTCGTTGCAGAGCCCGTAGGTGTCACAGAGCTTTCTTGTGTGACGAAAACAACACCTGTTGAAGCATCGAATGATACGAATTGAACGGGTCCGATTAAGTCACCTGAGTCCATGACAATGCTAATGACTGTTCCAGGTGCAAGTCTTGCGAAAATCCATCTTGCTGGTTGAGATACGTCGAGTGTTGTAGCAGAATCTGAAGGTGATGCTTCAGCAGCTACCTCACTAAATAAATCGTTCAATTTTTCTTCCACTTGAACTCCTCCTTCTTCGAGATTAACTGTTAACGCATGACTAAGCGGTTTGAAAAACAGCTTTAATAGCTCTTTTTTTAATTCGGCACGCTTTTCGCTCATGTTTTCCCCATCCTTTCTTCATCCATTCAAACACACCACTATGTATATGCCGTTCTCTTTTTTTGGTATAAGCAGAATGCTCATTCCTTGTTCTTTTTTTCATTTAATGACTTCACACATTTTTGAAAAATGTTTTCAAATGCTGATGCTAAATGAAGTGATCCTCATACTCTAGTAAAGATCAAACGAGAAGAAAGAGGGAATCTGAATGGAATTTGAACAACTATTAAATGGCTGGAACGAAGAATTACTAGAAACAGAAGGAATACTTGAAGTTGTGTTGATTATACTTCTTCTTCATCTTTTAGAGGAAAGTGAGGAAGGGAGTGCGTCAGAGATTAAAGAATTGCTGCGCCCGTGGCTTGAGCTCGGCATTCCGCTGCCGCGTGTTCATTTAGTCAATGGAGATGTGCTGCAAAACGTGGTTGTCGTACAATTGTTTGACTCAGTAGCAGTCTTTAAAAATGCGACAAATCAGCTAAGAGTAAGTGTTCCTTATGTGAACATTGTCAGCTGGGGGGCTTTTTAATCTATTTAAAAAAGGATAATGGTCATGAAAGTATCAGTGATATTAACAAGCTACAACAAACCTGATTTCATTGAACGTGTGCTAAAGAGTGTGGTAGAACAAACGTATCAGCATTGGGAGCTTTTGATCATGGATGATGGCTCTGAACAAGAAACGATCCAAAAGATGCAGCCTTATTTAGTGGATAAACGCATTCAATTGTATTCTCATCAAATTCATCCTGCAAACCGGCTGAAGACTGTACGTTATGCAACGCTAATTAATGAAGCATTAACACGTATAACAGGTGAGCTGGTTTGTTATGTAACTGATGATACAGTCTACAGAAAAGATCGTTTAGAGAAAATGGTCGAGGTTTTTCAATCGAAGCCTCACATAGATATCGTCTATTCCTCGCAGCGTGTCGTGCATGTGAATCAGCATTTGGTGGAAACGGCGAGCTTCGTTCGAGAAGCAGATCAAGTGTTGGAGCATGCATCCTTTCAAGTCGACCATTGCTCTGTTATGCATAGAAGCCGGCTGCTTTCGCTTATTCATGAAAAATACGGACAATACTGGGCCGACGAACCAAAACATTGGCATCATGCTGACTCTGTGTTTTGGATGAGACTGAATCATTTTGCTGCGTTCTTTCCATTACAAGAAGTACTTGATACCACATATAAAACGCCACAATCATTCCATCATATGTTTGCGAGTATGCCCTACGATTTAATTGACGGAGCTGTGATTGAAAGAGAAGGCGCTTATTATCAAATCGCTAGCGGATATCTTCATCGCATTGACAAGCGCTGGGTGAATGAAAAGAACAGGCGTGCGATTCGTGTTCCTTCCTTATGTACGATGAAATATGAAATGAACGAGCCGCTGACAGTCCCAAATTATACAGTCGTCACCGCAGATAACGGCAGAACATTTTATTATATTGAACATCAGACAAAAAGACGGTTTGCTTCAAGACGTGATGTGCAATATTTTCAGTTTCATCAAAAGGAGATATACACGGTCACAAAACAGCAGCTGGAGACGTTTAAGGATGGCAAGATCATTCAAGTATCTCCTATATTCAGCCCGCCAAATAGACGGCTGTTTAAATGGAAACAAGATGTCTATTTATTTGTGCATGATACCTTTTGCCGAATTGTCCCCGAGGTAGTGAAAATATTTGCGTTTTACCATCAGCCAATCAAACTACAACCTTCTCAATTTGCATTTTTTCAAGAAGGAAAGCCAATTGTGCCGCTGTATATGGAGTCTCTTCAGGAATTTGACTTGTCTCTTTATCAAACGTCAGGGCGAAAGCACTCCTCCTAAGAGGGGTGCTTTTTTTAGAATTGACGAAAAAAGCAGGAGATCGACAGGAAAAAGCGAAACGTGAAAAGGATAGGGGAACACGTTGAATATCATCAAGCCGCTGAAAATTGGGCAATACAGTGCCGGATTTTCGGCATAGAAAGTGAGGGGGAAATAGTGGGGAAGGTTGTCGAAAGAGCGGATTGGTTTGAATTAATTTTAGAAGCCATCGATGAAGCGATTCACGTTGTAGACGATCAAGGGGTCACCATCTTTTATAATCATAATGCAGCGAAGTTCGACTGTTTAGCGAAAGAAGAGGTGATTGGCAAGTACATACTGGATGTGTATCCTTCATTAACTGAAAAGACAAGTACACTCATGCATGTACTTAGAACAGGAAAACCCATTTATCATTCGTTGCAAACCTATTTGAATAAAAATGGAGAAAAAATTGAGACCGTCAACACCACACTGCCCATTATGGAAGGCAGTAAGTTAATTGGGGCGGTAGAAGTAGCGAAGGATGTGTCGAAGCTGTCGGCGCTTTCGAATCGTTTAGATCAAAAAAAACGAACGGATGGTGCCGCAGAGACCACTCAAATGCTCGATTTTTCTTCATTTTTAACAAATGATCCACACTTAAAAGAGATGCTGGAGAAAGCGAAAAAAGCTGCTGCATATCCTTCATCGGTTATGGTCTTCGGGGAAACTGGGACAGGAAAAGAGGTACTCGTACAAGCGATTGTTCATGCATCTGATCGGAAAGATCAAGTCTTTATCCCGCAAAACTGCGCCGCTCTTCCAGAATCGCTGCTTGAAAGTCTGTTATTCGGGTCTGTCAAAGGAAGTTATACGGGCGCAATAGATCGCAAGGGGCTGTTTGAGTTAGCAGATGGCGGTACGCTTTTTCTTGATGAGCTGCAAGCGATGCCGCTTACGCTTCAAACAAAATTACTGCGTGTGTTAGAGGATGGTGTTGTCCGCCGGATAGGTGATGCAAAGGCGGTTCAAGTAAATGTCAGAGTGATTACTGCCCTCAATATCGACCCATTTGAAGCCGTTAAAAAACAAATGTTAAGAGAAGACTTATTTTATAGACTGCATGTGTCATCATTTCATATCCCGCCGCTTCGCACAAGGAAGCATGATATCCAGCTGTTATCCCGCCACTTTATTCAAACGTATCATCAGCAATTTTCTAAAAACGTCAACCGCCTTTCTGAAGAAACCGTCCAAGTATTTATGGCCCATCAGTGGCCAGGGAATGTGAGAGAATTAAAACATACGATCGAGCATGCCGTCTTGATGATGCCAAAGGAAGCAGAAGAAATCACCCCAGCATATCTCCCTGCCCATTTGCGGACGCATCAGATAGAAAGTCATCCGCCAGAGTCCTCATTAAAAAGTCAAGTGACGTCATTTGAACAAACGCTGATTCAAGAAGCTTTAAGACAGCACGCAGGGAATATTAAGCAAACAGCAGCCGCTTTAAAAATTCCTCGACAAACATTGCAGTATAAACTAAAAAAATATACAGATGCCGAAAAGTAGGCACTTCAAACAGGTGAATGTGACGGAAAAGCTCCTTTTGTAAAGAATAGGGGCATTTTCCCATGTTGGCACATAACTTGCATAGTATAAAGTGAATGCTGATAGGGGGAATGGATATGAATCAAAAACTGTATCAACCTGCGCGACATTGGAAGGACATTGAACTTTGGAAGGACGTACCCGAGGAAAAGTGGAACGACTGGATTTGGCAGCTGACGCATACGGTCAAAACGCTTGAAGATTTAGAAAAAGTCGTGAACTTAACAGAAGAGGAAAAAGAAGGGGTGAAGATTTCTACGAAAACCATTCCACTCAACATTACACCCTACTATGCCTCACTGATGAATCCAGACGATCCAAGATGCCCAATTCGTATGCAGTCTGTACCGATTGCAGAGGAGCTTCATAAAACAAAATATGACCTCGAAGATCCGCTCCATGAAGATGAGGATTCACCTGTTCCAGGTTTAACGCACCGCTACCCAGATCGTGTGCTGTTTCTTGTCACAAATCAGTGCTCCATGTACTGCCGCTATTGTACGAGAAGGCGTTTTTCCGGTCAGATCGGGATGGGTGTGCCGAAAAAGCAATTAGATGCCGCCATTGGATATATTAGAGAAACCCCTGAAGTGCGGGATGTGTTAATTTCAGGCGGTGACGGGCTGTTAATTAATGATCAAGTGCTTGAATACATTTTGAAAAACTTACGAGACATTCCTCACGTTGAAATCATTCGAATTGGAACACGTGCACCGGTCGTGTTTCCGCAGCGAATTACAGATGAATTGTGTGAGATTTTAAAAAAATATCATCCTGTTTGGTTGAACACTCACTTTAATACAAGCATTGAAATCACAAAAGAAGCGAAAGAAGCGTGTGAGCGACTTGTCAATGCTGGCGTGCCTGTTGGCAATCAGGCAGTGATCCTAGCAGGAATTAACGACAGTGTTCCAATTATGAAGAAGCTGATGCATGATCTCGTCATGATTCGCGTCAGACCTTATTATATTTATCAATGTGATTTATCTGAGGGGATCGGCCACTTTAGAACACCGGTTTCAAAAGGCCTTGAAATCATTGAAGGCTTAAGAGGACATACGAGTGGTTATGCTGTGCCAAGCTTTGTTGTAGATGCACCAGGCGGAGGAGGTAAGATCACCTTACAGCCAAATTATTTATTATCTCAAAGCCCAGAGAAAGTGGTCCTGCGTAACTTTGAAGGTGTGATCACCTCTTATCCAGAGCCGGAACATTACGTCGCAGGCCAAGCAGATGCGTATTTTAATGAAATCTATGAAGAAAAGAAAGAACCCGCCATTGGCATAACAGCTCTATTTGAGGATGAAGCAAGATCCTTTACGCCTGAAAATTTAAGCCGAATGAAACGAAGAGAGTCTTATGAAACGAATCCTGAACATGATACGCTCAAAAACAAACGCGAAAAACGAGATGAATTAAAAGAGAAGAAATATCAAGCCCAGCTCAAAAAAGAACAAACCGTAAAGGAGGAGAAATAACGTTGCTGACATGTGATTGGTGTGAGGAGAAGAAAGCGAACGCAGGACAGACCACAGTCTATTGGGAACTCATCACGGGCACACAATCGATTGAGATTTTGGAAACGCCTTCGATTTCTTGCACGCATTGCGGGATGACGTATCAGAAGGATGAGACAGTAAAAGAGATAGAAGATCAATTAATTTTAGTCGATCAAACAAAACTTCCAGAAAAAATCTCATATGAAGAATTAATGAGCATGGAGCGGTTATTAAAGCGTAATTACTTTGATTTTTCTTCATAAGTTGTACCTCCGCCTATACAAGTCATCAAATTCCTGTATAATATAACAACAAAATAGAGTGTCGCGGAGGGAAAAACAGGTGAAGTCGTTTTACCATTATTTAATGAAGTACAGACATCCAAAACCGAAGGATGAAATCAGTCATTTTGCAAATGCTGCTTATGAAGATCACAGCTTTCCTAAAGCATCCACTGATTATCATGAGCTATGTGCCTATTTAGAGTTAAATGGGGACTATTTAAGCTCCATGACGACATTTGATGAGGCTTTTGAGCAATACGAAGTAGAAGTCAAAAAAAAATAACACACACAACCGCTTGTTCCGTATGGAAGAAGCGGTTTTTTCATGAAGAAATAAAATGGCGTTTTGCATGGTGTGGTTGCCCATGCAGAATTCCTTGCGCCGGCATACGATACGTTAAGACCAAAAGTCGGGCAAGGGGGAGACAGAATGAAGGCGAAAGCACCAAAATATAAAGTAGGGGATATTGTCGTCGTTGTCATGTACGGCACAGTTGGAACGATAACAAAAGTCCATCAAATTGACCAACATTATCTATATGAGGTCAATCATAATGAGGTGCTTTATTTTGAAACATCACTTCAGCTTTACGATGAGTACGACGGGGTGATTGTAGATACAGAAAAGCTGGACATTGAATATGAGTTCCTCATTGGCGATGTTGTATATGTAAAGGATTACGGGAAAGAGCTATTTAAAATCATTGGCCATCGGACTGAGATATGGCGCTACCTTGAAGATGGCTGGGAAGATGTCATTTATGAACTCACAAGGTTAAAAGACGGAGAATGGCTGGAAACAGAAGAAGAAGACTTGACGCTTGTCCTAAGAAAATATGAGATGGATCAGTTTGTTCATCAGCTTCTTTTTGTGCATTACGTTGGAGAAACCTCAAAAGAAATAGAGGAAGATATGGTGCAAACCGCTCTATTACAGTTAGAAGCGAAACAAGAAAGCGAAGCATCACTAGAATTTCTAGCTGTATCTATAGTGGATGAGCTTCTTGATATTTACAATGATTATAAAATTCTCTATGAATTTTTCAAAGACCCAGAATATAAGGATATGATGGACTTTATTTTGGAAAGTTTAAACGAGCATTTTGGTTAAAAGAAGACTTGTCCTAACACGAATAAAAAGTAAGGAACACAGAAAAAAGCAATCACATAAAACCATCCCCTCAAGATACGGCCCATCACCTGATCAAAAGTATGTCCATCTAAAATGCTTAACCATTTCATTGCCTCATGCCCCTTTTCTTTTCGTTTACTGCATTTATATGTATGGAATGAGCCATTATGACAAACTGTAATAAAAATAAGGCAGCGTTCATACATCATAAAAAAGGAGGCGGAAAGCAATGAAAGAAGCAGATTTGGTGATTGATACAGAGGAAATTGCAGAATTCTTCTACACGGAGCTGGTCAAAAGAGGGTACATACCATCTGAGCTGGAAACGTTTGAGCTTGCCGATATTACATTTGAATATATGCTGAGGAAAGCAATGATAGTTGAAGAAGAGGCGCGGTAGGCACTATACTTTGAAGAGATTCTGAGTAGAAAGGGAGGGGAATTGTTTCGCGTGTATGTCATCATTTTTTTCCTTTTGTTTGGCGCCATCGCAGCGCTTATGGTGTCTGGCATGTTCCAGGAGTTGGACAACCAGATCATCTTATCGTTTGAAAACATCAGACTTCCTTTTTTAAATGATGTCATGCTGACTTTGACTGACTTTGGTATCAGTGCGCTGCTTGTCCCAATCATGCTCATCTTTAGCGTGGTGCTGTTTATGTATAAACGCTACCACTCTATTATGCTGCTTTTTCTACTATATATAGCAGAAAAAACGGTCAATCATGAACTGAAAGGACTGTTTGCTAGAGAGCGTCCAGCCTTTGATCATCTAGTGAATGAGACCTATTACAGCTTTCCGAGCGGTCATTCTATGAATGCGGCAACGATCTATCCATTTATCGCCTATCTATTAATTGAAATGATTCCGTGGCTGAAAAAGAGACAAAAAGCAGTCTACATGGTGACAGGATGTTGTGTGCTGATGATCGGCATCAGCAGGATGTATATCGGTGTTCATTATGTCACTGATGTAGCAGGGGGCTTTGCGATAGGACTAGCTTTATTTCTCATATGTAAAAAGATTGACGAAAAATTGTCCGTCATTCGACAAAAATAGAAGAAGGAAATTCATAGATCCCAGCCAATTTTATATAAAAGGGGAGGGATTTGAATGCAATTGACGTTGAGATTTTTTCAAAAGAAACCTTCAGCTTATCACTTAACCATTTATCAAACACCTGAATATGGTGCAGAAAGCGGGCATCAACCTGTATACCGGACAAAGATTGGCGGCAGGACACACCTTGATGTACTGGAAAAAGCATTCTCGACATTTAATGTACAAGATACAGTCCCTAATGATTACAATGCACGGTTTATCACAACAGGGGATATCGTTGTGATTGATGACCAGAAAAAAGGGAAGTGCTACTACCAGCTCTTTCCGGCAGGATGGAAACGCAGTGAACGCCTAATGACGATGAGTTAAATATAAACGACGATGCCAGCTTTACTTTCAGCTGGTATTTTCTTTTTTGATCTCAATCGTTTATAATAAATGGGACTAAACACATGTTAAACGTAAGTGGAGGCTAAAAAATGAGTGTACATATTGGAGCAGAAAAAGGACAAATTGCAGAAACGGTATTGCTGCCAGGCGATCCGCTTCGTGCGAAATATATTGCAGATACATATTTAGAAGATGTTGTGTGCTATAACGAAGTGCGCGGCATGTATGGTTATACTGGAACATATAAAGGAAAACGCATTTCTGTACAAGGTACTGGAATGGGCGTACCGTCTATTTCGATCTATGTGAATGAGCTGATCCAAAGCTATGATGTTCAAAACTTAATCCGTGTTGGCTCTTGCGGAGCGATCAAAAAAGATGTCAATGTACGTGACGTCATCTTAGCTCAAACATCATCAACAGATTCTCAAATGAACCGTGTGGCATTTGGACCGATTGATTACGCACCATGCGCTGATTTTGGTTTACTGAAAAAAGCCTACGACACAGCAGAAGCGAAAAAAGTAGCTGTGCGTGTTGGGAATGTATTTACAGCAGACCAGTTTTATAATGAAAAACCACTTGAGCTGATGGATCAATATGGAATTCTAGCGATTGAAATGGAGACAACGGCTCTTTATACGCTTGCTGCAAAATTTGGCAGAAAAGCGTTGTCGATTCTAACAGTGAGTGATCATGTGCTAACAGGAGAAGAAACAACTGCTGAAGAGCGTCAAACGACATTTGACGAAATGATCTTAATTGCACTAGATTCTGTTTTATAATAGTATAAAGGGTGTGCTACGATGTAGCGCATCTTTATTTTTTTAGTAGAGCAAAAGGAAGGTATGTCATGAAGAAAAGCTATAAAATACTCTCAATCGCATCGATTCTTGGTTTGACGGCCGCATTATCAGGCTGCCAGTTACTGGATCAGAAAAGCGGTACCACTGAATCCAACAAAACAAACGAACAAAAGAACGCAGCAAGTTCATCACCCCAGCAAAACTCAAACGATACGGCAGATTCATCTAATCAAGAGCTGACGTTAAAGAGTGAATATTTCAATGACATCAAGGTAGTGAGCGGACTGAAGACCATTCAAAACCCTGAAAATGTGCTTGCTTTAGTGAACAAAGAATATGCACTGCCAGGAACCTATAAACCTTCTGATCTCGTTGTACCAAAAGTGGAATTCTCTTTTTCAGAGGATATTGAAAAACGATATATTCGAAAAGAAGCAGCGGAGGCACTTGCAAAGTTATTCAAAGGTGCTAAAAAGGAAAACTTTGAGCTTGCTGCAGTATCTGGCTATCGTTCCTATGACCGTCAAAAAGTCATTTTTGATAGTGAAGTGAAACTAAAAGGGAAAGAAAAAGCCCAAGAAGCCGTAGCCTTACCAGGGGAAAGTGAACATCAAACAGGTCTTGCCATGGATATTTCCTCAAAAAGTGCCGGCTTTGAAATCTCTGAAAAATTTGGTGAAACACCTGATGGTAAGTGGGTAGCCAAAAACGCTTATAAATATGGCTTTATCATCCGTTATCCAAAAGGGAAAGAAGACATCACGAAATATGAATATGAGCCGTGGCACCTGCGCTATGTAGGGAAAGAAGCTGCAAAAGCGATGCATGATCATGATTTAACATTCGAAGAGTACATGAACAAAGTGAAGAAAATATAAACAAATAAAAGGCCTCCCGAAGCTGGGAGGCCTTCTTTTATACGCCGTTTTAAAAAAAGAACAAACCTGCTAAAGCGAAGCCGGTAATAAAACCGAGACCGATGCCATAAGCTGCACCCCAGCCATAATAACCTCCGTAATATCCATAACCAAAGCCCCCGCGGGACCCGCCGACTGGACGAATATAAACTTTGCGGTTTGTCACCCGCTCAATACGTCCAACATGTACTCTGCCATTTCGATCAGTAATTCTAGCTACTTTCCCCATATGCTGCTGACAAAGTTTGTAGTAGCGCTCCATGTTTTTCCTCCTTATGACAAACTCTTTTCACTCTTATCCTATGCGAAAGACTTCATAGAGTTTGGACAAAACATATAGGAGATTCGCTCATTTTATACTGTACATTCAAATACAAGGTGACTCAGATGTTCTCGGTGTGTTTGAATCAGGTCATAGTGTGTCTGTAATGTATCATAAAGAGAAGGTGGTATTTCATCTGATAATTCCATTTCGGTCGGCTCCTCCTGCACCATGTGCTCATCGAATGAGAGAATCTGAATGTCACGGAATCCTGCGGACGCTAACTGTTTTTTCCATTCAGAAAATGAAAAGAGGGAGTGAAACCCATAAAACTCCCGAATGGCTGCCTGTTCTTTTGAGGGAAGCGGCACTTTTAACACAGCCTCATTTGCGATCAATTGTTTTCCAGGAGCAAGCACCCGTTTTATCTCAGCAAGCGCAGCAGGTAAATGGGTGAAACTTAAAACAGATTCACTGATCAGTAGAGAGAACGAGTCATCTGCAAATGGTAGGTGTTCGATCGATGCTTGCTGTGCACGGAAAGGTAGTTGTTCCCGCTCGAATCGCAGATTGGCTTTTTCAATCATCAAAGAATGTGTATCAATCGCCTCTACTTCATAACCTAAATGTCCTAAATAGGCGGCTGTTTGTCCTGTGCCGCATCCAACATCCAGTATACGATCGTCAGACGTCAAGTTAAGATGCTCAATCATCGTTTTTGTTAGCTCAATTCCACCAGGATGGGCACCTGATACCCCAAAATAAGCAAGCATTTCTACATAGTCACTCATGGAATCCCTTCTTTCTTTATCATGTTTCTCTCTAAAGATTATGCATTGCAGGGCGAAATGGCTTATCTTTTCAAATAGAAGTTTGATCCTTTGGTTGACGGATGAAGAATCGTCCTTGATAATAATGAAAGGAGATAAAGGTGGTGTTTTTTTGAAAAAACAATTCAAGTTCGTGATAGCCATTCTGGTGACAGCAGCGCTTTCCTCAGTGATTACATTTGTGATCACAAAACAAGGTGCTGTCAGCGTTTCAGGAGATGAGAAGTTTAGTAAACTCATGGCTGCATATACGAAGGTAAAAAACGAGTATTACGAAAAAACGGATGATCAAAAACTAGTAGACGGTGCGATTCAAGGCATGATTGCATCACTTGATGATCCATACTCTACATATATGGATCAGGAGGAAGCCGAAGGGTTTAACAACACCATTTCATCTTCATTTGAAGGAATTGGTGCACAAGTAGAAGAGAAGGATGGACAAATTTTAATTGTCGCACCGATTAAAGGCTCTCCTGCTGAAAAAGCTGGTTTGAAACCTCATGATCGTATTTTAAAAGTGGATAGTAAAAGTACAAAAGGTATGTCAGTGAATAAAGCCGTTTCTCTTATCAGAGGGAAAAAAGGAACGGATGTCAAACTGCATTTGAACCGACAAGGTGTTGGAAATGTGGATGTCACGATCACAAGAGATACGATTCCACTTGAAACGGTGTATGCAAAACTAACAAAAGATAAAATAGGCGAAATCCAAATCACTTCTTTTGCTGAAACCACGTCTAAAGAGTTGGATAAAGCGATTGATGACCTCGAGAAAAAAGGGGCAAAAGGTTTTGTCATTGATCTGAGAGATAATCCAGGCGGCATTATGACAGAAGCAATTGAAATGAGCAATGACTTTATCGATAAAGGAAAAGTCATTATGCAGGTTGAGGAAAAAGGAAAGAAACAAGTGTACAAAGCGGAAAAAGAACGCAAAGTTCATCAGCCGACAGTTGTTCTTATAAACGGCGGTTCAGCGAGTGCTGCTGAAATCATGGCGGGAGCTCTGCACCAATCCTCCAGCATTCAACTTGTTGGAGAAAAGACATTTGGTAAAGGGACTGTTCAGAATGCCCAAAGCTACAATGATGGTTCTAGTGTGAAATTAACCATTGCCAAGTGGCTGACACCAGACGGGTCTTGGATTCACAAAAAAGGAATTGAGCCACAGGTGAAAGCATCTCTGCCGAGTTATGCGAAGCTGCCATACTTAAGTCCGAAAAAGACGTATCAACTGAATGATGATGGAGATGAAGTCAAAGCGGCTCAAAAAATGTTCCAAGCGCTTGGCTACAAAGCAAAAGCCAATGGAGAATATGATCAAGCATTCCAGTCGGTCGTGAAAAGGTTCCAATCAGATCACGATCTGAAGGCTGATGGTATTCTGACAGGGGACACAACGACGGTACTGATGACAAACATCCAAGATAAGCTCAAGAAAAATGATACGCAAATGAAAAAAGCCATTGAAGTGTTGAAAAAAGAAATGAAATAGAAAAAGCAGCCCTCATCAGGGGACTGCTTTTTTTCTTGTGTTACGCTTTGTTAGCCACAGGTTCCGTTGTTTTCCCATTCTTTTCAAACAAATCACTTGTCACAGAATTAGATGTGACATTCTTCTGGAAGAATGGATTCAAAATCAGGATGACCACAACGTTTGCTAGTAAACCGAGAAAGCCTTCATAAAGGCCGAATGTCATTTGTGTCATATTCGCTGTAAAGGTCACGATAATTCCTACGATGAGCCCCGCAATCGTTGCTTCTCTCGATTGTTTTTTCCAGAACAAGCTGATGGCAATGGCTGGGAAAATTTGAACCATTCCAGAAACACCGATCAGCTGAAGCGTGACAAGCGCAGTCGGGAACAGCATACCGAATAAAAGAGCAAGCCCGATCACGATAAATACCATCGAACGTGTAATGATCGTTAACCGTTTAGGTGACACATTTGGATGGATTAAATCACGGTACAAATTATTGGCAAATAAATTCGACGCCCCAATGGCCATGATCGAACATGGAATGAGAGAAGCAAGTGCAATCGTTGAATACGCAAGCCCCTGCATCACGCCGCCATATGACGTCTGAATTAAATGAAGAAGAGCAAATCTTGGATTTGTATCTTCCGGTAAGACTAAAAAGGCAATGAAGCCAAGGAAGATGACCAAAATCAATACAATGTTGTAAAGAGGTAAAAACATACTGTTTTTACGGATGGCATCTGCGCTTTTGGCTGTGAAAACACCAGTTGCTGCATGAGCCCACATAAATAATGCGAGTGCAGAAACACCTGATGCGGTAATAAACCATAAAATGCCTTTAGGGCCGCTTTCAGGAATCGTCAGAAGCTGTGGGGCCTCCTTAGCTAACGTATTCATCATTGGTGTCCAGCCGTTAAAATGAATAATCGGGAGGGAAACGACCATAAAGAGCATGATCACCCAAACAAGAATATCTTTAATAATGGCTGTATATGTAGGACCTTTAATACCACTGAAAAATGTATAAAGTGCAACTAAAATAAATGAAATCATAACCACTGCATTCACATTAATATAACTCGTTCCAGCGACAGTTAACGTATCTTGAATCCCGCTTAGCTGAAGACAAATGTATGGAATGAGCATAAGTACACCAACAATGGCAATCAAACTGGATAACAGTTTACTGTCAAATCGCTCACGTGCATAATCAGCAAGTGTTGTCAGCTTGTGATTTTTTGCAACCGTCCAAAGTTTTGGTAAGAAGAAATACGCAATAAAATAAGCAAGAACGGAATAGGGGATAGCGAAAAAAGCAACACTTCCTGCTGTATAAGCTGTACTTGTGAGCCCTAAAAAGGTATAAGCAGTATATAAGTCTGCGCCAACAAGGAACCAGACGAGAAGCCCGCCAAATTTTCTCCCGCCAACAGACCATTCTTCGACTGATTGTCTTGATGATTTATCACGACCAGCGGCAAAACCGATGACCACGACGATGAAAATGATACTTGCAGTAATCAATAAAGCTGTTAAGTTTCCTTGCATTCGTCAGTTCCTCCATTTGAATGTTGCATCCTGTAAATGATAAATGTGCAAACGGGTGTGAGTACAATCCATAGTAAGAGCCAGAAGTGGAAAAAAGGCAGCCCGATGACAAATGGATGAATACGATTCACAAAGGGGAGCAGTGCAAGCTGTCCAATGAATGGAATCGCGATGAGTAGCGCCAGTATCAGTTTTTTGTTCATGTTTTCCTCCTCTAATATTTTGTAATTTCATAATAATAGCAGTTGTCAGATTAGATCACAAGACCATTTTCAGAAAAAACAATCATTTTTATGAATATCATACTAATATAACGCTTTCATTTTTAAAAAGAGGTAAATACTGAAGAATGAGAAAGGAAGACTTGAAAATAAGTATGGAAAAATAATATTTAGAGCAAATAAAAAAGCCCCAGCATGACGCTGAGACTGTGCCGTTTTTTATAGGAAATCAGATACTTCTTCGATGTCAAAACGATTGCTTTTGTGAGCTTCTTTTGCTGCTTTCCCGACAGAAATCAACATCACTGGTTCGTATCGACCACTCACATTGAATTCTTTTACGTACGCTTCTTTGCTGAAACCGCCCATTGCGCATGTATCATATCCCATTGCTTTCGCCGCAATCATTAACTGCATAGCAGCTAACGAAGCGTTTGAATACGCAGCTTCACGTGCATATTGCTCGCTTTGGTATGCACCATTGATTTGCGTCATCAGTGTTTCTTTAATATCTTCTGTGATGAAGCCTTGTTCTGCTAGCTCACTGTAGATTTTTTCACCCTTTAGATTGGCTTCAAGGTCACCTAGCACAGCAATCACAGCTGATGCTTGTGAGACTTGTTTTTGGTTGTAAGCAATTGGAAGAAGTTTTGCTTTTGATTCAGCACTATGGAAAACAGTGAAATGCCAATGCTGAAGGTTCCAAGCAGATGGTGCTTTTGTTGTGATATCAAGAAGCTCTTTTAACTCTTCTTTTGTCATTTCATGAGTTGTATCATACTCTTTTACTGAAGCTCTTTCTTTTAAAATGTCAATCGTTTTTTGATCGCTCGCCATATGGATATTTCCTCCCGTTTTTGCAAATAGTATGGTACAATAAATAAAAAAGTGAGAAACTTACTTATTGTAACTAGAGATATATTTTAAATTGTATACCGTTAGTTTGTCAAACGATTATGAAAAGAAAGGCTGAAATATATGGAATTTCAATTATGTCCAAACATTCAGCAAGCTTTTTTGCTTCTTGGAAAAAGGTGGAATGGTCTCATCATTCATGTATTGCTTGATGGTCCGAAGCGGTTTAAAGACCTGACGGACATTATTCCATCCATCAGTCAAAAAATGCTCGCAGAACGCTTAAAAGAGCTTGAGCAAGAAGGAATCATAAAGCGCACTGTACTTCCTGAAACGCCAGTCAAAGTCATCTATTGTCTAACCGAAAAAGGGAGTGCATTACATGGTGTGTTCGGAGAAGTATCGCGCTGGGCAGGGGAGTATGCTGGATCTCGTGAAAAAAAAGAGCAAGCCTAGTTTTAGGTTTGCCCAAACGTTTTGTCTCCTAATGAATATGCTGATGTTAGGCACATGACAAAGGAGGAGAAATGCATGTACCCTCATACTCCGTATTTTCGAGGCGGTGCCCCTGGCATTCCGCCATATGAATCTAGAGTCCCTTTGTTTTTTGGTTTTGGCGCTCCTTTAGTCGGCGGACTGCTTGGCGGATTTCTAGGAAGTGCGATTTTTAATTATCCTCGTCCATATTACCCGCCACCACCACCGCCTGTTCCACCACCTTATGGCGGCGGATATCCACCATATTATTAAGAAAAAAGAGTAAGCCTGCTTCCATTTCAAAGCAGGCTTTTTATAATGGAATATCAATTTCAGAAATGCCTGGATCATCATGCTTTAAAAACATAATTTCTAAAATACCATCTTGATACGAAGCCTTCGTTCCTTTTCTTTTCACAGCAGCAGGCAGGACAACCTTCTTTTGTTTATTCTCTTCAGGAAAATGATCAATAAACAGCAGATTGGCTGTATGTTTGATTTTTACTTTTTCCGTGTTCGGACGATCGAGCTCTATTTTGACAAACACGTGATCTGTCGTCTCAAATACTTCAACATTCGGCTCTTTCTTTTTTTTATCGTCTGTCTCTCTTGCTGCTTTCTGCTGCTGAGACAGCGGATCCTGAAAGGGGAATTGAGCAGAATAATTGGAGCCGAAAACACTTTCCATGACTTGATTGACATATTGCTCAACGTCTTTAGGATCTGAATTTTTTAACGCTTCTTTTGAAAATTGCTTTTGAAAAGGGAATAATCGGTTCCAGTCAAACATGCAAATCATCCTTTCTAAATGCCCTGAATTAGTATATGCCCATAAAGTGATGTGCGTGCTATAATATACGATAGGTTTAGAAAGGAATGGTTAGATTGAACGAACAACAATCAAAAGGTGTCTTATATACGGCTGCATCTTTTACATTATGGGGGTTGTTCCCATTATATTGGAAACTGATGGAGCATATTTCGTCAGGCGAAATTTTAGCGCACAGAATAGTATGGTCCTTTGTTTTTATGTGCGGTATTCTTTTATATTTAAAGCAAGTACGTCCAGCGATGCAGACTGTGAAAGGTCTGATGATAGATGGAAAAGCACTTTTTTCATTACTTTTATCGGCTATTTTAATTTCGGTCAATTGGTACGTATACATTTGGGCGGTAAATCACGATCTTATGCTGGAAGCGAGTTTAGGGTATTATATTAATCCGCTTGTATCAGTTTTACTAGGCATCATTTTCTTAAAAGAACGACTGAATAAAATGCAAACCACCGCCATTCTCATTGCCGCAGCTGGGGTCATCATCTCAACTGTTCAGTACGGCTCATTTCCTGTCGTGGCTTTCGTATTGGCTTTTAGTTTTGGGTTTTATGGACTGATTAAAAAAAGGATGAGTTTTACGAGTGCCATTGGATTAACCATTGAAACACTGCTTCTTGCACCAGCTGCGCTTGTTTACTTATTCTTCTTCTTAAAAGAACCTGTTGTCACGATGAATCCGAGCAGCTTCGGCTCTCTTGGGCTATTATTTTTTGCAGGTGTCTTTACAGCTGTACCGCTTCTTTTATTTTCTGAAGGGGCCAAAAGAATTCCTTTATATCAAGTTGGTATTTTGCAGTATATTGCACCGACCATTACACTCTTTTTGGGGCTGTTTGTGTATCACGAACACTTATCTGCAGCAAAAATCGTGACATTCCTCTGTATTTGGGTGGCGATTTTACTATTTACAACCTCTCAACTGCGAATGAAAAAAACAGCGAATTCTCATTAAAGAGACCAAGCAGTTTGCTTTTTTTTGCAGGCGGATCATGTCATAATAAGTTGTTACCAAAACTGTAGAGGTGATCACATGTCATCAGTCGATGAGCTTGCACACGCTTATCAATCTTTATGGAAAAATCGGCAGCTTGATGTAGTGGATATGTCTTCATTACACGAGGCAATAGGTGATGATTTACTAGATGCACGAACCCATCCTCGCGCAAGAAAGTCATTACATCAAAAGTATGTACTCGCTGTGGAAAGAATTTTAGAAAGCACGATTGAGCAGGGTCATCAACTACAGCTGATCAGCTTACATACGAAAAAGCTGCGAGAACTAATTCAAAATGAAGGAAGGAACCACTCATGAAACCAATTCAAACGGAAGATGTCACAGCACATCTTGAATCGTTTTTAAATCGGCCAGTCTTCGTTCATCTTGAAACGACAACTGGTTCTTATTCAGCTCATGTGAATGAGCAAAATATGACGGTCGTGGCGTATATCCGCAACGCAAAAGTCGTCTATTCACAGGCGAAAATAAAAGGACAAGGTCCATACCGAGTCGGAATGAAAACAGAAGATGGCTGGATTTACGCAGAAGGTTTAACTGATTACGTGTTTGATGAACAAGGCCGCCTGCTGTTAGCAGGACACCTGCCAGACGGAAAACTAGCGATCTCATTACAAATTAGTGAAACACCATTTCAGGTGTAGGAGAGAGGGGAACAGTGATGAACGAACATGTACTTGTGATGCTGCCTCACCCCGACGATGAATCCTTCGGGGTCGCAGGGCTCATCGCGCAAAGCAGAAAACGTGGAATTCCAGTGACGTATGCATGTGGGACACTTGGAGAAATGGGAAGAAATATGGGAAGTCCAACATATGCTAACCGTGAGACACTTCCTGAATTAAGAAAACAGGAATTAATCAATGCATGTAAAGAAATGGATGTCACAGACTTGCGAATGCTTGGTCTTCGGGATAAAACGTTGGAATTTGAAGATGATGAGTATTTAGCGGATGTGATGGAAAGTATTATTGATGAAGTGAAACCAACCCTTATTGTCACATTTTATCCAGGTCATGGTGTACACCCTGATCATGACGCGACAGGTGAAGCGGTCATTCGTGCTCTATACCGAAAGAAAAAAGAAGACCGTCCCGTCACATACTGCATGGCCATTACGAAAAATCGAGAAGAAGTGCTAGGAAATGCCGATATTGTGATTGATATTACGGATGTAGCCGATATCAAATTAAATGCACTAAGAGCGCATAGAACACAAACAGAAGGCATGCTAAGAGAGCTTGAACAAAAGTTGAAAAACAAAGAACCAGTCGTTCAAAAATGGTTTGATGAAGAAATTTTTTGGACGTATCAATGGAATGACTAAATGAAAGGCAGCTGACTTCAGTCAGCTGCCTTTTCCTGTTGTATCAGAATGCATACGTCTTTCAATCAATCTAAGACGAACAAATAGGACGATGGCACCTGCCGCAAGCCCAGTAATCAGCCCAATCCAATAACCGAACGCTCCAAATGAGGTATACGTGCCAATCAAGTAGCCAGCTGGAAGGCCGATGACCCAGTAAGAGACAAACGCAGCAATCAGTGTATAATTCACATCTTTATACCCGCGTAGAGCTCCCTGAATTGGTGCGGCGATCGCATCTGACAGCTGGAAAAAGATCGCATACATCAAAAAGTGCTGTGTCATTTGTAAAACAGCTGATTCAGTTGTATATAAACCAGCGATCTCAGGTCTAAATAACAAGATGAGTGCTGCGGTACATAATGAGAACAAAACAGCTGTTGCAATGCCAATATAGCTGTAGCTTTTTGCGTCTTTATACCGCATGGCACCGGCTTCAAAACCTACAACAATCGTTAAAGCCATTGAGATACTAAGCGGCAGGATATATAAAATAGAAGCAAAGTTCATCGCTGCTTGGTGACTGGCGATTGTCACGGTATCAAAGTGACCCATTAAGAGCGTGACAGCTGCAAAAATACTTGTTTCAAAAAAGATCGCAAACCCAATAGGGATACCGATTTTCAGTATTTGACCCATTCGGAAAACGTTAAAGCGAGGTAATGTCTGAAACAACCGAAAGGATGCAAACGGTTCGGCTTTGATGACAATACAAATACTCATGATGAAAATCGCCCAATACGTCAGCGCAGATGCAAGACCTGCCCCTGCACCGCCTAGCTTTGGAAACCCAAAGTTTCCAAAAATAAAGAGATAATTTAAAACAAAATTAATAGGAAGTGCGGTTAACGTAATGAACATCGTCACACGTGTTTTTCCTAATGCATCAATGAACGATCTCATGACTGAATAACCAAAAAGCGGGATGATCCCAATAGCAAGGAAGCTGAGAAAATGACGGGCAATGATTTCTACGGATGGTTCAAGCCCAAGTCTCCCTAAAATAAAAGGAACACACAACGATCCAATGACAATCACCACGATACTTAAAAGAAAAGATAAATAAATGGCCTGAAATACTGCACGAGGAACACCTTCCCTGCGGCCGCCTCCCATCAGCTGAGCCACTATAGGGGTAACAGCCATTAAAATACCAGCGAGACCAGTATAAACAGGTGTCCAAATGCTCGAACCGATGGCTACACCTGCTAGGTCTTCTGCACTCACTTTTCCAGACATCACCGTGTCTAAAAATGTGATGAGCGAAAGACCTGCTTGTGTAATTAAAATCGGAATCAATATGGTTAAAAATTGTGCCAACTTTGCTCGAATACTATTCGTTTCTCTCATCATAAGTTCCTCTCTGAACAGAAATAACGAGAGGAATTATATCACGCTATGTAAAAAAATCAATTCTCCGTCGGATTATTTTTCTTTGAGGGCTTCGTTTTTTTGAACATTTGGGCATAAATAAAAGAAAGACTGACAACACCTAAAATGCTGCAAGCATATTGAATCACTTTTTGAATGGTCATATTGAATTCACCTCCATACAAATAGAATGTGCACAATTTGTTATTTTATGACACTAGCGAAAGAAGGAGGGACATGGTGAGATGATCAATCGCACAAATGAAGAAGCGATGTTTAAGTTAGAAATGAAATCTCATTTAACGCAAATTATGATGGATGCAAGGAAAATCGTCGATTCGCTTGACCAGACGGAACAATGCCTTCTTTGTGAACTCGAATCATTGCATGATCAGTTTAATGAAATGCATGCAGAGGCTTCCTCATTTTATTTACAAGCATATATGGAAGAATTCACACCAGGTTTTGCTCAATTTTCTTTAGCCATTGAGAACTTATCAAAACAAAAGCATGGCGCACTGATTGTGATTCAAAGGAGAGATGAGGTGGAGGATTATATACAAAAAGGGACAAACCTCCATGCGAAAATTAGCGCATCATTAATAGAAAGCATTTTCTATCCTGGAAACCCACTTCATGATGGCGCCCTTTTAGTGAAAGAAAACACGCTTGTTTCCGCTGCAAATGTCCTACCGCTCACCTCGAAAAAAGTCAGCCCTTCTCTAGGCACAAGACACCGGGCAGCCATTGGACTTTCTGGCATGACCGATGCCCTTGTTCTTGTGGTATCAGAAGAAACAGGGAAAATGTCGTTTGCGAAAGAAGGCGTCCTCTATCCGTTAACTGTAAAAGATCAAGAAATCAGAAAGTAAACATGAACACAGCATTCTTCATTGGGAAGGGTGCTTTTTTTATTGAGGAGAAAAAACAGGCAATTAAGTAAAAAGTCATTTGATACAGAAAAATTTGTCATGTAGAATAGAACTATGAAACTAGCAACGTGCTTGTTTTGACAAATTTCTAAACGTCAACTTAAAAATTCCTTAAAAAATGTTTATAAATACAGCAAACAGCCGATAGAAACGATATGGCTTTGTTTTAGCATTTTGAGTTTGCTGCTCTAAAACCTATTTAGTATTGCCCAACGTCTTCATGTCGAGTAATATTATAGAAATAAAGATAAAATAGTGCAAGAGAAGCAGAACCATTAAATGCTAAACTCAAAACTAGTACATAAGTCTTATGGTACGAAATCATGAAAGGCGGAGATTCATCTATGAAGAAAAAAGTAGTAACCGGCCTCACAGTTTCAGCGATCGCAGGCTCAGCTGTTATTGCTGCACCGGCAGAAGCACAGACGATCAAGGTGAAAAGCGGTGACTCACTTTGGAAGATTGCCGAACAGTACAACACAAGTATTTCGGAACTTCAATCTCTTAATCAATTAAAAACGACGATGATTTTTGCAGGACAAAGCTTAAAGATTCCTAGTGCAAAAAGTTCAAAATCCAGCTCATCAACAAGTTCAAAAGCAACGAAATCAAGTGCTTCAACAACATCTAGCTATACAGTCAAGCTTGGGGATTCATTATGGCTGATTGCGAAGAATCACAAAATGTCAGTTGCAAGTTTGAAAAGTTTGAACAGCTTAAACAGTGACCTCATTCGTCCTGGACAAAAGCTGAAAGTGTCTGGAACAGCGAAAACGAGCGGCAGCCAGTCCTCAAATTCAAACTCAACATCTAATTCTAGCTCAAGTAACAAATCAACGAATTCTAATAGTTCGTCGTCAGCATCTAGTACATATAAAGTGAAATTAGGCGATTCACTTTGGAAAATTGCCAATTCGTTAAATATGTCGATTGGTGAAATTAAAACATTGAACTCGCTAAAATCTGATACGATTTATCCAAATCAAGTATTGAAGGTAAAAGGAACGGTGACGTCAAAACCAAGTCAGCCGAAAGCACCTGCTCAACCTAGCACGCCTTCAAACAGCAATCAGTCTTCAAGTAGTAAAACCACATCTTATACGGTTAAATCAGGTGATTCATTATGGAAAATTGCGAATCAGTTTAAGGTGCAGGTTCAATCAATCCGCACAGCAAACAGCTTGAAAAGTGATGTGCTGAGAATTGGACAAGTATTAAAAATCAACGGAACAGCTTCCGGTTCAACTGGATCTAATGGTTCTACGTCAAACGGTTCAACAACACCGGTCAACAATAATAAAAATGACGTTCCAATGAATGCAAAAATCACGACAATGATTCAAGAAGGTAAAAAACTCACAGGCATACCTTACAGATGGGGCGGCAATACACCAGCTGGATTTGATTGTAGCGGCTTTGTTTACTATCTCATTAATAAGGTTTCATCAGTATCTAGATTGAGTACAGCAGGATACTGGAATATGATGACGCCTGTCAGCACACCACAAGTTGGAGATTTTGTTTATTTCACAACGTACAAAGCAGGTCCTTCTCATATGGGACTATACCTAGGTGGAGGAGATTTCCTTCATGCAAGTGACAGCGGAGTAGGAATTTCAAACTTAAGCAATCCTTATTGGAAAAAAGCGTACCTAGGTGCGAAACGTTTCTTCTAAAAAAGCCGATTTTCGGCTTTTTTTGTTTGCCTTCTCATCAGTTTGTCCATACTGATAGCAAAAGGGGGCAGTCATAAATGAAAAAGTCAGTGTGGATGATCATGATATGTTTGATCTTTACCGCATCAGCATGTCATGCACCGCCGAAAAAAGAAACGACAGAAGAAACAAGAGAAGTTGCCGCACCTAAACAAGCACCAGTGACAACGTCACTCATAAACGAAAGCGGGCAAAAAATAGGGAGCATTGAAATAAGAGAGTCCTCAGAAAATGGGCTGGATCTGCATGTGAAAGCGAAAGGACTGCCACCAGGTCCTCACGGCTTTCATATTCATGAAACAGGAATATGTGAAACGCCAGATTTTGAAACGGCGGGGGCTCACTTTAATCCGACCCAAAGAGAGCATGGCTTCGACAACCCAAAAGGGCATCATGCTGGAGATATGCCTAATTTAGAAGTAGGGGCAGATGGTCAAATTGACGTCGTTGTGAATGTTCCGAATGTGACGGTCAAAGGAGGCCCGAATCAATTGGTTGATCAAAACGGGCGAAGTTTCATCATCCATGCAGAAGCAGATGATTACTTAAGCAACCCTTCTGGCAACTCAGGGAAACGCATTGCTTGCGGAGCCATCACAAAAGAAATGGTAAAATAACAGAAGACGAACCTTTATGTATTGAGTGCATAAAGGTTTTTTTAGTATACTTGGTGAGGAAAATGATCGAAGAGAGGAATTAATCATATATGTTTAACCAACCATCACTCCCAGAAGAAATTCAAGCAATGATCGAAGCAAAAGGAAAAGTTCTCGAAGAAGAATTTCGTCCGCTTATCGGAACAGGCGGCTATGAATCACAAGATACGTCTATTATTCAAGATGCCATGATTGCACTTGCCCTAGGAAAAAATGTTCTGTTAAAAGGACCGACGGGCTCAGGTAAAACAAAACTAGCAGAAACTTTATCAGCTTTCTTTCAACAGCCGATGCATAGTGTAAACTGCTCAGTTGACCTTGATGCAGAAAGTCTAATTGGCTATAAAACCATCCATAATGATGGACAAGTTGCTTCTATAGAATTCATTGAAGGACCCGTTACAAAAGCAATGAAAAAAGGACACCTTTTATATATTGATGAAATCAACATGGCAAAACCAGAAACACTGCCTATTTTAAACGGTGTGCTTGATTACAGAAAAATGATGACAAACCCATTTACAGGTGAAGTCGTTAGAGCAGAAGAAGGTTTTGGCGTGATTGCAGCAATCAATGAGGGATATGTGGGGACAGTGCCGCTCAATGAAGCGCTGAAAAACCGTTTTGTTGTCATTGAAGTTCCTTACATTGGCGGCGGCATTTTAAAAGAAGTACTGCACACTCAATCCGTATTAAAGGATGAGCGGTTAATCGATCAATTCGTACAGCTTTCATCAGATCTCATCGTCCAAGCACACAATGGACAGGTCAGTGAAGAAGCCGCATCCATTCGCGCACTGTTAGATACATGTGATCTTGCGCAATATATCCCGCCGCTTCGTGCAATTGAACGAGGAATTGTAGAGAAGCTAGAAGATGACCGGGAAAAAGCAGCGGTAAGAAATATCGCTCAAACATTATTCGAGTGAGGTTCTGACTTTTGAAATTCATCAAATTTAATGACAGCAGAATCGATTCATTTCTATTTATGGAATTAACGGATTTAGCCAAAACACTTGCCAAAAGTGATGATGTGGAGCTTGAATACGGTGTTCAATCGTACTATGAACCGTTTGAAAAGAAAATTTTCATCAGCCATTTTTGGGATGATCGTCATCAAGAGGATATGATGGCAGGCCTAAAAAGTGATGTGTTCCTGCGAGCAGTAGGGACGGTGTATAGCGATCTTACAGTATTTGAAGACATCATTCGCTATGCCCACACATTATCCATTCCTGATGTGTGCAAACAATTGTTTATGCTGTTTGAAGATATCCGCATTGAAGAGCGGATTAAACGTGACCGCCCAGGAACAAAAAAGGTATTTAAACGGAGAAGAGAGCTTTACAGACGTCACTTTAAAACACAATTAACGATTAACCAAGAGCGCAGTATTTTAACAGATGCACTCTTTTGTGCGATATACGTGAAGCTGACAGCCGAATCTCCGCTTGAAGACATTCCACCCCTTCATGAGCGGATAGATCCAATGATTCCGTTTATTGAGTCAAGTCTTGAACGTGTATATGACGCACGCTCGACATCTGATATCGCCATCATTGTGAAGGAATTGACAGAAGGCTTCGATGAGCTCCTTGAAAAGGATATGCTGAACACATACTTTTTCTTCCCAGAATTGGACTATGAAAAAGCGGCAAAAGAACCGCTTTTCCATGACCTCAAAAGAAAGCCTAAGTTAAGTGAGGATATAAAAGTCGATCGGGAAAAAGAGGGGGATGAAGACATCCATAATGAATATATGGAAGTATGGCATAGAGAAACGGAAGCACCATCTAAAAGTTTCCTTCAATTTGATTTAGAACACGGTGGTAAAAGCGATCTCGGTAAAGATGCGGCAAGAGAAGGTGACGATGGAGATCAGGCGCTTGGAACGGTTCAAGGTTCAGCCAAACAAACCCATCGAAAAGACTATTCAAAGCTTGAAGCACTAGAAGAGGCAGAAGGAGAAGAAAGCGGGGCAGATGCGCATGAGAATGGAAAAGAAAACAAATATGCATTTCCAGTCATGATTTCACCAGAACCTCCTTCACCAGAGCAAATAGATGTGTACAAGCAGCACGCAAAGGCAATCGAGCCTTATCAGAAACGCTTAAAACAAATGATTCAAAAAACACTTGAGCATAAAAAAACATGGCCAAAAACAGATCTTCATGCAGGACGTCTCAGTAAAAAGCTCATTCGTTATTTTACAGAGTCCAATCCTCGACTATTTTATAAAAAACAAGCGCCATCTTCTCAAATTGATGCTGTGTTCACTTTATTAGTTGACTGTTCGGCAAGTATGTTTGACAAGATGGATGAGACAAAAAAAGGGATTGTTCTGTTTCATGAAGCTTTAAAATCAGTGCAGGTACCTCATCAAATTGTAGGGTTCTGGGAAGATACAAATGACGCAACTGAAACAAGTCAGCCGAACTACTTTAACACCGTCGTATCGTTCAAAGATTCCTTATTTGACGCAGGACCATCCATTATGTCACTTGAGCCAGAAGAGGATAACCGGGACGGCTATGCGATTCGCCAAATGACAAAAATGATTTTAAAACGAAGAGAAGAGCAAAAGTTCCTCATTGTTTTCTCAGACGGAGAGCCGGCTGCATTCAGCTACGAACAAAATGGGATCGTGGATACACATGAAGCGGTTCTCGAAGCGAGAAAAAAGGGAATTGAAGTGATCAATGTGTTTTTATCCAATTCTCCGATTGAAGAGGCGCAGATGAAAACGATCCAAGATATGTATGGCAAGTTCAGCATTTTTGTACCGGATGTCGATACATTGCCAGATGTGCTATATCCATTACTCAAGAAATTGCTGCATAAAAGCATTGGGGCATAAGGTTTTGCCCCTTTCTTTAAAATATTTTTCGGAATGATTTAAATTTTTTGTTTTTCTTTGAATTTTTTATCTTTAATTGAACAAAGAATGTAGAAAGTAATCCGAAACAGTGGTAGAATATGATTGGAAGCGTTTTATTACATAAATTTGGTCATTGTGTTCTGGAAGTTATATCGAGATAGTGTTCAATCACTTGATGATCAAAGTTGGGGGTAGTGTTCAAAATGTTTCAAAATGATGTGAAACAACCGTTGAGTTGGGAAGAATTTCATGGTCCGAACCTCGGCTACGTGCTCGAGCTCTACGATCAATATGTCCAGGATCCTACTAGTGTTGATGAAGACATAAGAGGCATATTTGATGAACTTGGTGCACCACCGAGTGAAATGAAGGAGGAAATTGGGAAAAAAGAAAATAGCGTAGTTACTTCTGAACAAATCCAAAAGATAGCATCAGTCGTTAAACTGGCAGAAGACATCAGAACGTATGGCCATTTAAATGCTTCCGTCAATCCTCTTCGCAAAGAAAAGGAATTACAAGAGCTGTTTCCATTAAAGGAATACGGTTTAACTGAAGAAGACGTTAAGAATATTCCAATATCAATTATTAGTCCAGATGCACCTAAACACATTTCAAACGGCATAGAAGCCATTAACCATTTGAGAAATACGTATAAGCGTACCATTTCATTTGAGTTTGATCACGTACATGACTTCGAAGAGCGCAACTGGCTCTCTAAATCTATTGAGTCTGGTGAATTATTTAAGAAAAAACCAGCAGATAAACTAGTTTCTGTATTCAAAAGATTAACAGAAGTCGAGCAATTTGAGCAGTTCCTTCATAAAACATTTGTTGGACAAAAGCGTTTTTCTATTGAAGGATTAGACGCACTTGTTCCAGTACTTGATGAAATTATATCCGAGTCTGTTACACAAGGGACTTCAAATATTAACATTGGAATGGCACATAGAGGCCGTTTAAATGTATTAGCACATGTGTTAGGAAAGCCATATGAGATCATTTTCTCAGAATTCCAGCATGCGCCTAATAAAGAGCTTGTACCATCAGAAGGCTCTATCGGCATCAGCTACGGATGGACAGGGGATGTAAAATATCATCTCGGTGCTGACCGCCAAATCAAAGATGAAGATACAAAGAGTGCAAGAGTCACACTTGCCAATAACCCAAGTCACTTGGAATTTATTGACCCGATTATTGAAGGAAGCACTCGTGCAGCTCAAGAATCGCGTACTCAAAAAGGCTATCCAGTTCAAGACGTTGAAAAAGCGTTAGCCATCTTAATTCATGGGGATGCTGCATTTCCTGGAGAAGGAATTGTCGCAGAAACATTAAATTTAAGTCAATTAGTCGGCTATCAAGTGGGGGGAACGATCCATATCATTGCCAACAATATGATTGGATTTACCACAGAAAGCAATGAATCTCGTTCAACTAAATACGCTAGTGACCTTGCAAAAGGTTTCGAGATTCCAATTGTTCACGTCAATGCAGACGATCCAGAAGCTTGTTTAGCAGCTGTTCAGCTGGCGGTAGAATACCGTAAACGGTTTAAAAAGGATTTCTTAATTGACTTGATTGGCTACCGCAGATATGGCCATAACGAAATGGATGAGCCTTCTACTACTCAGCCAATGCTGTACGATGCGGTCAGAAAGCACAAAACGGTCAAGAATATCTTCGCAGATAAGCTTGTCACTGAGGGCCTTCTGTCAAAAGAACAAAGAGAAGAAATTGAGCAGGCTGTCACGGCAAAAATTGAAGAAGCTTATAAAAAAGTGCCTTCAAAGAAAGAACATACGATTCAAGAAATCGAACTGCCAGAGCCTGTATCTAACGGCTTCCCTGCAGTTGATACATCTGTAGAGTTTGATGTATTAAGAAAGCTGAATGAAGAATTAATTAGCTGGCCGAAAGACTTCCAAGTATTCGGTAAGCTAAAGCGGATCCTTGAAAAACGTGCAAAAGTGTTTACAGATGATCGCAAAGTGGAATGGTCACTTGGTGAAGCACTGGCATTTGCATCTATATTAAAAGACGGTACGCCGATTCGAATGACCGGACAGGATTCTGAGCGAGGCACATTTGCTCAAAGAAACCTTGTTCTTCACGACAGTCAAACGGGAGATGAATTCATTGCTCTTCATGAACTGAGTGATGCAAATGCATCATTTACAGTCCATAATAGTCCACTGTCAGAAGGCTCTGTCATCGGGTTTGAATATGGTTATAATGTCTATTCTCCTGAAACATTAGTGATTTGGGAAGCTCAATTTGGAGACTTCGCAAATGCGGCTCAAGTGTATTTTGATCAATTTATTTCAGCAGGCCGCGCCAAGTGGGGACAAAAGTCAGGGCTTGTGATGCTCTTGCCACATGGATATGAAGGACAAGGTCCAGAACATTCTAGTGGAAGAACAGAACGCTTCTTGCAATCAGCTGCTGAGAATAACTGGACAGTTGCGAACCTGACAAGTGCAGCTCAATACTTCCATATTCTTAGAAGACAGGCGAAAATGCTACTTCGTGAAGAGATTCGTCCTCTTGTCATCATGACACCGAAGAGTCTGCTTCGTAACCCGAACACATTATCCGAAGTCCAAGAACTAACAGATGGACAGTTCCGTCCAGTTCTTGAACAGCCGGGCCTTGTGCATGATCATGAAAAAGTAACACGCCTTGTGCTATCGAGCGGGAAGGTATCGATCGATATTAGTGATCGTTTTACTCAAATGGAAGACTCAAAAGATTGGCTTCATATTGCGAGAGTGGAACAATTATATCCATTCCCGGCCAAAGATATTAAAGCCATTTTATCAAAACTGACGAACTTAGAAGAAATCGTATGGGTGCAAGAAGAACCGCAAAATATGGGCGCTTGGGGATATATTGAGCCATATTTACGTGAAATTGCATCTGAAAAAGTAAAAGTACGTTACATCGGCCGCAGAAGACGTTCAAGTACGGCTGAGGGTGATCCAACTGTTCATAAAAAAGAACAAGAACGAATTGTATCTGATAGCTTGACTCGCAAAAACTAAGGGGGAAATGAAAAATGGCGGAAATTAAAGTACCTGAACTAGCGGAATCAATCTCGGAAGGAACAATTGCTCAGTGGCTAAAACAGCCGGGCGATTATGTTGAGCAGGGGGAATACCTGTTAGAACTTGAAACAGATAAAGTCAATGTCGAATTGACAGCTGAAGAATCTGGTGTTCTAAAAGAAGTACTGAAAGATTCTGGTGACACTGTCCAAGTTGGAGAAGTCATCGGAACGATTGCAGCAGGTGAAGCTGGCGGAAGCGAGTCCGCAGCTCCAGCACCTGAGCAAGATTCTGCACCAGCTTCGAAAGAAGAACCAGCAGCTGAACAAAAAGAAGAGGCAGCAAAAGAAGAGCCGAAATCTGGTAATGGCAGAACGATCGCTTCTCCAGCAGCTAGAAAACTAGCAAGAGAGAAGGGGTTAGACTTATCTGAGATTCCAACCGCAGATCCGCTGGGCAGGGTACGAAAGCAGGATGTAGCTTCTTACCAAAAGAATGAAGCTCCTGCAAGTGCACCGAAAGCCGCGCCAAAAGCAAATGCTGCGGTGCAAAATGATCAAGCAGGGAAACCAGTTGAGCGTGAAAAAATGTCACGCCGCAGACAAACCATTGCAAAACGTTTAGTTGAAGTTCAACAAACGGCAGCGATGCTGACAACATTTAATGAAGTCGATATGACAGCTGTCATGGATCTAAGAAAGCGTCGCAAAGATGCCTTCCTTGAACAAAACGATGTGAAACTGGGCTTCATGTCCTTCTTCACAAAAGCAGTGGTAGCAGCACTTAAAAAATATCCACTTCTCAACGCAGAAATTCAAGGTGATGAGCTTGTCATTAAAAAATTCTATGACATCGGTATTGCTGTAGCCGCCAATGAAGGGCTTGTGGTACCAGTTGTCCGTGATGCAGACAGACTATCGTTTGCTGGAATTGAAAAAGAAATCGGTCATCTTGCGAAAAAAGCAAGAGATAACAAATTATCGCTCAATGAATTACAAGGTGGATCATTCACGATCACAAACGGAGGAACATTTGGTTCTCTGCTTTCAACACCAATTTTAAACAGTCCTCAAGTTGGAATTTTAGGTATGCATAAAATTCAGCTTCGTCCTGTTGCAATTGATGAAGAACGCTTTGAAAACCGTCCAATGATGTATTTAGCTCTTTCATACGACCACCGTATTGTCGATGGTAAAGAAGCTGTTGGGTTCCTTGTCACGATTAAAAATCTACTTGAAGATCCTGAACAGCTATTGCTTGAAGGATAATCGAAAGAAAAAGCTAGTACCGATGAGGGTACTAGCTTTTTTGGTCTTTATTTTCTGGGTAGCCTCTTTTTGACCAAAATGTTGCCAGCCAAGAGCCAGATAAATTATGCCATACGCTAAAAATGGCACTGGGAACGGCGGCAAGTGGAGAAAAATGTGCGGTTGCAAGGGCTGCGCCAAGTCCAGAATTTTGCATCCCTACTTCTATTGAAATTGCTCGTTGAGAAGGAATGTCCATTTTACACCATTTTGCAATGAGGTAACCCAATAATAGACCAAGAGCATTATGTAAAACAACAACGGCAAAAATAAGCAGTCCAGATTGCAGAATCTGTTCTTTATTTGCGCTGACAACAGCTGCAATGATGGCGACAATGCCAACCACAGATACAAGCGGGAGTGCTTGTACAGCATACGTCACTTGTTTTTTAAAAAACAATTTGACGATGACCCCTAAAATAATCGGAATTAAGACAACTTGGACAATCGACAAAAACAAAGCACCCGGTGATACAGATAACCAAGATTTTGCAAAGATATAAATGAAAACAGGGGTCAAAATGGGAGCAAGTAGGGTCGAGATCGTTGTCACGGCAACGGATAAGGCCGTATTTCCTTTCGCCAAAAAGGTCATTACATTGGATGCAGTCCCGCCTGGACAGCAGCCGACGAGAATGACACCAACAGCGATTTCAGAAGGCAAATGTAACCCATAGGCCAATAAAAATGCAATGAGTGGCATCAGTGTATACTGCGCTAAAACCCCGATCAATACATAAAGAGGCTTTCTAAAAAGCTCTTTAAAATCTTCAGAAGACAGCGTCAGCCCCATGCCAAACATAATAATGCCAAGTAAAAAAGGGATATAAGGTCCAATCAAAGAAAATGCCGCAGGAAAAGTAAAACCTAGACAAGCAAAGACAATGACCCATATAGCAAATGTTCTTCCCGCAAAGTGACTAATGTGTAAAAGGGTGTTCATACTATCTTTCAACTCTCTTTCTTTTCATATCTTTTCTATTTTAAATGAATTTTCTGAAAAAACAACCTATGATTTTGCATCTGGTGCTCATAATATTATTATGTAAACTAATAAAAAACCCCACATAGTATATGAACTATGTGGAGTATGCGATCAAAAAGGTGTCCATTTCACTTGTTGAGCCTGTTTTAGTCTTGCTTCTGGCTCACGCCAGTCAACGACATTCCACCACTGGTCTACATATTGCGCCTTCTCATTTCGATATTGGAGGTAATAGGCATGCTCCCACACATCAAGAGCAAGAAGGGGGATGATGTCCCATTGCGAGAGGAACTGATGGCGCTCTGCTTGTAAAATGTCTAAACGCTGAGATCTCGGGGACCATACAAGGATCGCCCATCCGACACCTTCTACTTGTTTGGCAGCAGCTGAAAAATGTGACTTGAACGCCTCATAGCTGCCAAATGATTGATCAATGAGACGAAGCATTTGACCAGTAGGTTTTCTTTTTCCTGAAGGACTCATTGAAAACCAAAAGATACAATGTAAATAATGTCCTGCCCCATGAAAGGCAAGTTCACGTTCCCAATGCTTGATCATCGTAAAGTCGTTGGTTCTTCTTGCTTTTTTTAGCGCAAGTTCAGCTTGATTTAGACCATTAACATAAGTTTGATGATGCTTTTGATGGTGCAAGTACATAATTTCTGTTGAAATATAAGGTTCGAGCGCGTCATACCGATAAGGCAGTGGTGGTAACTGATGATTTCCAGCTGCTACATCGCGCACTTCTTCGTGTGGCTGCATGTCTTCTGCAATCCTTTCGGCTAGTTCGTACCATTCTTGTTCACTCGAATGATCTTCCTCCATTTTGAGTCGTAAATTTTCCACTTTTCGATGAATTTTATCATCTTGCCACACATGTTGAATGGTGCTAAGCCACTCTTTGAGCTGTGAGCGATATTCTTCTTTATTCATGTATACGCCTCATTTCGTTTAAAAATGTAGAACAAGCCATCATCGGAAACACAAATGGGTAGCTATGATAGGTGATGTAAAATTGTTTTGGCAGTCCAATGCCGACTGGATAGTACATGGCTTCTTCAGTATGGTGATGGTTCACTAAAAAGGAGACAGCTTTCAAAATGGCTGCGTTATTTGCTTTCTCATATTGGAGGAGCGCCTCGGTCGCCCATGCGGTTTGAACCACTGTGCCAAAGGGAAGCGGGACATAGGTTTTCAGTTCTACACTTTTACACGATTCTCCGAAACTGCCATCTTCAAGCTGAATCTGCTTTAGAAAACGGCACGCTTTTTGCACAGCAGGGTGTGAGGAGGGAACGCCGGCCGCTTTCAGTCCTGTTAACGCTGCCCAAGTTCCATAAATATAACAAACACCCCATCTGCCAAACCATGATCCGTTTTTCTCTTGGTGGTCAATGAGCCATTTTACACATCGATCTTTTTGCCTGAGAATCGAGGGTGAAGCAGTATCTTTTTCTTCTAAACCAATCAAACGGAGCACACGACCAGTAATATCAGGAGTTGACGGATCAATCGCCGCATCCTCCGCAGATTCAAGCGGAAGGTGACGAAGTAGAAAGTGATCTTGATTTTTTTCAAAAGCAGAAAAGCCGCCATCACGGTTTTGCATGGAGAGAAGCCAGTCATATCCTCGTTTCCACTGAAGTGGAGCGTATTCTTTTGGGATCGCTTTTAACACAATTTGCGTGTCATCACAATCAGGATTATTCGTATTGATATGTGAGAAACCAAAGCCCCCGGGAGCAGCATGACGGTTATGAACTGCCCAATCCGCTTTCTTCATTTGCTGCCGGTCCAGCAAATAGGTGAAGGAATTCATGATCATGGGATCTTCTCGTTTTCTTCCTGTTCTTTGAGAAGCGTAACTGACAAGCGCTGTATCCCACACAGTCGAGGTGGAATTCTCAGCATATATCTTGCCTTGACAGGAGGTGACGAGCCTTTTCATACCTCTGACTGCTTTTTGGATGAGATGATGTCCAGGGGAGTACCCAAGGCTCATGAGGGCATAGACCATAAAGATGGTTGCACTTAAGTAACTATACAGCGTCCCATCTTTTTCAAGACGGTCAAACATGTATCGCTTTGCCGCTTCATATCCGAAAAAGTCGAGCCGGCTGTCGAGGGCTGTATATGACCGCATATACATGAGGAAGTGATCAGTCGAACGTTCTTCTCTTGCCATAAACCAGTCAAATGGATTTTTAGACATGTTTTCATCAAGATGGGCTAATGATGGAAACGTAGCATGAGAGGTGTACCGTTTGTTCAGTGCGATCATCATGGGTACAAAATGAATCCTTGCATAGGCACTAAGGTGGTAGAAGTGCAGCGGAAAAGAAGTAGGGATGAGTAAAAGAGAAAGAGGTGCATAGAAGTAGGGCCAAGGGTGCATGCCATTTACGGCAAGCATCCACTTTGTCATAAAATGAACGCTCTTTAGTCCACCTTTTGAGCGAATATATTGTGCTGCTTTTTCCATATGGGGCTCGTCTTTTTGAAATCTGCCAGATGCGAGCATGCCGCAATAACCTTGTACTGTAGCTGTGAGATGTCCCGACTGGTCATGATACAAAGAAAAGGAACCATCTTCATTTTGTTTGGCATGTATTGCTTCGGCCAATTGATGGATCAATTGCTGATCAGGGTCACCAACGGCTTTTAACAGCATAATGAAAAAAGCATTTGTCATCATAGGTCCTTCAAAGCAGAAAATAAATGCGCCATCTTCTCTTTGTCTGCGTTCTACCCGCATGTGCAGTTCATCGATATATTCGTTGACTCTCGTTTTAAAATCTTGCATTCGGCCATGCTCCTTTCCTTTATCACTATATTCAGGAGTCGGCCTGTCACATGCCAGCACAAAAAAAGCCGATGACATCGTCATCGGCTTTCTTAAATGATTAGTCTTGCAGATTAATCCACACGCTTTTGACTTCTGTATAGTTGTTAAGGGCATATGATCCCATTTCTCTGCCAAGGCCTGACTGTTTATATCCGCCAAACGGGGAGGCGGCATCAAAGACATTATAGCAGTTGACCCAAATGGTTCCTGCTTCTAGGCGTGCAGCGATATCGTGAGCATGCTTTAAGTTTTCTGTCCAAAGTCCTGCCGCTAACCCATAGTCAGATTGATTGGCCCGTTCGACCACTTCATCAATGGAATCGTAAGGAATCGCAGATAGAACTGGACCGAAGATCTCTTCTTTTGCGATTGTCATTTCATCTTCTACATCTTTAAAGACAGTAGGGGAGACGAAATAGCCTGCTTCATAAGGGCAGTCACCACCGACTACGGCTGTTGCACCTTCTGACTTCCCTTTTTCAATATAACCTAACACACGTTCATGCTGCTCTTTACTCACTAGAGGCCCAATCTGGGTATCATGATGAAGACCAGCTCCTTGTTTTAATGATGTCGCATATTTAGCCATTTGATCGACGACTTCATCATATTGGCTCCGGTGCACAAAGACCCTTGATCCTGCACAGCACACTTGGCCTTGGTTAAACATCACGCCGTTTAATGCACCTGGAATGGCTTTCTTTAAATCGGCATCTGGTAAAATAATATTCGGCGATTTTCCGCCAAGCTCTAAAGTAACACGCTTGATGGATTTGGCTGCTTTCTCCATGATCAATTTCCCAACACTTGTTGATCCAGTGAAAGCCAGCTTATTGACATCAGGGTGATCGGTTAATGCTTCACCGGCTGTTTCGCCGAATCCAGGAACGATGTTAATCACGCCTTCTGGGAATCCGGCTTTATCCACTAATTCAGCTAAATATAAAGCAGATAGTGGCGTTTGTTCGGCTGGCTTTAAAACGATGGTGCAGCCTGTTGCTAGTGCAGCACCCATTTTCCACATGGCCATGAGCAGCGGGAAGTTCCAAGGAATGATTTGTCCCACAACGCCCACAGGCTCATGGCGGGTATAATTAAAATATCCCTGACTGACAGGAAGGGTTTGTCCAGTCATTTTTGTGGTCCACCCTGCATAATAGCGCATGTGCTCAATGGCAAGAGGGATATCCGCATTGGTTGTTTCATTAATTGGTTTTCCATTATCAAGTGTTTCAAGCTGAGCCAGTTCTTCTTGGTGTTCTTCCATTAAATCTGCCAGCTTAAACATCAAGCGGGCACGTTCGGCTGCAGACATAGAACGCCAAGGTCCATGGAACGCCTTTTTAGCAGCTTTTACTGCCTCATCAATGTCGGCTGCACCTGCTTCATATACATCAATAAGGGTTTCTCCTGTGGCAGGGTTAGGCGTAGAGAATGTTTTGTTATCATGACTTGTGACAAACTGACCGTTAATGTAGAGTTTTTTCGTCCCTTGGAGAAAAGATTCGAGTTTTGAACTGATTTGAAGTGTTGTAGAGCTCATAAATAAACAAACCTCCTTAAAGATATGGGTTGTTCTGCGAGTTCTAGGTGGAAAAAGTGAACATGAAGCCATTTGTATACGCACACGCATGTAAACGTATACATTTATCATATTACACGACATCTTTGAAAGCAATCGATAACACTCATTGCATTTCACGAAAAATTGGCTACAATAAATGTATAGATGAAAAAAGGAGTTTTTAAATCATGATCCATCAAAACTGGCAAACGGCTGAAACGGTAAAACAAGTAAAATGTGTACATACAAATGCGAAAAAATATATGGTTGACCGGGCATTAACGGTTGGACACACATATGATGTGAAAAATGAAACAGAGGAATTTCTCTTTGTTGTTGATAATACGGGTAAAGTAGGCGGGTACTACAAAGAGTATTTCGAAGACAATTCTGCTGAATGATTTTGATGGTCATCACTCATACTAAGAAAAACAGTAAAGGGTGATGATGATGAAAAAGCAGCAGCAAGAAGAGCAGAAACATCAAAATGCTTGGCATGACAATGAAGATGCTGATATGGCGATGACACTTGAGCAAATTTCTGACGTGTATGCCGAAGGAACGATTGATACCCCGAAAGATGAATAGTCATTTAAAACAGTGATTTTACATAATCACTGTTTTTTTATGGTCTCATAACGAATGATTTCTTGAAAAAAACTGAAACTTTTTTCCTGCTTTAACAGTCTAAATAAGTAGAGGAAAGAGCATCGGATCAAAAAGAAAAAGTTAAATGAAATTTAATCTATTCGTAATGGAATAACGACGATTTATAGCGTATTCTATAAGTGAGAATAAAACGTACCCACAGAGCCGTGTGGCCGTTTTGTCATAAAGGAATTTGATGCAGGAAGAGGGGGTTTACGTGGGTATTTTTTCTGTCAGTAAACAAAATGATCATAAAAAATTCGAATCCTTATTAATTGAAGGAGAAAGAATTGAGGCTGTTTACAGACTGCGTCACGACCAAATTTGTTTTACCAATAAACGACTGATCTTTGGCGATAACCGCGTATTTTCTAAAAAGAAAGTCAGGGTCTCCTTGCCGTATCGATCAATTGAAAGTTTTGCCATTCAAGAAGCTGGCGTGTTTGATCAGGACACTGGTATGCTGCTTGTTACAAGCTCAAAAGTATTTGAACTCGATTTTTCTAAAGATACAGATTTGAGTGACGTGCAGGCCATTTTAACAAAACATCTTTGCTGATCAACGATGCGATTACATAGATCACATGCACTTTTCTCATTCTTTGTTCTTATTTTTATCTATCGCATATCCCTTGAGCTTTTCCCATCACAGTGGGGAAGGCTTTTTTCTATTCGTGTGTTTGAATCACATCAAAAAAGGATAAAGATGAAACAGATACAGAAAGGAGAATGAACAATGAAAGTATTAGTTGCTGGAGCAAACGGACATACAGGGAGACTTGTCATTCGATATTTAAAAGAAAAAGGACATGAGCCGCTTGCTCTCATTCGAGATGAAAAACAAGCAGATGCACTAAAAGAACTTGGTGCAGCGCCTGTCATCGGTGATCTTGAAAAGGATGTGACAGATGCTGTGAAGCAAGCAGAAGCTGTCATCTTTGCAGCTGGTTCAGGCTCAAAAACAGGTGCAGATAAAACCATCGCTGTTGATCAAGAGGGGGCAAAACGCCTCGTTGATACAGCCAAAAAAGAAAATATTCAGCATTTTGTGATGCTGAGTTCTTATAATGCCGACGATCCTCATCAAGGAAAAGGACAAGGCAGTATGGAGATTTATTATGAAGCGAAAAGAAAAGCCGATGAACATTTAAAACAGTCTGGTCTTTCTTACACCATTGTGCGGCCAGGAGCACTGCTGCATGAGGAGAAGACAGGGAAAATAGAAGCGGCGGCTCATATTCCAGACGATCGTGACATTGAGATTTCAAGAGAAGATGTAGCCACTGTCTTAGTGGAAAGCTTAACGGAATCCAATGTGAAAAATAAAGCCTTTGACTTAATCAAAGGTGATACACCAGTAGAAGAAGCACTTCGTAATCTTTAAATGAAGAAAGCTGCTGCCAAAGGCGGCGGCTTTTTTGATGTTTTCATTTCGCATGGAGCGGGAAGGTAAAGAGAAAGGAGTGATTGACCGTGAGCTTAACGAAAGAGCAAAAAGCTGATTTATATGAAAGACTTATTCAATTAAAAGAAGATGTGAAAGGATCAAAAAAGAAAGAAGAATCCATGCTGGTCGAATCGAATGAGATTTCAAATGGTGTTGGAAACCATATCGCAGATCACGGAAGCATCTATTTAGATCGCATGACCGAACAGACGCTGGATCAAGTCGACGATCAGCTCGAAGGTGAAATTGATGCGGCGCTTAAGCGGATGGAAGACGGAACATATGGAATTTGTGAAAAAACAGGAAAAGACATTCCATATGAACGTTTGAAAGCAGTACCCTATACTCGTTATTCAATTGATGCAAAGAAAAATGAAGAAACCAATCAAGATCCAAATGAATTTGACCGTTCGTTCTCTGAGCAAATGCGTGATTTAACAAATAGTGAAACAATGGATCAATTACATTCAGATACGTATGAAAGGCTAGAAGAAGAGCAAGATGTTGATGTAGATGAGGAAAAATAACATGATGAGAGGAATTTATGTTTTCTCACCATAATGTTTTCCCACGTCTACATGGACAAAAATCTTGTATATATGAGTATTTTTTTAGAAAAAACATATCTTGAAATTTAATAAACTTTCGTGTAGTATAGTTTAAAGGCTGCGATGCGCGTAATGTTAATTAAGTTTTAACCTTTAAGCTGTAATAGGGAGTTTTATATTGAAGCCGGAATGTCACGCCTCCTTCGAGAGGAAGACAGGAACGTTTCTGCAAACACCCACTTTGAGGAGTGGTGGTTTAAAACTTTCTTACTTAGATTACGGCATCCGCAGCTTTTCCTAGGATGATTCAAGCCATTTTCCATTTTTGGAAAATGGCTTTTTATTTTGTCCAAAATACGATTTTGAACAGACCGAATGTGGATGTACAAATGTATGTTAAAATAGACAAAACAAACGACGGAGAGGGAATTGGATGTTACAACAAGCAGAAGCACTTCTTAAACAATATTATGGCTTTGATGCTTTTAGACAAGGACAAAAACAAGCCATTGAATCGATTGTGAATAAACGGAAGGATACGGTCTGCATTATGCCGACAGGCGGAGGGAAATCGGTTTGCTACCAGATTCCTGCCCTTATGATGGAAGGAACGACAATCGTTGTATCTCCGCTAATTTCTTTAATGAAAGATCAGGTTGATGCGTTAAATGAGATGGGAATACGATCGTCCTTTTTAAATAGTACACTTTCAGCAGGTGAAATGAATACAAGGCTGAAAAAATGTGAACAGGGGGAGTATGATTTGCTTTATATCACCCCTGAACGCTTACAAAATGAACGTTTTTTTCAGCTGCTTGATCGATTGACGATTCCTTTAATGGCTATTGATGAAGCGCACTGTATATCTGAGTGGGGACATGATTTTAGACCGAGCTATCGCTTTATACAAGAATGTGTAAACAAGCTTTTAAAAAGGCCTGTTATTGTAGCATTAACAGCCACTGCTACAAAGAAGGTCCAACAGGATATATGTGAGCAACTTGGCATGGACGAAGAAGAAACAATCTTTACTGGTTTTGCTAGAGAAAATTTGTCTTTTCAAGTGGTGAAAGGGCAAAACAGCGACCAATTCATCACACAATATATGAAGAAAAACAGTCTTGAGTCAGGCATTATTTATACAGCCACACGAAAAGAAGCAGATCAAATTTATCATCGTCTAAAAAAGCAAAAGATCAAAGCGGGTGTTTATCACGGAGGATTAGATGATGAAGTCAGAGAAGAACAGCAAAATCTTTTTTTAAATGATGATATTCAAGTAATGGTAGCTACATCTGCATTTGGTATGGGGATTAATAAGTCTAATGTACGTTTTGTCATTCATCATCAAATTCCAAGAGATATTGAAAGTTACTACCAAGAAGCAGGACGTGCCGGGAGAGACGGGCTTGAAAGTGAATGCATTTTACTGTTTTCACCGCAAGGCGTACGCGTGCAGCGCTTTCTCATTGAACAATCAACAGAAGATGAATTGCGGTATCAGCATGAATTGCTCAAGTTGAGACAAATGGTAGACTACTGTCATACGGAACAGTGCCTTCAGCAATTTGTGATGGATTACTTTGACCAATCATCAAGTGCCCCTTGTCAAAAATGCAGCAACTGTCTAGACGAGAGAGAGCGTGAAGACGTCACGAGAGAAGCACAAATGGTTTTGTCGTGTACCGTTAGAATGAACGAACGATTCGGAAAAATGATGATTGCTCAAGTATTAGCCGGCTCTAAAAACAAAAAAGTACTTGATTTTGGTTTCGACCGGCTTCCTACTTATGCTTTAATGAAACAGCATTCAGCCCAACATATCAGTGATTTCATTGAATTTTTAATTACGGAAGAGTATTTACACATGTCTGAAGGAGCTTTTCCAACACTAAAAGTGACACAAAAAGGAAAGAAAGTGCTAGTGGGGCAGGAGACCGTCTATAAAAAGCAGGCGATAAAGGCAGAGGCTATTCAAGAAAATGATGCATTATTTGAGCAGTTAAGAATGGTCAGAATGAAGTTGGCAAGAGAGCAGGGTGTTCCGCCATTTGTTGTCTTTTCTGATCAAACATTGAAGGAAATGTCAGCAGTAGAGCCTAAAACAGAAGAAGAACTTTTAAATATTAAAGGTGTCGGTGCACAAAAAAGAGAGAAATATGGAGATGTTTTTTTAGAAGAAATTCGTTTATTTATAGAAAAAGAGAAAAAATAAAGAGTTTGAAGAAGGAAAATAAATTTTTTTCGTTTCACTTGGACGCGTTTTCATCATGATGATTTCCATCCCTACAAAACCTTGATATGATGCGGAATTGAGCCATTTAGTGGGCTGATTTACCAATGGAGAGAGATGTTTCATGTAAAGGAACTGTAATCTAAAACATATCGTTTTGTTATTGAAATGACATTTACATATGTTACGATAGCACTCGTTAGCCGCCATAAAAAGCTAACAAGGGAGGATTTACTTTATGAAGAAGACTATTATGTCCTTGGTTGCTGTTGCAGCAATCTCAACAACAGCATTAGGAGCACAGCAAGCTTCTGCAAAGGAAATCACTGTACAGAAAGGTGATACACTTTGGGGAATCTCTCAAAAAAATGATGTGTCTCTAAAGGACCTAAAGGGTTGGAACAATTTATCTACAGACATGATCTATGTAGGAGATAAATTGACAATCTCTTCAAAAGAGAAAACTCAGGAGCAGTACAAAGTCCAGAAGGGGGACAGCCTCTGGAAAATCGCTCAAAAATTCAATGTGTCAATTAGCGATATTAAGTCTTGGAATAACTTAAACTCAGATATAATTATGATTGGTTCAACATTAAGTGTTGCTGGTCAAAGCTCAGCTCCGGTAAGCTCAGAACCTGTTCAAAAACAGGCACCTGTCCAAAAAGAGCAAACAACGAAAAAAGCTGCTCCTAAAAAGGAAACAGCTAAAGCAGAATCATCTTCTGCTAGTCAAAGTGTTCAAAAAGAAATGACTGTAACGGCTACGGCTTATACAGCAAATGATGGTGGCATCTCAGGTATCACTGCAACAGGGGTAAACTTAAACAAAAACCCAAATGCAAAAGTAATCGCAGTAGATCCTAATGTCATTCCATTAGGAAGTAAGGTTTATGTTGAAGGCTACGGTGAAGCCATCGCAGCAGATACTGGCGGCGCAATTAAAGGTAACAAAATTGATGTACACGTACCAAGCAAATCCCAAGCTAAAAATTGGGGCGTAAAATCAGTCAAAGTGAAAGTACTTAACTAGTAGTCTATTGTTTTTGGAAGAAAGCATCAGGTGGCGGCCTGATGCTTTTATTATACCTTTTTTTGGCCGGAAATACACATATTTTTCTGAAAAATTCGCATTTTCGACAAAAACCAGCGTATAAGTCCATCTCAACGCTGGTTTTTGTGTCGTTAGCTGTCCACCCAATAAATTTCTCCGCTTTGCTCTTTCCAATTAATTTGGACATCAAAATGGTGTTTTTCATAAAAATGAATCAGGCGGTCCACATGGTTCCAATCTCTTTTGACGAGATCCCCAGTAATGACTGGAATGTTTTGCTCTCTTGCGATTTCTTTTAAATGCTTCATACAGATGGATCCATAGCCATTATCAGGCGGGCCTTTAATATCGGCAATGTGAATCTTTCCTTCTTCAGGATATTCCGCAATCAAGGAAAAATCAGATTGTCCGCGAAAAGCTTTTTCACAATCGCTTAACATGATTTTGCACGTATCTGCATTCTCAATTGCAGAGACGATCATCCATTCATCTTCCTTCGCTTGATCAATGCCAATAATCTTTGCTTTTTTTGAAATATCTTTTATATTTTCTTGCATTCGATACATTTGGAACTGCAACTGCTGTAATTCTTGTTCTAATGTCTTCACATCTTTTGTTGTTTCCTGTAAGATTGACAAGTCTATTGCTCCTTTCATAGAAGAGTTGATAAAAACCACACAAATTCCCATTCTAAAGGAAGTGAGTGGATCTTTCAAGCCGCTAGAAGGCAGGCAATCGGCAAGTTTGTCTAAAATTCGACGAAGACAGCGAATTCATTGACTTTAGAGAGAAAGTTAAATAACATACTCTTAGTCGGAACTAATAAAGAGAGGTTTTCAAACATGAACGAACAGAATCAAAAACCGAAAAATTTCACCGGCATTGTTGTCTTTTTAACAATTGCCATAAACGGCTTAATTGCTTTATTATTTTTCATGCCAAAAACAGATAAATTTAGTCATCTGGATATTACATTTCTGCCGTTACTGAATGCCGTGATGAACAGTTTTACGTTTATCTTTTTACTTTCAGCGCTCATTATGATTAAACAAAAGAACATTAAAGCCCATAGACGATTTATCTTTGCGGCTTTTTCAACAACACTTGTCTTTTTAATTTCGTATGTGACGTATCATTCAATGGCAGCTGATACACACTTCGGGGGAGAAGGAATCATTCGTCCGATTTACTTCTTTATTCTCATCACACATATCGTCTTATCTGCCGTCATTGTACCGCTTGCACTGATCACTCTCTTTAGAGGCGCACAAATGCAAGTCGAACGTCATCGTAAAATTGCCAGATGGACCATGCCCCTTTGGCTCTATGTCAGTCTAACAGGTGTCATCGTATATATTATGATTTCTCCATACTACAGCTAACGTATGTCCATCTGGGCATACGTTCTTTTATTTACAAGATGAAGTGCTTTGGATAAAATGGGAATTGGGTATCCGACTTGCACGGTATCTTCCCACCTATAGAATCACATCATGTCTGGCCGTTTGCTCGTTTGGAGAACACAATTGAACGAAACGGGGGTTATATGATGACTGAACAATTGCAGTACAAACCGGGGCTTGAAGACATTGTGGCAAGCGAAACGTCAATTTCGTTCCTAGATGTCCAGCAAGAAGAAATTGTGATTCGCGGTTATGACCTCATCGAGCTGGCACAAAACAAGACGTACTTAGAAACAGCCTATCTGCTCATTTATGGAAGATTACCAGATGCAATGGAATATCACCAATTTCAGCAAGATATTTCCTCACAAACAAGCTTACATCCAACCATTCAAACCATTTTGACAAAACTGCCAAAAACCACTCACCCAATGGATGCCATGAGAACGTGTTTATCAGCTCTTGCAGGGTACGATGAACAATTGAATGATCGATCAGAAGCATGCCAACAAGCGCGTGCCGTTCGATTACTTGGCCAGCTGCCAGCGATTGTTGCGGGAAGCTATCATATTCTCACACAAGACACCACACCTACTCCAGACCAGACCAAATCCTACACTGAAAACTTTCTAGCGATGTTAACAGGCCGCACTCCGGCACAAGACGAAATCAAAGCATTTGACCAAACGCTCACGCTTTATAGTGAGCATGAGCTGCCGAATTCCACATTTGCAGCAAGAGTCATTGCATCTACTCATTCTGACATGTATGGTGCTTTTACTGGAGCGATTTCTTCATTAAAAGGTGACTTACACGGAGGCGCAAACGAAGCAGTCATGCACATGCTGCTCGAAGGCAAAACAACAGAAGGTTTCCTTGCGCTCATCGAACGTAAATTAGCCGCAAAAGAAAAAATGATGGGCTTTGGACACCGGGTATATATGAGAAAAATGGACCCAAGAGCGGCTCTTTTAAAACGATCATTGAAAACGCTTACCGAATCAAAAGGAGATACGACGCTTTATGACATGTGCGTCGCAGGCGAGGCATACATGAAAGAAAAGAAAAACCTCTATCCAAACCTTGATTATTACGCAGCACCTATTTATTACGTGCTCGGCATTCCTATTTCACTTTATACACCGATTTTCTTTGCTGCGAGAGCAAGCGGATTAGCAGCGCATGTCATCGAGCAGCATTCACACAATCGGATTTTTAGACCGAGAGTAAGATATTTAGGACCAAGAGGATTAAAAGTCTCAAATGATGATGGAAAAACGGGGGAATGAATATGAATAAAACAGCAGTAGCCAATCAAACAGATCAACTATTAGAAGATATCGCAGCCTATGCCGTGGATGGAGAAATTACGAGCAAAGAGGCCATTGAAACAGCTCGGTATGTACTCATGGATACACTCGGCTGCGGTATGCTGGCGCTCAACTTTCCAGAATGCACGAAGCATCTTGGACCAATCGTACCTGGAACTGTTGTGCCTAACGGAGCAAGAGTGCCCGGCACTTCATTTGTATTAGATCCTGTTCAAGCGGCTTTTAATATAGGATGTATGATCCGCTGGTTAGATTATAATGACACGTGGCTTGCACAGGAGTGGGGCCATCCCTCAGATAACCTGGGCGGGATATTGGCTGTAAGCGATTATATCAGCAGAACGAGGCTTGCAAACGGAGAAGAACCGCTTTCGATGAATGACGTACTGCATGCGATTGTAAAGGCACATGAAATACAAGGTGTGCTTGCTTTAGAAAATTGTTTGAATCGAAATGGCTTGGATCATGTTCTTTTTGTCAAGGTGGCATCAAGTGCAGTCGTTTGTGCAATGCTTGGCGGAACGAAAGAAGATGTGCAGCATGTGTTATCACAAGCATTTGTGGATAATTCACCACTTAGAACGTACCGGCATGCCCCGAACACAGGATCAAGGAAATCGTGGGCAGCAGGGGATGCCACAAGCCGTGCGGTGAGACTAGCGATGATGACATTGAAAGGAGAAATGGGCTATCAGACGCCCCTCAGTGCAGAAAAGTGGGGATTTGAAGATGTGTTAATGAAAGGAAAACCACTCACACTTGCCCAGCCGCTCGGGTCATATGTGATCGAAAATGTACTTTTTAAAATTGCCTATCCAGCAGAATTTCATGCGCAAACTGCCGCTGAGGCCGCTGTCATTCTACATGATGCGGTAAAAGACCGTTTAGATGAGATTGACAGAATTGAGATTACGACACATGAATCAGCCATTCGAATTATTGATAAAAAAGGACCGCTTTACAACCCGGCAGACCGTGACCATTGCTTGCAGTATATTACGGCCATTGGGTTAATCTATGGTGAGCTGACTGCTGATCATTATGAAGAAGAGACGGCGCAGAATCCGCTCATTGACCGTTTGCGTGATCAAATGATCGTCAAAGAAGATAAACGGTATACAGAAGACTATTTAGATCCGAAAAAGAGATCAATTGCAAACTGTGTTCAAATCTTCTTTAAAGACGGAACGATGACAGATCGAATTGAAATTGAATATCCGCTTGGTCATCGCAGAAGAAGGCAGGAAGGGGTCCCGCTGCTTGAAAAGAAATGGGTGTATCATTTGAAAACGAGATTTCCACAAAAACAAGTCGATCAAATTGTTTCACTTTGTCAAAATCCAAATCAGTTAAAAACAACGACAGTACCAGCATTTATGGATTTATTTGTCATATAAGGGGGAGCTAGTGTGTGGATCGTGAATGATGAAGTAAATCAAGCTGACTTAGCCGCAGCTTTTAAAGAGCAAATGCACAAATCCGCTTTATTTCAAATTCCAGGCGTTCATGATGGAATGTCTGCGCTCTATGCGAGGAAAATGGGATTTCAAGGGCTTTATTTATCGGGTGCCGCTTTTTGCGCAAGCAAAGGGCTTCCTGACCTCGGTATGATTCATTCCACTGAAATGGCAGAAAAGGCAAAGGAAATCATTCGAGCTTCTCAGTTGCCTCTTTTAGTTGATATGGATACTGGCTATGGCGGTGTATTAAATGCAGCCAGGGCAGCAAAAGAAATGGTGGAGAGCAAGGTAGCGGCTGTTCAAATTGAAGATCAGCAAATGCCGAAGAAATGCGGACATTTAAACGGAAAATCACTCGTTTCTGTAGAAGACATGATGGCGAAAATCAAAGCGATCAAACAAGCGGCACCTACACTTCTCGTCATCGCAAGAACGGATGCGAAGTCAGTAAACGGGATGGAGGATGTCATTCACCGGGCGAATCTCTATCTAGAAGCAGGAGCAGATGCCATTTTTCCTGAGGCGCTGATTACAGCAGAAGATTTCACGTATGCTTCAAACAATATAAAAGGGCCGCTCCTTGCAAACATGACGGAGTTTGGAAAAACACCTTATTATCATACAGACGAATTTTCTATGTTTGGCTTTCAAATGGTGATTTATCCAGTGTCATCCCTGAGAGTTGCTGCAAAAGCGTATGAGCGTTTATTTACAGAGATTAAGGAAAAGGGGACGCAGCAGGGGATGCTGGAGGACATGCAAACGAGAAAGGAGCTATATGAAACGATTCATTATGATGAATATGAAGAAATGGATCAGCATTTAGCCAAAACGATCCTGCCGGAAATCGGGAAAGAGCATTCATAAAATGAAAAGCACTTCCTAAACGGAAGTGCTTTTTTTACGATGATGGTGTGGATGATGAAGCCAATTTCATCTTTTCTTCAACTGTTTTCGTTTTTTCTTTTACTTTTTCAGCATAAGTGAAATCACCGTAGCAATACGGATAGCGGAAGTTATCTTTGTCGCCCCCGCATGTATAGACTTCAGGGTTTCGCTTCACTTGCTTTTTGGAGTATTGCTTTGCCAATTTTTCGGAATGTTTTCCCCCGTTTTTTGCAACAAAATCAATATAGCCGATTCCCATGTTATAGCTTTGAATAATGGTTTCCAAATCAACGCCTTTTTTCTTCCCATGCTTGTACATGGTCGAAAAATGATGGACTCCTTGTTTAATGCTTTTCTGAGGGTCATTGATTTCATTTCGTTTCAAACCAAGAGATTCAGAGGACTGCATTGGATCTCCGCCTCTGCCTTTTGATTCTTGATACATCATACCGAGAATTAACGCGGTATATTGATCTAAATCTTGATCTCTTAACTCTGTTTCTACAAGCGGTTTGTAATCATCCAGTCTCGACAAAACAATTGATTCCGTATCAATCGGCAGCTTTTTTAACTCCTTTTGATTAAAGGAAATGACAATGGCCGCTAATACGCAAACAAACAGAAAAATCGTGAAACAGCCTGAAATGGCAAAACATCCTGTTTTTTTCTTTTTCAAGGTCAGTTCACCCCTGTTTTGCCCCGCTTTTAAAAGGGAAGTACAGCCTTTATATTATGCCATATCCTGCACAGGATACCAAGTGAAAACCTTATATTCAATCATAGCCAAACGTAAATTCTGTTCTTGTTTTCAGTCTATAGCAGAAATAAACAAAACCGATCATGAGCCACACCATGCCGATGATTAATGCATTTGTACTGATGCTTGTTAAGAGCCAAATACAAAAAGCCGTTCCGCAAAGAGGGATGATGGCATACCTCAGTGTGTTTAATACACCTCTTTGTTTTTGTTTGATGAAATAGTAAGCGAAAACAGACAAGTTAACAAACGTAAATCCAATTAATGCCCCGAAGCTGATAAACGAGTAAATGACCTCAAGCTCACCAACAACTGCGGTTAACGAAAAAACACCAATTAATAAAATATTAAATACAGGCGTTTTCAATGTTGGGTGAATATAACCGAAGAAACGCTTTGGTAATGATTGATCTCTTCCCATCGCATACAAGAGTCTTGCGGCACTCGCATGTGATGATAGGGAGGAAGAGATGACAGCGACCATGGTGCCGGCTAAAAAGAATGAGTGGAGAAACGCGCCGCCCACAAATTCTGCAATTTCAAGTGATGCCGCATCTGGATGCTTGAACTGTTGAAAATTTGGAAACACCTGCTGTAAAAAATAAGAGGTGAGGGTAAACAGCACACCTCCAATAGCGACCGTTAAAAATATGGCGAGAGGAATCGTTCTTTTTGGTTTAATTGTTTCCTCAGACATGGTCGAAATCGCATCAAATCCTAGAAAAGAAAAACATAAAATCGTCGCGCCGGAAAAAATAAGGGCGGGATCTAAGCTCGCTGAATAAAAAGGACGGGTTGACAGTATCTCTCCCGTGCCTGCATGCTGCGTGAGCCCATAAATAATAAACCCAACAAATGTCACAGCGACAATCACCTGAAAGGTCACAAATAGCGCTGTAATGTTGGCTGTAAGACGTATACCGATCACATTGACAGTCGTTATGGCGATAGCAAGTATGATGATCCAAATGTAATGAGGTACATCAGGAAAGGCTGCGGTTAAATATGCACTTCCGATTGCAAAATTCACCATAGGCAAAAATAAATAGTCCAGCAATAGTGTCCAGCCTACAAGGAAACCGACGTGAGGATGAATACTTTTTTGCGCGTATGTATATGCAGATCCTGCTTTTGGAAAAGCCTTCACCATATTCCCATAGCTAAGCGCTGTCAATAGTAATGCCAGTAAAGTAAAGATATAAGCTGCAGCAACGTGTCCTTTCGTCAGCTGAGCAACAATGCCGTATGAATCAAATACGACAAGTGGGTCCATATAAGCAAGCCCGATCACAACAAGTGGAAAAACAGTCAGGCTGCGTTTTAGTCTTGGCTCTTCAGTCAATTTGCCTATCAGCTCCTCTAAAAAAATGAATAAATAATGCTCATTTTAAAAAGAATGCTACCACGTGTCAATGCTATTTGAATAAATCTTTTTTCAAAAGGTGTGGAAGCTTTGCATGCTACACGTTTTGGTATATGATGATACATAGAATAAGTCGTGAGTTGACTGACAAGAAAGGTGAAGCGAATTGAAGGAAGAACTGAATACAAATCAAGAACAGGAACGGATGGAGCTGGACGAAGAAAGTCTATTTCTTGTCTCCCAAACATTTAAAGCCTTATCTGATCCGACGCGTATTCGTATTCTGCATTTGCTGTCTCAAGGTGAACATTCAGTAAATGATATAGCAGAAACACTAAACCTTATGCAATCAACCGTATCTCATCAGCTGCGCTTTTTAAAAAATCTTCGTCTCGTGAAATCTAGACGAGCAGGGACCTCGATTTTTTACAGTCCTGAAGATCAGCATGTGATGGAAGTGCTTGAACAAATGATACACCATGCACAGCATGATTGAGAAAAAACCTTCCTACTTTTATATAGGAAGGTTTTTTATGCATGATGTACTTGGGTTGATCGTTTATTTGCTTTCATCATTTGATAAGAAAACACAATATAGTAAGCCGCTAGAAGGAAAAAGCTGAGTATTGTCAGCGCATCATCGCTGACAATATGCTGATACAATTCAACGATATCCATTTTGGTGATCGCATGTGTTGTCAGATTGACCGATTTAAATGCAAGCCTAGATAAAAACAAACATAAAATAAAGCTTTCAATCCATTTACTTGTTTTCATATACAGCCGGCCATTTTCTAATTTCATCTGAATCGTCTGATAGGCGTGAACGGCGAGACTGCTCCCGAAGATCATGCCAATGACGGCATAGATAAAAATACTGTGATTTTGCCATCCTTCTGATAAGAGAATAAGGGCAGTCAGACTAAATACATACATTCTCATGAAAAGATTTACCGGGCGCACAAGCTGATAGCGTCTCATTCGATTCATTCGAATGATGATCCAGACGAGCATGACGATCCCGATCATGAACAACTGCCATACGTAATGTGTCATGATGCAACCTCCTCCTGCACAGGCAGGGATGTAAACGAATGCTGGCTGTTACTTATCATTACCATTCTTTCTTTTTTTATCAAATCAAAACCTATATTTATGAAAAAGAGGAAAAGTCATGAAAATTGATCGCATTTTGTCCATTGTGATGATACTGATTAGCAAACGGCAAGTACAGGCGAAAGACCTCGCTGAACTACATGAAGTGAGCGTAAGAACCATATACCGTGACATTGATACGATTAATCAAGCGGGGATTCCAGTTGTCACAAAACAAGGCGCAGGGGGTGGAATTTCACTCGTTGACGACTATCGTCTAGAGAAAAAATTATTCACCGATGATGATATTGAACTGATTTTAACAGCTCTTGAAAGCATTACGAGTGCATACACCTTTAAAGAAAGTGAACATGTACTAAAGAAAATGAAATCCCTGATTCCGTCTCAAAATGAAAAACAGCAACATGTATTTATTGATTTAAGCTCTTGGGGGAAAGACAGCTACTTAGAAAAGAAGCTCCAGCTCATTCATACCGCTGCCTCAGCGCATCAATATATCCAGTTCACCTACCGCAATGCAAAAGGCGAAACACTTCCTAGAAAAGTAGAGCCTTATACACTTGTCTTAAAAGGAAGACACTGGTATTTGTATGCGTATTGCTGCGTGAAAAAAGCGTTTCGCCTGTTTAAACTCAAAAGAATGTCAGACCTTATCACGCATTCAGTATCCTTTCTTTCTAAACGAATAAAAAATGAAGAAAAGCCTTGGAATGATTCTTGGCACGAAGAACCTTCCGTCAGTACACTAACGCTCAGGTTGACTGAAGATTCTGTTGGTAAAGTGAAGGAATGGATAGATGAAAATGAATTCACCGTATGTGCAGATGGTACGTATCTTGCCACAATCACGTTGCCTCAGGATGATTGGTTATATAGCTTTCTTTTTTATTTAGGGCCAGATATCGAGATTGTCTCTCCGCCATCCGTTCGGGAAGCGTTTGATCTCAAGTTGAAACAATTTCAAAAACCAAAAGGAACTTGACACAATGTTGTCAGGTTTCTTTTTATATGATGGAAAAAAGGAGATGAGAATGTATGTACGATATCGTGATTTTACAGAAACAATGGATCAAGGGATTATCTGTTCGAACAACAAACGAAATGGAGCAAACAAACGAGCGGAAGATTGCACCGCTTTGGCAGCAATTTTTCACGCAGCAGCTTCGCGGAGGACATGCGCCAGTCATAGGGCTGTATTCAGATTATGAAAAGGATGAAAATGGTGCTTATTTGTTCACAGCGGGGCAATTGGTTGACCAGCAGCTAGCACAAGATGCAAAAGAGATTCCAGGCTCCACCTACGCAAGATTTCAAACGAGAAAGGGCCCGATTGAAGAGGTTGTGTTTGAAACATGGCAGCAGATTTGGAGTTGGGATCAGCGTTATTTGCGAACATATACTGGCGATTTTGAATGGTACGACGAACGATCGATTGATCCAAAAGAAGCGCAAATTGATATTTATATTGCTGTCGATGAAAAAATAGTTGCTAAAACTAATGATATTAGTTAATATAAAACTAACGACATTAGTTTTAGGGGGAAAACAAGATGAGATTGACAACATTTGACCGTTTGCACCAGCTTACATTAATGCCGCGTATTTTTCCGGTAAATTGTTATGTATTTGAGGAAGAGAATGAACTCATCTTAATTGATGCAGCTTTGAAAATGGCAGCAAGCTCGATAATTGAATTTGCACATCAATTAAACAAACCCATTAAAAAAATTATTCTGACTCATAGTCATATGGATCATATTGGCGCACTAGATGAAGTGAAAAAGGCTTTTCCAGAGGCAGTTGTTTATTTATCGAAACGAGATGCTCGCCTGTTTGCTGGCGATTTCTCTTTACTTCCTGGTGAGCCAGAGAAAAAAGTCAAAGGCAGTTTTTCAAAAGACATTCACACAAAACCAGACGTGCTTGTTGAAGAAGGGGACGAGATTGGGTCCCTGAAAGTCATTACCACACCAGGACATACACCAGGAAGCATCTCTTTATACGATGAAAAGTCAGGGGTTGTCATTGCGGGTGATGCAGTTGTGACAAAAGGCGGTTTATTTGTAACGGGTGAGTTTCGCTTCACCTTCCCATTCCCGGCTTTTGCCACTTGGGATGCAGAAACAGCACTAAAAAGCGCTGAAAAATTACTGGCACTTCCCTTGTCTTGTCTCGCAGCAGGGCATGGTGATCTCATCATAGAGCCTGAGGCAAAGCTCAGAGCCGCTATCGAAAAAAGGAAGCAGCAGCTACAAAAGGGGGGACAGTAAGCCATGTCTCCAAGAATGGGTATCACACAAGAAAAAATTGTTGAATCTGCCATCGAATTTGTCGATGAAGAGGGCTTTTCCGCTTTGACTATTGCTACATTGTCCAAACGGCTTAACATCAGACCACCATCTCTTTACAACCATATATCCGGTCTTCATGAAATACAGGCAGCTCTTGCTGTCAAGGGGCTGACAATGCTTTGTGAGGCCGGCAAACAAGTAACAGCGGGGCTGGAAAAAGAAGACGCTGTTTTAGCATTTGCAAGACAATATGTTCAATTTGTTCGTCAGCATCCCGGTCTTTATGAGGCTGCTTTTTCACATATGAATGAAAAAGAAGTCAGTGTGGCTGCAGAGAATCTTGCTGATTTTGTCCAATCCATCATGTCTCGTTTTGGTGTAAAAGAAGAGGACATGACGCATGTCGTCAGAGGGCTTAGAAGCTTACTGCACGGTTTTGGAGATATTTCAAACAAAAAAGGATTTCAACGGAAAGAACAGCTTGAAGATAGTGTGAGCTATGCGGTCCGTCTTTATATTGCAGGCATCAAAGAGCAAGAAGATCTGTCTTATTGACAGGTCTTTTTTATGTATCGAACCGATATGATGAAGGAGATGTAAACAAATCAAAACATTTTTTGGGCAAAAAACCAATAAAGATTTGACAGTTTTGTGAAACATGGTATGCTTATTATGTGAAATAATTCACATAGAGGAGTAGAGGCAGATGAAAAGAAAGCCTGTTTATGTGGAAACAACCATTCAAGCACCTATTGAAAAAGTATGGGAGTATACGCAAAATCCAAAGCTTCATGAACAATGGGATTTGCGATTTTCGACCATTTCATTAAATGGACCTAGTGATGAACAGCCCCAATCCTTTTTGTATGAGAAACACCTTGGATTCGGCATTAGTGTAACTGGGACAGGAGCGTATCGAACGAGCGTGAAGGATGAGCGTCATGAAAGAGCATCCTCACTTCAATTTAAATCATCACACCCCTTGTCTTTCATCAAAGAAGGCGGAGGGTATTGGAAATACATGAAAACGAATGATCACATTGTGTTTCAAACGCAATTTGATTATGAAACAAAGGAAGGAAAAGGGTGGAAATGGGCAGACCGTTTGTTTTTTCGACCAATGATGGGGTTTATGACTGCCTTTAGCTTTGGCGCATTAAAGACGTGGCTTGAAAAGGGCACGCATCCCCGGTTGCTGCTAGAGAGAACACTTGCCCATTATGGCATTTGTTTGTTGTTTGCTATCGTCTGGTTATGTCAAGCGATCATTCCTTTTTCACCTTCTGCTTTTGAACATAGCACCGGATTTCGATTGTTTTATGCGCTATTAGGTGTATCATGGCTCATGCCTAAACTGCCAAAGAAATATATATTCATCCTTCAAAGCATCTTTCTGTTGCTGATGCTTAGTATAGGGATTTTATCGCCAGAAACGACTCTGCACGAGCCGCTGGTGCTGAGTGCATTTTTGATTTTATCTGTTGCAGGAATGATCAACTTAAAAGATTGTGTAGATGTGTTTTCGATCAAACGAAAAAGGGGAGGTAGACATGGTCGTTCATCATCATCAAGTAAAGGACTACGATAAGCTGCATCCAACATTAAAAGAACGTTATAACCGCGCGTTTACGGCCGAAGGCATCATGGAGGAAATAGGAGGCGGGACAAAGCTCATCCGATTGTTATTCAAAATCGGCCCATTGTTTCGCTGTTTTTTTCCTGAAAGAGGGCGAAATATTCCCTTCCAAATTGTGAACAAGCCTTTTACGACAAGTAAGGGAGAAGAAGGGATGCACTGGTTTCGAACGTTCTATTTTCCTGACAAGGAAAGACATTTTGATGCAGATATGATCATTGATCAGAAGAGCCATCAAGTACTGGACTACTTTGGAAAACCTAGGCTTCTTGTGTCAGAGCTTCATTTTACAGTCACGGAAAAAGGGTTCTTGCACATTCAATCAGGTAAGCAAAAGTTTTTGCTGTTTGGGCGGGAGTGGCCACTGCCTTCTTGGCTTTACGGTGAATCTGATGTAACAGAAGGGTACGACGAGCGTGCAGGTGAGTATACGATTGATGTTCAAGTGAAAAATCGCCTTTTTGGCACTCTTTTTACTTATAAGGGCCGGTTTACGGAAAGGGTGTCACCTTATGAATAAATGGCATTTGATGTGTAGCATCGTGTTGATGTCCTGCTTTCTCGTTACCCGTTTGACGACAGCTCCCATACCAGAATTTTTTGTTCTCATCGCGATTTTATTTTTTCTTCCCGCTTTCTTACACTTTTTTTATCAGGAAGAGAAGAAACGGCAGCAGAAGGGGCTGATCGGCTTCATAATGAAAGCCTTTCCAGTAGCAGCTCTATGTGCAACAGGCGCATTCATCTATCATTCTCTTTGGCTTGCATTGGGATGGCTTTTCTTTACAATGATTCTGGCTTTATTTGGTTTCACCCGTTTGCTGAAAAGAGGGGCTCATCCGCTTCATGAGCTGATGATCGATGGCGCATGTATGTATATCGCTCTAGGTGGGCTTTGGTTCTGGCTGTACATAGCAGATATACAAGTGATGACATTTTCACCGATGATTGTTCTTTTGACAGCTATTCATTTTCATTATTCGGCTTTTTTTATCCCAATCTTTTATGGCTTATTAGGAAGGCAGCGGAAAAAAGAGACGACGCTATACAAAGTGGGTGGCTGGGTTATTTTACTGTCGCCAGTGATGATAGCTGTTGGAATCAGCTATTCTCGCCTGTTTGATACGTTCAGCGTCATTTTGTATGTGATCGCACTTTATTTGTATGGAATTTTGTGTATGAAAACTTCTTTTCGTTCAACTGTCGCAAAAGGGTTTGTTGTGTTTTCTAGCATCATGTTAATGGGAACGATCGTCCTATCATTCCTTTATTCTGCCGGAATGCTTTTACATGTTACCTACATCAGCATGGATCAAATGATTTGGTTTCATGGCAGTATCAATGCAAGTTTGGTTATTTTACCAGGCCTCATTGGATGGTTGATTGAAAGACCAGCTGATCGATTGAAACAGAAGGATTTTCCGGTATCGAGAGTTCACGGTCGTTTTCAGATCATGTCTTTTCAACATGACGACATGCAGCATGATGAGAAGATTGGTTTAGTCGAATCTCTTGACCAATTAAATGGAAAGGCATTTTCAGCAGAGAGTGTGTCACCGGTTATTCGCAGATTTTATGAGGACCCGATGTCCTTTACGTTAAAAGCAGCCGTCTGTTTTCATTGGTGGGTAAGGCCGTTTGTCTTTTTGCTTCAACCTGTTTTTAGACAAATAGGACAGCTCTATTTAGGGTCATCACGAATGCCATATGAAATGCCGGGGAGTCTTTCAAGATTTCAACATCCTCTTGAAGAAAGGAAGAATGTACGTGTGTGGATCAGGCGCAATGAGAAAGGCGAGCAAGTCTTTTATGCGCTCTATGCTCAGCACCATGATGAAGAGACAGTCTATATGAATATTGCTTTGCCGCTTCCTTTTTCACAGCTTACGGCTATTTTAAAACCTTTGAATGAAAAGGAAGATTTTCTATTAAAAAGTAAAAGTCCAAAAGGCAGTACGGGTGATGAAGGATTGTATTTGCATACGTCTTTCATCACCATGAAACTGCCAATGGAAGAAAGCTTTCATATGAAACCGGAGACGGAAAAAAGTCTCACAGCAATTCATCAAATGAAGCTATTCGGTATTCCTTTTTTAACGATTCAGTATCAAATCGACAGTGAAAGCCACTCATCTTAATCAATGATGTCACATGGTTCACCGTGCCGAATGATGTTCACAATCGCTTGCCCATCACTCGGATGATGATCTGCATACTGTACTGGCAGTAAAGCAAAAAATACATAGTAGACTGAGAAGTAAGCAAATTGATAGAAAAATTGATGTTCTGGCAGGAAATCGTTGGCGATCATTGTGTTCAATATGAGAACACTGAGCAGGTTGCATAATGATCCGCCTAAGTAGACAAGAATGTGTGAGAAACGGTTATTTCTCCTCATTTCTTCATAGTGGCAAAATGCATCTAGAAAATAGATTCTTCTAATTTCAACGACGCCTATTTTCAATACTTTTTTGCCTCTGCCAAGCGCAAACGAAACCTTTGCTCCAAACAGCCAGGCGACTACAATGTGACCCAGCTGATGCAAGATGGCAACGATAGGAAGAATGACGAAAAACGACCAGCAAAACGTCCACATATCTGATAATGTAAACAAGTGTTAACCCTCCCTGAAATATTCGAGAGGAAGCAGTAGGATTATTTGCCATTTTACCGAATTCATTTTCATGATGCAAATATTTAATAGACTACTATAAAATCATTATGTAAACTAGAAAGGATTTTCAATGAATAGGCTTTTTAACCCTTTCTTTTAGAAGAGTAGGGTGTGCTACAATAAAGAAATTAGTGGAAGACAAGTGGTCATCTAGCAGAAGAAAAATGTGACCTTTTTTATGAAAGATTGAAAGGGAGAGAGATTCTAATGGCAGATATTGAACAGTTTTTAGCGTTAGACATTCGCGTTGGGACGATAGTAGAAGCAGAATTTTTTGCAGAAGCAAGAGTGCCTGCTTTCAAGCTGAAGATTGACTTTGGGGATGAGATTGGCATAAAACAATCTAGTGCACAGCTGACAAAACGTTATCAGGCTGAGAATCTCACTGGGAAACAAATTATTGCAGTGGTCAATTTCCCGCCAAGAAGAATTGCCGGGTTTAAATCAGAGGTGCTTGTCTTAGGAGGCATGCCGTCAAAAGAAGACGTTGTCCTGCTTGCCACCGATGAGCCGGTTGAAAATGGCACCAAAATAGGGTAAGAAAAAAGACATCTTCATCAGAAGATGTCTTTTGCGTATTGAGGCGGAATAACCACACGCCACATTCGTGTGTGTCTCAAAGAGACGTGTTACCCGACTTACACAATTCAGCTCATCGCTTGATTAATATAGCATGGGATTGGTATGAATGCAACCATTATTTGAGTTCTCTTTGTTTTTGGAAGAAAAAAAGAAGGTTCATATCCTCATATCATAGAAAAAATGACAAGAAATCAATTATTTGGATTATTTTTTCAAAAAATATTGAAAAGTCAGATCATATTTTATAAAATGAATTCATCTTAGTTTGTTTAATCGATAAACTAAGATGTCGATCATCTATTGATCTATTGTGTAAAGCGAATGATTTGCTGCTATGTGGGCTAAGCTGAAAGAAAGAGATGTTCAGCTTCATTTTTACAACGAATTGAAAGCGCTTTATTTTCGACCTATTGATTGCTGCTGCCCTGCACCATCTGTCCGTTAGAAGAGGCTAAGTGAAGAAGGGAGAAAACTCATGGTGAGTGAGAATTTAAAGAAGATTCGTATGTCTGAAAAAGTGGGGTATGCTTCAGGAGATTTCGCATGTAATTTAATTTATGCAACTGTCTCTACGTATCTATTATTTTTTTATACGGATGTCTATGGATTATCAGCAGCAGCAGCAGGGACAATGTTTTTGGTGGTTCGGGCCATCGATGCGCTTGCAGATCCGTTTATTGGGGCGATGGTTGACCGAACGAACAGCCGTTTTGGCCGGTTTAGACCTTATTTGTTATTTGGTGCGTTACCTTTTGCCGTTCTTGCCATTCTTTGTTTTACGACACCGGATTTTTCCGAAATGGGAAAACTCATTTATGCGTACATCACGTATGTTGGTTTATCGCTTACATACACGTTCATCAATGTTCCTTATGGTGCTTTAACTTCCGCAATGACAAGAAATAACCAAGAGGTCGTCAGTATTACGTCTGTTCGTATGCTTTTTGCAAATCTCGGTGGTTTAGTTGTTGCTTTTTTTGTTCCGTTTCTTGCGACGTTTTTGGGTGATACAACAGGAAATACAGCACTTGGCTGGCAGATCACGATGGCATTTCTCGGTGTACTTGGGGGCGGATTATTGATTTTCTGTTTTAAAAGTACGAATGAGCGCGTCACGCTTCAAAAGCCAGAGGAAAAGATCAAGTTCAGTGATCTCTTTGTCCAGTTACGAGTGAATCGTCCGCTTGTTGTGTTAAGCATTTTCTTTATCATTATCTTTGGTGTGAACTCGATCAGCAACTCAGTCGGTATCTATTATGTGACGTATAACCTCGGCAGAGAAGATTTAGTGAAGTGGTACGGCCTGATTGGCAGTCTGCCAGCTTTAATGGTGTTGCCGTTTATTCCTAAGCTGCACAAGTTGTTAGGAAAGAAAAAGCTGCTGAATTATTCATTATTGCTGAATATTGTTGGCCTTCTTGCATTACTTGTGATCCCGCCGAGTCAAATCACTTTAATACTTGTTTTCAGGCTCGTTGCGGCTGCAGGGAGTATTACAGCAGGTGCTTACATGTGGGCACTCATTCCTGAAACCGTTGAATATGGTGAATATAAAACAGGGAAAAGAATGGGTGGACTGATCTACGCAGTGATTGGCTTCTTCTTTAAATTTGGGATGGCCTTAGGCGGCATCGTTCCAGGGCTTGTCCTTGACCGATTTGGTTATATTGCAAATCAAGTGCAAACACCAGAAGCTTTACTGGGCATTTTAATCACGACAACGGTGATTCCTGTATGCTTACTAATTTTAGCGATGGTTGATATTAATTTTTATAACCTAGATGAAGAAAAACATAAAAAAGTCGTACGAGAGCTTGAGAATAGAGACAAGGTGTATATCGATCATATGGACGACTTTAAAATGTAGCTCTCTGAAAGAGGAGGAAATTCAATGAACATTACCAATCCAGTGCTCAAAGGGTTTAACCCTGACCCAAGTATTTGCCGTGCGGGAGAGGACTATTACATGGCGGTTTCTACATTTGAATGGTTCCCGGGGGTGCAAATTTATCACTCGAAGGATCTCGTCCACTGGCGGCTCGCCGCGCGTCCCTTGCAAAAAACTTCTCAACTCGATATGAAAGGAAATCCTGATTCCGGCGGGGTTTGGGCGCCGTGTTTAAGTTATGCGGATGGTCAGTTTTGGCTCATCTATTCAGATATTAAAGTAGTAGATGGTCCGTTTAAGGATGGTCATAATTATTTGGTCACAGCTGACGAAGTAGATGGCGAGTGGAGCGATCCGGTTCGGCTCAATAGTTCTGGGTTTGATCCTTCCTTGTTCCATGATCCAAGCGGAAAGAAATACGTGTTGAATATGCTGTGGGACCATCGAGAAAAACATCACTCCTTTGCAGGTATAGCCTTGCAGGAATATAGTGTATCTGAAAAAAAACTGGTCGGTGAGCGGAAGGTCATTTTTAAAGGCACGCCAATCAAACTGACAGAAGCCCCGCATCTTTATTACATCAATGATGTCTATTATTTATTAACAGCTGAAGGGGGAACACGTTACGAACATGCAGCCACAATCGCCCGTTCCTCGCGTATTGATGGGCCGTACGAGGTTCATCCTGACAACCCAATTTTAACGGCTTTTCACGCGCCTAGCCATCCACTACAAAAATGCGGGCATGCTTCCATTGTACAAACGCATACAAATGAATGGTATATGGCTCATCTGACTGGCCGCCCAATTCATTCAAGGAAGGAATCCATTTTTCAGCAAAGAGGCTGGTGCCCTTTAGGAAGAGAGACAGCCATACAAAAGCTTGAATGGAAAGATGGCTGGCCGTATGTGGTAGGCGGAAAAGAGGGGCTCCTAGAGGTTGAAGCGCCTGCGATGAGCGTAAAAGAGTTCTCTCCAACCTATCACATAGTCGATGAATTTAAAGATTCATCGTTAAATAGACATTTTCAAACATTAAGAATCCCATTTACGGATCAGATTGGTTCAGTGACGGAAAATCCTCATCATTTAAGGCTGTATGGGCAGGAATCTTTAACGTCTAAATTTACCCAAGCGTTTGTTGCGAGGCGCTGGCAAAGCTTTTATTTTGAAGCAGAGACAGCGGTTTCCTTCTTTCCGAAAAACTTTCAGCAAGCGGCAGGTCTTGTGAATTATTATAATACGGAAAATTGGACTGCACTTCAGGTGACTTATGACGAGGCGCTTGGCCGTATCCTTGAGTTATCTGTGTGTGAAAATCTGGCCTTTTCTCAGCCGCTAATTAAAAAAATCATCATCCCAGACGAGATTCCGTATGTGTATTTAAAAGTGACCGTTCAGAGAGAGACGTACACGTATTCTTATTCTTTTGATCAACAAGAGTGGAAAAAAATAGATATACCGCTTGAATCGACTCATTTATCAGATGATTTTATTCGAGGAGGGGGGTTCTTTACAGGGGCTTTTGTCGGAATGCAGTGCCAAGACACAAGCGGCGAACGTCTGCCTGCCGATTTTAAGTATTTTCGATACGAAGAAACAACTGAATAAAAAAAGACAACACTCTAAAGGCTGTCTCTCTTTAACATGTATTCCATTATGGTGAAGGCGTGACATCACGCAAAAAAGCTTCAGTGACAAGAGATGTCATCCCTAAGGCTGGTGCGTTTTGTCCTAATGATGAAGGAAGCAGCTCCACCCGTGAGCTGAATTGTGCATCCATTCTAGAGGATACTTCATCTTGAATGACACTTAGAACGGCCTGCTCAGATTCAATGACCTTGTTTCGTAAAATAACGGCTTGTGGGTTGAAGGTATGCAGAACGTTTGTGAGACCTACCCCAATGTAAAAGCCAAAGTTACGCAAGGCATTGAGTGTCTTCATATCATTTAACTTCGCCAGCCGCTCAATATCTTGATAGGTGAATGGCTGACCATCTGTTTGGAGCGATTGGAACAGTGCCTTCTCAGATGCATACAGTTCCCAGCAACCACGATTTCCGCAGCTACATGTCGGTCCATTAAAGTCGATCGTCATATGTCCCATTTCACCAGAAAAACCGTTTGTGCCTCTATATAAATGATGATTGATAATGATGCCTATTCCAATACCAGTGCCGATACTTGCATAGATCAGATGGTCATAATGTTTAGCAGCACCGAAGATTTTTTCACCGTACGCACCGGCATTTGCTTCATTCTCGATAAAAACCGGTACTTGAAATGTGTCTTGGAGACTTGTTTTCAGATCGACATTTTTCCATTTTGAATGAGGCGTAAACACAATTTGTTCATCTGCATCGACCAGACCTGGTATACAAATCCCTATACCAATCAGCCCGTATGGAGAAGAAGGAATGTGTGAACGTAACTGCTGAATCAATTCAATTAAAATACGGACGGTCACATCAGGTGTGCTGGATGGGAGCTTAAACTGCTCATTATGAATAATCGACCCTTCAAGGTCTGTTAAAATGCCGTTGACATAATCAACACCGACATCAATGCCAATAGAGTAACCTGCACGTTTATTAAACATGAGGAGCACGGGTCTTCTTCCGCCACTAGATTCGCCTTGACCGATTTCATAAACAAGATGTTCTTTCATTAATGTACTCACTTGAGAAGAAACGGTCGATTTATTTAACCCAGTGCGTTCAGATAATTTTGCTCTGGAAATTGGTGCATGGTGCAGAATTTCGTTTAGCAATAGTTTTTGATTTATTTTTTTCACAAAGTTCTGATCCGCAATATCCATTGTATCCACTCCATTTGTTTCGTCTTTAGATTAAGTGAAGAAAAGCCGTTTTTTGTCGAGTTCATTCTCTATAAAACATGCTTTTCATTTTATTATAACGAAAATATTTCTAAAAAACTAAAAAATATGGAAAATTCAAAGAGATTAGTTGGTAAACTCGTTCGTTTATTTGTTGAATCAACTTACTAAGTGAATATATAGGGGGAATCACTTATGGTCAAATCAAATATGACTTCGTTAAGTAGTTTACAGGGGATTGGCAACATTCAATATGAAGGAAAACATTCAAAGAACCCATTCGCATTTAAATATTATAATCCGAGCGAAATGATTGGCGGAAAGACAATGAAAGACCACCTGCGATTTTCCGTCGCTTATTGGCATACACTGACTGCTGATGGAACAGACATGTTTGGAACTGGCACGATGAAAAGAGCTTGGGATTCTTATAGTGGAATGGATTTGGCGAAAGCTAGATTGGAAGTGGCTTTTCAGCTCTTTGATCTATTGGATGTTCCGTATTTTTCATTCCATGACCGTGATATTGCACCAGAGGGCGACACGCTTCAAGAGACCAATCAGCAGTTAGACATCATCATAGAAAGAATGAAAGATTACATGCAGCAAAGCGGGGTTCGGCTTCTATGGAACACGGCTAATATGTTTAAGCATCCAAGATTTGTTCACGGTGCAGCGACATCCTGTCATGCAGATGTATTTGCCTATGCAGCTGCACAAGTGAAAAAGGGCATCGAAACAGCAAAGGAACTCGGCGCAGAAAATTATGTTTTCTGGGGAGGACGAGAAGGTTACGACACACTGCTGAATACAGATATGAAAAGAGAGCTTGACCATTTGGCGACCTTTTTGCATATGGCGGTCGATTATGCAAAAGAAATCGGATTTACAGGTCAATTTTTAATTGAGCCAAAGCCGAAGGAACCGACAACTCATCAATATGATACGGATGCAGCGACATCAATCGCCTTTTTAAAACAATATGGATTGGATACACACTTTAAATTAAATATCGAGGCCAATCATGCGACATTAGCGGGTCATACGTTTGAGCATGAGCTGCGAGTAGCAAGAATTCATGGACTGCTCGGTTCCGTTGATGCCAACCAAGGAAACTCCCTTCTAGGCTGGGACACAGATGAATTCCCAACGGATTTATATGCCACAACACTCGCCATGTATGAAATTTTGCAAAATGGCGGACTTGGAACAGGCGGTCTCAATTTTGATGCAAAAGTCAGAAGAGCCTCCTTTGAACTGGAAGATCTTCTGTATGCCCATATTGCGGGGATGGATGCATTCGCAAAAGGGCTGCGGGTGGCTCATAGACTCATAGAAGACCGTGTGTTTGAAGATGTGATCAAGCACCGGTACCGTAGTTTTTCTGAAGGAATTGGACGGGAGATTTCAGAAGGAACGGCAAATTTTCATACATTAGAAGAATATGCACTGAAACATCCGCTCATCAGAAACGAATCTGGCAGAGAGGAACAGCTGAAAGCCAGATTGAATCAATATTTGTTAGAAGATTAATGGAGCGGGCTGATGTTTTGAAGGAGTGAACACATGAAGTATGTGATGGGAATTGATCTTGGAACGAGCGGAGTCAAAGCGATATTAGTAGATGAGAGCGGAAAGGTATGCTACGAGACGACTAAATCTTACCGCCTCATTCAAAGAAAACCAGGTTATTGTGAGCAAAATCCTGAAGACTGGGTAAAGAAGACGATGGCCGCGATGACAGAACTTATGGAGAGAAAGCCTGTTCAGTCAATGCAGGTAGAAGGCATCAGTTTTTCTGGACAAATGCACGGACTTGTTTTATTGGATGAATCCCTTCAGGTGCTCAGGCCTGCCATCTTGTGGAATGACACAAGAACAACACCGCAATGCGTGCGCATGACAGAAAAGCTAGGAGGCAGGCTGCAAGAGATCACAAAAAATCAGGCGTTAGAAGGATTTACACTGCCAAAGTTGTTATGGGTAAAGGAACATGAACCAGAAATTGATCAACGAATCCATTTGTTTTTACTTCCAAAAGATTATGTCAGATATCGATTAACCGGCGCTATTCATATGGACTATTCTGATGCGGCTGGTACGTTACTGTTGGATATTGGAGAACAAACATGGAGTGAGGAGATTTGTCAAACCTTTGATATTCCGATTCGTATTTGCCCGCCGCTCGTTTCATCGGAGGAGAAGATTGGAACAATTTTGCCGCAGATCGCAAAGGAAACCGGGATGACAGAAGAGGCGAAGGTTTTTGCGGGTGGAGCGGATAATGCTTGCGGTGCCATTGGTGCCGGCATTTTATCATCAGGTCACACACTATGCAGCATTGGCACATCAGGTGTCATTCTTTCCTATGAAGAAAATCATAACAGAGAGCTGAATGGAAACTTGCATTTATTCCATCATGCAAAAAAAGCAGCTTTTTATACAATGGGAGTCACTTTATCAGCAGGTTATAGCCTCGATTGGATTAAATCTTTACTTGCTCCAAATGATTCGTTTAAAGCCCTTTTAGCCGGAGCAAAGGATATAGCGCCTGGCGCAAATGGATTGCTATTTACGCCATATTTAGTTGGGGAAAGAACGCCTCATGCAGATTCAGTCATTCGTGGAAGCTTCATTGGATTAGACAGCCGGCATGAAAAAGCGCATATGGTTAGAGCTGTGCTCGAAGGAATCACTTTTTCATTAAATGAATCGATCGCTTTATTCAGGCAGGCCGGAAAAAGAATCGATGCTATTGTGTCCATTGGTGGAGGTGCGAGAAGTCATACATGGCTTCAAATGCAGGCAGACATTTTTCAAGCTAAGGTGATTCAGCTTGAAAATGAGCAAGGGCCTGCGTTAGGTGCAGCGATGCTTGCAGCAGTTGGATGCGGCTGGTACCAGTCACTTGAGGCGTGCGCGGATCAGTTTATCCATCAAGCAGCCGTATTTACACCAAATCAACAGCATGTCGATGTATATGATCATCTCTTTCGTTTGTATCAAAGCATTTATACAAACACAAGAGACATTCATGCGGGTCTAGCACAGTATCGATAATCTAGTAGTGAGTAGGGGCATGAAAGGAGGTGATGAATTCGTTTCATCTTAGAGATGACAGAATCAAAAGGATGAAAAAGGAGAGGAATTGAAGATGAATTTGAGAAAATTAAGACTGTTGTTTGTGATGTGTATTGGACTGACGCTTATACTGACGGCTGTACCAGCCCATGCGAGAACCATTACGAATAATGAAATGGGTAACCATAGCGGGTACGATTATGAATTATGGAAGGATTATGGAAACACCTCGATGACACTCAATAACGGCGGGGCATTTAGTGCAGGCTGGAACAATATCGGAAATGCTTTATTTCGAAAAGGAAAAAAGTTTGATTCCACTAGAACTCACCATCAACTTGGCAACATCTCCATCAATTACAACGCAAGCTTTAACCCAGTCGGGAATTCCTATTTATGTGTCTATGGCTGGACACAATCTCCATTAGCAGAGTACTACATTGTTGATTCATGGGGCACATATCGTCCAACAGGCACACATAAAGGAACATTTTATGCAGACGGGGGCACATATGACATTTATGAAACAACCCGTGTCAATCAGCCTTCCATTATCGGGATCGCAACCTTCAAGCAATATTGGAGTGTACGTCAAACGAAACGTACAAGCGGAACGGTCTCCGTCAGTGCGCATTTTAAAAAATGGGAAAGCTTAGGGATGCCAATGGGGAAAATGTATGAAACGGCATTTACTGTAGAAGGCTACCAAAGCAGCGGAAGTGCAAATGTGATGACCAATCAGCTGTTTATTGGCAACTAAAAAAGTCAAAGAAAAGAGCCGGGAGCAAAACGCCTGGCTCTTTCTATCATAATTTTTCAACTTCGACTCTGCCGGAAAAGAACGTCGCACCACCGCCCATATCTGCCAAACGATCAGGTGTGAGGCCATTCACCAAATGTTTTTTGCCTTTTTGGTCTGCCCATAATCCCTGGCTGACAACAACGCCAGATAGCACATTTTGTCCGACTGACACGATGAGCTCGCATTCTCCTCGATCATTCAGCACACGAACCATGTCCCCATCTTCAATCTGTCTTTCTTTTGCATCTTGTTCATTCATATGAAGCTTCGGAAATTTCTCAAGCTTTTGATGCTTCTCATGAAGAGAGAAGGTGGAATTAAGAAAATTATGGTTTGGTCCCGGTATAAACGTTAGTGGATAATCACTTTCCTTGAATAAAGGTACATAGGTTGGGAGGGCTGGATATCCATCTTTTTTCATTTGTTCAGAGTAAAGCTCAATTTTCCCGCTTGGGGTAGGGAGCTTTAAATCTTCAAAAGGCCCTCGTTTTGCTTTGATCCACTTTTTCTCTTTTAACGCTTGATATGAAATGTTTTCATAGTGCGGATTTTCAGGATGATGAAGAGCTTGTTCCATTAGTTCCGCATCTGTGTCTTTAAAGGCTTCATCTTCAAAGCCCATCGCATGAGCCAAAAGACGAAACACTTCTGTGTTTGATTTGCTTTCTCCATAACGTTCTATAACAGGTTCTTGAATTTGAATGTAATGATGCCAGTAAGAAGTATAAAAATCCTCGTTTTCAAAGGCAGAGGTCGCTGGCAGAACAATATCCGCATATGTGGCTGTCTCTGTCATGAACAAGTCATGGACAACCGTAAATAAGTCTTCCCGCATTAAACCGTCTCTTACTTTATTTGCTTCAGGTGTCACAACAGCCGGGTTGCAAGAGTAGACAAAAAGAGAATCAATAGAAGGTTCTGCGTTCGTTAGCACGCTGCCCAGCTGATTCATATTAAATGTTCTAGGTTCGCGTTCCTTTAATAATTCCGGCCGCTGAAGAGCGATTTCATTATAACTAAGAAAAGAAGAGTTCGATTTCATCGCACCGCCGCCTTTGTGCAGCCATTGACCGGTGAGGGCAGGGAGGCAGGAGATGGTTCGAATACTCATACCGCCATTATCGTGATGCTGTAGCCCATTGCCAATACGAATGAGAGACGGCGATGTCTCTGCGTACATTCTCGCAAGTGTGATGATGTCTTCTTTTGGGACACCCGTGATCTGTTCAACCGTTTCTGGATCGTACTGCTTCACATGCTCGCGAAGTTCATTGTGACCGACCGTGTAAGTCTCTAAAAATGACGCATCTGTGAGGTCTTCTTTAAAAAGGATATGCATGATCCCAAGAGCTAGCGCACTGTCAGTGCCGGGGCGAAGCGGAATGAACCAATCTGCCATCCGGCCCGTTTGGTTTTTGTGCACATCAATGACGACAATTTTAGCCCCTTGCTTTCGAGCTTTTTGTGCCAACGTGATTTGATGCATATTGGTTGAAACCGCATTGATGCCCCAAAAGATAAATAGTTTCGTATGAATGGTCTCTTCTGGGTCTGTCCCGATGCTTGCGCCCATTGTATATTTATAGCCAGTTGTTCCGGCTGACTGACAAATGGTTCGGTCTAGCTGACTTGAGCCAAGTCGATAGAAAAAGCGGCGGTCCATTCCTTCTGCATTGAGATTCCCCATATTCCCATAGAAGCTGTAAGGCAAAATGCTTTCTGGTCCTTTTTCTTCGATCAGCTTTGTCCATTTTTGACGAATGGTTTCAATCGCCTCTTCCCACGTAATTGGAGCAAACTGCCGGTCACCTTTTTGACCTACACGTTTTAATGGTGTTGTCAGACGTTTTTCATCATATAAACGAGCTGTGACATTCCGCACTTTATTGCAAATGTTTCCTTGAGTGACTGGATGATCTGGATCTCCTTGCACTTTAACGATCTTTCCGTTCTCTTTATGTATTAAAAGACCGCACTGATCAGGGCAATCTAACGAACAAACTGATTTGAATATTCCGTCTTTCATTGTTGTGTAATCGGTCATACGTTTAGCTTCCTTTCCGAATTCCGTGATCACTGTACATATGGATTTTATTTTAGCATGTTCAGACGAGGAAGGTAAGGATAAGCATATGAAAAAAAGCCCCTAATGAAAGGGGCTTTTAAAAACGGGTGACCTGCACAGGGAATTCTTTGACCCCAAACACAAACGTGCTTTGAATCGGTTTCAGCTGATCTGCCGCACAGGTGATTTCTCGAAACGTACGGAGTAAAATCTCAAGTGCTAGATGAGCCTCAAGCCGGGCGAGAGGGGCACCAAGACAAAAATGGATGCCGAAGCCAAAGCTCAAATGCGGATTTGATTTTCTGTCAAGACGAAACGTATCTGGATCGTCAAACTTCCGTTCATCACGATTCGCAGATGCCACCCAGCTGATGAGATAGTCTCCTTTTTCAATGTGAGAACCGGCAATCTGAACATCCTCTGCTGCAACTCGCCCAATCGCTTGAACAGGCGGATAATAGCGTAGCGTTTCTTCTGTCAATTGAGGAATGAGAGACAGGTCTTGCCGCACTGATTCGGCGATATGCGGCTGCTCTGTTAAAAGTCGTACGGCATTTGTGATTAAATTCGTTGTTGTTTCATTACCAGCAACGAGTAAGAGTATACAAAAGCCAAGCAGTTCATTTTCTGATAAACGCTCACCGTCAATTTCCGCTTGGATGAGAAGGGAGATTAAATCATCGGCTGGCATTTCTTTTCGTTTTTGGATCAAATGAGCAAAGTACTCTGACAGCTCTTTTTCTGCTTGTTTTTGCATGTCGACAACGGCTTGAACAGCTTCTTTTGAATCATCTTTGGCTCCTGCAACTAGAGCATCTGAATGTTTTTTGATCAGCTCTCTGTCTTTCACTTCTGCACCGAGAAGCTCGGCGATGATCATGACAGGTAGGGGAGCGGCCAGATCTTGCACAATATCGAAGGTCCGTTGATCCTTTACTTGATGTAATAGATCATGGGTCAAGTCTTTGATCTTTTCTTCTATTTGTTTGATCGCTTTTGGCGTGAAGGCTTTATTGACGAGTGCTCTCATTTTGGTATGTTTTGGAGGGTCCATTGTTAAAATACTCGTTTTAGATGTACTTCTTCCTCGCTGTGATGAAAACACTTTTGGCTGCTTCAGAACGGACTGAATATCAGCATATCGAAAGAGATCCCAGCACTTTCTCGTTTCGTCGTATCGAATATCACCCTGCGATCTTAATTCATTGTAGATAGGGAATGGGAAAAGAAGGTCATCTGTAGATCGGATTTCTTTCATTGGGATGACATTGACGTAATTTTCTTTTACTTTCATTATGAACGCTCCTTTTTCTCTTGATTCCCTTTCACGGTATCACCACGAAAAACGCATTTCAACGGACATGTTTTCTAAAATATGTCAATAGTCTAATCGAAAGATTCAAACACATTCTTCCTATAGGAAAATAGAAAGTCATCAAAATGATAGCGCTTTCTAAAAACTAGAATTGAAGTCACCGAAACCAAAAATAAAATGGTGAATTCAGTCGAACGAAAGGGTACTATGATTCAAATCTGTATAGTTCTTTTGATCTAAATTGATGATTTTAAAAAACACGGCTAACATACATACCGCAAGCTGTTCAGCGTGTATTCGGGACTTTTGAAAAGCGCTGGCTCTTTCTTGACACGATTTCTCATCATGTTACGATAACTAACGTGCGAAAAACACGAACAAAAAGCGAACAAGGGAGAGGATCAATATCATTGATCAAAAGAAAGTTGCTTTCATTGGAGCAGGTTCTATGGCGGAAGGAATGATTGCAGGTATTGTGCGATCAGGTCAGATGCCGCTCAGCCAAATTTACGCAACAAACAAGCAAAATAAGCAGCGATTAAACGAACTAACGAAACGCTACGGAATCCAAACAGCCACAATGGATTCATTTCCTTTTGAAGAAATGGATATGTTGATCCTGGCAATGAAGCCAAAGGACGCTGAAACAGCACTTGAATCATTAAAACCTCATATTCAGAAAGATCAGCTCATCCTGTCTGTACTTGCAGGTGTGAAATCATCGTATATTGAAGACATGCTGCATGAAGGGCAGCCTGTTATGCGAGTAATGCCAAATACGTCAAGTACAATTGGGGCGTCGGCGACCGCTTTATCTGCTGGACGTTATGTGAAAAATGAACATGTAAGCATGAGTCGGGCTCTTTTATCTGAAATGGGAGAAGTGTATACCATTCAGGAAGAGCAAATGGATATTTTCACAGGAATTGCCGGAAGTGGTCCAGCTTATTTTTATTTCTTAATGGAAAGAATTGAAGAGGCTGGAGAAGAAGCTGGCTTATCAAAAGAAATGTCCCGTCAAATCGGTACACAGACACTTCTCGGTGCAGCGAAGATGCTGCAAGAAACAGCTGAAAATCCTTCTGTCCTCAGAGAAAAAATTACGTCACCTAATGGAACAACTGCTGCAGGACTAGATGCATTAGATGATTTTGGCGGAGGAGAAGCCATCAAACAGGCTGTCAAACATGCTACCAATCGATCAAAAGAAATAAGTGAACAGCAAAAACAAAAAGTAACGATATAAATAGAGCCTCAATACAGGAGTGATAAGGTGTACGCAGATAAAGAGAGAAAACGAATTGTTGTGAAAATCGGAAGCAGCTCTCTTACTAGCTTTCAAGGTGAGATTAGTTTAAAAAAACTAGAAAACCTCGTCAATCAAATTGTAAAACTCAAAGATGAAGGACACGAAGTCATTTTGGTCTCATCTGGTGCGGTTGCAGCTGGTTACCGAAAATTAGGGTTTATTGATAGACCGAAAACACTGCCAGAAAAACAGGCGTCTGCCTCAATAGGGCAAGGGCTTTTAATGGAGTCATATTCTACTTTATTTTTATCGCACGGTTATATTGCTTCACAGCTATTAATTACAAGAAGCGATTTTTCAGATGAAACGCGCTATCAAAATGTGCGAAATACAATGAATGTGTTATTAGATCGAGGGATCATCCCGATTATTAATGAAAATGATACAGTGACGATCAATCGGTTGAAATTTGGAGACAATGATACATTGTCTGCAAAAGTAGCTGGACTGATTGATGCGGATTTCCTCGCTATTTTATCTGATATTGACGGCTTGTATGAAGATAATCCTCATACAAATCCGAATGCGAAGAGAATTCTAGAAGTCACAGAAATCACAGAAGACATCGAAGCAGCCGCTGGAGATGCGGGAAGTAGCGTTGGCACAGGCGGAATGAAATCAAAACTCGACGCCTTTAAAATTTCAATGGCCTCAGGCATCAATGGCTTTTTGGGAAAAGCCGATACGCCTCACATTTTAGACAAAGCCATTAATGGGACAGAGGACGGCACTTATTTTACAGCTGACGAAAATTTAGCGCCGCTGAATTATAAAAAACAGTGGATTGCTTTTCATTCTGGCCCAAAAGGCGAAATCGTTGTTCAAGAGAAAACACAGGAGCTTCTCATGCATCGTGAGAAAAGTCTGGATTCTGACGGCATAGTCAATGTAAAGGGTTCGTTTAAAAAAGGCGATGTTGTCCGTATTTTAGATCAAGATGAAAGAGAAATAGGGCTTGGCATTGTCAATTATGCGTCCGACGAACTCGCACTGAACGGTGACTTGCTACAGGATGAAGTGGTGCATGTCGTAGATCTTGAAGCGTTTGTTTGTCATTTAGATTTATCAATACCAGTTTGCTAATCATAAGGGAGGAATTTCATGACACTGACAGCTGAAGTTGTCACATCGGTCAAAGAAAAAGCGAAAAAAGCAAAGCACGTATCAAAAAAACTAGGTTTACTTCAAACAGAGGAAAAAAATGAGGCGCTGCTGAAAATAGCAGAAACACTCGAACAGCAAAGTGATTTTATTTTACAGGAAAATCAAAAGGATTTAGAGGCAGGAAAAGAAAAGGGCTTCTCTGAAGCATTAATGGATCGATTAATGTTAAATGAAGAGAGAATTCATGAGTTTGCGGAAAGTTTGCGGCTTGTGACGAGATTAACAGATCCTGTTGGAGAAATATTGGATGAATGGACTCTTGAAAACGGCTTACATGTGAAAAGTCGAAGAGTACCGCTCGGCGTGATCGGGATGATCTATGAAGCGAGACCGAATGTCACTGTCGATGCAGCAGGGCTTGCCCTCAAGGCAGGCAACTCAGTGATTTTAAAAGGCGGTTCCTCCGCTATTTCTTCCAACAAAGCCATCGTCCGCGTCATTCATGAGGCATTGGATCAAACAAAGATCCCTCGTGATGCGGTACAGTTTATTGAACAAACAGACCGTTCATCGGTTCAAGCGATGTTTCATCTAAAAGAGTGGATTGATGTTTTAATTCCGAGAGGCGGGGCTTCTTTAATCAAAACAGTTGTAGAAGAATCGACCATTCCCGTTCTTGAAACAGGGACAGGGAACTGCCATATCTTTATTGATCAAACAGCGAATGTAGAAAAAGCCATTCAGATTGTCATCAATGCGAAAACAAATCGTCCGGCCGTTTGTAATGCGCTTGAGACTCTGATCGTTCATCGCGATTGGCTGAAAGAAAATGGTGCAGCATTGAATGAAGCACTCCTTCAGCACCATGTCACTGTGCATGGAGATCAAGACGCTCAATCTTTCTTTTCCGAAGCGGTTCCTGCGGAGGAAGTGGATTGGACAGATGAGTATTTAAGTCTTGATCTTGCGGTGAAAGTCGTTGACTCAATTGAGGACGCCATTCACCACATTGATCAGTACGGAACGAAACATTCAGAAGCCATCGTAACAGAGGATGAAAAAAACGCACAAATCTTTCTAAACGAAGTCGATGCGGCCGCTGTTTATCATAACGCATCTACACGTTTTACAGATGGCGGTGCACTAGGATATGGCGCTGAAATTGGCATTTCTACTCAAAAGCTGCACGCAAGAGGGCCAATGGGACTTCCTGCACTGACAACGACAAAGCTGCTTCTATCTGGTGATGGTCAGATTAGAAGCTAGAATGAATGTAAAGAACACTACCTTTCTAACTTGAGGTAGTGTTTTTTAGTGACTGATGAAAGAAGAGAGAAAAAAGGGAACGACATGGAAACGATGCTGAAGCACTGACAACTCTTGAAAAAGAAGACAAAGGGCTAAAATAAAGTCCATTTTAGCCCTTTGTCAACAATCTGAAACTCCCCATAAGAGGGAGTTTTTTTATGAACTTGAACGGTCTTTTTTCATGACTTTCTCAAATTTGAAAAATTCAAATGTCTCAGGCGCTAAAGGGTCATTTTCTTGATCGTTCTCATGAGGCAAGCTCGGATCTGGATGGTGCAAGTGATAAAACTCAACAATCTGAAACCCGCATTTGTTCACATAAAAATGAATGTTGCGCTTTTCAAAATAAGGAGTGACAACTTCCCACACCTTCGTTTCTGGATATTGCGCCTCAATGGCTTTCCATGCTGCCTGACCAATGCCTCGGCTGTGAGATGATGAAGAAATGTATAATAGGTCCACCGAATTGCGGTGTGTGAGAGGGTTGATTTTTAAAACAACCCCTCCTGCCTTTTGACCGTTTAGTAAAATATGATAGACAAGGTTCTCAGTCGAATAAAAAGATTCATCAATCGACTCATCAGGAGGAATTGGTCCACCTTCTGCATCGCCAAATGCATCAATGATGCCAGCTGTAAAAGCATCTTGCAGTTCCTTTTTCATCAAAGGGAAGTCTTCTTGATTTGCAAGTGATAATGTGACTTGATCTTGTGTGATTTTGTTCATGTGTAAATCCTTCCTCCACATATGTGGTGTTTCTGCATGTTATCATAAAGGATGGAGTAACTCCATAGTCAAGAAAGGAGCCCTAAAAATGATGAGCGATGTTCAAAAAACATTTTTAACTGGAGAATTTGCGGCATTATTTGAAGTGAAAAAAGATACACTGCTCTATTATGATAAGATCGATTTGTTTAAGCCGGCAGGTGTTCAGGAAAATGGGTACCGTTATTATACATTTGAACAGTTTGATCATTTCATGGCCATTCAATCTCTTCGCGCTGTTCAATTTCCGATCAAGCAATTAAAACAATACTTTACTGAGCCTTCTCAGGATAAATTGCAAAGCCTGGCGGTTGAGCAAGCAGAAAAGGTCGGGGAGGAGATCCAAAAACTACAGGATATTCAATCTTTTCTTTTTCGTGTGATCGAGACAACGAATGAATTATCATCAGTGAAAACAGGGGAGGTCTTGTTTCAAGAACTGCCAGAAGAACCGATCGTCCTCAGTACATCAAACCCGATTGATTCAAACACACCTGTAGAAGAAATTTCTCGAATTGTAGGAGAATTTCTGAAAGGGATTGGTATTAAAGGTGCCGCGGCAAATGGTTCTGTTTTAAACAAGGAGCAGTTTTTGCAGCGTCATTATCATCAATCTGATAGGCTGTTTTGCCGAATGGAAGGGCCGGATGCAGTCAAAAAGCCAGCGGGTCTATATGCAGTCATGTATCAACAAGGAACATATGAAGAGATGGAGACTGCCTATTCACGTTTATTAGATCGTATCGAAGCAGAGGATATGATACTGGATGGAGATGTCTTTGAGGAGTATTTACTTCATTCTCTGATGTCTAAAAATGAAGCGGATTACATGACGAAACTTAGTGTGAAAGTCAGAAAACGGGAAGCTTAAGGCGTAACAAAAAGGATAGACAGGCATTTTTACATGCTGTCTATCCTTTTTGGTGTTGTTTAACCGACTTGGTTTTCGGCAAATTGACTCATATAGAGGTCGGCATAAAAGCCTTTTTCTTTCAAAAGCTCACGATGAGTTCCTTTTTCAATGATCGTGCCATCTTTCATGACTAAAATGAGATCGGCATCTTTAATCGTTGAAAGTCGATGTGCAATGACGAAGCTTGTTCTGCCGTTCATTAATTCATTCATCGCTTTTTGAATATGCATCTCTGTCCGTGTATCGACACTGCTTGTTGCTTCATCTAAGATTAATATCTTCGGATCAGATAAGATGGCACGGGCGATGGTTAACAGTTGACGCTGACCTTGTGAGAGGTTGCCGGCATCTTCTGTTAAGAGTGTGTCATATCCATCTGGAAGGGTGCGGATGAAATCGTCTGCATAGGCATGTTTAGCGGCCTTCAACACATCCTCTTTTGAAACATTTGGTCTGCCATATGCGATGTTGTCATAAATTGTGCCTTCAAAGAGCCATGTATCCTGAAGAACCATCGCAAATAAGTCACGCACTTGCTCTCGGCTGAGGTCGGTTGTTTTTACGCCGCCAATGCGAATGGAGCCTTGATCTAGCTCGTAAAAGCGCATTAACAGATTAATAATCGTTGTTTTTCCAGCGCCTGTTGGCCCAACAATGGCCACCGTTTGTCCTTCTCGGACTTGTAAATTCAAATCTTTAATAATGGGTTGATCTTTCTCATAACCGAAGTGAACGTGCTCAAAGGCCACATCTCCGGAAAGGGATTTAAGATCAATCGCTGCATCTTCTTGCGCATGTTCTTCTTCTTCATCCAGAATTTCAAACACCCGTTCAGCAGAAGCGATAGCAGATTGAACTAAGTTTGCAACACTGGATGCTTGCACAAGCGGCTGCGACATTTGTTGTGTGTATTGGATAAATGCTTGCACATCCCCAACACGAATATTCCCATTAATGACAAGAATTCCGCCAGCAACACTTACCGCCACATAGCCAAGATTCCCAATAAAGGTCATCATCGGCATCATTAAGCCGGAGATAAATTGTGCTTTTCTTGAAGATTCATATAGTTGTTCGTTTAATTGATCAAATGTATCAATGGCTTTCTTTTCATAGCCATACGCACGAACCGTCTGATGTCCTGTGAACATTTCATTAATATGTCCATTGATCATCCCTAGTTCTTTTTGCTGTGCTTTAAAATGCTTTTGCGAAAATGATGTAATGCCTCGAATCGCAAACAAACTAAGAGGCAGCGTCAAACAAACAAGCAGCGTCAGTAGCGGACTGATGAAAAGCATCATGACGACAATTCCAATGACTGTAATAACAGATGTGATCACTTGCGTGAGTGCCTGCTGTAAAGAAGTATTAATATTATCAATGTCGTTCATCACCCGGCTCAGCGTGTCTCCGTGTGTTGTTTTATCAAAATAACGAAGGGGGAGACGTGTGAGCTTGTCATTTGCTTCTTGCCTTAATTCAGCAATGGTCTGCTGCGAGACACCCGCCATTACATATTGCTGCACGAATGAGAAAAGAGATGCTACGACATATAATAGAACAAGCAGCAATAAAATGCGTGAAATGACATCGAATTGAACGCCAGTTCCTTGTGTAAAACTTTCAAATAGGGAAGAGGTGGCATCCCCAAGTAATTTTGGACTGACGACATTAAAAACGGTTGAACCGATCGCTGCAATCAGGACAATGATCAGCTGAAATTTTCTCGGTTTTAAATAGCCCGTTAAACGAAGAAGTGTTTTTTTAAATTCCTTCGGTTTTTGTACTGGGCCCCTTGGGTGACCGCCTTTATGTCCCATTCCAGAAGACATTTTTTTACTCATCCTTGCTCCACCTCCTGACCTTCCTGTGATGCGACTATCTCTTGATAGACAAGGTTATCTTTCAGTAACTGTTCATGTGTACCGATACCTGCTATTTTTCCATCATCTAACACAATGATTTTATCGCTATGCTTCACTGTGCTGATTCTTTGGGCCACAATAATCAAAGCAGCATGCTCTTTTTCAGCTTCTAGCGCTGACCGAAGTTTTGCATCCGTTTTGTAATCAAGGGCAGAGAAGCTATCGTCAAACAGGTAGAATGCGGGTTTTCTTACGAGTGCTCTTGCGATCGAAAGACGTTGTTTTTGACCGCCAGAGAGATTCGAACCCCCTTGGTCTATCTCTGCGTGAATTCCGCCATCTTTTTGCAAAACAAATTCTTCGGCCTGTGCTGTCCGCAGTGCCTGCCAAATCTCGTCATCTGTAGCATCTCGTTTGCCAAAGCGCACATTATCAGCAATGGTTCCGCTAAATAAAATGGCTTTTTGAGAAACATAACCCATCTGACTTCTCAGTTTCTCTTGAGGCAATTCTCTAATATCGACACCATCTAATGTAATTTTTCCTTCTGTTGCCTCGTAAAAACGTGTCATCAGCTGAAGAAGTGTCGTTTTCCCGGAACCTGTACTGCCGATGATCGCCGTCGTTTCACCCTTTTTGGCTTCAAACGTCATGTCTTGAACGGCTGGTTTTTCAGCATTTGAATAATAAAATGACACATTCTCAAAGCGAATGGACTGGGCTGGCTGATCAAGTTTAGTGACAGCTTCTTTTTTGTCTTTAATTTTTGGTTCTAGATTTAACACTTCATTCATCCGTTTAGCTGATGCCTGAGCTCTAGGCACCATAATAAAACTCATAGACAGCATAATGAGTGCCATTAAAATCATCATCGCATATTGAATGAAGGCGATCAGATTCCCGACTTCCATCTGTCCGGCATCAATCCGATTAGCGCCAATCCAGACAATGCCGATATTCGTGAAGTTCATGATAATGAGCATAAAAGGGAACAAGTACGCCATTAATCGATTGACTTTAAGGCCAGTATCCTTATACGATGTATTGGCTTCTTGAAAACGTTCTTTTTCGTCATCTACTCGGTTAAACGCTCGAATGACCCGAATGCCTGAAAGCGACTCTCTCATAATCAAGTTCAGCCGGTCCGTTTTTTTCTGAAGCTGGCCAAAGAGGGGGATTGCTTTTCTTGACACCAAATAAATGAACCCGCCAAGAAGGGGAAGAGCTGCTAAAAAGATGAGAGATAACACAGCATCTCTAGATACAGCCAAAATAATTCCACCAACGAGCATAAGAGGCGCCCGTGTCATCATTTGTAAGATCATGATCGTGACATCTTGAACTTGTTTCACATCATTTGTGGATCTTGTAATAAAGGAAGATGTCCCGATTTTTTGAAATTCTTCTAATGAGAATTGTTCGACATGCACAAACAGCTGTCTTCTCATATCACGCCCGAAGCCTAGAGCTGTCTTAGATGACAAGTAGGACTTCCAAATCGTGAGCAAGATGGCAAGTAAAGAACAAGCCACCATCCAGCCCCCAACCTTCCATATATAAGCGACATCTCCTTGGACGATCCCGACATCAACGATATCTGCCGTAAGCGTCGGTAAATACAGCTGGAGCATACTGCTTAAAAAGGTGAGAATCACAATGGACACAACGGATAGCCGATAGGGCTTTAAAAACGATAAAATTGATTTCATACGATTACCTTTCTTCCATATAGTCTGTTGTTCTGTAACTCATCATATACAAAGAGGGATTATTTCTACAAATGAAATGTCTTGTTTTAATGAATTATTTATATTGTTCAATTTTTGAAAAGAAGTCCTTTACAAACATATAAAAATCATGGGCAGAAGGAGACATCTCTCTTGATTTAGACGCAATAATTCCGACCGTTCTTCTCACTTGAGGGAAATCAATGGGAATTTTCACTGTAAATCGCGGTGTTGTTTCATAAAAAGCACTTTCGGGTAATAAAGTAACGCCCATACCCGCTGACACAAGACCTTTAATGGCATCCAAATCTTCTCCTTCAGATGAGATAGTAGGCTCATAGCCAGCCTGCTTACAGGCATCAACCGCAATTTGTCTCAGCACATACCCTTCAGGAAATAAAACGAAATGGTCTTTTCTCAAATCACTTAAATGAATACTTCTTTGCCCGCTAAAGGGGTGACTAATAGGTAAAAGGGCATAAATGCTTTCGGAAAACAAGATATTTCCTTCTATTTGAGGATCGTTTGTCGGGACGGGTCCTAAAAAGGCAAGATCAATGTCTCGATTTTTGACAGCTTCAATCAGAAACTTATAGGAACCTTGCCGGAGTAAAAAGTCGACCTCTGGATATTCCAGCTTAAATGCGGAAATGACAGAAGGGAGCACTTGGCTTGCTAGACTTGTAGGAAATCCAATGTTCACTGTCCCTTTGTGGGGGTCTAAGTATTCATCAATTTGTTCTTTGGCGTAATCTATCGCTTTTAGGGCGGTTCTGACATGGTCCAAAAATTGTCTGCCGATTTTCGTTAATTTGATATTTCGTCCTTCTCGTTCGAATAAAGCCACTCCAAGTTCTTCTTCTAAATTGGCAATCTGCCGGCTGATGGCAGATTGGGCAACGTGTAAGTTTTCAGCCGCTTCTGACACGTGTTCACGGTCAGCAACTTCTACAAAATAACGTAATTGACGAAGCTCCATTTTTGCACTTCACACCCATCTATCTCAAAAAGAGATTGTTTTGATCTAAATTATATATTGTTTATATTAATTTGAAAACTTAAAATAAGTTACAGAGTTTGTGAGATTTTATTACTGTGAAAAAACGGATCTTTTAAACGGGGGAGAGAAACGATGACTTATAATCAACTACCACAACCACAAGGTCTCTACCGTCCTGAATTTGAACATGATGCATGTGGAATCGGACTGTACGCCCATTTAAAAGGGGAGGCGACACATAGCATCGTCAAAAAGGGATTGCAAATGCTGTGCCAGCTTGATCACCGCGGCGGGCAAGGCAGTGATCCGTATACAGGTGATGGTGCCGGATTAATGGTACAACTACCAGACGCTTTTTTTAGAAAGAACTGTCAAGACTTTGCACTTCCTGAAAAGGGCCGTTACGGGGTAGGAATGGTGTTCTTTTCAAAAGATGATGATGCCAAAACGCGTCAAGCGATCGAACAAAAGATCAACGGCTTCATTAAACAAGAAGGGCAAACATTAATTGGCTGGAGAACGGTCCCTGTTGATGCTGGGAAAATTGGAACGGTTGCAGCGAAGAGCTGTCCGGTTGTCCGGCAAGTGTTCATCGGAGCAAACGACAACGTAACAGACCGTTTGTCATTTGAACGAAAATTATACGTCATCCGCAAGCAGGCTGAAAACTGGGGAACAGCAGAAGAAAAACAATTTTACTTTGTCAGTCTGTCTAGTCAAACCATTGTATATAAGGGGCTTTTAACATCAGATCAAGTTGATGCTTTTTATCTTGATCTACAGGATGAAACATTTGTTTCTGCATTTTCACTCGTTCATTCAAGATTTAGTACAAATACATTCCCGACATGGGAACGAGCGCATCCAAACCGTTACTTAATTCATAACGGAGAAATCAACACATTAAGAGGAAACATCAATTGGATGAGAGCAAGAGAACAACAATTTGTGTCTGAAGCCTTCGGAGAAGATCTAGACAAGATTTTGCCAGTGCTGAATGCAGACGGAAGTGATTCATCCATTTTAGACAATGCCTTTGAATTTTTCGTGCTTGCAGGGCGTACTCCTGCTCATACAGCGATGATGCTGATTCCTGAGCCGTGGACGGAGAATACGCACATGTCTAAAGAGAAACGGGCATTTTATGAATATCATAGTTCGTTAATGGAGCCGTGGGATGGCCCGACAGCGATTTCGTTTACGGATGGTAAACAAATCGGCGCCATCTTAGATCGGAACGGATTAAGACCTGCGAGATACTACGTAACAAATGACGATCATATCATTTTCTCATCTGAGGTCGGCGTCATCGACACAAATGAAGAAGATGTGAAGTATAAAGACCGTCTTGAACCAGGTAAAATGCTGTTAATCGATTTAGAAGAAGGACGCATTATTTCTGATGAAGAAGTGAAATCTTCGATTGCGAATGAACTTCCTTATCAAAAATGGCTCGATGAAGAAATGGTTCACGTCAATCGCTCTGAAGAAAATTCAGAAAATTCTAGTATAATGAGTGATTTGTTAACACGTCAGCGTGCTTTCCATTATACGTACGAAGACATTCAAAAATATTTAATTCCTTTACTAGAAGAAGGCAAGGACCCAATCGGCTCAATGGGAAGTGATACACCGCTTGCTGTGTTATCAGATCGTGCGCAGTCGCTGTTTTCTTATTTTAAACAGCTGTTTGCTCAAGTCACGAACCCGCCAATTGATGCCATTCGTGAGCAGCTCGTTACATCGACCATGACTTGGTTAGGTGCTGAGGGAGATATTTTACATCCAAATGAATATTCATGCCGAAGAATTAAACTTTATACACCTGTTTTAACAAGCGGGCAGTTCAACGGCTTGAAAACGATTGTTCATAACGCCTTTAAAAGCAAAACGATTCATACACTTTTCACTGATGACCTAAAACGTGGTCTTGATGCGATGTTTGAAGAGGCAGAAAAAGCCATTCGTGAAGGGGTATCTTTACTAATTCTTTCCGATCGTGACATGACGGAAGAAAAAGTGCCGATTCCACCACTTCTTGCATTGAGTGCACTTCATCAGCATCTTGTGCGTCAAGGCTTACGAACAAAGGTGAGCTTAATCGTCGAATCTGGAGAAGTAAGAGAGGTTCATCATTTTGCGGCACTGATTGGCTACGGTGCAGATGCGATCCATCCGTACCTCGTTTACGAAACATACAAACAGCTTATTGCTGAAGAAGCGATTGCGATTAGCTTTGATGAAGCTGTCACAAAGTTTGGGAAAAGTGTGACTGAGGGCGTAGTTAAAGTAATGTCTAAAGTGGGAATTTCCACTGTCCAAAGCTATCGAGGCGCACAAATTTTTGAAGCAGTCGGCATTAGTGAAGATGTCATCCAGGCGTATTTCACAGGAACAGCTTCTCAGCTAGGCGGTATTGATCTTGACACCATTGCAAGTGAAGCAAAGCTTCGTCATGAGGCTGGGTATCAGGCATCAACTGATCAAACGCTAGAATCAGGCAGTGAGTTCCAGTGGAGAAAAAATGGAGAGCATCATGCCTTTAACCCAAAAACCATTCATACCCTTCAGTGGGCATGCCGCAACGAAGATTATGATCTATTTAAGCAATATACGAAGGCGGCGGATGAAGAACGAATTGGTTTCCTTAGAAATCTATTTGCTTTTCGTTCAAAACAAAAGCCAGTTCGTCTAGAAGAAGTTGAATCTGCTGAATCCATTGTACGCCGCTTTAAGACAGGTGCGATGTCATTTGGTTCACTAAGTAAAGAAGCGCATGAAGCACTAGCGATTGCGATGAACCGAATTGGCGGCAAAAGCAACAGCGGAGAAGGCGGGGAAGACCCTGCACGCTTCACAGTAGATGAGCACGGGGATGATCGCAGAAGTGCGATTAAACAGATTGCTTCTGGCCGCTTTGGCGTGAAAAGTCATTATTTAGTCAATGCAGATGAACTGCAAATTAAAATGGCGCAAGGTGCAAAGCCGGGAGAAGGCGGACAGCTGCCAGGAAATAAAGTATATCCTTGGGTCGCAGACGTACGTGGTTCTACGCCAGGTGTTGGCCTAATCTCACCACCGCCTCACCATGATATTTATTCAATCGAGGATTTGGCTCAATTGATCCATGATTTGAAAAACGCAAACCGTGACGCACGCATCAGTGTCAAGCTAGTTTCTAAAGCTGGCGTTGGTACGATTGCAGCAGGTGTCGCAAAAGGGACAGCGGATGTCATCGTAATTAGTGGATATGATGGCGGTACTGGAGCTTCTCCGAAAACAAGTATTAAACATACAGGACTTCCTTGGGAGCTTGGATTGGCAGAAGCGCATCAAACCCTTGTCTTAAACGGCCTTCGAGAGCGAGTCGTTCTTGAGACGGATGGCAAATTAATGACAGGACGCGACGTTGTCATGGCTGCGATTTTAGGAGCAGAAGAATACGGCTTTGCGACAGCTCCACTTGTCGTATTAGGATGCGTCATGATGAGAGCATGTCATTTAGATACTTGTCCAGTCGGTGTCGCTACTCAAAACCCGGAACTTCGCAAAAAATTCATGGGTGACCCTGATCACATTGTCAATTTCATGATGTTTATTGCAGAGGAAGTAAGAGAAATTTTAGCTGAACTTGGCTTTACATCAATGGATGAATTGATTGGGCGTACGGATGTTTTATCAGTAAGTGAAAGAGCAAAAGCACACTGGAAAGCAGGACAGCTGAACCTTGAAACCCTGCTATATCAGCCAGAGGGAGCACGCACATTCAGAACGCCGCAAAATCATAAAATTGATGAATCACTGGATATGAATGAGATTCTCCCTTATGTACAGGAAGCGCTCGATCATCAAACACCAGTTGATCTGTCACTAAACATTCGCAACATTCACCGTGTAGCTGGAACGATTACGGGCAGTGAAGTGTCTAAGCGCTACGGAGAAGAAGGTCTGCCAGAGGATACGATCACACTTCGGTTCACTGGTTCAGCTGGACAAAGCTTCGGCGCATTTGTTCCAAAGGGGATGTCTTTATATTTAACAGGTGACTCAAATGACTATATCGGCAAAGGACTCTCTGGAGGCAAAATTGCTGTCAAAACATCTGATCACTTTGTACAAAATGGACATGAGAACGTGATTGTCGGTAACGTTGCATTTTACGGCGCGACAAGCGGAAAAGCGTATATTAACGGTCGTGCAGGTGAACGATTTGCTGTTCGTAATTCAGGTGTCAATGTGGTCGTTGAAGGAATCGGTGATCACGGCTGTGAATACATGACTGGCGGACGTGTTGTCATTTTAGGTGACGTTGGGAAGAACTTTGGCGCAGGGATGTCTGGCGGTATCGCTTACGTGCATACATCCGATGCAAAACAGTTCAAAAGAATGTGTAACATGGAAATGATCATGTTTGAAAAACTCACAGATCACGAAGAAGAACAAGAAGTGAAGCAAATGATTCAGGAACACCTTGATTATACAAACAGCTCAAAAGCAGCAGCGCTTCTAGAGAATTGGGCACAAGAAAAGAATCATTTCATTAAGATCATTCCAAGAAATTATAAAATGATGCTTCAAAGCATTGAGGAACAAAAACAAGCAGGCCTCAGCCACGAGGAAGCTGTTATGTTCGCATTTGAAGCAAACACAAAACCGAAAAATAAAGAAACGGCAAACGGGCAAAAAGCAGCCGTCGCTCATTAAGAAAGGGGAGAGGACAATGGGCAAAGCAACAGGTTTTATGGATTATAAAAGAGAAAAGCCAAATGAACGTGACCCTCTCACTCGTCAAAATGACTGGAAAGAATATTCAGCTCCTTATACAGATGAGGTATTGAAACAGCAGGGTGCTAGATGTATGGATTGCGGAACACCGTTTTGTCAAATTGGAATGGAGATCAGGGGCGGCGTTTCTGGCTGCCCGATCTACAATTTAATTCCAGAATGGAATGACCTTGTCTACCGGGGCAGATGGAAAGAAGCGCTTGAAAGACTACAAAAAACGAACAATTTCCCTGAATTTACTGGAAGAGTATGTCCAGCACCTTGTGAAGGCTCATGTACCGTCGCGATCAATGATCCAGCAGTATCGATTAAAAATATCGAACGGACGATCATTGATAAAGGTTTTGAAAATGGCTGGATTACACCAAGAATTCCTTCAAGTCGTACAGGGAAAAAGGTTGCTATTGTCGGATCAGGACCAGCAGGACTGGCAAGTGCAGACCAACTAAACCAGGCAGGACACGCTGTAACCGTGTTTGAACGATCTGATCGTCTAGGCGGACTGCTCACTTATGGTATTCCGAATATGAAGCTCGACAAAGAAGTCGTTGAGCGCAGAGTTAAACTACTAAGACAAGAAGGCATTGACTTTGTGACCAATACAGAAATTGGTGTGGATATCACGGCTGATGAACTGAAAGAGCAATTTGATGCGGTCATCCTTTGTACAGGTGCACAAAAGCAGCGTGACCTGTTAATTGAAGGCAGGGAAGCAAAAGGGATTCACCTGGCAATGGATTATTTAACACTCGCAACAAAAAGTATGCTTGATTCAGGATTCAAAGATAAAAACTTTATTGACGCAAAAGGGAAAGACGTCATTGTGATTGGCGGAGGAGATACAGGCGCTGACTGCGTCGCAACTGCACTTCGCCAAAAAGCAAAAAGTGTTGTTCAATTCGGAAAGCATCCAAAGCTTCCAGATACACGTGTAGGGGATAACATGTGGCCAGAACAGCCTTATGTCTTCTCTCTAGATTATGCTTACGAAGAAGCACAAGCAAAATTTGGAGAAGACCCGCGCCAATATTCGATTCAAACCACAAAGATTGTGGCTGATAAAAATGGGAAGTTAAAAGAGCTTCATACCATTCAAATGGAAAAGGTGAAAAACGAGCAAGGGAAGTTTGAATTTCATGAGATTCCAGGAACAGAGAAGGTATGGCCAGCTCAGCTAGTCTTTATTGCGATTGGTTTTGAGGGAACTGAACAGCCACTAGTGAAACACTTTGGCGTGGACAGCAAAAACAATCGGATTGACGCAAAATATGGGGAATATACAACGAATGTAGAAGGCGTATTTGCAGCGGGAGATGCAAGACGCGGTCAAAGCTTGATTGTCTGGGCGATTAACGAAGGCAGACAAGTGGCACATGAGGTAGACCGTTATTTAATGGGGAGTTCGGTTCTGCCAAAATAGGTCAAACAAAGGGTGTTTACCATATATAGAGAAAAGCCATGACCAAAGAGTGGTCATGGCTTTTTATGATTCAGACATGGTTGGCTGGATAATGACTTTTTTACGTTTGAACTGGGATACAACCAAACAGAGGAAGACAGCAAGAACAAAAAGAGAAATGGTCAAAAAACCAAACGTATAGGAGCCCGTCATTTCTTTTAAACTGCCAAGAACGTTTGGTAAAAAGAATCCCCCAATGCCTCCTGCAGCCCCTACAATTCCAGTCACAATCCCAATTTCCTTATGAAACACTTGCGGGACAAGCTGGAAAACAGCTCCATTTCCCATACCGAGACACATCATTCCGACAAATAAAAGCGCAATGACCACTGGTAAAGCAGGTAGACTACTCACTGCCCCTAAACAGATACCAATCAAAGCAAATAAACCGAGCAGTACTTTCATCCCGCCAATTTTATCGGCGATCAAACCGCCAACTGGCCGAAAGAAGCTGCCTGCCGCCACACAAAGCGTCACAAAATCACCGGCATGAATTTTTGAAATCGCATATTGGTCCACAAAGAAAATACTCAAGAAACTTGAAAGGCCGACAAAACCACCGAATGTAATCGCATAAAGCAGGCAGAAAAACCACGTTGTTTTCACTTGAAAGACTGAAAAATAGGACCGAAGCGGCTGAGGGGCGGGCTGGTTTGGTGCATCTTTTGCTGTGAAAATAAAAAACAAAAAGACGAAACTTAAAGGAATAAGAGCGAGCCCCATCACTGTATGCCAGCCATACATCTCCGCAAGCCTTGGTCCAAAGAGTGTCGAGATCAGTGTTCCGCTGTTTCCGGCGCCGGCAATTCCCATCGCTATCCCTTGTAAATGAGGAGGATACCAGCGGCTTGCCATCGGTAAAGCGACCGCAAAACTCGCACCTGCAACCCCTAATAAAATCCCGATCAGTACTAGCTCTGAAAGGGTTGTACCACCGAAAAACCCCCATATGAGCGGAATGGTGGTCAAAATCATGCCCATCATCGCTGTTTTTTTAGGTCCCATTCGGTCTGTTAATAGGCCTAGCACAATTCGAAAAAAAGATCCCGATAAAATCGGAATGGCTACAATCATGCCTTTTTCTATTGTCGATAAGGCAAAATCTTGTGCAATAAAAGCACCGAGTGCCCCCAGTAAAACCCAAATCATGAAACTCACGTCAAAATATAAAAATGAACCAAACAATGTCTTAGGATGACCACTAGAAGTCAATTCTGAGAGTTTCACAAAACCCCTCCTTTATTTTGAATTTTCTGACTTAAAGATAGCGAGTTGATAGAAGGAATGGAAGTATTGTGTTAGAAAAAATGACATGGATAAACACTTTTTTACAAATGTGTGCCATAATCTAGGCAAACATTGCTTTGGCGCAAAAAGCTAGAAAGGTTGATCTCACATGGCAAAACGTAAACTCTTGTTTATCGGAAATGGCATGGCGAGTATGAAATGTATCGAACATATCGTAAAGAAACAGCCAGAACGCTATTCCATCACAATCATTGGAAAAGAGAAGCACCCAGCTTACAATCGAATAAAACTTTCATCGGTTTTACAAAAAAGTGAATCATTGTCTCAGATTGAACTAAAGCCAAAAGAATGGTACACCAAACATGACATCACCATCCAAACAGGCGAAGCAGTTGTCCACATCGATACAAAGCGTCAATTGCTCATGACAGAAGCACGCCGGAATATCCCGTATGACAAACTGGTTATCGCCACAGGCTCATCGCCTCATTTTCTGCCTATACAAGGCGTATCCAAAAAAGGGGTCTATGCTTTTCGTACGATTGACGATTATGAGGCCATTTACGCTGATTCTTTACGCTATGAGCGTGCAGCAGTCATTGGAGGTGGTGTACTTGGTGTGGAAGTGGCCGCTGGTTTACAGATCGCTGGACTGAAGACAACCTTGATTCATCACACGGATTGGCTTATGCAACGCCAATTAGATGAAACAGCTGCAGGGCTTTTGTCTCAACAATTAAGTCGCAAGGGGATTCAGGTAAAAACAAATGCTCATACGATTGCATGTTTAGGAAACGAGAGAGTAGAAGGCGTTCTGTTAAAAAGTGGAGACATCGTGGATGCTGATCTCGTGGTTTTCACAACAGGGGTCCGTCCGAATATAGAGCTTGCAAAACAGCACGGCATTCATACAAGAAAAGCCATTGTTGTAAATGATGTCATGCAGACAAACGTTGAGAATATTTATGCTATTGGAGAATGTGCAGAGCATAAGGGGATGGTGCACGGTCTTGTGCAGCCTATTTATGAACAAGCAAACGTGCTTGCGAATCATTTATTAGATGAACTGGTCACGAATTTACCTCCTGCCATTTATTCAACAAAATTGAAAGCAAATGACATATCTATTTATTCTGCTGGCAGTATTGTAAACCGATCCCCCTCCGCTTCAGTGGTGACTTACTTAGATGAAGAACAAGAAGTATATAAAAAACTAGTGTTTGAACATGATGTGCTCACAGGCGTTGTATTAGTTGGTCAACTTGAGAGAGCTGAGCAGCTTTTGCAGGATGTAAAAGTGGGGCGTGATAAAAGCGTAGTCATGAAATCACTGAATGAAGAGCAGATATCCCCTTTAGATTCATTAAAAGCAGAGGATCTCATCTGCCAATGCCATACGGTGACGAAGGGAGCGATATTCAAAAGCATATCGGCCCATCAGCTGACAAATTTAGAAGAGATAAAAAAACAGACAGGGGCCGCAACGGGCTGCGGAGGCTGTCAAGAGCTTGTTCGTGCCTGCTGCCATGTCTCATCAAATCAGCTAACGGAAGCACTGGACACGTTTTGCTCGTGCACAAATGTAGAGAAACAGACCATTTTTTCGTATATCAAAAATCAGCATCCGCTGAATGAAGAGCAAGTAAGAAGACAATTTAATTGGATGACAGATAACGGCTGTGACAAGTGCCGAGCAGCCATTCCATACTATCTTGAGCAGTTTCAAGATCTTTTCGTAAAAGACAGCCCATCAGATCATGAGCACATACTAATGCCTCAGTTATATGGTGGCCGTCTTGATCTGACATTTTTACAGATGATAACCGGATTATTAGAGCAAAAGCAAATTCAGCACGTAGAACTAACGGAGAATAAACGAATTCGGCTGATCGGTATTTCACAAGAGGCCGCCCATATTGTAAAAGAACATCGACACATCATGCCACAAGAAAGCAAGAGACTTTCTCATGTTCTTTCATGTGATTGTCGTCACGATCCATCTGTCACAACACTTGTCATGGAGATCGAAAGACAACTAGAAAACACGCTTTTACCTGCAGTCACATCGATTCATATCGCTGGTCCTTCCTGCGTATGTCATTTCAGCCCCATCTATGACATCTGCATCAAGAAGCAGCTGGATGAATGGGACATTTATATAGGAGGCAGCATACATCAACCTAAGGCAGGTCAGCTTTTTTATTCTGTGAGCCGAACGGATGAGCTGATTTCTTTTTTAAAAGCACTGCTTGAAGACTATAGAAAACGTGCATATTTTCAAGAATCTATTGGAGACTGGATCCAAAAAAACGGCATCATTTCCATCCGAGAAAAATTGCTCGATGAGGAAATGAGAGAAGAGCTCTGCGAACAATTTGAGCAAAGTAGACAAAAGGGTGTGAATGTATGAATCAATCTTTTTTACAATATGTGCAGCAAACATCAGAGCAGCAAGAGCGAAAAAGGGTGTTCCCATCTCAATGTCCGTTTTGCAGTATGCAGTGCAAAATGCAATTAGTCGAGCAGCACGCAGAAGGGCGAACACGCTACCAGACGATAGGTATTCATAATCCAACCACGTTCGGCAGGATCTGTATGAAAGGGCAGCATGCCCACCAGCACGCACTGCACAAGGAACGATTAAATCACCCCCTCATCAAAAGAAACGGTCAATTTGTCAAAGCGACTTGGCAGGAGGCTCTTGATGAAATCAAAAAACGCACTCAAACCCTTCAAGCGGCGCATGGACACGATGCCATCAGTGTGTATGGTAGTGCATCGATTACAAATGAAGAAGCTTATTTACTCGGAAAATTTGCAAGGCTCGCCCTTAAAACGAAATACATTGATTACAATGGAAGACTGTGTATGTCTTCAGCAGCAACAGCAGCTAACCAAACATTTGGACTTGATCGGGGTCTAACCTTTCCGCTTCGTGACATCAAGCATGCCCGGGTTTTACTATTGGTTGGAACCAATATAGCGGAATGTCAGCCGACCCTCATGCCGTACTTGGAAGAAGCTAAAAAGAACGGGGCATTTCTCATCGTGATCGATCCGCGAAAAACAGCAACAGCCAAACTAGCTGACTTACATGTCAGCTTAAGGCCTGGGTCAGATGCTGCACTCGCAAATGGAATCTTACACGTCATGCTTCATGAACAGTTACTAGACGAAGAATTTATTAAAAAACGAACATCAGGTTTTCAAGAAATGAAACAGCATATTTCACACATGTCCCTGCCAGACATTACGCAGCAAACCGGTGTATCGATGAAAGTCATTCAAAAAATAGCGAGAAAATTCGCCCGCGAAAAAACAGGCATGATTCTGACTGCAAGAGGCATTGAGCAGCAAATAAACGGGACAGCATCCGTTCGTAATTTCCTGAATATTCTGCTTGTTACTGGGAAAATTGGCCGGATTGGGTGTGGCTATGGCGCGATTACTGGGCAAGGAAATGGACAGGGGGCAAGAGAGCATGGACAAAAAGCAGATCAGCTTCCTGGTTACCGTGATATCACAAACCCAGTACATAGAAAAGAAATGGCTGAAATATGGAAGATCGATGAAAAAGAACTGCCTGGAAAAGGTGTATCTGCTTTTGAAATGTTTGAAAAAATGCAGAAAGGAGAGATAAAAGCGCTCTTTTTAATGTGTTCTAATCCCGTTCAATCAGGTCCGCATGCAAGTTTTATCAAAAAAGCCATCGAGCAGCTGTCCTTTTTTGTCGCAATTGATTTATTTATCTCTGAGACGGCTGCACTCGCAGATGTTATTTTACCAGCTTCGTCATATTTAGAGGACGAAGGGACCATGACGAACATAGAAGGACGCGTTACGCTGAGAGAAGCAACCTATCCACTCAAACACCAAAGAAAGCACGATTGGCAAATCATTTGTGATATAGCAGCAGTATTAGGCAAAGGCGGCTCTTTTTCTTTTTCATCTGCAGAAGACATCTTTGAGGAATTGAGAACAGCAACGAAAGGAGCCAAAGCCGATTATTCCGGTATGACCTATGACAGGTTAAGGAAGACGCAAGGCATATTATGGCCCTGCTCTCATTTGGAAGACCGAGGAACAGAAAGACTATTTGAGCATCAATTCTCACATCCTGATCAATTAGCAAAATTTGCAGTCGTTGCACATGGACAACAGGGTGCAAAAGAACCAGTCAGTCCAGAATATCCACTCTATTTAACGACCGGCAGGGTGATGGCTCATTACCAAACGGGCGTTCAAACAAGAAAAAGCACCTCTCTTGTTGCCCGGCAGTTTGAAGCTTATGTAGAGCTTCATCCTGACACAGCCGAAGCTTATGGACTTCAGCACGGGGAGCTCGTCACCATCCAGTCAAAACGAGGTAGTGTCATCATGAGGTGCCACATAACAGATAGCATCCGAAAAGATACTGTGTTTGTTCCGTTTCACTGGAATAAACATCAATCAATTAACCTATTAATTGGTAAACAGTTAGATCCACACAGTAAAATGCCAGGTTTTAAATATTGTCCTGTACAGCTGTCAGCCTACAAGAATTGAAAACTATGTGAGAAATTTTAACATGTATTTTCCATCTTTGTTTAGATTATGGTACTTTCTAAAAAACGATCACATGAGGGGTGTTTTTCATGAAAGAAAAACTCGTATTAGTAGGGAATGGTATGGCTGGTATCCGAACGCTCGAAAACATTTTAAAAACAGACAATGAACGATTCGACATGACTGTATTTGGAACTGAGCCGTATCCTAACTATAATCGGATTCTTTTATCGAAAGTTCTCCAAGGGGATACAAAGACAGAGGATATTACGTTAAACGATTGGAATTGGTACAAGGAACATCATATTCAGCTGTTTACAAATGAGACCATTGTGAAGATCGATCCAGACAATCAAACCGTTATGAGTGATCAAGGACGGACCGTGCATTATGACCGTTTAATTTTAGCGACAGGGTCACTCCCGTTCATCCCGCCCATTCCAGGGAGCGATAAAAAAGGGGTAACAGCTTTTCGTACATTACAAGACACAGAGGAAATGGTCAAAGCATCTACGATGTACAAAAAAGCAGCCGTCATTGGAGGCGGGCTCCTTGGACTTGAAGCAGCACGTGGTCTATTAAACTTAGGTATGGAAGTGACCGTCATTCATCTTGGCCCTCATCTAATGGACCGGCAGCTCGATCCGGTGGCAGGTCAACTTCTGCAAACAGCATTAGAAAAACAAGGCATGAGCTTTTTATTAGGAAAACAGACAAATGAAATTTTAGGAGATACAAGAGTAGAAGGGCTAACATTTTCAGATGGTTCTACATTAGAGACAGATATGGTGGTCATGGCAGCGGGAATTAAACCGAATCACAAGCTTGCCGAAACGAGCGGCATTGAAGTGAACCGGGGGATTATCGTCAATGATTTCATGGAAACAAGTGTCCCGCGGATTTACGCAGTCGGAGAATGTGTTGAACATAGAGGACAAACGTACGGTCTTGTTGCGCCATTATACGATCAAGCAAACGTGCTTGCGAAGCATGTTTGTGATATGGCCCCGACGCCTTATGAAGGATCTGTACTATCGACACAGCTAAAAGTATCAGGGGTTGATGTATTTTCAGCTGGAGATTTTATCGAAAACGATGAGAAAAAAGCGATTAAGATTTTTGACGAACAGCAAGGTATTTATCAAAAACTAGTCTTCCAGCAAAACCGATTAGTCGGCGCCGTCATGTTTGGAGAAACAAGCGATGGACCACGTTTATTCTCGTACATTAGAGAAGGTGTTGATATGTCAGATATGGAAAAAGTATCTGTCTTAACATCAAATGAGCTGGCGCAAGAAAACACGATTGAACAAATGGCAAACGACCATATCGTTTGTGGCTGTAATGGTGTCTCAAAAGGTCAAATAGTGGCAGCTATTCAAAAAGAAGGCCTAACGACTATACAAGAGGTCAAGCAATGTACAAGTGCTTCTAGATCATGCGGAGGCTGCCAACCTGTTGTGGAAGAGATTTTATGGCACACTTTAGGCGATGATGCAAACCGCACTGCGCAAAAAGAAACCATCTGCGCCTGCACCACCTTATCAAGAGATGAAGTGATTCATGAAATAAAAGAGAAAGGTTTGCAGCATGTCAAAGAAGTGATGAATGTACTTGACTGGGAAACAGAAGAAGGCTGTTCAAAGTGCCGGCCTGCACTGAATTACTATTTAGGGATGATGTATCCGCTTGACTACAAAGATGAAAAAAGCTCGCGATTTGTGAATGAACGAATGCATGCCAACATCCAAAACGATGGTACCTATTCGGTCGTTCCACGTATGTACGGAGGCGTGACAAATGCTAATGACCTGAGAAAAATAGCGGATGTCGTTGACAAATATGAGATACCGCTTGTGAAAATGACTGGAGGGCAGCGAATCGACCTTTTAGGTGTCAAAAAAGAAGATTTACCAAAAGTATGGGCCGATTTAAATATGCCGTCTGGTTATGCTTACGGAAAATCATTAAGAACTGTCAAAACATGTGTTGGAGAACAATTTTGCAGATTCGGAACGCAGGATTCCATTTCTCTTGGGATCGCACTTGAAAAGAAATTTGAAGGACTTGCCACACCGCACAAAGTCAAAATGGCCGTATCAGCCTGTCCGAGAAACTGTGCTGAATCTGGGATTAAAGATCTTGGCATCGTAGGTATCGATGGGGGATTTGAATTGTATGCTGGCGGGAATGGAGGGACACATTTACGAGCTGGAGACTTATTAATGAAAGTAAGTACAGCAGAAGAAGTAGAACAAATGGCCGCAGCCTACCTTCAATATTACAGAGAAACCGCAAATTATTTAGAGAGAACATCCGCTTGGGTTGAACGGCTTGGATTGAATCATATCCAAACGGTACTGCTAGATGACCAGAGGCGTGCAGCACTCATCGAAAGAATGGACATCGCACTTTCAACTTATGAAGAACCGTGGCAAGAGATTCGAGAGAACGAAACAGAAACAAGACAATTATTTCAAAAGGCAACTGCTTCCGTCTAAATCAATTGAAGGGATGAGATCAGATGACAGTTTCAATTGTAAAAGTTCATATTGGTACAATATCAGATTTCCCGTTGCAGCTAGGGAAAACAGTCGCAGCCGGTCCACTTGAATTAGCTGTTTTTCAAACCTCTAACAAGCAGTTCAAAGCCATTGAAAATCGCTGTCCTCATAAAGGCGGTGTACTAGCTGAAGGAATGGTGAGCGGAGATCATGTCTTCTGTCCAATGCATGATTGGAAAATCAATCTTTCATCAGGAAATGTTCAAGAACCGGATCATGGATGCGTGAAAACATATGAAGCATTGGTTGAGGGAGACGACGTCTTTATTTTACTGCCTTCATAAATGGTTTAGAACCTTCCTTTCCTGTACATGCTGTAAGTACATGCAGTGAGAAAGGAAGGTATATGTGTGCCATTTTTTAATATTTTGATTGAACTCTTTATCGGATTTTTCGCTTTATTTTCCATTACAAAGCTATTAGGGAAAACACAATTTGCACAAATCACGCCGTTTGATTTTATTTCTGCATTGATTTTAGGGGAGATGGTCGGTAACGCCATTTTTGATCCAGAAGTCAGCGTGCTACATATCCTTTTTGCAGTTGCAGTCTGGGGCGTTTTAATCTACACAGTTGAATGGCTTTCACAAAAATTCAAATCCATTCGCGCTTTTTTAGAGGGAAGACCCACTCTTGTGATTGATAAAGGAAAGATTCACTACAATCGATTAAAGAAAAATATGCTCGATTTAAATCAGTTGCAGACGCTGATTCGAGCGAAAGGGCATTTTGCTCTTAATGAAATTGAATTTGCCATTTTGGAAACGGATGGGTCTGTGAGTGTGCTTCCAAAAATGAAATATGCACCAGCTACAGCCGAAGATGTGAACGTGAAAGGAAAAGAAGTCACATTGCCTAGAACGTTTATTATCGACGGAGAGATTTTAAAAAAAGATTTAAAGGAAGCTGGATTTGATGAAGCGTGGCTGCGAGAGCAATTGAAAAAGCAGCACATATCCTCCTATAAAGACGTCCTATTTTGTGAATGGATTGAAAATGAAGGAATTTATGCGATGAAATATGAAAAAACATCCACAACCTAACACAGTGGATGTTTTTTTGTGTTTTTTTGTTTTATAACTGAATAGGATCAAAAAGAATACGTCAATGAAAACGTTCACAATATAAGGGGGAGATGTGTGATGAAGTATGGAAAACGACTGCTGATGATGGTATTGGCCTTACTGCTTTTTGACTCAGCTTATGCGCAAGCAGCTGGACACAACCATCAAACAAACCGCGTGCTTATTGTCGATCAAAAAGGAAATGGGACATTTCGAACGGTTCAATCTGCCATTGATGCGATACCAGTGAACAATCAACAGCAAACGACGATATATATTAAAAATGGTGTGTATAAAGAAAAGATTCTCCTTCCGCAAAATAAGCCGTATGTGTCCTTTATTGGAGAAAATCAGTATCAGACGATTCTGACGTATGATGATACAAATGCAAGCAGCGGGAGCACAACCAATAGCTCAAGTACAATGATTCGGGCAAATCATTTTTACGCAGAAAATATCACGTTTCAAAATACAGCTGGCCGAAACGCAGGGCAGGCGGTTGCCCTTTATGTATCCGGGGACCGGGCTGTGTTTAAACACGTACGTGTTCTCGGTTATCAAGATACACTTTATGCCACAGGCACAGGGAGACAATATTATGAAGATTGCTATATCGAGGGCACGGTTGACTTCATCTTTGGTTCAGCAACGGCTGTATTTAAAAGAGCTGAAATAAAAAGTCTTGGAAACGGGTATATTACAGCGGCATCCACAACAGAAGCTCAAAAGTATGGCTACGTTTTTATTGATTCCACATTAAATAAAGGAACGGCTGCGTCTCAATCTGTGTACTTAGGCCGTCCATGGAGACCTCATTCGGCCGTCACGTTCCTCCAAACAAAAATGGATGAACATATTAAAGCTGAGGGATGGCATAACTGGGATAACAAAGACAACGAAAGAACGGCTAGATATCAAGAATATGGATCAACGGGCGCAGGGAGTCATGTGGCAAACCGGGTGAAGTGGTCAACGATATTAACAAAAAACGAAGCAAGTCAAATCACCGTTCAATCCGTACTTAGCGGAAACGATGGCTGGAATCCTGAAAAAAGGTAAAAGAGGCTTGTCAGTTTTCGTCAAAGAAAGCTGACTTTTCTGTTTAAAAAACCTTTGAGAACAAACGTTCTTTTGTGTATAATGAACATAATCTGCTAAATTTGGCTGCTTTTCTAAAAAGGAGGGATTGCGTGAAACGTTTCTCACAGGTCATGTTTTTACAACTATGTATTTTGTCGATGTTATTTCTCCCTTTTTCAGTGAAAGATGAACAACTAACGGCTCATGATGATCAATCAAAATGGATCACTTCTTTAGACGAATTCATTCGAACAGCACCTGATTTAGAGGGCGCAATTGCTGGCATCAGCGTACGCGATACTTCTGACACTTCTCTTCTTTATGAACATCAAGCGGACATCCGTCTGACTCCTGCTTCTAATATGAAATTACTCACATCTGCTATCGCACTAGATCTACTGGGTGAAACACACACTTTTCCAACAGACGTTTGGATAGATGGTTCAATTCACAAAAAAACATTGCACGGCAATCTTTATCTCCGAGGCACTGGAGACCCGACATTGTTAGAAAGCGATTTTGCCGCATTAGCCAAACAAGTCAAAAAGGCCGGAATACATACGATTCATGGACAGCTTTTAGCTGATGATACTTGGTTTGATGACACAAGGTATTCCATCGATCTGCCGTGGAGTGATGAAGATCATTATTACGGCGCTCAAATATCTGCTCTTACTGCTTCACCGAATGAGGATTATGATGCAGGAACGATCATTCTCGAAGTTAAGCCGGGAAAGAAAGCAGGGCAGAAGGCCAGCTATGAGATGATCCCGAAGACTGACGTCGCTCAAGTTGTCAATCAAGTGAAAACTGTGCCAGAAGGCGGAAAGAAGAAAATATCTTTTAAACGCTCTCACGGTACAAACAAAATTACACTGACTGGAACGATTCCGCTAAAAGCATCCTCGTCTAAACAATGGGTCGCATTATGGGAACCGACAACGTATGCTTTAGACTTAATGAAACGAGCATTAAAGGCTGAGGGGATTCAGCTGAAAGGACCACTCCAAACAAAACAAGTTCCTAAAAAAGCGAAAAAAATCGCTTCCCATACATCAATGCCTTTATCCGATCTTCTTGTTCCGATGATGAAATTAAGCAACAATACACATGCAGAAATTCTGTTAAAAGAACTTGGGAAGCGGGTAAAGAACAAAGGGAGTTTTGACAAAGGGCTTGACGTGCTGAATGAACGTCTTCCTGCCTATGGCATAGATGCATCTATGACTGTGTTGAGAGACGGATCAGGCATATCACCGATTAACCTTGTTTCTGCAAATCAATTCACGTTATTTTTGACAAACATTCAAAAGGAAAAATGGTTTAACACCTATGTCCATGCACTTCCGTTAGCTGGGGCAAGTGAGCGTATGGTGGGAGGTACATTAAGAAATAGATTGAAAGAACCAGCTACACTAGAAAAAGTGCGTGCAAAAACAGGTACGCTATCAACGGTCAGCACACTATCTGGATATATTGAAACGCAGAGTGGAAAAACGCTTGCTTTTTCCATCTTATTGAATCATCTCGTTGATGACGAAAAAGGAAAAGAGATAGAAGACCGCATTGTCAGCATGTTAGCTGAGGATCTTTAGACAGAGAAGGAGAACCATCATGACGTTAGATAATAATCAATCTTTAGTAAAAACCATGTCGATCTTTCTAATTCCACTTTTATTAAGCAATATTTTGCAATCAATTGGACAGCTTGTTTCCATTGTGCTTGTCGGTAGATGGATTGGAGAGGATGCAGTAGCTGCGATTTCTGCATTCTTTCCACTTTTCTTTTTACTTGTTTCTTTTTCCATTGGGATTGGATCAGGGAGCTCGATCCTTATTGGACAAGCATACGGAGCAAAAAATGAGCAGAGGTTAAAGGAAATTATCGGTACAACGCTTTCGTTCACCTTTTTAATCGGACTTTCTTTAGCTATCATTGGAGGTTTTTTTGCCACAGATATTTTACATCTGATGGGGACACCTGCAAATATTGTGGAGGAAAGTGCGGCATATGCCAGAATCCTATTCATCTCCATGCCCATCTTATTTCTTTATTTTGTCTATACAACTTTTTTACGAGGAACAGGAGATTCAAAAACACCATTTTATTTCTTAATGATTAGTACAGGAACCAATATTTTATTGCTGCCAATTTTATTATTCGGCTGGCTTGGTTTACCGGCATTTGGTTTATATGGTGCTGCGTATTCTTCTGTGATTTCTACAATCGTTACGTTTATCATTCTTCATATCTATCTTTATAAAACAAAGCACCCGCTGCGCATTGATGCGTCGGTTAGAAAGCATTTATTGATGAAAGGGGATTTATTAAAAACGCTATTAAAGTTAAGTATCCCTTCTAGTATTAATATGATTCTCATTTCTTTATCAGAAATTGCTGTCATTTCTTTTGTCAACGATTATGGATCACAGGCGACCGCAGCTTATGGCGTTGTCAATCAAGTCGTAAGTTATGTACAGATGCCTGCAGTGAGCCTTGGTATTGCGGTTTCTATCTTCGCCGCACAATTCATTGGCGCAGGAAACATGAATCGTTTGAAGGATGTCATTAAAATTGGGCTGGGGCTAAACTTTGCAATAGGCGGATTGATTATTATTTTCGTCTATATTTTCGCACCGCAAATTTTATCTATCTTTTTAACAGATCCTGCAACGATCGACATTGCATATAGTTTGGTCGTGATTACCCTATGGAGCTATCTCATTTTCGGAACAGCACAAATCGTTGCAGCCACAATGAGAGCAAGTGGCACAGTTCTATGGCCGACCATCTTTAGTATTTGTTCCATTTGGCTTGTTGAAGTACCAGTGGCTTATGTGCTATCACATCATACATCGCTTGGGATCAAAGGAATCTGGATAGGATATCCTGCAGCCTTTTTTGTAAACTTATTGCTCCAATACGGCTATTATCGACTGGTTTGGAAGAAAAAGCAGATTGTTGCACTTGTCCAATCATAATGTGAGCCTATCATCTGGCATATATATACGAAGATCGATTACTTTGTAGGGGGTCTGATCTTCTATGTTTTTAAACCAAAGAAGTGAGCTCAGTTCATATGATATCGGTGACTTCACTTATGCTGGACCAGATTTTCAAGTCTTGACGTGGGGAGAAGGAACAACGCTGAATGTAGGAAAGTTTTGTTCCATCGCAAACGAAGTAAAAGTTTTTCTTGGTGGTGAACACCGAACAGATTGGGTCACCACATATCCCTTCAATCAAATTTTCACAGATGCTGCCCACATTGAAGGACATCCACGATCAAAAGGGGATGTGTGTATAGGGCACGATGTTTGGATTGGATATGGAGCAACAATCATGTCAGGGCTACAGATAGGAAACGGGGCAGTCATTGGAGCAAATAGTCTGATTACAAAAGATGTGCCTCCATATGCGATTGTCGCAGGGAACCCACAGCGGCTCATGAAATATCGGTTTTCTTCTGATATCATTGAAAAACTTCAGTTATTAGAATGGTGGAATTTAGAGTTTTCGATCATACAGTCTATTTTTCACCTTTTGCAATCTCCTGATATTGACCATTGTATAAACGTAATTGAAGATAGAAAAAAGAAAGGCTGACAGAGCCTTTCTTTTTTTAGCTTAGTTTCGCTTAGCTGAGTCTGATGATGGTAAGTGAGGCACCGGTTGCACCACCACCTATTAGAATGGCTGTTACAACCGCTCCGAAAAATTGTAATGAAATTGTATTTCCTGCTGTTAAATTGACAATAACTGTATTGCTCATAAAAGTTGTAGATACGGCAGACGACTGAATTGAACCTGGAATAGCAGTTGATCCATTCAACCATAGCCTTGTGCTCACTAAAAGTGCAGCAGTGGTATTTACTTGATATGTGATATAGTATTTACCTGTTTGCTGGACTGTGAATGTATCATTTAAACCATTCGGCGTAAATCCATTAATATTTTGATTACTTGGTAAAGCAATGTTCGTACCACCAGCAATAGTAATGATTGTAGGACCTGTTGTATTTCCAGCATAAAGTGCCGTATCAGTTGGACCGCTAGCTCCAGTTGGACCAGTGCTTCCAGTAGCTCCAGTGGCACCAGTGCTTCCAGTGGCACCAGTGCTTCCAGTAGCTCCAGTTGGGCCAGTGCTTCCAGTGGCACCAGTGCTTCCAGTAGCTCCAGTTGGGCCAGTGCTTCCAGTGGCACCAGTGCTTCCAGTAGCTCCAGTAGCTCCAGTGGCACCAGTTACACCAGTTGCACCGGTAGGCCCAGTGGGTCCAGTATCACCAGTTACACCAGTCGCACCGGTAGGTCCGGTATCTCCAGTTACACCAGTTGCACCAGTTGCACCAGTCGCACCGGTAGAACCCGTATCACCAGTTACTCCAGTTGATCCTGCTGCAGCCAGTAATGTGTAGTCTGGGGAAGTATCTGGTGTACCTGTCGGTGGTGCAGTGTTTACTACATACGTACTGCCATTAAAGGTCACTACTTGCCCTACTTGGTAAGAAGGGCTGACTACCGGATCAGCGGCTACAATTCCTGTTAATCCTGCACCAGTTGCACCGGTAGGCCCAGTATCTCCAGTTGGACCAGTGGGTCCGGTATCTCCAGTAACTCCAGTTGCACCGGTAGGCCCAGTAGCTCCGGTAGGTCCGGTATCTCCAGTTGCACCGGTAGGCCCAGTATCTCCGGTTACACCAGTAGCTCCGGTAGGTCCGGTATCTCCAGTTGGACCAGTATCTCCAGTTACACCAGTGGCTCCAGTAGGACCAGTAGGTCCGGTATCTCCAGTGGCACCAGTCGCACCGGTAGGTCCAGTATCTCCAGTTGCACCGGTAGGCCCAGTATCTCCAGTTACACCAGTTGCACCGGTAGGTCCAGTATCACCAGTTACACCAGTGGGTCCGGTATCACCAGTTACACCAGTCGCACCGGTAGGTCCAGTATCACCAGTTACACCAGTTGCACCAGTGGGTCCGGTATCTCCAGTTGCACCGGTAGGCCCAGTATCTCCGGTTGCACCAGTTGCACCGGTAGGTCCAGTATCTCCAGTTACACCAGTGGCTCCAGTATCTCCAGTTACACCAGTGGCTCCAGTAGGACCAGTATCACCAGTTACACCAGTGGCTCCAGTTACTCCAGTAGCACCGGTATCACCAGTTACACCAGTGGCACCAGTGGCTCCAGTAGGACCAGTATCACCAGTCGCACCGGTAGGTCCGGTATCTCCAGTAACTCCAGTTGCACCGGTAGGCCCAGTAGGTCCGGTATCTCCAGTGGCACCAGTAGCTCCGGTAGGTCCGGTATCTCCAGTTGCACCAGTGGCTCCAGTAGGACCAGTATCTCCAGTTACACCAGTGGCTCCAGTAGGTCCGGTATCTCCAGTTGCACCGGTAGGCCCAGTATCTCCAGTTGGACCAGTGGGTCCGGTATCTCCAGTAACTCCAGTTGCACCGGTTGGACCAGTATCTCCAGTTACACCAGTTACACCAGTTGCACCGGTTGGACCAGTGGGTCCGGTATCACCAGTTACACCAGTGGCTCCAGTAGGTCCGGTATCTCCAGTTACACCAGTCGTACCAGTAGGGCCAGTATCACCAGTTACACCAGTCGTACCAGTAGGGCCAGTAGGGCCAGTATCACCAGTTACACCAGTCGCACCGGTAGAACCCGTATCACCAGTTACTCCAGTTGCACCGGTAGGCCCAGTATCTCCGGTTGCACCGGTAGGTCCGGTATCTCCAGTTACACCAGTTGCACCGGTTGGACCAGTGGGTCCGGTATCACCAGTTGCACCGGTAGGCCCAGTATCTCCAGTTACACCAGTTGCACCGGTTGGACCAGTGGGTCCGGTATCACCAGTTGCACCAGTGGCTCCAGTCGGACCAGTATCACCAGTTACTCCAGTTGATCCTGCTGCAGCCAGCAATGTGTAGTCTGGGGAAGTATCTGGTGTACCTGTCGGTGGTGCAGTATTTACTACATACGTACTGCCATTAAAGGTCACTACTTGCCCTACCGGGTAAGTAGGACTTACTACCGGATCAAACGCTTCAATTCCTGTTAATCCTGCACCGGTAGGTCCGGTATCTCCAGTTACTCCAGTAGCACCGGTTGGACCAGTATCACCAGTTACACCAGTTGCACCGGTAGAACCCGTATCTCCAGTTACTCCAGTGGCACCGGTTGGACCAGTATCTCCGGTTGCACCAGTCGCACCGGTAGGTCCAGTATCTCCAGTTACACCGGTTGGACCAGTGGGTCCGGTATCACCAGTTACACCAGTGGCTCCAGTCGGACCAGTATCACCAGTTACTCCAGTTGATCCTGCTGCAGCCAGCAATGTGTAGTCTGGGGAAGTATCTGGTGTACCTGTCGGTGGTGCAGTATTTACTACATACGTACTGCCATTAAAGGTCACTACTTGCCCTACCGGGTAAGTAGGACTTACTACCGGATCAAACGCTTCAATTCCTGTTAATCCTGCACCGGTAGGCCCAGTATCTCCGGTTGCACCAGTTGCACCGGTTGGACCAGTATCTCCAGTAACTCCAGTTGCACCGGTTGACCCAGTATCTCCGGTGGCACCAGTCGCACCAGTAGGTCCAGTATCTCCAGTTACACCAGTAGCTCCAGTTACACCAGTTACACCAGTCGCACCGGTTGGACCAGTATCTCCAGTTACACCAGTTACACCAGTCGCACCGGTTGGACCAGTATCTCCAGTTACACCAGTGGCTCCAGTAGGACCAGTAGGACCAGTAGGACCAGTAGGCCCGGTATCTCCAGTTACACCAGTCGCACCGGTAGGGCCAGTAGCTCCGGTTGCACCAGTAGCACCGGTATCACCAGTGGCTCCAGTAGGACCAGTATCTCCAGTAACTCCAGTTGCACCGGTTGACCCAGTATCTCCGGTGGCACCAGTCGCACCAGTAGGTCCAGTATCTCCAGTAACTCCAGTTGTCCCGGTTGGACCAGTGGGTCCGGTATCTCCAGTTGCACCGGTAGGCCCAGTAGCTCCGGTTGCACCAGTATCTCCAGTAACTCCAGTTGCACCGGTTGACCCAGTATCTCCGGTGGCACCAGTCGCACCAGTAGGGCCAGTATCTCCAGTTACACCAGTGGCTCCAGTAGGACCAGTAGGCCCGGTATCTCCAGTTACACCAGTCGCACCGGTTGGACCAGTATCTCCAGTTGGACCAGTGGGTCCGGTATCTCCAGTAACTCCAGTTGCACCGGTAGGCCCAGTATCTCCGGTTACACCAGTAGCTCCGGTAGGTCCGGTAGGTCCGGTATCTCCAGTTGCACCGGTAGGGCCAGTAGCTCCGGTTGGACCAGTAGCACCGGTATCACCAGTGGCTCCAGTAGGACCAGTAGGCCCGGTATCTCCAGTTACTCCAGTAGCACCGGTAGGCCCAGTATCTCCGGTTACACCAGTAGCTCCGGTATCTCCAGTTGGCCCAGTATCTCCAGTTACACCAGTGGCTCCAGTAGGACCAGTAGGCCCGGTATCTCCAGTTACACCAGTGGCACCGGTAGGGCCAGTAGCTCCGGTTGGACCAGTAGCACCGGTATCACCAGTGGCTCCAGTAGGACCAGTATCTCCAGTAACTCCAGTAGCACCGGTAGGCCCAGTATCTCCAGTAACTCCAGTTGCACCGGTTGACCCAGTATCTCCGGTGGCACCAGTCGCACCAGTAGGGCCAGTATCTCCAGTTACACCAGTAGCTCCGGTAACACCAGTGGCTCCGGTAGGTCCAGTAGCACCAGTTGGACCTCTTTTTACAATCTTAGTATTTGTTTTTTTTCGTCCTTTTGCTTTAGCACAAGTGCTGTGATGTTTAACAACTTTTTTCTTTTTACATTCTCGTTTAAGAAGAGGGCAATCATCAAATAAAGGTCTATCGTGACGAGATTTTCTGTAATGAGGTTGCCAATCATGCTTTTTTCCGCAAAAGGGACATTTGTTATCGTACTGATTATACAAATTCCCCATCTCCTAAAAGTTAATATTTTATTCTATGTGGAAATTTAAAAAGCGGAATTCAGCTAAATGATATTTTTTAGTTCGAAGTTCATCGAATCAAATCATTTAAAAGTTAAATCGTTTTATGTTATGGTGTTGAAAGAATGAAACTAGTATGATTTTTGAAAGAAATGGGGCATCATGTATGAGTCAATCAGTTTTACAACGTGCAGCATATTCCGTGTTAAATTTATCCTCTGTAACAGAAGGTGGCACAATCAAAGAGTCATTTGAACATAGTATGGATTTAGCAAAAAAAGCTGAGAAGTGGGGCTACCATAGGTATTGGCTTGCGGAGCATCATAATATGGAAGGGATTGCGAGTTCAGCAACATCCGTCTTAATTGGATATATTGCTGGAGGGACTGAAGAGATCCGGGTTGGTTCTGGGGGGATTATGCTTCCAAACCATTCTTCACTCGTTATTGCAGAACAATTTGGAACACTGGAGACTTTGTATCCAGGGAGAATTGATTTAGGTCTAGGCAGGGCACCCGGAACAGATCAGTTAACGGCAAGGGCACTTAGACGTAATCTTCATAATGGAGAGGATTTCCCTGAGCAGCTTGAAGAACTTCGGCAATATTTCAAACCGACTGGTCAGGTCAAAAAACATGTAAGAGCCGTTCCGGGAGAAGGATTGGATATACCAATTTGGCTTCTTGGTTCAAGTGGTTTTAGTGCAAGGCTTGCAGGAGAACTGGGACTGCCATTTGCCTTTGCGGCACATTTCTCCCCTAAAAATACCATTCCTGCTTTAGAATTATACAGACAGGCATTTCAACCTTCAGATGTGTTAAAAGAACCTTATGCGATGGTTGGTGTGACGGTTTTTGCTGCTGATCAAACAGAGCGGGCTGAATATTTGGCGACGTCTCATTATCAGCGCTTCTTGAGCCTCATTCGCAATACACCAGGAAAACTCAAAGCCCCTGTTGAAAGTATGGATGGGCTATGGAGTCCATATGAGAAGGCGATGGTGGACGAACAATTAAGTTCGACGATGATCGGGGATAAACAAAAGGTGAAAAAAGAGTTAGAAGCCTTTATTGAGGCGACTCAAGCAGATGAAGTCATGATTAATTCTGATATGTTTGACCATCAAGAAAGAATGCGTTCTTATGAAATCATTGCAGAGATATTTCAAGAGGAACAAGAAAAATAAGAATAAAAAAAGAACTGCCAAGAGCAGTTCTTTTTTATTTATGCTTTAGTAAACACGCGAAATGGTTGTCCAACTGGCAGTACTGTACGACCAAAATGTGTATTCAGCACAACAGCTGCAGAACCATAAAATGAAAGAAGAGAAATAATCAATTCTGCAATACCAGCCATCGTATGAGTCACATCGTACATCACACCAAACGAGCTTAGGGACAGGCCAATGAATAAGAAATCAATAAAGACGAAAATCAAAAACAATACTTTATGTGTTTCCATTGCACCGATCGTCATAAATAAGCTGAAAATCAAATAACCAATAAAAGCAAAACCTAGTTGTTTTGGGTCCGCAGCTCCCGCAAGCGTTTTCCCAAAAACGCCCGCTTGAATGAGCCAAGTGGTTCCAACGCCCATCCAAAAAAGACCGAATGCGCCGAAGGCAGTGGCTCCAAAAATATTATGATGCTTTGAATCTTGTATGGACGCAATCAGCTGCGCGATTCCTCCAAGGAAGATAGCCCAAGGTAAAATAAGAGATGTGCCATCTGTGATTCCTAGTTTTTGTGAAGACGCAACAAGCGTCACCATTGCTAAACCAAACAAACCAAGTGGTGTTGGGTCTGCGATTGATAATCGAATTGCTTGAACATTCTGTTTTTCCATAATGACCTCCTACAATTTGCACTTACAAAAGATACTCGAATTCGATAGAAACGTCAAGCTCTTTTTTAGTAGACACTTGCAACGTCTTCCAAATAAATCTATATTTAATACAATACATCATACATGTGATAGAAAAAGAGGGATGAGAATGAGTAAAGGCTTAGCTGGAAAGACCATTGCCATATGCGGAACAAGAAAAACAGAAGAAATGCGTACACTTGTTGAAAAGCAAGGAGGACAAGCTGTTATTCGTTCTCTTCAGGGCACTGTATTTTTAGCCAAAGAGGAATTGAAGCCAGGCATAGAAACCTTTGTAAAGAAGGGAGCTGACTGGGTCATTTTAACAACGGGTATCGGCACAGACACATTAATTGAAAGTGCAGAAGAGCTGCAGCTTGGAGAAGCATTTATGAACATTTTATCAAGTGCCCATATCGCTTCAAGAGGATACAAAACGTTCGCGGCTCTAAAAAAACACGGCATTCAGCCAGATGTTTCTGATGAAGATGGAACCGTTCGTGACCTCATTTCAAAGTTAGAAGACAAAGAACTTCAAGGTAAACGGGTCATGGTACAGCTTCACGGTGAAAATGCACCAGCTCTCATTGATTTTTTACATCACAAAGGAGCAGACGTTTTGCAGCTCATGCCATATCAGCACACACCCCCTGAACCAGAGGCGGCGGACACTTTGCTTCAAGAAATGAAAGAAGGGAAGGTCCATGCCGTTTGTTTTACAACTGCTGTTCAGGTTCATGCCTTTTTCAAACTAGCAGAAGAATGGGACAAAAAAGAAGAACTGCAACATCTATTCGAGCAGCATGTATTAGCTGTAGCTGTTGGAAAAGTCACAGCTGAAGCATTAAAAGAAGAGGGGATAAGCCGCATTCTAGCCCCATCACTTGAAAGAATGGGTGCAATGATTATGGAATTATCTCAATATATGAAAAAACAATCGACGCACGCATAGAAAAAACGCCTTTCACATGACGAGTGAAAGGCGTTTTCGTTAGGTTGTCCGTTTTCGATTTGTGCGAATTTTTTTCAAAACGAAATACAGTACGATGAGAACGATGGCGATGACCATAATTGGTGTTGTATACGTGTGAGCGACACTTTGAATGTGGTCCCATTTTGTCCCAAGCTGCATTCCAAGGTAAATAAATAGGATGGACCAAGGGATGGCGGCTAATCCGGTCAAAAGAACAAATTTGAGAAATGGCATCTTTGCAATACCAGCTGGAATCGAGATCGCGTGGCGCACGACTGGGATAAAACGAGCTGTAAATACGACACCAGTTCCATATCGGTCAAACCAGCGTTCTGCCGTGGCAATATGATGCTCATGGATGAATAAATACTTCCCATACTTTGTTAAAAAAGGTCTCCCGCCGTAAAGGCCGATCCAGTAAATAAAGCACTGGGCAAGTGTTCCTCCAATAACCCCAGCGATGACGGCTCCAACAAATCCAATGCTTCCTGTTGACACCATATATCCGCCGTAGGCAAGTACAATTTCACTCGGAATAATTTCAATCATCAGTCCAAGTGCAACACCTGCGTAACCAAGGCTTGTCAGCCAGGTTAAAATTTCATTAAACAAGGTTCCCATTCATTTCACTCTGCCTTTAAATACGAATTTTCTTCAAGCATCCTTATAAGAGCCTATGCTTGTTTTGCTTCTCTCATGAGTATGCTTTGCATATATGCTAGCATGGCTGGCCGCATATCATGACGCATTAATCCAATTTCAGCCGCTGCCTTAAATGAGCCCAGCTTATCACCAACGTCAAATCTCATCCCATCTAATTGTTTTGCATAAATGGGTGATTCATGTGCAATGATTTTCAGGGCATCTGTCAGCTGGATTTCGTTCCCAGCACCTCTCTCGATTCCTTGTAGAATAGGAAAAATCGATGGTGTTAACAGATACCTGCCCATCACGGCTAAATCGGAAGGAGCTTCATGAATAGCTGGCTTTTCCACTAAGTCTGTGACTTCAAACACTTGACCGTCTACTCTAGCTGGTCTTATCATACCATACTTACTGACATCTAGACGATCCACTTGCTGGACGCCAATGACCTCTCTTTGTTTGTCTTCAAAGACTTCCATGAGCTGAGAGAGTGCAGGTCTTTCTGACACCATGACATCATCACCTAAAAGGACCGCAAAAGGATCATTGCCAGTAAAATGACGTGCACATAATACCGCATGTCCAAGACCTAAGGGCTCCTTTTGACGAATATAATGAATATTGGCCATATCCGCAATATGTTTGATTTCAGCCAGCTGTTCTTTTTTTCCTTTTTCAAGCAACGTGTGTTCTAGCTCAATCGAACGGTCAAAGTGATCTTCAATCGATTTTTTATTTCTTCCTGTGATAATCAGTATATCTTCAATGCCTGATTGAACAGCCTCCTCAACTATGTATTGAATGGCGGGTTTGTCGATAATCGGCAGCATTTCCTTTGGCTGTGCTTTCGTTGCGGGTAAAAAACGTGTGCCTAATCCGGCTGCTGGTATAACGGCTTTTTTGATATTCATTGAATCATCGCTCCATTTCTGATCGTTTGTTTTCTGATGGAAACACCCATAGGCGGCTTCCAGTAAAAGTGATCATCATGCCAAGAAGGGTACCAATCGCTTTACTAATGAATAATGAGAAACCTGCTTGCTGCATGACATATAAGACAACATAGGTGAGGAGACACGCTGCGCCGTTGACTGTGGCCCACTTGATCCATTCCCACCTGTCCGCTTTCTTTTTTACTTGGAACGTCCATTTTCGATTCCAAACATAACTGTTCAGCATTCCTGCTGTATAGGACAGGCACTGTGCAAGAAAAGAGGGAACAAAGCAAGCAGTGAAAAAAAAGAAGAACAGAAAGTCAATCATCGTATTGCTAGCGCCTACAGTTAAAAATGTGGCATAGGTCCGAATATTTTTCTTTGTCATGCGAAGGATCATCACCTCCTAGTGTTTGAGTGGGTGTATGAATACTGTACAAAAGCGAGTTGACGAATCAGTGAAGAAAAGATGAAAAAAACATGAACAAGTGATATCTGTTTTTTCACCAGCTCGTGATATAATTTGTAAGATGAAACGAACGGTGGTGCACATGCATGTATTTAACAATTGGAGAAACAGCTGAATACTTAGAAGTATCAGAAGCATATGTTGAAAAATTAATCCAGCAAAAAAAGATTCGTTACGTATTTGACGGGGAATCGTATCTCATTTATCAAGGGCAGTTTCAAACCCATATGAAACAGCTAGAACAATATAAAGAGCTCATTCAAGACATCTTAAATGAACCAATCCCTGAGGACCCGGACGTAAAAGATGAAGATTAAAAAAGACTGTACGAGAAGGGAGGACCTTTTCATACAGTCTTTTTTATTGGCTGACACCCGTTTGGACAATGTTCATATGACAATTCACTTGGACATCTGCATCAGGGTAGAGTTTTTGCCATTTCTCCGGTGTCATGGCTTTATCTTTAGAGCGATACCTCAAACCAAGTCCAAGTGGATCAATTTTTTGCTTTTTAAAGGATTGAACAAGGTCTTGCCCTTGCTGGGCCACACGCTTCTCCACTTCTTTTTCAACATGCTGCAAGATAGAAGGCGTATCGATTTTTTTTGATTTCATGAATTCTTTTAACTCACCTTTCAGCTTGATATCAATGGTGATATGAGGCTTTTTTGAAAGGTTTTCAGTTGGTTTAATGTGATAAGACACATGTGATTTGATATTTTCAATAACAACATGGGTTTTCTTTCTGTCATTAAATCGAAACTCATAAATCCCATTTTTATGATTTTCAATCATCGCTTTAAACGTAAATGTATCTTCCCCTGGAATATGCCCAACCATTTTTTCTTGATCGAAAAGAGCGACACCTGACACTTTAATAGAGTTGCTTGTATTTTTAATGTAAGGGAGGTAGGCATCTACGCCTTTTGCCATCATCTGGTTCATAAAAATATGCTGATTGGTCACAGGTTGATTACCGTTTCGCATGTTTTGAGCCAGTAAATCTGAAAGATATACACCGATATTTAAGTTGGTTTGATTCATTTTTGTATGCAATAAATCTTCAACTTCTCCGTCTACTATGGCAAATACTTGACGAGACCCAATGATCGGATCACGATAGATGTAATTCATCAAATCAATCATACCCACTTCTTTCGCCAGCTTTTCACTTATTAAAATCACGAGTACTTGTCCCATGACAACGGGGAAAGGCGATTTTTCCGAAACAAGAAACTGAATATTACTAATGGTATTTGACTTAGCACTTACAATTTGATAGCTTCCTTGTTCTTCGCTTTTAAAAACAGGGAAAACAAAGAAGCCCTTCATTTCTCCATCTTCCAATAAGTCAAATCCCGCCGCCTGCGAGATACTTAATTCGTCTAAGAGACGAGGCTGTGCACAGCTCGTTAAGAAAAGACTCAATAACATGAGACATATCATAATAGAATGTTTCATGTTCGTTTTTTCACCCACCTTTTTTTCAGCAGCAGCCCAATGATCATACATCCAATCAATCCATAGATGAGGATGTATCCGCTATATTCCACCCATTTATTAAATGTCTCAAATGAGGTAGCTCTAATAAAAAATGAAAACATGACGAGAATGAGAAGGCTGAGAACTATTAACGTGGTGCGCTGGCTCGTGTGAAACACTTGTTTTGCCATTCTGCTGGCTGCCCATAATGGAATAGCGATATTTGGAACGATAAGCAAAAGCCATAGCGACACTTCAATAAATTCAAAGCGCTGGATAAACGGAAGTTTGACAATGCTGGTTAATGTCAATGTCGGCCATTTCGTTAGTTCGAGCTGAGCACTTGAGTAGTACGCTATAGAGACGAGAAATACAAGCAAATTCAGGCATGTCGTTAGCAACACTCCCATATGTGCAAATTTTTGCGACGTTTGTGCTTTTTTAATAAAGGGATAATAGACAAGCAATGTTCCAAAACCAAACATGGATAAAGAGGCATCTTTGACCCCCATCATGAGTTGTGAAAATGAATGATCAAACATTGGGAACATAAACCGGATGTGACTATATTTCATGACATAAAAACAGATAAAGGTCATCCAGTACGTTAGGACAATGCTAAAGAATGCCCAGCCTGCGATTGTTCTAAATCCGCCTGTGTGAATGTAATAGACGAGGATGAGCAGCACTGATGCAAATAAAAGACCAGGAATTTCTTTAAACAGCCAAACATGGATCACATCCATATAATGAACAAGCACAATCAAAGACAATGAAGAAAAATATAAAATGTAGAGAATGTTGATGAATTGTCCGAGCCATTTACCAAACACAGATTGCGTAATGTCACTAAATTCGTCAGTAGGTGCTTTTTTAAACAAAAAGTAAATGAGGAAAATCATCAAATTGACGCTTGCACCAGCAATTAAAATGGCGATCCACCCATCGTTATTAATCGTCCAGACAAGATTCGTCTGGAAATTTAAAATACCAACACCAACTTGATTGGCATTGATCAGAAAAAACACAAAAAAAGGGGACACTTGAAATTTTTCTTTCACAGAAGAAGAGCTCATGCCTTCACTTCCTTATTCATAAAAATCATTTTTCCCCTTACGCCCTTGCTTTGGCTTCTGGCGGTGTATCGTTTCATTTTGCGGGCGTAAATTTTCTGGACGCTTTTTCAAAAAGCGGAGTTGTGGCCGAATCAAACTACCCTTTAAATCGGCCAATCGAAGTGGAAAGATTGGCTCTAAGTAGGGCTGGCCTATAGACGTTAATTTCATTAAATGTGTAAGAAGAAAAGCCCCCATTAGCGAAATCCCTAGCGCTCCCCACACTTGTGCAGCAAAAAGGAATGGGAAACGTAAGAGACGAATGGTTGTCCCCATTTTATAAATAGGGGTGACAAAAGAGGCAAGAGCTGATAATGCGACTATAATGAGTAGGATATTACTTGTTAATCCCGCTGCAACCGCAGCCTGTCCGATCACAATACCTCCAACAATCCCGAGCGTCTGTCCGACTTTTGCAGGAAGACGAGACCCGGCTTCCCTAAGCAGCTCAATCGATATCTCTAAAAATAATGCTTCAATAATAGGCGGAAAGGGAACGAGATAGCGTGATGCTACTATCGTTTCTAATAAGTCCTTAGGAATCAGTTCATAGTGAAACGTTAAAACAGCTACATACAAAGGGGTTGCAAAAATAGAAAAAATCACAGCAAAAATGCGTAACAGCCGAAAGGAGGATGCTGCGATCCAAGACATGTTATAGTCTTCCATTGTAGAAAAATACTCGAGTAAAATTGTAGGTGCAAGCAGGGTATGAGGCGAACCGTCAACCATAATGGCTATTTTTCCTTCCGTTAAACCTGAGGAAACCCTGTCTGGCCGTTCTGTATTTAAAAACAATGGAAAGATTGTATTGGACACATCATAAAGCATTTGCGCAAGATAATTAGAATCTAGAATTTGGTCATAGTCAACATCTTGAATCCGCTGAAGAACGGTTTCAATGTTCTGTGGGTTGGCGATATCCTCTATGTATACAACGGCTACTTTCGTTTGAGAAAGGGTACCAACTGTGTGTTCAACTACTTTAAGGTCAGGAGTGGGCAGCCTGCGTCTGAGCAAGTTTAAGTTTGTATCCAGCCCTTCCACAAAGGCTTCCTGCGCACTGATAATCCCGAATTCAATCTCAGGTTGGCTCACTTGTCTGCCTTTCTTTTCTTCAATCGGCAAAAGGAGCGCTTTGCCCCAGTCTGTCTCAATTCGAACAGCAATACTGCCTCGATGAAGAGCTTCTTCCACTTTTTGAAGGTCCCTCGTAATCACAGCTTGTTCGATTGGGATGTGTTCTTTCAGCTCTTCAAGGGTGGGTGTCAGATGCAATTGCTGAATAAAAGGCAAGATTTGTTCATGAAGGAGATTGCCATTAATTAAAGGACGAAAAAAAGAAATTCTATAAAGGAAACCTCCGGAACTTGATAATTCATTGATAAAATCAGAGGAACGCGATAGTGCCTCAAATACTGAATTCGGGTCTTTCTGTTTTGATTTGTTTTTCTTCAGCACTTGAACCATCTCCTTCCGCGATTTTCCTCTATTATCCAACCAATCGTCTGAAGATATGCATAAAAAAAGCGTTCAGCTTCATGAGCTGGACGCTTTTTTTCCATATTGAACGGCTTCTAATAAAAAGTCAGCCAGATGAATCGCTCTCATGCTAGGCATATGTCCTGCCTTTTTGACGCCTGCTGCCATTTGTAATTGACAGCCTGGATTCGACGTCACAATGGCAGCTGCAGCTGTGTTGCTCGCTTCCGTCATTTTATGATCTAAAATTTGCATCGACATGTCTGGCTGCAAGATATTGTAGATTCCTGCAGATCCGCAGCAGCGGCCGGCATCTTTCATTTCTTTAAACGTTACCCCTTGAATGGCTTTCATGAGCACCCTCGGCGCCTGTTGTACATTCATCCCATTTCGTAAATGACAGGAGTCTTGATAGGTGATCACTTGCGCTGGCAAAACCAGTGGCACGCGGCGGTGAAACTCCAGCTCCACAAGGATGCTTGATATATCGGTTATTTTCTGTGAGAAGGCTTTACTTCGTTTTTGAAAATCTGGGTCATCCTGAAGCAAATGACCGTAATCACTTAAAAAGGCGCCGCAGCCGCCCGCATTCATGACAATCGCATCGGCATCTGTTTCCTCGAATGCTTCAATATTCCGCTTGGCTAACTGTTTTGCTTGGTCTTTTTCTCCGCTATGACCATGAAGCGCGCCGCAGCACGTTTGTATAGGAGGAACGATCACATCGCAGCCTGCCAGCTGCAAGAGATGAATGGTCGCTTTGTTTGTGTTTGAGAAAACTGTATCCATTAAACAGCCAGTAAAAAACGCCACCCGTTTTTTTGCCTGACCAATGGCTTTATATTCATTCAAACGTTTTTTCTTTTGAGGCGGTACCTTTGGAAGTGCCTGTTCCATCAACTGTAAATGGGAGGGAAGCAGCTTCAGTATGCGCGTCTTCCTGGCGGCTGTTTGCAGTCCAGATGTTTGATAAAATCGAAGAAAACTAGCAGCTTGTCGCATACGACTTTGTGACGGAAAGAGACCTTTAAACACAACACGTCTCATCAATTTGACAGGAAATGATTGTTTTTTATGTTGTTGAATAATGTCTCTGGCATCTTCTAGCAACTGTCCATACTTGACGCCAGAAGGGCAGACTGGTTCACATGCACGGCAGCCAAGACAAAGATTAAGGGAATGTTCAACATCTTCATCCGGCTCAATGACGCCATCTCTTACAGCTTTCATTAACGCAATTCGGCCCCGAGGAGAGTGCGTTTCTTGTTGTCCAGATTCAATATAGGTAGGGCAGGAAGGGAGGCAGAAGCCGCAGCGCATGCAATTAAGCAGCTCCTTTTCATCCATTTGCTCCTGAAACTGCTGCTGGATCTCTTTTTGCTTAGAAGAAGAACTCATGAGACCACCACTCGCTTTCTTGAGGCTTTTCCAAACACTTTATCTGGGTTCATGATATTTGCCGGGTCAAGTGCCTGTTTAATCGCCTTCATGGCAGCGATTCCTTCTTTTTTGACCTTCAGCTCCAAATAGGGGGCTTTCATGAGACCCACGCCATGTTCGCCTGTAATGGTGCCGCCAAGTGCAACGGCTTTTTCAAAAATGGCCTGAAAGGCAGCTTCTACACGTTTCATTTCTTCTTCATTTCTTGCATCTGTCGCACAAGTGGGGTGTAAGTTGCCATCACCTGCATGACCAAACGTACAAATGTTCACCTCGTACTTTCGTGCAATGTCTTCGATTGCACGAACCATATTGGCAATTTCAGACCGGGGAACGGTAGCATCTTCTAAAATCGTTGTAGGACTTAATCGAGCGAGGGCAGATAAAGCAGAGCGTCTCGCTGTTAAGAGCGCACTTGCCTCTTCTTCTGAATGTGCAATCTTGACGCTTTTAGCCCCGTGCTGCTCACAGACTTCTGCGATTTTTTGGATATCACGAGAAACAGCTTCAGGGTTGCCGTCCTGTTCAATTAATAACACAGCTTGAACGTCGGTGGGCAGGCCGATGTTTGCAAAATCTTCAACGACTTCAAGGGTCGGCTGATCCATAAATTCTAATGTAGCAGGAATGATACGCTCAGCAATGATGGCCGATACAGAAGTCGCAGCTTCTTCAAGGCTTTCGTATAAACAAAGCATTGTTTGTTTCGTTTCTGGAAGCGGCAGGAGCTTTAGCACCGCTTCTGTGACAATCCCGAGTGTTCCTTCTGAACCAACGAACAATCGAGTCATATCATAGCCAGCGACATCTTTTGCAAGCTTTCCGCCTGTTTTGATGATATCACCATTTGGCAAAACCACTTCAAGCCCAAGGACATAATCCCTTGTTACTCCATACTTTAACCCCCGCAGTCCCCCTGAATTTTCGTTAATATTGCCGCCTAATGTGGAAATTTTCATAGAGCTTGGATCAGGCGGGTAGAAGAGACCTTTTTTCTCTACTTGATGAATCAATTCCTGCGTAATTAAGCCAGGCTGCACCGTTGCGGTTAAATTTTCTTCGTCTATTTCTAATAATTGATTCATTCTAGTAAAGAGAATCACCAATCCGCCCTGAGTAGGGCATGTTCCTGCGCACAGATTCGTCCCTGAGCCTCTTGGGACGATCGGCACCTTGTAAGAGGCGCACAGTTTCACAATTTGCTGCACTTCTTCTGCTGTGCGAGGTGTCACGATGGCATCTGGCATCTGTTGAAAATTTGGTGTCGCATCATAAGAGTAGGCAAGACGATCCGCCTTGCTGTCTTGGACATTGGGCGCACCGACAATCTCTTTTAATTGATTTGAAAATTCTGAATCTAGCATATGCAATCACTCCCGCTCATTTAACGTCTCGTTTCTACCAGTATAAAAAAAGAACCGTCACATGACTATAGACGATTCTACAAAATATCAGGCTGTTTTATCGTATTTTTTGTATCATGATCTAAAAGCAGCAAGGCCAAATAAAAAAGCATCGCATCTTGCATGCGCTTTGGATCAAGTGTCGTTAAATCCTGAATCCGTTTTAATCTGTAATGAAGTGTATTAATATGGACATGCATAGCTTCTGCTGTATGTTTCAATGAGTAATCCGAAGCGATGAGCACCCGCAATGTTTTCACTAGTTCAGGATAGGGGAAAAGAGACGCAATCGTTCGATCAAGAAACGCATCTTTTGTTTCCTGACTGATTTCCTCCATAAAAAGTTCAAGCGTCAAATCTTCATCAAACACAATCGGTGTTTCAGCATGCGCCAATTTTAAAGCGCGAAAAGCTTGATGAAAGGACTGCTTCATGACATGAGAAGCTGCTGGTTTTCCTGCCCCCATTAAAATCCTCGATGGTGACAACGCTGTGAGCGCAGCATGAATATGGAACAAGCGCTTGTGCCATGTATCACGACCATCTGGTGTGGCTTGTAGCATGAGCAAAAAACGTGCATGCCCCCAGCGAACAATGATCTCCTGATTGGTGAGTTGCAATTTGTCCTTCATCAGTTTGTATTGATCCTGCTTCATAAACGATTCGTCTTGACAATCAATGAGAATAGCGACACGCTGCTTGTTGACATCAAAGCCAAGCCGCTGCGCCTTCTCGGTCATACCAGCCGCTGTCTCTGGCAGATGAAGCCAGTCGAATACAAATGCTTCAAGCTGCCGTTCATCTGTTTCCGTTTCTTGAAAGAATTCATGCTCTTGAATGAGCAGCTCCGTCATTTTCCGTAAAATGTCGCCAAAAGGGGAGACATGCCTTGGATCACCTGTCATTCCAATGACCCCAATGACTTCTTGTTTGAAATAAATAGGCAGATTGATACCGGCTTTGACGCCTTTCATCTGCAGCACATCATCCTTTGTGAGAATTCGTTTCTGCCCTTCTAAGGATGTGACATATGCTCCTTCATGAAATTGACCAATGCGTGCTGGATCTGTTGCAGCAATAATGGTACCGTTTGTTTGTGTGATGATGATTTCTTCCGTCAGTACCTTTTTGACCTCATCTACGATTTTTTCTGCCAGTGTCATTGTGAGCAAAACGGTCCCCTCCGAGATGTTTCTTTTTCCACTATCATACCATCATATGCTCAGGCATATCTTTCTTTTCATGTGTTATGCTAAAATAAAAAACGCATATGAAGTAGATGAAAGGAGATACAGTCATGTCACTGCAAAATCGCTTACAAGATTTATTGAAAGAAGGGCAGGCGCTCACCGACTTTGAATATAACAAAGCCGCAAGTCAAAATTGGCCGCTAGAAGGGGCAAAAATGACAGAAGAAGCACGCTTTGCAGATGTTTATATAGAACGTGTAGACAAGGAATCGGAGGAAATGATTCAAACAGAAAATGCTTCCTTTTTAAATACACCTCTTACATACGTAAAAAAACAACAAAAAGAATTCATTTATATCGAGTCGAAGTGGTTTGATGTGGTGAGAGCCGACGGACTTGCCATAGAATGGGATGAAGTATTTCAGACGTATACCGTGTTATTCGGATTGAAGCGTCCTAAAAAAGATACTGGATTACTAAAAGAGATGCTCTCAACATTAAATGGTGCTCAGCTTCAATTTAATGGACAAGACGGGTTATTTGATATCAACATTCCGCTTCTTGAACTAGAAGACATCAAAGAAGATACGCCTTTAATTGGTGTGATCTCAGCAGTGTACCGCTATTTATTCAACTTGCTCATGCAGCTTGAAAATGAATGAATCAAAAAACGGCTCACATTCCTGAGCCGTTTTTTAGAGCAATCCTCTTATGAATTGAGCCTCACCCATCCCGAAGCTCCAATCGGCGTCTCCATTTTCCACGATGGAAATCATCACATCCGTCTTGGCAACTCCGCATTCTTTTTCTATACGTTCTGCGATTTGTGCATAAAGCTGTTCCTTTTGTTCTTTCGTCCGCTGTTTACTGACAACACTAATGACAACCAGATCCTTTGTTCTCGGATAACCAAGCCCAGTGTCTTCAATGATCATCTCTTCAGGGCGGTGCTGATGAACAATTTGATAGCGATCTCGTTCAGGTACCCCAAAGGCATCAACCATTGCTTCATGGCAAGTGTCCAGCAGTTTTTTTAATTCCTCTTTTGAACGGCCTTCTATCACGTCAAAACGTAACAACGGCATCAGGTCAACCTCCAAACATGTGTTAAATGTACAATCATAATGTAACCAACACTTCGCCGTTTCACTCTTTTGCGCATAAGAAAAAAGCCAAAACATTGGCGCTTGGCTTTTTTGCTCTGGACTAAGGCGTGACAAACTTCACATCATGCTCTTTTCCATATTGAAGGTAATCTTCATTTGGTTGTTCATTCGTCACGACGATGTCTATGTCTTTTAAGTCACAAAACGTGGTCAAGGCATAATGGTCAAACTTACTATCATCGACTAATAAAAAGGTTTTGGCGTTTTTTTCAACGAGCGTTTTTTTAATATCTGTCTCAAGCGGGGAGGAATTCGTGACGCCATGATCAATGGATAAACCCGTTGATGCAATAAATGCTTTATTGACATTGTATGCTTTTAGACGCTCAACACTTTGATAACCAACGAAAGAATTTGTTTTTCGCTCTAGCATACCGCCGGTTGAAAAGATGGTGAGGTGTTCATAAGGCATAGCCTGTGTAATGAAATCCACGTTATTTGTCACAACGGTAATCCGTTTCTCCTTCAAATAGGGAAGCATCTCCAGTGTCGTTGTACCAGAATCAACAAAAATCATATCACCATGTTCAACAAAAGCAGCGGCAGCCTGTCCGATCAATTGTTTTTTACTCAGCTGACGAGTCTTTCGCTCCTGATACACCACCAATGTTGAGTGATTCACAGCGACGCCGCCGTACACTTTCTTTAGCACGCCGGATTCTACCAATGCTTGTACATCTCGGCGTATGGTGTTTTTTGAGACGCCAAAATGCGTCACAAGCTCATCAAGAGAGGCAGATTCCCGGTCAAATACATACTCTTTTATTTGCTGAATACGTTTTGTTTTTATCATGCTACAATCTCCAATCAATACGAATATGCTGATTCTATTATAACAATAATTCCACGTAAAAGATGTCACTGATCAACATGGGAGAATCGAATGATCTTTTTCTCTTATCTTTTCTCATTTTTCATAAAAGCGTATGATAGAGAAAAGAGGATAGAAAGGATTTTCACTTCTATGAATCAACACAACATACAATTTTCAAAGCTTGCAAATTTTAGAGAAGTAGGGGGACTCCAAACAACGGATCAGATGGTCATCAAACAAGGAATGATTTATCGCTCTGCCGATTTATCACGTCTCACGAAGCAAGATATATTGACGTTCTCAACACTTGGAATTCAAACGATTTGTGACCTACGTACAAGCTCAGAACGAAAATCACACCCGCCAAAGATCATGGAACATGACAAAATTGTTCATATCCCTATGCAGCCTGACAGCATGATGCCTAGCAAATGGACCATGTTTCGTATGCTAATAGCAGAAGGAAAATCTCTATCCTTTACACCGATCATGAAAGAAGTATATCAAAGCATGCTCTATGAGCGAAAAAAAGAGATTCAGCAATTGTTTACATTACTGTCCGATGAAAAAAATTATCCGCTTATGCTTCACTGTACAAGCGGAAAGGACCGTACAGGCTTTTTATCTGCTCTTATTCAATTAGCAGCGGGTGTGCCGGTGCATACCGTTTTAAGTGAATACATGCGTTCCAATGAAGGCGTGAAAATGCTAGTGAAAAGACAAGAACGATTTGTTCGCATGATGAGTTTATATCGGGTGTCAAAAGAACAAATTCAACCCCTGCTCGGTGTGCAGCAAGATTATCTTGAAGATGTACTGAATGAGATGATGGATACATACGGAAGTGCAGAGCGGTATTTAGTAGAAGCCTGCGACGTCCCTAAAGCTCAGCTGCTTAAAGTAAAAAACATCTTGCTTACACCATCTGCTGGCATTCCATCACAAAACGCAGAATAAACTTAATATGAGGTGATGCAAAGCATGCTGAAAAAGATCAGTATGACGGTTCTGACACTAGTTTTCATGGGTGTCTTCTTATTGATTCCGTCTAGCAGTCTAGCTCGTTCGATGCCAAAAGGGAAGCTTGAGAGCACAAGAGAGATGCGTGCAGTGTGGGTCGCATCAGTTTATAACTTAGATTGGCCTTCAAAGAAAGGACTGCCCGCAGATGAGCAGAAACAAGAGTTCATTCAACTGTTAGACGATATCAAAGCGATGAATATGAACGCCGTCATCATGCAAATTAAACCAACAGCAGATGCCTTTTATCCATCAAAATTTGGTCCATGGTCTGAATATTTGACTGGTACACAAGGGAAAGACCCTGGATATGACCCGCTTGAATTTATGATAGAAGAAGCACATAAACGCGGTCTTGAATTTCATGCTTGGTTTAACCCTTATCGAATCACCATGAATCATACCGATCTCAACCGGTTATCAGCCGATCATCCTGCAAGAGCGCACCCTGATTGGACCATCGCCTACGGAAATCAGCTGTACTTTAATCCAGGCATTCCTGATGCTCAGGACTTCATTGTTGACGGGATAGAGGAAGTAGTGAAAAACTACGATATTGATGCGGTGCATATGGATGATTATTTTTACCCGAATAAAATCGCTGGTGTGCCATTTCCAGATCAAGAAACGTATGAAACTTACGGGAAGAAGTTCACTCATATAGAAGATTGGCGAAGGGATAATGTGAACGAGCTAGTGAAGCAGATCAATAGCACCATTAAGAAAGAAAAACCGTATGTGAAATTTGGCATTAGCCCATTTGGTGTATGGCGCAACATAAAAGATGACCCAACCGGTTCAAACACAACTGCAGGGATGACCAATTATGATGATTTGTATGCTGATACAAGAGAGTGGATACAGCAGCACCATATTGATTATATCACCCCGCAAATTTATTGGAGTATTGGCTTTCAGCCCGCTGCCTATGATGTGCTGACGAAATGGTGGTCAAATGAAGTGAAGGGGCAGCCTGTTCACTTGTACATTGGCCAAGCGACGTATAAAATCAATCAAAACAGTGATCCTGCTTGGTCTGATCCCGAGGAGTATTTTCGCCAGATCGAGCTGAACAGGCAGTCACAGCTCGTACAAGGAAGCATGCATTTTAGTCTGAAAGATATCAATCGGAATCCCTTGAATGTAAAGAAACGATTAATAGAAGAAACCTATAGCAAACCGGCTCTCATACCAGAGATGCCATGGCTTCATCAAAAAGCGCCTAAAAAACCAATCATTCAATCTGTGAAAAAGACAGAGGATGGTGCAGTTTTACAGATACAAAATGATCCGCGCTCTAGTGCATCCTATTATGCAGTCTATCGATTGTCGAATAAAGGGACATACGAATTTGCGCAAACGGTCAGAAAAGAAACAGGTTCCTTCACACAAACGAAAGACATTTTAGCAAATCAAAAGAAGAGCTATACCTATAAAGTGACTGCACTCAATCGCCTTCATCATGAAAGCAAACCTTCTACAAAAACAGTAAAATAAAAAAGACAGCATAAATGAGGGGTTTCCTCCATTTATGCTTTTTTGCTTTCTCTATTTTTCTACTATTTTAATTTTAATTTTCTGAATTCAATCAAGCTTGGCATGAAGCAGCTATTTCAATAATAAATATGATAGAAAAGCGCCAAAGGGGGAAGCAAAATGGATTTTGAATTAACGAAAGAGCAGCAAATGATCCGTCAGATGGTCAAAGAATTTGCAAAAACAGAAATTGCACCACACGCTCAAACTGTTGATGAACAGGCAACATTTCCGGTGAACACATTTCAAAAAATGGGGGAGCTCGGTTTTATGGGTATACCCTTTCCAGAGAAATATGGAGGTTCTGGAGGAGATACGATCTCGTATGCACTGGCAGTAGAGGAAATTGGCAAGCAGTGTGCCAGTACAGGTCTAAGTTATGCCGCAGCGGTTTCCTTAGGCGCAAGTCCACTTTATTACTTCGGCACGGAGGAGCAAAAGATGGACCATCTTGTTCCATTAGCCTCTGGAACAGCGCTTGGCTCCTTCGGATTAACAGAACCAAACGCCGGATCAGATGCAAAAGGAACAAAAACAAAAGCCATCAAAGACGGACAAGAATATGTCATCAGTGGGGAAAAGTGCTGGATCACCAATGCCAATTATGCCAGAACGATTATTGTCACCGCTGTGACAGATCATGATGAAAACGGACGTCCAATCATCTCCGCCTTTATTGTGGAGAAAGGGCAAAAAGGACTGTCGATTACAAATCCATATGACAAAATGGGGGTTCGCGGTTCAGATACGGCTGAAATCAATTTAGACGAAGTGCGTGTACCAGCGCATCATATATTGGGAGACAAATCGAAAGGATTCAAGCAATTTTTATATACATTGGACGGCGGACGAATTTCCATTGCAGCCTTATCTGTCGGAATTGCACAAGCTGCACTTGATGCTTCACTTTCCTATGCAAAAGAAAGAAAGCAATTTGGAAAGACGCTCTCATCCTTCCAGGCCATTCAGTTTAAGCTGGCGGATATGGCGATGCAAATAGAGCTTGCAAGACAAATGGTCTGGAAAGCCGCTTGGCTGAAAGATCAAGGCAAACCATTTACAAAAGAAGCGGCCTATGCCAAACTGTTTGCTTCAGAAATGGCGACAAAAGCAAGTCTTGATGCTGTCCAAATTCATGGCGGAACAGGCTATATGAAAGAATGCGGTGTTGAACGGCTTGTGAGAGATGCCAAGCTCATGGAAATCGGAGAAGGGACCTCTGAAATTCAGCGGCTCGTGATCGCAAGACAGTTGTTAGCGTAATACCTTAATGAAAACGCTTACTACACATGAGGGAGGAAAGCAATGATGTCGATTCACCCGCAAACGATTGGCTCCCTATTAAGAGAAAAAAAAGAACAGCATCCAGCACATGAAGCCGTTGTTTACCCAGAACGTTCTTTACGTTATTCGTACGAAGCGTTTTATCAAGAGGTCAAGGAAACAGGTAAAGGTCTCATGGCATTAGGGGTTCAAAAGGGAGATCACATCGCCATTATGGCACCAAATATACCTGAATGGCTCATTCTTCAATTTGCCTGCGCCTCCATTGGTGCTGTTCTTGTCACTGTGAATACCAATTTTCAATCACAGGAACTCGCCTATTTACTCAAGCATTCTGACAGCAAAATGTTGTTTATTGTAGACGGCTTTAAAGAAACGTCCTATGTCAACATGCTTGAAGAGCTAATTCCAGAACTTCAAACCGCTCATCAAGAGGAGATCACTTCCACACAATTTCCTTATTTAAAAAGATGTATCTATATCGGTCAGCATGTACCAAACGGCATGCTCGGCTGGGGTCGTCTTCAAGTGGCTGCCAAAAGAACCGAAGATCATGAATGGGAGAAGCGAATGAATGAGCTCACGCCTGATGACGTTATTAATATGCAGTACACTTCAGGCACAACCGGCTATCCAAAAGGCGTCATGCTCAGCCACACAAACATCGTCTGTAATGCGAGTCAGATCGCAGATTGTATGAAATTAACAGAGCAGGACCGTATGTGTATCCCAGTGCCGTTTTTTCATTGCTTCGGCTCTGTTCTTGGTGTACTTGCTTGTCTCACAAAAGGGGGAACGATCATTCCACTTGAATCATTCCATCCAGAACGAGTCCTTCAAACAGTAGAAAAAGAAAAATGCACGGTTCTTCACGGTGTACCAACCATGTTCATCGCAGAGCTTGATCATCCAAATTTCCACTCTTATGACCTGTCCACATTACGAACGGGGATTATGGCCGGTTCACTCTGCCCATCCCACGTCATGAAAGCAGTCATTGAAAAAATGGGACTAAGAGAGCTCACGATTGCCTATGGTCAAACCGAAAGTTCACCCGTCATTACCCAAACAAGAACCGATGATTCGTTTGAAAGACGCGTTCAAACGGTCGGACGTGCGCTTCCTCAAATTGAAGTCAAAATTGCCTTACCAGGAACGTCAGAAGAAGTGCCAAGAGGACAGCAAGGGGAGCTTTGTACAAGAGGCTATCATGTCATGAAAGGCTATTATAAAAACGAAGAAGCAACAAATGAAGTCATTGATGAGGACGGATGGCTTCATACAGGGGATTTAGCTGAGATGGATCATGACGGTTATGTGAAAATCACAGGCCGGCTCAAAGATATGATCATCAGAGGCGGAGAGAATGTGTACCCAAAAGAGATTGAGGATGTCTTATACGCTCACCCTGCCATTCTTGACGCACAGGTCGTTGGTATTCCTGACGAGACATACGGCGAGGAAGCAGCCGCATTCATTCGGCTGAAACAAGGGAAGTCGGTCTCAATTGAGACATTAACGAGCTATTGTCAGTCGCAAATGGCACGCTACAAAATCCCGAAATACTTTTTCATTACAGATGAGTACCCAATGACCGCCTCAGGCAAAATTCAGAAATTCCGCTTGAAAAAGCAGGCGCTTGATCTAATAAAGGAGTGAAAGCAGCGATGTTTGAACAAGTATTGATCGCCAATCGAGGCGAAATTGCCCGTAGAGTAATTCGGACATGTAAACGGCTCGGAATCAAAACCGTTGCCGTTTATTCAGAGGCTGATCAGCATGCACTTCATGTGCAAGAAGCAGACAGCGCCTATTATATCGGCGGCGCTAAAGTTTCTGAAAGCTATTTAAACATGGAAGCGATCATTAAGGTTGCCAAACAAACAAATGCTGATGCTATCCACCCAGGGTATGGTCTTTTATCAGAAAATGCGGCATTTGCTGAACGCTGCCGGAGTGAAGGCATTGCCTTTATTGGACCATCTGCACAAGTCATTCAGCAGATGGGAAATAAAATTGAAGCGAGAAAAACGATGGAACAAGCGGGCATCCCAATCGTTCCTGGTGTTTCAGCCCCACTCCATGATGCAGACGAAGGTGTTCATAAAGCACAGACACTCGGCTATCCCATTATGCTAAAAGCATCGAGCGGTGGCGGCGGGATTGGTATGCAGCTCGTCCGCAACGACGAAGAACTGCATCGAGCGTTTGAAGGAAATCAAAAAAGAGCACAAAGTTTCTTTCAAGACGGAACTTTATACATGGAAAAGGTGATTGAACACGCACGGCACATCGAAATTCAAGTTCTTTTTGATTCGTTCGGTCACGGCGTTCACTTATTTGAAAGAGATTGTTCACTCCAAAGAAGACATCAGAAAATTGTTGAAGAGGCACCAGCCGTCTGTCTTGAAGAAACGGTGAGACAGCAAATGGGACAGATGGCCGTCAAAGCTGCCAAAGCAATTGGGTATGAAAATGCGGGCACAATTGAATGTTTAGTCGATCAAAACCAGCAATTTTATTTCTTAGAAATGAATACGAGATTGCAAGTAGAACACCCGGTCACAGAAGAAATTACCGGGATTGACCTTGTCGAGGAGCAGCTAAAAATTGCCGCATTAGAGCCCCTGTCCTTCAGCCAAGAGGATATTCATCAAATTGGGCACGCGATTGAAGTTAGAATATACGCTGAAGACCCTGTGACATTTTACCCTTCGCCAGGCACGATCACTCGGCTTTCTACACCTGATGCCCCATATATCCGTCATGAGTCAAGCGTCACGAGCGGAAGTGTCATTACCCCATTTTACGATCCAATGATTGCGAAAATGATTGTGTACGGTGATACTCGAAAACTCGCCATAGAACGATTAAAAGCAGCATTACAAGCATATGAAATAGAAGGGATCAAAACCAATGTACCGCTTTTAAAGGAAATGGCCGAATCAACTGCCTTTTTACATGGCCGCATCACAACCGATTATCTGATGAAAAAAAGGGAGGAAAACCGTTCATGAAAACTGTCACGATACAAATGGCCGGAAACTTGTGGAAACTTCTTGTGAAACAGGGTGATGATGTGCAAAAAGGACAGGAAGTCGCCATCTTAGAATCGATGAAAATGGAGATTCCCATTGTTGCAGAAGAAGCAGGTGTAATCAGTAAAGTGTATAAGGCGGAGGGGGAATTTGTTGACGAGGGAGAGGTACTTTTAGAGCTGACAGAATAGGGGGAAAGCCGCATGGCATTACCAAAAAATGTGTTCATTAGAGAGGTCGGCCCGCGCGATGGACTACAAAATGAATCTGTTTGGCTGGACACAATGGAGAAGCGAACATGGATCCATTTACTCGAAGAAGCCCATCTTCCTTATATTGAAGTCACCTCATTTGTTCATCCTAAATGGGTTCCAGCCTTAAAAGACGCCAAAGAATTAGCCCAATCATTAAACAAAAAAGAGGATATCACCTATGCCGCACTCATCCCAAATGAAAAAGGATTAGCTCATTTTTTTGAAGCAAACCTTGAGGTAGGGGCTATGTTTATCTCATCGAGTGAGACACATAACAAAAAGAATATGAATCGATCTATACAGGAAACACTGCCTGTGATCAAACAAATGACAGCCGATTTAAAAGCAGAAGGACGGCAAACGCGGGCCTATATTTCTACCGTGTTTGGATGTCCTTATGAAAAACAAGTGCCGATGGACCAAGTGCTGCGATTAACGGAACAGCTGCTGTCCTTCGGCATTGATGAAATATCACTTGGGGATACCATTGGGGAAGCCCATCCGCTGCAAGTAGAAAGACGGTTAGACCTTTTACTTGAACGCTTTCCTGCTGATAAAATCGCACTTCATTTTCATGATACGAAAGGAATGGGGCTTGCCAATATTTATACAGCATTAAAAGCCGGCATCACCATATTTGATGCCTCTAGCGGAGGGCTTGGCGGCTGTCCTTATGCACCTGGCTCCAGCGGAAACGTGGCGACAGAAGACGTGGTGCACATGCTTCACAAACTCGGGATCGAAACAAATGTCGACCTCCCTTGCTTGATTAAAGCGGCTGAATGGATTGAAGCAAAAGTGGATCGAACCCTGCCAAGTCACTGTTTACGCGCTTTTCAGTCTCACACTACTTGATAAAGGGTGAATCACATGACTTCATTGATCAATTTTTCAATACAAGATCACATTGGCATCATGACATTAAATAGACCAGCACAAGCCAATGCTCTCTCCGCTGCTATGCTAGAGGAAATCAACCAAACGATTCAAGAAATCAAACATGATGCAAACATCCGCTGTTTGCTCATGACAGGAGCTGGCGCTAAAGTTTTTTGCGCAGGAGCAGACTTAAAAGAACGGCGATTGATGACAGAACAAGAAGCCAAAGAAGCCGTTCTGACCATTCAGCAAACCTTTACAGACATTGAATCTTTGCCTGTTCCTGTCATTGCCGTGATAAACGGACACGCACTTGGCGGAGGTCTTGAGCTCGCGCTCGCCTGTGATCTCCGCATCGCAAGAGCGGGTTCAGCGCTCGGCCTGCCGGAAACAGGACTAGCTATCCTGCCGGGAGCAGGGGGCACACAAAGACTTTCGCGCCTGATCGGACCCGGGAAAGCGAAAGAAATGATCTTCACAGGCACTTCTTTACGAGCAGAAGAAGCCGTTCAAATTGGGCTGATTGAACGTATCTCTACAGCCGATTCACTGATGAATGATGCCATCACACTCGCAAAACAAATCACCAAAAATGCACCGATCGCTTTAAAAGAAGCAAAACAAGCCATTCAATCCAGCCTTGATCACGATTTACAAACAGGTCTGACGAAAGAATACGAAGCGTATCTGCGGCTTATTCATACAGAAGATCGACTAGAAGGTCTCAAGGCTTTTCAAGAAAAACGAACGCCTTATTACAGAGGGAAATAGCAAGAAAGGGGAATGTTTATGATCGAAGAATATAAATTAAAAAAACAACGAATTGAAAAGGGCGGGGCAGAACGCTACCATCAAAAAAACAAAGAAAAAGGAAAATTATTTGTCCGTGATCGGCTCCATTTGTTATTAGATGAGGATTCTTTCATTGAAGATGCCATGTTTGCAGAGTGCAAAGATGAACATTTACCAGCAGATGGTGTCGTCACCGGAACCGGGCGTATGAATGGGCAGACTGTTTGTGTCATGGCAAACGACTCTACGGTTAAAGCAGGATCGTGGGGCGTCAAAACAGTAGAAAAAATCATTCGAATTCAAGAAACGGCCGAGAAGCTCAATTGTCCGATGCTGTATCTAGTCGATTCAGCGGGTGCAAGAATCACCGATCAAATCGCAATGTTCCCAGGCAGAAGAGGAGCAGGGCGCATTTTTTATAACCAAGTCAAGCTGTCTGGACGTATCCCGCAAATTTGTTTACTCTTCGGTCCATCTGCAGCCGGTGGTGCGTATATCCCTGCTTTTTGTGACATTGTCGTCATGGTCGAAGGAAATGCCTCTATGTATTTAGGCTCGCCGCGAATGGCTGAAATGGTGATCGGTGAAAAAGTATCACTTGAGGAAATGGGCGGTGCGAAAATGCATTGCAGCATTTCTGGATGCGGAGATATATTAGCCAAAACAGAGGAAGAGGCTATTCAAATTGCACGTGATTATTTAACCTATATGCCTGCCAACTATACAGAAAAACCAAAAACGACAGCAGCAAAAGCACCTAAACCATCTGAAACCACCATCCAAGACTTAATCCCTAAAGGCCAGAATACCCCATTTGATATGTATCAACTCATCGATTTACTGATTGATGAAGAGTCATTTTTTGAAATCAAAAAGCTGTTTGCCGCAGAGTTAATTACCGGCTTTGGCAGAATGAACGGTCAGCCTGTCGGTCTCATTGCCAATCAGCCAAGAGTAAAAGGCGGCGTATTATTCCACGACTCAGCTGATAAAGCCGCCAAGTTTATTCAGCTCTGTGATGCCTTTCATATCCCGCTACTCTTTCTTGCGGACATACCAGGATTTATGATTGGAACAAAAGTGGAACAAGCCGGCATTATTCGTCATGGGGCAAAAATGATCTCCGCTATGTCAGAGGCGACCGTTCCGAAAATATCCGTCATCGTCCGTAAAGCATACGGAGCAGGACTATATGCAATGGCAGGCCCTGCTTTTGAGCCAGACTGCTGTCTCGCTCTTCCATCGGCGCAAATCGCTGTGATGGGTCCAGAAGCCGCTGTAAATGCCGTCTATGCAAATAAAATTGCAGAACTCCCGCCCGAAGAGAGGGCTTCATTTATACAAGAGAAACGGAAGGAATACCAGGAAGATATGAATATCTATGAGCTTGCCTCTGAAATGATTGTCGATGGCGTCATCCCATTTGACCGTCTAAGAACGGAACTTTGTCATAGATTAGTAGCCTATTCATCGAAAGACATGACATTTACGAAACGAAAACATCCGGTCTATCCGGTCTAAAGGGGGCAGACCTCATGATCAACCTGAAACCAGAATGGATACCGGAAGAAAAGCAGAGCCAAAAAACACGTTTGCATCAGTGGATGAAATCTCTTGGTTTTTCTACGTATGACTCATTCTATCAAGCCAGTATTGATCGCACAGACTGGTTTTGGAGAGAAGCGGAAAAGGCGGTCGGCATTCAGTGGAAAAAACCATATGAAGCGGCATTAGGTCACCACTCATTGATGTGGCCGAAATGGTATCAGGGCGGCACACTAAACATCACCGAAACGGCTGTGGACAAATGGGCTGAAAAAGAAGAGACGAAGCATCGGCCCGCCATCATTTGGAGCAATGAAGCCGGTGAAGAAAAGAAATGGTCATTTCTCGAACTTCAAGAGAAGGTGAGCCGTCTTGCAGCTGGCTTTTTGAAAGAAGGACTTCAAAAAGGGGATGTAGCCATCATCTATATGCCGATGCTTCCAGAAACGGTCGCCGTCATGCTTGCCTTTGCAAAGATTGGTGTTATTTTCAGCCCAGTCTTCTCAGGCTATGGAAGCGAGCCACTCGCTGTACGCATTCGTGCGTCAGGCGCATCCATTGTCGTCACAGCGAATGAAATGATGCGGCGAGGGAAAACGATCAACATGCGGGAATGTGTGGCTAATGCCATCAACAAAACCACAACTGTGCAAAAAGTGATTGTGCACACTTCCTCTCATACCGGATATCAGGACGATGTATTGCTAAATGATTTGTTAAAAGAACAGCCGATCACCGGCGCGACCTATGTCACAAATGAAGACCCGCTGATGATCTTGTATACGTCAGGCACAACCGGCACACCAAAGGGAGCCGTTCACACACACGCAGGCTTTCCGATAAAGGCAGCTTTTGATGCCGGGCTATGTATGGACGTGGCAAAAGGAGACCGACTGTTTTGGCTGACTGATATGGGCTGGATGATGGGGCCATTCCTCGTCTTTGGCGGCTTGATCAATGGAGCTGCCATCGTTTTATATGACGGCGCTCCCGATTATCCAGATGAGCAGCAGCTCTGGTCATTCATCCACGAGAAGAAAGTCACTCATTTTGGACTTTCTCCTACATTTGTTCGTTCTGCGATGCAGCAAACGATTGATGGGGTCGAACTATCTCATGTCAAAGCCATTATTTCTACAGGAGAACCATGGAATGAAGCTCCGTGGCAATGGTTATTTCATACCATTGGTCAAAAGAACATTCCCATCTTAAATTATTCAGGAGGAACCGAGGTTTCTGGTGGCATTGTAGGCAGTACGCTGCTTCGACCCATCAAACCGATTCTCTTTAATGCGGCGATCTTAGGAATGGCGGCAGATGTATACAATGAAGCCGGGCAAAGCGTGATGAATGAGGTAGGGGAGCTTGTGGTGAAAAAGCCATGGGTCGGCATGACATGTGGTTTTTGGAACGAACCGGAGCGTTATGAAGATACGTATTTCAAACGATTTGACGGTGTATGGACACACGGAGATTGGGTCATGCAAACAGAGGACGGAGAATTCCACATCACCGGCAGATCGGATGATGTCATTAATACAGCAGGGAAACGCATCGGGCCAGCTGAAATTGAATCCATCCTTACCTGGCATCCTGCCGTGCATGAAGCCGCTGTGATTGGGGTAAAGGATGAGGTGAAAGGGGAGGCGCTCGTCTGTTTCATCGTGACCAGTCCGCATGCTTTTGAAGAAGCAGCCCTTATCCAAGAGCTTTCAGCCCATGTTGGTTCACATGCCGGAAAAGCGCTCACACCAAAAGAAGTTCATCTTATTTCAGCTTTGCCGAAAACAAGGAATGGAAAAATCGTACGGCGTTTACTTAAAGGGGCGTATGAAGATCAGCCTTCACCCGATTTATCTTCATTAGACAATCCAGATGTATATAAGAGTCTGACCGAATACTTGAATAAGAAACAGAAAAAATAAAAAAGACAGGATGGTTCCTGTCTCAGCGTGTAGACAAACCTCGCATTCGGTGTCAGTCCTGCGCTTCGGTGCTCACGAATGTCAAATTCGCTCCGCGCCGATGCTCGTCCTTCCTAGACTGGCAAAGGTTTTCTATCACGCTGAAAAGAAGACAAAGGGCTAAAATCAAGTTCATTTTAGCCCTTTGTCAACAATCTGAGACAGGATGGTTCCTGTCTTTTTTTATTGCACATGAAAATTCGTTCCATCTGTTGTCTCTTTCACAATCCCTGCACGAATGACAAAATCGCCGAAATGTTCATCTTCTTCTCGTTCTTTTGCGTAGCGGGGGAGAATAGAGCCAAGTTCTTTTAGAATGTCTTCCTCACCCACATTTTCACGGTATAATTTACTTAATCTGCTGCCATCAAATGCGGCACCAAGATACATATTATACTTACCAGGTGATTTTCCGATAAATCCAATCTCTCCAAGCGCATGACGAGCACAACCATTTGGACAACCAGTCATTCGAATGGTGATTTCTTTATCACTTAATCCGTTTTCTTCAACGATGTCTTCGATTTTATCAATCAATCGTGGAAGGTAGCGCTCTGCTTCAGCCATCGCTAAACCGCAAGTTGGCAAAGATACACAAGCCATTGAGCTGCGGCGCAGGGCGGAGTGTTGCTGGCCGTCTGATAAACCAAACTTCTGAATGAGCTGTTCGATTTGTTTCTTTTTATGAGTTGTCACATTCCCAATGATTAAATTCTGATTGGCGGTTAAACGGAAGTCACCTGTATGAACTTTGGCGATTTCGCGGATGCCTGTCATCAGCGGATAATCATCATAATCTGTGATGCGTCCGCCTTCTACAAACATCGTATAATGCCATCTGCCATTAATGCCTTTTACCCAGCCATAACGGTCACCGTTATGATCAAAGTGATAATCCTTTGCCTCTAAAAGAGTAAACCCAAGACGGCGCTCAAGTTCTTCTTTCACATTCTCAAGACCAAGACGGTCCACCGTATATTTAAAGCGGGCATTTTTTCGCACGGAACGGTTTCCGTAGTCGCGCTGAATGGTGATGACTTGTTTGGCAATTTCTACGACCTGTTCAGGTGTACAAAAGCCGATGACCTTTGCAAGCTGCGGATAAGTCGCTGTATCACCATGCGTCATACCCATTCCGCCGCCAATTGCGACATTAAAACCGACCAGTTGATCGTTTTCGATAATGGCAATAAAGCCTAGATCCTGCGAAAAAACATCAATGTCATTAGCAGGAGGGACGGCCACGCCAATCTTAAATTTTCTTGGTAAATAAAGCGGACCATACATCGGTTCAACCTCAGTGTCAGGTGTTGCTGCTACCTTTTCCTCATCAAGCCAAATCTCATGATAGGCTCTTGTTTGTGGAAGTAAGTCATCACTTAATTTTTTTGCCAGCTCGTACACGTCATGGTGCACTTCAGATTGATAAGGATTGGATGTACACATGACATTCCGGTTCACGTCGCCGCAAGCAGCAATTGTATCAAGCATAGTAGAATGAATGTCTTGAATGGTTTTTTTCATATTCCATTTTAAAATACCGTGAAGCTGAAAGGTTTCACGAGTAGTCAGCTTTAACGTACCGTTTCCGTATTTGTGAGCAAGCTCATCCATCACAAGCCACTGCTTAGATGTGGCGATTCCGCCAGGCAGACGGACACGCAGCATAAATTGATAGGCAGGCTCAAGCTTTTGTTTTTGTCGTTCATTTCTCAGATCACGATCATCTTGTAAGTAGCTGCCGTGATGCTTCATCAGACGGTTGTCATCATCCGGAATTCCCGCTGAAATCGGATCAAGCATCACTTCTTTTAACGTACCCCGTAAATAATCACTTTTTTCTTTGATTTCCTCTACGTCGCTCGGAGGTCCATCCGGCGCTGTTAATGCTGTCTTCACCATGTAAGTAAAAGCTCCTTTCTTTCAAGCATCAAATCAATAAACGTCACGCTGATAGCGTTTTTGCTGCTGTAAGTTGGCAAGATAGCTTTCTGCTTTTTCTTTGCTCATCGCACCTTCTTCTTGAATGATGGATAGAAGGGTATTGTGAACATCATGCGCCATATGCTTTTCATCTCCGCAAATATACACGTAAGCACCTTGCTCAAGCCATTCAAATAATTCTTTGCTTTGTTTCTTCATTTGGTGCTGGACATATACTTTTTCCTCAGTATCTCTTGAAAAAGCCACGTCCATTTTCGTTAAGACGCCATCCTTTAACCACTTTTGCCATTCCGTTTGGTATAAGAAATCCGTCACAAAATGCTGATCACCGAAGAATAACCATGACTTTCCGTTTGCACCTAGTTCTTCACGTTCCTGCATAAATGAACGGAAAGGGGCGATGCCTGTGCCTGGTCCTACCATAATAATCGGTGCATCTGGATCTTGAGGAAGCTTAAAGTTTTGGTTGTGCTGAATATAAACAGGTAACGTATCACCTGGCTGCAGGCGCTCTGCACATAAAATCGAACAGACACCTTGGCGTTCTCTGCCGTGCGCATCATATCTGACAGCCCCTATCGTCAAATGAACCTCTTCGTCATTTGCTTTGAGACTGCTTGCAATGGAATAAAGGCGTGCGGGTATTTTTCTTAAAATGGACGTGAAATCTGCGGCGGTTCCATCAAAAGGACCGAAATCACGAGCCGCATCTACTAGGTCCCGGCCTGCGATATATTCTTTCAGTTTTTCTTCGTTTCCTTCTTCTAAAAGGGAATGCAAGGATTCACTTTTTGTCAGTTCAGCGATCTTTTGAAGAAGTGGTTTTGTTAAAACCGTGATCTCAAAATGTGAGGTGAGTGCTTCTTTTAAAGGAAGAGTGTCTCCATTTTTATGAACGGTGACGGATTCTTCTGCATTCCACCCGCATGTTTGAATCAGTTCGTCGACAAGCGCAGGATCATTTGTCGGGTAAATGCCAAGGCTGTCACCTGGCTCATACACGAGACCTGAACCTTCAAGCGAAAGCTCTAAGTGACGTGTTTCTTTATTAGATCCACGCCCATTTAGGTTGATATTTTCAAGAACTTCAGCATAAAAAGGATTTGTTCTTGAATATTCAGAAACGGCTTGATTGTTTGCTCCCGCTGATTCTTGCGGCAGTGATACAGCTTCACCTTCACTCAAAGAAGAGGCAACACCTTGAAGCCATTCTGAAAACGGCTCATCATAATCAAGGTCACAATCCACTCGGTCAAACAGGCGAGTACCGCCAAGTTCTTCGAAGCGTTCGTCAAATTCTTTTCCTGTCTGACAGAAGAATTCGTATGAGCTGTCACCTAATGAAAGGACAGAAAAGCTTAAATGATCGAGCTTTGGCGCACGTCTGCCGTGAACATATTCATGGAACGAAAGGGCATTATCCGGCGGATCTCCTTCGCCATGTGTGCTGACAATGACCAGTAAATTGTTTATTTTTTTCAGATTATTCGGTTTAAAATCGGACATAGAAGAGAGCGTCACTTGAAAGCCTTTCTCTTCAAGATGCTGGGCTGTCTTTTTTGCTAACCCTTCGGAATTGCCTGTTTGCGACCCATAAAGCACGGTCACATCTTTGCTCACAGGCTGGGCAGATGCTGCGGCAGAAGGCACCGGAGTGACAGCTTCTGAGCCGGCAAGCGCTGCCTGCGCTGATAAATAACCAGTAAGCCAAATTTTTTGCTGATCTGTTAAAGTCGGAAGCAGTTGATTGAGTAACTCTGCCTGCTCCTGGCTAAACGGACTGTTCAATACATGAAGTTGCAACAATATCCACCTCACAAGGAATATAAACATAGATTAATTCGATAGGAATTATATATATAGGTTCAATTTGAACTTTACCGAAAGTTTGCCATTAAGTAAAATATATAATATTGATTGTCATGATTAAGATTTCTAATACCCTTAAAAATGAATAAAGCTTTTTAATTTTCGAAAAGCTTGGGCGCTAAAAAGAACGTGATTTTAATATCTTCATTTTAAATTTTTTAACAAAAAATTGATTTTATAGATTAAAATGTTAATATCATAGTTTTATTAAATCAAAGGAGCTGTAAGTAACATTGAATATTTATAAAGTTTCAATCTTAATCTTTACTCTCTTCTTAGTAGGTTGTGTTCACGTCAATGAAAAAAAAATTAATACGGAACCTAGTAGTGAAAAAAAAGAAACGCTTTTCTCTGCTAAAGGTATACTGTTACACAAAGAAAAGAACGTTGGTTTACTTCTTATTAACAATAAAACCCCTAAAAAAAATGATTATCTATTGGAATCGGCTACTCTTGTTGATAAGTATAGTTCTGATCTTATAGTGATTGATCTATCAAAAGTAAATAAGCAGAAATTGAAACCGGGACAAAAAATAGAAATTTGGTTTGAAGAACTAAAAGAATCTAATCCTCCAAAAACTACAGTGAAGAAATACAAAACTATCTCTTGATTTCCATTAAACTTCCAATTATCATAATTTTATATAGTAAATGTTATGTTGGAGGTATTGATATGAAAAAACTTGTTTTGTTTTTTGTAAGCCTTTTAAGTTTATTGTTGCTGCCCATTAATGCAAAATCCTATAGCCCCTATGACATAATATCCAAAGGTGGAGTGGAAATTCCATTTTCAGAATATAAAACTAAGGTAGATAAGAAAGATCTCTCCCATCAAGAAGGAACTCCTCCTATAACAGCAACTACATTGAAAGAATCCGACATCGCAGATTTTACACCCAGCAAATTAAAACCAGAAAAAATTTATGATAAAAATACATTTTTACCATTAAAAAATGATTATTCTAATACAATAAAACCATTTGCGGTTATTGGTGGAGACGGCAGGAAAAAAGTTAGCAATACACTAGTTTCTCCTTATAACAAAATTGCTTATTTTTATGGTGAAAACAGTAAGTACGGTTATTCATGTACAGCAAACGTCATTGCAAAAAATAAAATCTTAACCAATGCTCATTGTGTTTACGATTCAGATAGAAAAGAATACATTAAATATGGATTCGCTATTCCAGGAATGAAAGATTCTCATTATTCTTTAGGTGCTTATGAGGTAGAAGACTATTTAATACCAGGTGGATATATCAAAGAAGGAAAATCAATTTATGACTATGCTATTATTAAGTTAAAATCAACGCCTGGATACAATATTGCAGATAAAACAGGAAGCTTTGGAATATCACAAGTTTCAAAATTAAAAGGATCAACAATTAGTATTACGGGTTATCCAGGAGACTTAAACACAAAAGAAGGAAAAATATCTCAATATACAATGTCAGGAAAAGTGACATCCGAAAGTTCTGATTTAGCTTTTTATAAAATAGATACAGCAGGAGGACAATCGGGGTCAGCAATGTTAAATACAAAAAATAGAATCGTAGGAGTCCATAATGCAGCTTATTCTTCAGGTGAAAATGGGGGACCTAAAATGACTTCTGCGGTTATGACCTTTGTATCTTACGGTAAAGGATGGTAGTTATAGAAATTTTTTTGTTAACTTCTTAAAAAGGGGAGAAAGACACTTCAGTGTTTTTCTCCCTTCTCAAATTACGCCGTTGGAAGTCCCATCACAGCTTTCACTTCTAAATATTCCTCGATACCGAAGTCTCCCCATTCTCTTCCGATACCAGACTGCTTAAAGCCTCCAAATGGGGCAAAGTAATCTGTTTCTGCATTGTTAATGGTGATTTGACCGGCACGAATATGTTCAGCGACATATTTTAATGTTTTTTCATCTTGACCAACAACATACCCGGCAAGACCATACACTGTATCGTTGGCGATCTCAAGGGCATGATCGAGGTCTTGATACGTGATCACACTCATGACTGGCCCAAAGATTTCTTCTTGCGCAATGGTCATATCATTTTTCACATTGGTGAAAATGGTATACTTGGCGAAATATCCTTTATCGATTCCGTCTGGCTTTCCAGTTCCCCCAGCAAGAAGGGTAGCACCTTCTTCGATTCCTTTTTCAATATAAGATTGCACCGTATCCCACTGCTTTTTAGAAACAAGCGGGCCAGTAGCGTGATCTTCTCTCGGATCACCAACTGTAAACTTCGGCAGGGCGTTCAGCAGAGCCTTTTCAAACTTGTCTTTCATTGATTCTGGAATTAGCACACGTGTAGCTGCAGAACACACTTGACCTGTATTCATCGCAATATGATGAATGGCTGTTTCAGCTGCTTCGTCCACATCTGCATCGTCTAAGACGATAAGAGGGGATTTTCCGCCAAGCTCAAGTGCTACTTTCTTCACATTGTCCGCTGCGTTTTCCATAATTTTAGAGCCGACGGCACCTGATCCTGTAAATGAAACGAAGTCAATATCAGGATGTGAGCTAATGCCGTCACCAATCACGTCACCCGTTCCGTTTACTAAGTTGAAGACTCCTTTCGGTACACCTGCTTCATCAATAATGTCTGCAAGAATCATCGCAGCAAAAGGGGTAATTTCTGCTGGTTTTAAGACAACTGTTGAGCCTGCCGCAATGGCACCCGCAATTTTAAGAGATGTCTGATTCGTCGGGAAGTTCCACGGTGTAATCAATCCACTGACACCAATCGCCTCTTTAATAATCGTATGTCCACCGCGGTCTTCGGTAAATGTATAAGATTTCAGTGCTTCCGCTGCTTTAGAAAAATGTTCATAACCCATTTTGTAATGAACTTCTTCGGACACTTTCAGCGGTGCACCAAGCTCTTTTGTCATCACTTCTACAAGTTCATCCTTGCGTTTTTCGTACCCGCGCACAATGTTTTCCAGCATTTCTACTCGTTCATTTCGAGATGTTTTTGAGAAAGAAGGGAAGGCGGCTCGAGCTGCTTTGACAGCTTGATCTAAATCTTCTTTCGTTCCTAAACTAATGGTGCCAATGACTTCCTCTGTCGCAGGGTTAATGACCTCCGTCGTTTCGTTTCCTGTTGATGCGACCCATTCTCCATTAATAAAGTGTTTCTCTTGATTTCTCATTCTGACATGTCTCCTTTTTATATGTGATTCAATCCAATATTCTGTTTTCAGCTCATATAAAACTGTACCCACTGTGAAAAATCTAAAACGGAGAAACTGCATGAGAAAAAGTTTCTGATATAATACGCAAAGTGGGACATATGTCCTTTTCAACATGAGGGCATCTATCATTTAATGAAACTAGACTGAAAAAAGAAGGAGCTTTTGAACGAATGAAAGGTGTTATTTTTGCATTATTAGGAGGCGCTTGTATTACACTGCAAGGCGTAGCCAACGCCAGAATTAGTCAAGATATCGGGACGTGGCAGGCGGCAACGATCACGCAGCTGACAGGGTTTATCATCTCTCTCGTCATTTTACTCATCGTACGGGATGGCCACTTTAAGGAATACAAAAAAGTGCAGCCTCTTTATTTAATTGGAGGTGCATTTGCAGCCATTATTATCTTTAATGAGGTCACTGCCATTCAAATCATTGGTGTGACACTCACCATCGCTGCTTTACTTATCGCACAGCTTGCGTTTACCTTTGCCATCGATGCAAAAGGATGGTTTGGTGTTCAGAAGAAAAAAATGAAATGGCCCCATTATGCAGGCATCTTTTTAATGATTGCAGGCGTCATCATCTTAAAACTATAAAGGAGGGCATCAGATGGAGGAGCTGCATGATGAATCTCTCTTTTCCTCTTATATGAAGACGCATCAGTTACAGAATGTCTTTCATCAAAAACTCATCTCACATGTGAGCTTGTGGCGCTATCAGCAAGGTGAGCTGATTTGTTCAAAAGGGGATAAAAGGGAGTATATGTACTTGCTGGTGAAAGGAAAATTAAAGATTTTCACCACCACAAAGGAAGGAAAAACATTTATTCTTTGCTTTAAAAACCCTCTTGAAGCGATTGGAGATATTGAATACGTTCAGCAGACAGATATGGTCAATACAGTTGAAGCCGTTACAGAAGTACATATGCTCAGGATTTCTCATCAAGCCCTCATGCGGCATGCAAAGGACGATCCTCGAGTTTTAACCTTTTTGCTCAAGGGCATCACAAACAAATTTTATACAAAATCAAATGATTTAAGCTTCCACCTTTTATACCCTGTAGAGGTCAGGCTTGCAAGCTATTTATTGTCTGTTTTAACAGGTGATGATGACGCGCACGCACGCACGCTTCGCCTCACGGATGCAGCGAGCTTAATTGGAACAAGCTACCGCCATATTAACCGGGTCATTCAGCAGTTCCAAGAAAAAGGGCTGATTGAAAGGCGAAGAGGAAAGATTACGATTTGTGATCAAAAAGGGCTTTTAGAAATAGCAGAACACAACATTTATGAATAGAAGAAACGAAGGGACTTTTATATGATCATAGGAATAATATTAGCTGTCACTGCTGGGGCACTTGTCAGCTTACAAACCATTTTTAATAGTAAAGTCAATGAGCATACAGGCTCTTGGTCAACAACGACGCTAGTTCTAGGAATGGGCTTTATCGCTTCACTTTTGATGGGTCTTTTGTTAGAAGGAACCGGCATGTTTCAATTAAGGCATATGGAAGCCTGGTACTGGATAAGCGGAGCCATCGGGGTAGGCGTTGTCATCTGTCTTGTTCAGAGCATCAAACGTCTCGGTCCCACTTATGGAATCTCGATTGTTCTCACCTCCCAGCTAGGTTGTGCGCTTCTATTTGATTCGCTTGGCTGGCTTGGGTTAGAAAAAGTAACATTTTCTTTTACAAAATTATTAGGTGTACTTGTCATTGTGGCAGGAATCCTCGTATTTAAGTTAACCAAGCTTGAACCAATAGAAGAGGAGCAGTCCAGAGAAAAAGGGCTGCCACAAAAGTAGCTGCCCTTTTATTTAAATCAACCGCCGCCATAAAACCGTTATGGTAGATAAACCAGTTAAAAGGAGCCTTTTCATGAAAGGCTTTTTTTTCTGTCCATAGTCGCTTGCTTTATATTCTGTTCGATCTTTCGCTACGAGAACACTATAAGCGATTTTTCGTTCGATTGCTTCCGTAAGAGATAACGCAAATGGTGCACTATCAATCACCAAAATCGATTCAGTATTTAAAAAGCTGGATCTTGCATCTAGATTATATGTTCCAATAATACTTAAGTTATCATCAATGACCATTGATTTGGCGTGAATTGAATACGGACCTTGATATTCATACAAATGAACACCTGTTTTCATGAGTTCCTTTTTCGTGCTTAAATATCCTGCAAATGCTAAAGGGTTTGGTGTCGCTGTAAGAGAATTCGTCACGATCGTCGTTTGAATATCACTTGGTAATGGCGTGAGTCCGTCTTTCATTGGCCGTGTCGGTATGACATAAGGCGTCTGGATAAGAACCGAACGCTTTGACCGCTGTGCGAGATCGTTTAACTTTTTCAAGACGAGCGGACGTTTATTTAAGCGTTCCACTGGATTTGTGAAAAATGCAATCTGCTTTGCACGAATGGCGTCTTTTGCCCAATCATATGTGGACGTGACAAAGGGTTCTTTTGTACGAATGGCTTCCTGATAAGATCGAAGCAGCTGTTTTCTTAACTTTTTTCCTTTTTTCGCTTTTGCCTTGGAAAATACATCTTTTGTTCTTTTCGTAAAATCATGATTCCACAAATAAACGAAATACTGCTCCATTTCATCTAATACTTTTCCTTTTTTGGCGTTGTACAGCAGCACATCTCGGTCATACGCAAAGTCTTTCGGCGGCTGATCTGCAAAGTATTTATCACCAATATTTCTGCCGCCCATGACAGCGACCCTGCCATCCGCCAAAAGAAGCTTATCGTGAAGGCGGTTATGCCACGTCCATGGCTTGAACAAACGAAAAGGCTCATAAAAACGAATGGCCATATTCGGATGATTCGCCACAGCATAACGCAAATGCTTCAGCGGTCCACGCAGGCTATGGCAAATGCCGTCTAACAACAGCTGAACTTTTACTCCTCGATCAGCCGCTTCAATTAAAGCACCAAGCACCCATTCGGCGGTTTTTCCTTTTTGAATGGAATAATAACTCAAACGAATGTTCATTTTAGCCTCTCGAATCATTTGAACTCTCACTTGACCCGATTCAAACCCGTCATCAAGCAGCATGACTTGATTTATGCCTTGGTCGTCTCCTGAGATGGAAGAAGCTTTATAGATGCAATGTTCTTTACAAGTTTTTTGAAACGGTAAATAAAACAAGACAAATGCGGTCAAAAATACATACACCACATATAAAAGGATCAGAAAAAACAAGAATTGAAGCACAGTGATCAACTCCTTTCACACAAACCGTTCTTTTTGTTAGCTTATGTTAAAAACAAAATTTCACTCATCCAGCTTTCTAATAAAAAATACAGGATAAAAGAATCACCTTGTTTTCATAGGGCATTTAATTATAGTATGAAATGAGTAAGGGGGAATCGCATTGAATGAACCATTATTTAATATACCAAGTGATGTGTACCAAACGTTAAGTGAAACAGAACGTTATTTACTGCATTATATTCACCAGCATTTAGAGGATATCTCCACCTTATCCATCGTCACATTAAGTGAAAGAGCCAACGTGTCGACGGCGACCATTGTCAGACTGATGAAGAAAATCGGATACAATGGCTATACATCCTTTAAATATCGATTGAAACAAGAAAAGAAAATGACAGATGATAGTGATCAACTAAAAAATATTGACGAAGACATCAAACTAGCCATTCGAAAAAATGAAGAAGAGGTCTTAAAGACGATTCAACTGCAAAGTATTGGGCAAATTGAGGATGCGGTTCAAAAGATCCATGATGCAGACAAAATTTATATTTTTGGCAGAGGCTTTTCAGAGATGATCGCCAAAGAGATGACCATCAAATTGCAGCTCATCGGAAAAACATGCGAGGTACATGACGACCCGAATATCATTCGGCTCAAATCGCGTGACATTGATAAAAACGAACTTGCCATCTTTGTTTCATTAAATGGAGAAACGTCGGAACTAGTAGAAGCCTGCCAAAACCTCAGTATGAAGCAGGTCACGACCATTACAGTCACAACTAGAATTGATTCTACATTAAGTAAAATATCAGATATGACACTCGTCGGATATAAAGGGGAACAATCATTCTTCCCAGATTATGAAGTCAGGTCCCGCCTGTCGCTTCATGTCATTGCCCGCATTTTACTAGACGCCTATGTGATTCGGATGAAATAAATAATCAAAAAGCCTTCCACACTTTATGATGGGGGGCTTTTTACCGTGAAAACCTTTACACAATCTGAAAACATTTTCACTGAATCGTATGAGATACTTTCTTTAGAGAAAAGAAAGAAGGTGAAACCAATTGATTTATACCTGCACCTTAAATCCTGCTATTGACCTATATATTGCATTAAAAGAAATGCGGGCAGATACAGTCAACCGCACGGAAGATGAGGATTATCAGCCGAATGGAAAAGGTGTTAATGTGTCCATTATGCTAAAGAAATATGGCTTCACCAGCACTGCATTAGGATTTATTGCTGGGTTTTCAGGTTCATATATTGAACAATCGTTAAAAGTTCTCTCCATTCAAACTGATTTTATCCCAGTGGATGGGATTACACGCATTAATGTATTTATTAACACAACGGAAGAATACAAGCTTGTGAATCAAGGACCTGCTATTGAGGCAAAAGCGCTTGATGCCTTTCGCGAAAAAATCTCGACCATTCCAAAAGGCAGCATCTTCATTATGTCAGGGAGTCTGCCTAAAGGCGTTCCTGCTAGCATTTTCTCAGAGATAGCCGCTATTTGTCATCAAAACAACGTGAAATTTATTTTAGACACAAGCTCTAAGGCGGTTTTAGAAACACTTCAATACAAACCATATTTACTAAAACCAAATGAAGAAGAGATTGCCGCATTTTTTGGAAAAACCCACCGTTTATCAGAAACAGAACTCGTTGAATCAGGACGAAAGCTGATCGAGATGGGTGCAGAGCAAGTACTCATTTCCCGAGGAGGAGAAGGTGCACTATTCCTTACAAACGAAGCCGTATTAAAAGGAAATGCACCAATAGGAACGGTCGTAAACACGGCTTGTTCTGGTGATGCCATGCTCGCTGCATTCCTAAGTAAACAGCTGGAAGGACAACCTCATGAAGAATGCTTACGCTATGGCATTGCAACAGGGGCATCTACCGCCTTTTCAAAAGGGTTAAGTGATTTACATGACATTGATTCATTAATTGAGCAAATACACATTCAGAACATATAAGGGGGAGTTCACATGAGCCGCAAGAAAATTGTCGCTGCCACTGGCTGTCCAACAGGCATTGCGCACACATTTATGGCAGCTGAGGCATTAAAAATCGCAGCTGAGCAATTAGGGGTCGACATCAAAGTTGAAACGCATGGTCAAGTAGGAATTGAAAACGCTTTAACGGATCAAGACATTTTGGAGGCCGATGGGGTCATTGTCGCTGCTGACAAAGATGTGAATACAGATCGTTTTCACGGCAAACCACTCATTGAAGTGCCTGTAGCCAAGGGTATTCGCACACCAAACGAACTGATTCAAGGCATTATCAATGGAGAAGCCCCCGTTCATCAAGTGAAAGGAAGAGCTTCTGGAACAGAAACAACATCTGCGCCTTCATCAGCTCAACAAAAGTCAGCGAATAAGTGGATACACACCATCTACAAACATTTAATGAACGGTGTATCACACATGCTTCCATTTGTTGTTGGAGGCGGGGTCTTAATTGCTTTATCTTTTCTATTCGGTATTTACTCAGCTGATCCTCAGCATGAAACGTATCATCCGTTCGCTGCCTACTTGAAAAACATTGGCGGGCTCGGCTTTAGCTTAATGGTACCTATTTTAGCAGCATTTATCGCTGATTCAATCGCGAAACGCCCAGGGATGGTTGTCGGATTTATCGGTGGCTTGCTTGCAAACGATGGAGGCGCTGGATTCTTAGGTGGTATTATCGCAGGTTTTGCAGCAGGGTATATCATCGTACTTCTTCAATTCCTGCTTCAAAAATTACCAGCATCACTAGACGGATTAAAATCAATTTTCATCTATCCTGTCATTGGTATTTTCTTAATTGGGGCTGTCATGACCCCGCTATTAGTTCCAATTACAGGGCTAAATAATTCATTAATGGATTTTCTCTCATCAGTTCAATCCACAAATCCATTGCTTTTAGGTTTAATTGTTGGAGCCATGTGTGGATTTGATATGGGAGGACCTTTTAACAAAGCAGCCTATGTCACAGGAACGGCTTTACTCGCAGAAGGTAACCTTTACTTCATGGCAGGGGTGTCAGCAGCATGTATCACACCGCCGCTTATCATTGCGATTGCCACAACGATTTTCCGAAAACATTTTACACCACAAGAACGAAATGCTGGGATGATCAACTATATTCTCGGAGCGACTCATATTACCGAAGGAGCCATTCCATTTGCAGCAAAAAACCCAGTCGTTGTCCTGCCAATTATCATGTTTGGTTCCGCCATCTCTGCTATATTGACGTATCTCTTTGGCGTACAGGTTCCTGCTCCACACGGTGGATTCCTTGTCCTTCCAGTCGTCACAGGCGCATTTCAGTGGGTGCTTTCCATACTCATCGGTTCACTTGTAGGTGCGATTTTATACGGGCTTTACCGCAAGAAAATAGACAAACCCGCAGTTTAATAGGGAGGAAGAGAAATGATGGAACATATTTATATGAATCTACATGAAACAGCTTCTTCACAGGCTGGCGTTTTCGCAGCCATAGCTGACATTGCCTCTAAAGCAGGGATTTGTACATCTCCTGAGGCTGTCAAAAAAGGACTAGCTGAAAGAGAAGCTCTGAGTACAACCGGCTTTCAAGATGGATTTGCCATTCCGCATACACAGTCAGACACCATCACAAAACCGGCACTCGTCATCGTCCGTACAGAAACCGGAATCGAATGGGACGCTTTTGATGGAAAGCCTTGCTTTTTCTTCTTATCCTTACTCATTCCAAAAAGTGAAGCAGGAACCACTCACTTACAAGCACTTTCTGCTCTTTCACGCGGATTAATGGATGAAACGAAACGGCAAAAACTGCTCGAAACAAGAACAAATGAAGAAATGCTCGCTGTATTAAAAACAGATATTTTGACGAGAGAGGATGTTTGACCATGCCTTTACTTTCCACAACACCTATGCTTGAAGCAGCAAAAAAAGAAAAATACGGAATTGTCGCATTCAATGTACATTCCTTTGATAGTATTTACTGGGTACTCGAAACGGCAGCTGAATTAAAATCACCTGTCATTTTGCAAACAACGGTTGGCACGGTCCAATCGCTTGGCGCAAAAGCCATTGCAGATACAGTAAAGGCGGCAGCTGATCAATACCAAATACCAATCGGCCTTCATCTCGATCATTGCACTGATTTTGATGTGATTCTTACTTGTATACGAGCAGGATATACATCCGTGATGATCGATGCTTCCATGCATTCATATGAAGAAAATGTACGCCGCACAAAAGAAGTGGTTGACCTTGCCTTAAAAGTAGGTGTGAATGTAGAAGCTGAGTTAGGCAAGGTAGGCGGGGTAGAAGATGATATTGTCGTGGATGAAAAGGATGCTCAAAAAGCCATTCCATCAGAATGCCGTCAATTTGTAGAAGAAACTAGTGTACCTACTTTAGCACCTGCGATCGGCACGGCCCACGGCATTTATAAAGGGGTGCCGAATATCGACTTTGACCGCATTGAACAAATTGCAGCGCTTGTCGATGTGCCGCTTGTCCTTCATGGTGGTTCAGCTGTACCAGATGAGGATGTCAAAAGATGTGTCGCACTCGGTATGGCAAAGGTCAATGTGTCCACTGAACTGAAAAATGCATACTCTGAAGCGATTCGTGATCATTTCTCAAACGAACCTGAAAGCTTAGATCCGCGTATGTATTTACAAAAAGCAAAACAAGCAGCCAAAGACATGGTCACATCTAAAATAAAGATCGTTGGCAGTGAAGGAAAAGCCCAACTTTTATATCAATAAGATGAAAAAAAGCAGAGCCGCATCGCTCTGCTTTTTTCACATTATTCGCTTTCTTTCATTTCATTTGATGTACGTACTCGTGCATTTCCCATAAATACGACCGTAATCGCCGCAAGTGCAATCGGGAATAAAGCAATCATAAATACATACGTAATACTTTGTGACATCGCATCAATCACTTTATTTAAAATATCAGGCGGAATTTGTGAGCGTGCCCCCTCTTGAAAAATGGCTTGTGGATCACCAACTTGAGAAGAAGCTCCTTTCATTCCGCTAAAAGCATCTGCTAAACGATTTGTCAGGACATTGGTTTGAATCGTTCCAAAAATCGTCACGCCTAAAGTCATCCCAAGTGATCTCATGAACGAATTGGTAGAATTAGCACTGCCGCGGTAGCGCGGAGAGAGATCATTCATTGAAGCAGATGGCAGAAGGGAGAAGCTAAATCCAACGCCAAAACCTGAAATCATCATAAAGAGCGTAAGCCACAATCTTGCTGTATCAGGCGACATATTGGCAAGCAGCAGCATCCCAGCAAAAAATGAAATCACAGAGATGGTCATTAATCGTCTAAAAGGTACTTTCGTCTGCATCGTTCCGCCAATCATACTGCCAATCACGGAACCAATCATCATCGGTGTTAAAATGAACCCGGCACTTGTTGCAGATTCACCGTACACCGCCTGGACGAAGATAGGAATAAAGACAGCTAGAATAATAAACGTCCCGCCATATAAAAACGCCAAGATTTGAGATGTCGCAAACAGACGATTTTTAAACATCCAAAATGAAATAATCGGTTCTTCTGCCTTCCGTTCAACAATGAAGAAGATGGTGCCAAAGACAACAAACACAGCAAATAGTGTCAAGATTTGAACAGAATCCCACGCATACGATTTACCGCCAAGCTCAAGAGCGAACATTAAACTGACAACCGCAACGACAAGTGTAATGGCACCTGACCAGTCAATTTTCTGCTTACGATGCTCGAGCGATTCTTGATAAAATTTGGCGATCAAGAACACACTGACGATACCAATTGGTACGTTAATATAAAACACCCAATGCCAGCCGATCGAATCCGTAATAATTGCTCCTAACAGCGGTCCTAATACACTGGATAGACCAAAAACTGCACCAAACATACCGGACATTTTCCCGCGCTTTTCTGGCGGGAAGATATCAAAGATAATCGTGAAAGCGATCGGAAGAAGAGCACCGCCTCCAAGTCCTTGAATCGCACGGTAAATAATAAGCTGATCCATCGTTTGTGCGATGCCGCACAGCGCAGATCCAATTAAAAAGAAAATAAGTCCAAACAGAAAAAAACGCTTTCGACCATACATATCTGAAAGCTTTCCATAAATCGGCATACCGGCCATCACTGCCACCATATAAGAAGCAGTCACCCAAGCAAATTTATCAAAACTGCCCAAATCGGCGACGATGCTTCCCATTGCTGTTGCGACAATGGTGTTGTCCATCGCTGCCATAAAAATCCCTAACAGCAAACCGATGACAACAAAGCGAGTGGATGCCTTGCCTTTATGATCCACGTTATTCATTTCATTTACCTCCTGCTTACGTTCTCTTCACTTTTTTGCTATGATCAAGTTAATTATAAAGTAAGAGAACATTTATCTTGATGATCAAGATAAATTGATTTTAAAGGGAGGAGAACAAGTTGTCAACAAAGAACGAGGCAGAAGATCGAGCGGATCAGATCATTCATACGATGAGACGCCTTGCTACACGAACAGTCCTATTTCACCAAGCAGCCGCTCAATCGCTCGGCCTTTTCCCAACAGATCTCAAATCAGCAGATTTGTTAAACGAACTTGGACCACTCACAGCAGGTGAATTAAGTGAAAAAACCGGTCTTAGCTCAGGTGCGGTCACAGCTCTCATTGACCGGTTAGAAAAAGCAGGCTACGTCAAAAGGGAGAAGGACCCAAAAGACAAGCGAAGGGTCATCATTGTTCCATTAACGGCTGGGAAATCACAAGTGAAGGAACTCTTTCAATCTTTATCGGCATCAACTAAACAGCTCACAAACGAATACAAACAAGAAGATTTAGACTTGATCATTCAATTTATTAACGAAGCAGCAGATATTATGGACCAAGAGCTACAATTGCTTAAGTCTAAGTCTTAAGAGAGCACAATGTTAAGGGGGAGCTTTTCTTTGAAAAATAAAATAGCGAGGATATGCTTCTGATCATTTACATATTAAGTACTGTTTTTGTATCTTTATTCCTATTTAATGACAAACTTCGTATTGGTAAAATTGACCTCGTCAATGAATAGGAAGGAGTGAATTCTTCTGGGCAAGATACTTGATGCAAAAGCACTAACCAGTGCCATGGATACAAGGGCAAAACACTATCAGGAACTCCGCGAACAAATGATAGATTTAAAAAAGGCATTACAAGGTGTTGCCAACCTCGGTGACGACTTCACTGGAAAAGGTGCCGATAACATTAAAAGCTTCTACAAAGAACTCGCCGGAAATGTGGACATGTTTATTAATTTCATTGATAAACAAAAAGCCTTTCATGAAGGTGTTTCTGGGACACTTGATGATACAAATTTTGGCGGCGACACCTTTGTTGAAGAACACTTTTTAGACAATGCCGTTCATATGGGCATCAAAAACGCCAAAAGCATTGTAAAAGATCAAAAAAAGGCACTCAAAACCATTTTTCAAGATATAGATGACCTCATTTCACTAGAGGTATTTGATAGCCAAACTTTTGATGAAAAAATAGAAGATGCGGAAGACGAGCGAAAAAAGACAGTGAAAGACCTAAGAGAACTTGATCAAAATCTAAAAGATGAATATGCTTTGTCAGAGACGGAGCAGCAGGCTACAATGGCATTGTACGCAGAAATGATCAATGCCACAAATGACGGAAAGTCCATTTCGCCTATGAATTTTGACAAGAAAGCGTATCAAAATAGCGAAATCTACAAGGCAAAAAGCGATATTGAGAAGCAAACTTCTGAATATCTAAAAATCAAAAAAGATCAAGAAGAAGCCCGCAAGATTGCAAAGGAACAAGAAGCACTAGCCAACCGTCCGTGGTATGAAAAAGCTCTTGATTACGGAGGAAATATTGTCAATGAACTGACAGGCGTGAACGATGCAAAACGTGCCGCAACAGGTGTCGATCCGATCACAGGTGAAGAACTCACCGCAGGACAGCGAGTCGCCGCAGGCGGCATGGCAGCAGCAGGATATATCCCAATCGTCGGTTGGGCAGGACGCATTTTCAAAGGCGGAAAAGCCGTCTATAAAACGACTCAAGCCACGTCCGCCGCAGTCAGAGCAGTCGACATTTACAAGACATCACAAAAATCTTTTGATGCGTTGAAAACATCACAAAAAGGCTTATATGGCCTCACCGCAACAAACGGCTTCAGCGAAGCGATTACGGGTCGAGATATGTTTGGAAATAAAGTCTCGAAAGAACAGCAGGAAGCGAGTATGAATGCGGCTTTGGGAATGCTTTTGCCGTTTGGGGCGAAAGGGTTTCATGGAAAGGTGGGAATTCAGGGTGCAGGTGGACATTCTGCTAGAAGAACTGTAATTAGTCCAGAAATTGAAGCTAAGATTCTAGAAGGACAACGGAAAGTCCCCAAAAATCAGTTAATAGGTGGACATTCGCCTAGAATTAATAATGATAATGAAAAATTTGCAGTTGAAGTATTATCAACAAATGCGGATGGTACAAAAAATGTTGTATTTACAAAACAGTTTTCTGATGGAAATATCTCTAAGATTAAAAAAAGCACGCTCTTTCCTGATTCTTGGAAGGATGAGAAAATTCTCAAAAGTATTACCGATGTTGGAGATACAGCAGCTATTTCATCAAGATTAAGAGATAGAGCAACTTGGCATAGAGCACGTATTGATGGTGTAGAAATTGATGTGATTAAAGTGGGGAAAGATGTAACTAGCGGGTATCCGACAGGTACAGAAAATGCTTTACGCCCATCAGGATTTTAATTTAAATGGAGGTATTAAATGTGTTTAAGGAATTAGATAATCTTTTATCTGCTGATACAACGGTAGATTCGTGGTATGACGACGGGTGTTTGATTGCTAGTGAGATTCTCTCGGATTTTAGCCTGAACGATTGGGAAGAATTATCAAATCAGGTGCGCAATAAGCCAATAGAGTGGCAGCGGAAAATTGCGTATTGTCTGGATAATGAGTGCAATGAATATGAGTTGAAAATTTTAATGGATTTGTTGAATACTAATGATAAAGAACTATTTGAGATCTGTATTGATACATTGAGAAGTTTTCCAATTGAGGAAGGCAAAAAATTGATATTGGAGCATCCTCAAATTTTAGAACGTGTAAATAATGTGTTGGCTACTACTGCGAATTCACCAGTAAAATTAGTTCTTCAAGATTTCCTTTCAAAAATGAATTCAAATTAGTTCATTTTTAATGAGATTATACAAAAAAACCTTGAATGGCTTAATACCTTTCAAGGTTTTTGGTGTTATTGGACTTCAAGCAGAGCGGCAGCGGTACATATGGTGTTCCTCGCTGGATTGGTAACATCGTCAATATGTACGGAGCACGCAAGGCAGAAGAACTGAACTATCTGTACTTTAAACAAGGTCGGCATGTGCCGGCAGTTATTACAGTGGAAAATGGAATGCTGTCCGAGTCTTCCTATCAGCAGCTGCAAGAGTACATGAACGGCATTGAAGGTTCAGACAATGCACATAAGTTTCTTTTGCTTGAAGTCGAAGGGATTCCTAAAAAGAAAAAGGACAAAGTAAGCAATGACGAAGACCCTGCACCTGTGAAAGTTGAAATAAAATCACTGGCCGAGATTCTTCAGGAGGATGCGCTGTTTCTTGAATACGACGAGAAGACGAGAAACAAGATACGTTCTTCTTTCCGTCTGCCGCCGATCTACACAGGCGAATCAAAGGATTATAACAAGGCTACAGCAGATACCGCTCGAAAGACAACGGAAGAGCAGGTATTTCAGCCGGAAAGAATGATCTTCACTGGCAAGTTCAACACACTCTTTCTTCCTGATCTCGATCTCTGGCATGTGCGACTCATATTAAATGGTCCGACTTTCGTGATCCGCTCGAAATTGCTAAGGTTCTTACACCGTTTATTCAAGCAGGAGCGGTTTCACCAAATGACCTTCGTGATCTGGCTGGCCGTATTCTTGGGAAAACGTTAGAAGAATGGCCTGAAGAACAATACCACAGACCGATTGAGACTAAGCCAAAGGCATCAACTAGCTTGCTTGATACGGTTTTTCAGAAGTCAGCAGGTTCTCAGAATGAATTGGTATCGATCCTCAAAGACCTTAGGGATGAACTAGAGGAGATCCGCAAATGAGAAAGATTGATCAGTTGATAAAAAACATCAATACCTTTGTGCGAAAAGCGGAGTCGGATGAGGTCGAGGAACTAGAAGCAGCTGTAGCTGATTTTCCGGAACTTAAGGATATACCCTCTTTGGTGGAAGAGTACGAGAAAACCACCGCAAAACTTCTCAAATTGCAACGCAGGACGTTTTTAAATGCTCTGAATGGTTTTATCCAAGGACGATTCGGAAACGTTAGAATCAATTCTGGCGTTCTTTCAAAATGACTTGTTTGCAGCTGATGAATTTGCGGAGCTGTTTGGAAAAGAAACGCCCATTTTCTTGACGCTGACCGTCACGCAGCTGGCCGAGAAAATCATGCATTCCATCGATGCGGATATTCCATTCAAGGTACTTTCTGAGAAAACTGAACAGTGGATTGAATCATGGTCGCAGGAGTTGGCGCAGCTGATGAAACTGAATACTCATACAGCCATTGAGCAAACGTTGAAAGAGGGTATAAAAGAAGGCCGCTCTATCCAAGAGATTGAACTGGAGCTGAAGGACAGCCGCAAGCGCGCGTGTAACAGCCATAACTGAAGTGTTGACCGCTTCTTCCGTCGCTCAACATGAATCCTATGTCCAACCTCCAGCTGTGACGGCGAAACAATGGAAACACAGCGGCGGGAAAAAGAATCAGTCCAGAGAAAGTCATGTGCAGCTGGATGGAACAATCATTCCTCTCGATGAAGAATTTGAGATACCAGGCAGCGGAGAGCGGTGCATGTTTCCGAGAGATACACAGCTTACGCCAAAAGAGCGAGTAAATTGTCATTGTGCGGTTGGTCCTGTGGTTGATCCTGTTATTCTAGGATTGTCAGCTGAGGAAAAAGAAGAGATTAGAAGAGAGAATTATTTAACATGAAATTAATGTATGTAATGCTAAAATTTATTATATAATCATTCGTTTTTGTGATATCTTTATTTTATATTAAAAATAAAGAGGTTATTAAAATGGATAATCCAATAAATTCTGGAGACACAATGAGTAATGATACAAAACCCGATATTAACCGCCTTGAGAGAGAAAAGACCTCATTAAAACTTAGGGAAAAATTTAAGAAAGCTGTGTTTCTTTTAGGTGGATTATGCTATATAGTTTTTAGTTTAGTTTTTTTCTCATTTATTAGAACGGAAGCTAGTAATGTGATGATCTTAATTTGTTCTTTAGCAGGTATCGCCCTGATTGTAATACCATATATAATACCAAATCAACGATTCATCACAATGATGCATGATATTGATATGGAAATTGACTTGTTACAGAGTGATGATCCCACGATAAATAGGAGTGAGATCCTATTCAAACAACATGATTTACAATTGAAAAGATATTATGATCTTAATCTAAGGCAAAACTCTTTTGTGTTTTGGGTTGGGATTTGTTGTATTGTTTTAGGTTTTATATTTTTAGGAATAACAATGTATTTAATATCAAGTAATATATTAGGTGATTCACAAAACAAAATAATAGTAGCTGCAACCGGTACACTTGCAGGAATACTCTCTAATTTTATTGGAGCTATTTACTTGAAAATGCACACCAATTCGATTAAATCTTTAACTCAGTTTCATAATAGAATTGTTAATACACATCATTTTTATTTCAGCAACTTTCTAATCTCTCAAATAAGTGATGAACACAAAAGACAAGAAACTTTGGCAAACCTAGCTTTAAATATAAGCAATGATAAATCCACGGAGGGCAAAATTGAATAATACGGGATTAGTATAAATTATTAGAAATGTTTTTTGAGAAGAGATAAACACTTATAAATATGGGGTTTTAATAGTGTGAATTCTGCATTACTTTGGGAGTGAGGGGAATTTATGAATTGGTTGGAATTCTTTTCTAAGATTATAGATTCTATGGTTTGGCCTTTAGTTTGGGTTATAGTGATTATTATTTTTAAAGAGCCATTAAGCGGTATTCTTAATAAAGTTGGTGGCTTGTTGAGCTTTAAATATAAAGATATTGTACAAGTTGAGTTTAAGGAAGATTTAATTAATCTTGAACAAGTAAGTAAAGAAATCAAAACCAGTCAAAATAATGAAGAAAATCTATATAACATGAATGAACATGATACCGAAGCTGAAACTGATGAACATGAAATCGAATATAAAATTTATGAGGATTTGGCAAAAAAATCGCCTGAGCAAGCTGCTTATTCAGCTTGGTTAGAACTCGAGAAGGAACTAAGATATGCACTAGTTAGGTTAAACAAGGAGACAATGGATGATATACCGCAGATAGTCAAATATCTTCTTCTTAATAACTATATATCAACTCCGATGGCAAATAGCATTCTCGGGTCTTGGCATTTAAGGAATGATCTTGTTAAAAACCCAGATGCAGTATCTCTTGATTCTGATGATGCTATTAGGTATTTATCAATAGTATTTAAATTAATTAAGTCCCTAAAAGAAATCAGTGGAGAGTATTATAATAGTGGTGAAGGAACTGTCTGATTGAAAGACAGTTTTTTCTTTTGAAAGGAGGTGAATGAAATGCCACGCGAATTGATAAACGCAAAAATCACACACGTTTCATACGTAGACAAAGCTGCTAACCAAAAGCAGTTTTTTTCGTTAAGTCAGAAAAAGAAAATGACTTTCAAAAAGAGATCAAGGTCATTGCAAAAGCTGATGATGCGCAGCGTCTTGTGTATGGTATTGTTTATGAACCAAACGTAGCAGATGCACATGGAGACTATATGACACCAGAAGAAATTGAAAAAGCCGCTCATGGGTTCCTGAAGGATGCACGTGAGATCGACAAGCAGCATGATTTCCAAGGCGGTGTCGGGGAAGTCGTTGAATCGTACATTGCTCCGTCTGACTTTGAAATGGGCGGGGAGCTGATTCAAAAAGGATCTTGGGTACTTGTGACAAAAGCCTCTGATGAAATTTGGGAACAGATTCAAAAGGGTGAGATCACTGGATATTCAATGGCCGGAACAGCAGACATAGGAAAACAAGAGGATCACAAGCCAGCTTCTGATGAGAAGGGGCTTTTTTCTTTGCTCAAAAACTTCTTTTTATCAAAAGGAGAAGTGAAGAACAGGTACGACAAAGGCCGCATGCGTCGTGAGTTTTGGGCGGCACAAGATGCACTGAATTCCGTTTTGTATAAATGGGATTCTTACGACGATGAAGACTTGGAGACTGATCCTAACAAGGTTAGGTCAGCACTGCAAGATTTTGTGGAAATCACACAAGAGATTTTGCTTACTGATGACTTAGCGGTGATCCAAACTGATCCACCTGAAGAAGTCGCAAAAGCAGGTAGAAAGTTTTCAGCTGCTAACTTAACTGAATTGAAAAATGCCAGAGAGCAGCTATCGACAATCTGTTGAGTCAAGAGGCGGTTGAAATTGCTCAATGGGGCATTCGGAAGCTGATCACATAGCAAGGCAATTAAAAGCAGAAAAAGGGTTCTTTTTATACAAATCTCAAAGCACACTCGCTTGAGTGTGCTATTTCTTAAGGCAAAAGAAGCACCCAAAAGCTGCACAATACTTACTGAAGACATTTGGACTTCTTTGGCGCATGCAAGTTGATTAGACTTATAACCAAAGGGAAGAAGGGAGGGATTCCAACTGCACTTAACCAAGAGGGGCACGACTTTATTATCGATGTTGCTTCACACGACCACTTATCTATCAATTGAAGATTTACAGAATCGACTGAATGTCTCTACTCGAACTGTCTACGCTGAAATTAAGCGAATGAATAGTTGGCTGGAAACCCATCAGCTTAGTGGCGTCCAGCGAAAAGATCAACGAGGCTACTATTTAAATCCACACGAGAAAGAAGTCATTATTGAAAAAGCTGACACCGTTCTAGTCGGTCATGACTATGAACCATGTGTAAAAGAAAGACGTGCCATCTTGCTCCTATCCATTGCATGCAGTGAGAAGCATCTAAAAATTGATGATTTTATGGAGATGACGAAGGTAAGCCGCAATACACTGCTTGAAGATATGAAACAACTAAAAGAAGCACTTTCAAAACAGCAGCTTACACTTCATTATCAGGCGGCCAGTGGCTATTTAATTTCAGGAGAAGAAAGAACAATTCGGTTGGCACTGAAACCTCATATTCATTTCATTCGCAACATGATAAAAAATGAAAAAACATTTCCATCGGTTTGGTTAAAGGGTCCTATCTCATATAAGAGAATACATGCTCTCCTTCAACAGTCCGAACAAGATCTGAAGCTTGAGTTTGCAGATGACATGCTGGATCAGCTGTCTATGGATCTCTTTTTCTACTTTAAACGGATGAAGCTAGGACGTGCTGTACACATTTCAACAGAAGAAAAACGAACACTGCAGGAAACAGATGAATGCTTGGCTGCTATTCGTTTCATGGCGCAAATTCAAAAAGAAACCAGTCTTTTGGTTCATGATGATGAAATCTATTTTCTTAGTACGCTATGGCTCAGTGCCAAAAAACAAAAACTTCCATCAAGTCAAAAACCAGAAGAACATCTCATTCGAACCATTGCGAGACAAATGATCATTGACTTTCAGCGTTATGCGTGTATTTCCTTCCAGGAAGTAGAAGTCTTGGAACAAAACTTAACCATGCATTTAATTCCTGCCTATTATAGGCTCATCTATCACATTGATATCATCAATGAATTAACAGATTCCATGAAACATGCACAGCCAGAGGTGTTTGACATCACGCAAAAGGTTGCTTGCCATTTAGAGAAGGCGACCTGTTCAAAGATGAGCGATCATGAAATTGCCTATGTGGCGATGCATTTTGGCGGCTGGATGAGAAGAGAAGGGATTTCGTCGATTGCGAAACGTTCTGTTTACATTGTTTGTGGAGAAGGAATTGGCACAAGTCACATGCTGAAAACGCAGCTTCTTGAATTAATCGGCTACATCGACATACGCGGACTGTTATCAAAACGTTCATATGAAGAATTAACATCCATTGATGTCGACTTTGTTGTATCAACGACACCTATTTCGTTTAAAGGAAAACCTGTTCATCTCGTTCACCCTATTCTCACTGCTTATGAGAAAAAAACATTGCTTCAATATGGAGAAGGCTCAGAACCTAAGCTTGATGAGCAACATGTGAATGCTTTATTCAATATCATTCAGCAGCATACCATCGTTCAAAATGAAAAAGCATTGCTTCATGACTTGAAGGAGCTGCTTCATTCCACATATGTATCACACCAGAAAGGGTGGAAACCAGTGTTAAACGATTTATTAACAGAAGAAACCATTCAGCTCCAGCAAACAGCAGACACATGGCAGGAGGCCATTACAAAAGCAGCGCAGCCTTTGCTTGATCAACAAGCGATTCAGGAAAGTTATGTGAAAGCGATGATCCAGTCTGTTCATCAAAATGGCCCTTATATTGTGATTGCGCCACAAGTGGCGATTCCGCATGCCAGGCCAGAGGATGGCGTGAACAAATTAAGCATGTCACTTATGTCATGTCATCAGCCCGTTTTCTTTTCAAAGGATGGAAAAAAGCAAGTTCGGCTCATCATTGTATTAGCTGCCATTGACAGTATGACCCACCTGAAAGCACTCAAACAGCTGACGATGCTGTTAAGTGAAGAAAAACGGGTGAGACAATTGATTGAAGCAGAGGAATTAGCAACCATCCAACAACTAATCAATCAATTTTCACAAGTATAAAGGAGGAAAAAGAGAATGAAAAAAATTCTAGTTGTATGCGGAAACGGTTTAGGAAGCAGCTTTATTGTTGAAATGAATGTCAAAAAGGCTTTAGAAGAATTAGGACTTTTAGCGGAAGTGGATCACACCGATCTCAGTACAAGCAAAAATGAACAAGCAGACCTCTATATCGGAGCAACAGACATTATCGATCAGCTGGATGACGGCACAAGAAAGGTCGCTGGATTAAATAACTTGTTAGACCAGGAAGCCATTAAAGACGTCCTTCGTAAACACATATAATCGACGGAAAAAGGGGGATTCACATCATGATAGAACTGATCATGAACGATATATTGGGCACACCCGCAATTCTCATCGGTTTGTTTGCACTGGCTGGTTTACTTTTGCAGAAAAAGTCAGCTGCCGATACTGTATCAGGCACCTTAAAAACAACAATGGGTTTTTTAATATTAGGAGCGGGCGCCACAGTCGTATCTGATTCACTTGGGGTTTTCAGGAAGATGTTTGAAGCAGCCTTTCACATTCAAGGGGTTGTCCCAAATACAGATGCCATGGCGGCCATTGCCCAAAAGGAATTCGGTACACAGACAGCGCTCATTATGATTTTTGGTATGGTGGTCAATTTGCTTTTGGCAAAATTCACACCCTTTAAATACGTCTTTTTAACTGGGCATCATACGCTATATATGGCGGCTATGCTTGCAGTCGTTCTGTCAACAGCCGGCATGCAAGGAACGCTGCTGATCACCACTGGTTCAATCGTATTAGGTGCAGCGATGGTCATTGCTCCCGCAATCCTTCAGCCGTTTACAAGGAAAGTCACTGGAAGTGATGATCTGGCACTCGGTCATTTCAGTACGTTCGGCTATTTTACAGCGGGAATGATCGGCAAATGGGTCGGGCGCCCAGAGAAATCAACGGAAACCATTCAAGTGCCTAAATCACTCGGTTTTCTAAGAGATACATCGGTGGCCATCTCCATTACGATGGCTTTGCTTTTCTTTGCGATTGCACCGTTTGCGGGAATTTCATTCATAGAAAACATTAGTGGTGGTACGAATTTTGCTGTCTTCATTCTCATTCAGGCCATTACCTTTGCTGCTGGGGTGTACATTATTTTAGCAGGTGTACGGATGGCAATCGGGGAAATTGTGCCTGCTTTCAAAGGGATTGCCGATCGTTTCGTTAAAGGGGCAAAGCCGGCACTTGATGCGCCAACTGTTTTCCCATTTGCTCCAAATGCGGTGATCATCGGTTTTTTATGCAGTTTTGCTGGAGGCATCGTGTCTATTTTCCTTCTTCCTTTGTTTGGTTTAATTGTCATTGTTCCTGGACTTGTGCCACACTTTTTCTGCGGTGCGACAGCGGGCGTATATGGCAATGCAACAGGGGGAGTGAGAGGTGCAGTCGCCGGTTCCTTTGTGAATGGAATACTCCTTTCATTTTTACCAGCTTGTTTACTTCCTGTGTTAGGCACTCTTGGCTTTGAAGGGACAACATTTGGCGATACAGACTTCGGTATCATCGGAATCTTGATTGGATTGATCAAATTTTTATTCCATCTTTAAAAAGGAGGCATTTCAGGATGACAGCTATTTTCTCACCTTCATTGATGTGCATGGATTTAACGCACTTCCGTGAACAAATTCAGCTTCTGAACACAAGGGCAGACCGTTATCATGTCGACGTCATGGATGGTCATTATGTAAAAAATATGACCTTATCACCCTTTTTCATTGAACAACTTCGGAAACTGACAGACGTTCCGATTGATGTTCATCTAATGGCCGAACAGCCTCAGGAATTTTTAATTGATGCATGTATTGATGCAGGCGCAACGATGATTTGTTTACATCCAGAAGTGGTGCAAAAAGACGTTTTTCGAATCATTCGGCATATCCACGAAAGAAAGTGTGAGGTCGGCTTTGTTCTCAATCCCGCCACACCAGTTGCAGCATTAGATGCTTTTATTCATTTAATAGACCGGGTGACGATCATGACAATTGATCCAGGGTTTGCGGGTCAGCCTTTTATCAAAGAAATGCTTCCGAAAATGAAAGAGGTGAAAGAAATCAAAGAGAAGGGGGGATACTCATTTTCAATTGAGGTAGACGGCTCTTGTAATGAAAGCACGTTCCGGTTGCTTGCTGAGGCAGGAAATGAAATTTACATCATCGGCACCTCAGGTTTATTTGGACTTCACGAAGAATTAGATAAAGCATGGGAAATAATGAAGCAATTGTTCGCAAAAGAAACAGCCACAATGAAATCACCTTAGTAAAAAAGAGGATGAAGCCCATCCTCTTTTTTACGCAATTTTACTAAACAAACTATCTCCTTATCAAAACATACTCAAAAACTTCATAAAAGCACAAATTTATAATTGAAAGCGCTTTATTTATGTGTTATTCTTCAAATATCTTTAGTAAACATTTAGTCAAAAATGATGAGGAGTTTGCCTATGACTACACTCAAAGATATTGCTCATGATGCAAAAGTATCCGTCTCTACTGTATCCCGTGTGTTAAATGGCGACCAAACGCTTGCCGTTTCACACGCAACAAGACAAAACATCCTCGACATAGCTAAGAAATTAAACTATACCCCAGTCAGAGCAAGAAAAGCCGATCAAGCAGAAGTTAAAAGCCCACCCGCATCCCCAGTCATCGGTGTCGTTGTCGCCCAATCCATTGACGAAGAATTAAATGATCCTTTTTTTTCATCGATTCGAAAAGGAATTGAAAAAGAATATGCCAAACAAGGTCTGTCTACTCTCCATACCTTTCGCCTAAGAAACATGGACAAAGGGGCGATACTAAAGGATATTGACGGTTTGATTGTCATTGGACGAATCAGCCCTGATACGGTTGAAAAGATGACAAACCGAATGGAACATATCGTTTTTATCAATCATTATGCGGATGAAGATTTGTATGATTGTGTACATGTGGATTTTGTCAGGGCGGCAGATCGTGCCATTCGTCATCTGCAATCTCTCGGCTACACACATCTAGGCTATATTGGCGGGAAAGAGAGGGAGCATTATTTCGAAGGAAATGCTGTGATTGAGGACGAAAGACAAACAACTTTTATCAAAAGAATGCAAGAAGCGGGAACTCTTCATATGAATGACATCCACATAGGCGAATATTCGATGCAAGAAGGCTACTCGCTTATGCAAAAAGCCATACAGAAAGGAAAGCTTCCAGAAGCCTTTTTTATCGGAAGTGACTCTATGGCAATAGGCGCTATGCGTGCGCTACATGAAGCCGGTCTTCGTGTACCTCAAGATGTCTCAATCGTGGGGTTTAATGATATCGAAGCCGCTTCCTTTTCAAGCCCGCCGCTCACAACGGTCAAAGTATATACAGAAGAAATGGGGGAAGTAGGTCTAAAGCTTTTGCTTGAGCGGATAGAAGGCAGAAAGCTTCCTCTAAAAGTCGTCGTGCCAACAAAGCTCATGCAAAGAGGCAGCACATGCCCAATCCATGAAAGGGGGTGAATAAGCATTTCAGTAAACAAAAAAGAGACAAAAAAGCAGGAAGGGAGCTGCTGAGCATGATGGCCAGATCATGCTGAAAACAACGCAGTTTACCCAATTGCTCTCTTATCTCTTTGAAAAGAATAGAATTCCAGTATAATGGACTTCTTTTGTTTCCGCAACTGCATGAATTCTACCTATAATCGTCTGAATTTTCAGTGATCAAAAGGAGGAAACGATGAATAAAAAAAATTTGATGCTGTGTGTAGCTCTAGTTTTGTCGATAATCTTGTCTGCTTGTGGCAATAACGGTGCGTCTGAAGCAAACGGAAAAGTGACCTTGACTCTATTCTCTACAATGAGCAACAGCGGGGAGAGAAAAGCATTTGAAGAAGTGATCCGTGACTTTGAAAAAGAACATCAAAACATCCGAATTGATGCCAACTTCCCTGGCAACAGCTATGAAGATATGATACGCGTCAAAATGGGCGCAAACGACATGCCAGACCTATTTGATACACACGGCTGGGCCAAGCTGCGATATAGCGAATACGTGGCTGATCTAAAGGAGATGGACTGGGTAAAACAACTCGATCCTTCACTCGATCAAATTTTAAAAGACAAAGATGGCAAAGTCTATGCCTATCCGCTGAATCAAGCAAAAGACGGACTTAGTTTTAATGCCAATCTATTAAAAGAATATGGCATAAAAGTTCCTAAAACACTGGATGAACTGAGAACTGCTTTACAGACTGTCAAAGAAAAAAGTAAAGGAGACGTTGTGCCGCTCTGGATTCCAGGAGGCGATAATTCAAATATTGCCCAAGTCTTTGATGAGCTGGCAACGCCTTTACTCATTACCGATCAAAAACATCAATACGGAAAAGACCTTGAAAATGGATCATTTGATTGGTCTCAATATACACCGCTTGCACAGTTTATGAAGGAGCTGAAAGATCAAGACCTTTTAAACAAAGATGTACTCACGGCGAAACTATCTCAAGCACCTGAGCTAATGGCACAAAACAAAATCGCTTTCACCTTTGTGGGAGGATCTTTAGGACCTGAGGCGACTGAACTCAATCAATCGATCAAAGTAGGCACCATGCCCGTACCAGCGATTCATGAAGGAGATGAGCAAAGCTGGATTGGCGGGGAACGCTTTACTGTTGCGGCATGGAAAGACTCAAAGCATCTAAAAGAAGCACAACAATTCATTGACTTTTTAGCAAAGCCTGAAAACGCAAAAAAAATCGCAGAGGGCACTTCCTCTGAAACGGCTTTAAAAGAAGTCAAAGCCAAAAACTATTACTCTACATTTTACGAGCAATATGAAGATATTAAGATTGAACCATATTTTGATCGGAAATACTTACCGAGCGGCATGTGGGCTGTCATGGCAACGACCGGTCAAGAATTATTAGCAGGCTCCATCACACCGGAACAACTATCGAAGAAAATGGAAGAGGAATATAAGCGCCTGAAAAAACAATAGCAGGCTCATGCTGAAACAGGAGTGAAGCCAATGAGTGACATCACAAAAGAAAAACAGGCGGCGACATTTACCTCTTTTCCAAAACAGAAGATGAAAAATAGCCAAAATTCTTCACTTTGGTGGATGTATCTGCCTGCTGTTCTCGTTGTCAGTGCCTTTATCATTTATCCCTTTTTTAACGGGATTCAGCTTTCTTTTACAAATTGGAACGGTTTCTCACAACAGTATAAGTGGATCGGACTTGATCAATACAAACGGCTACTGCAAGATCCAACCACATGGCTTGTTGTGAAAAATACCCTTCTTTACGGCATCGGGAGCACCATCTTACAAAATATGATTGGTCTTGGATATGCACTCTTATTAAATCAAAGTTTAAAAATGAGAGCCATCACAAGAACGGTGATCTATTTACCCGTCATGATCAGCCCGATTGCCATGGGCTATATTTGGTATTTTGTCTTTGCGTACCAAGGTGGTGCTTTAAACGACGTTGTTACCCTTTTTGGATTTGATCCAATGAACGCACTTGGTAATCCGCAGCTAAACACTTGGATCATTGTGTTTGTGAATACGTATCAATTCGTCGGGATTGCCATGATCATTTATTTAGCAGGACTCCAAAGCATTCCTAAAGATTATTATGAAGCAGCACAACTCGACGGAGCTTCAGGTCTTCAGCAATTTTGGCGCATCACATTACCGCTTTTAATGCCATCTATTACCATCAATGTTGTGCTCAATGTCATCGGTGGACTTAAATTATTTGATGTCATTGTCGCGCTCACTGGCGGAGGACCCGGAGATTCCTCGCAATCGATGTCGACTTTTATGTACGATTTGTATTTCAAACGACAGGATGCAGGCTATGCAGCGACGCAAGGTGTTTTCATGGCTGTTATCATCCTTGTCGTTAGTGTCGCAGCGCTCATTTATTTCAAACGAAAGGAGACCGAGGTGTGATGGATAACGCCTATAAACGAAAGAAAAGATGGTACTCCTTACTCGCCCTTTTGATTACATTGCTGCACCTGATTCCATTTTATATTTTAGTCACGACCTCTCTAAAGGGGATAGGAGATTTTAGCTCAAAATGGCTGTTCCCATCAACGCTTCATTTTGAAAACTTTCTGATGGCATGGACAGATGCTCAGCTTGGCCAGTCCTTTTTGAATACAGTGATCATTACGTTCAGCTCCGCTGCCCTACTCATCATCTTTGGATCACTTGCCGCCTATCCACTCGCAAGAAGAGGAACAAAGCTGAATCAAGCGGTCTATCTCTTATTCATTGCCATTATGGTCATACCGCCGCTCACCGCCCTTGTCCCGCTATACAAAATGGTTGTACAAATTGGCATGATGAATACTTATCAAATCGCTATTTTAAACAATGTTGCTGCTTTTTTACCACTGACGATTTTTCTATATGCCGGTTTTATCCGGTCGACGATTCCCAAGGAGCTTGAAGAAGCCGCTCGTATTGATGGCGCGGGAACACTTAGAGTCTTTTTCACCGTCGTTTTTCCGCTGCTGAAGCCGATTACCGCTTCTGTTTTAATCATTGCCTGTGTGTATATTTGGAACGACTATCAATTTGCCATCTTCTTCTTGCAAGATAAAGAGATGCATACACTTACAGTCGCCTTATCCAATTTCTTTGGTCAAAATCAACACCAGCTCCAGCTAGTTGGCGCCGCTGCTCTTATTGCGATGCTGCCAATGGTCACGATGTTTTTACTTTTGCAAAAATACTTTATCGCAGGGCTGTCTCAAGGCTCTGTTAAAGGGTAATCCAACCTTGATGTAAAAAGGAGTGTCGTCTATGTCTAAAATTACATTTATCGGTGCAGGAAGTACCGTGTTTGCTAAAAATATATTAGGAGATTGTCTGTTCGTTCCCGCACTTGCCGGCTTTGAATTTGCGTTATATGATATCGACCACAACCGGCTGAAAGAATCAGAAACGATGCTGCGTCACTTAAAAGAGAACTACGGTGCACATGTGACTATTCAGTCGTATCACAACCGGAAAGAAGCCTTAAAGAATGCGAAATATGTCATCAATGCCATCCAGGTGGGAGGCTATCAGCCAAGCACTGTCATTGATTTTGAGATTCCAAAAAAATATGGATTAAGACAAACGATTGCGGATACAGTTGGCATCGGCGGCATTTTCCGTTCACTTCGAACCATTCCCGTGATGCTGGACTTCGCAAAGGATATGGAAGAGGTGTGTCCACACGCCTTATTATTAAATTACACGAATCCAATGGCCACACTGACTGGCGCTATGCTGCGTTATACTCGGGTTCAAACGGTTGGTCTTTGCCATAGCGTACAGGTGTGTACGAAAGATTTATTTCAATCACTTGAAATGGACCATGAAGGCATTGAAGAAAAAATTGCCGGCATTAATCACATGGCATGGTTATTAGAAGTAAAACGGGACGGTCAAGACTTGTATCCAGAAATCAAAGCAAGAGCAAAAGAAAAACAAAAAACGCGGCATCCAGATATGGTTCGTTTTGAACTAATGGATAAATTCGGCTACTATGTCACCGAATCCTCAGAGCACAATGCAGAATATCATCCGTATTTTATCAAATCTCGTTATCCAGAACTGATTGGACAGTTTAACATTCCGCTCGATGAATACCCAAGACGCTGCGAGGAACAAATCAACAATTGGAATACGATGAAACATGACCTTGTGGGAAACACACAGATCACGCATACGCGCTCTAAAGAATATGGTTCACGTATCATTGAAGCGATTGAAACGAACGTTCCCTTTAAATTTGGTGGAAATGTACTGAACACAGGTGGACTCATTCACAATCTTCCTGAAAAAGCCTGTGTCGAAGTGCCATGTGTTGCAGACCGGAGCGGTATCATGCCATGTTATATCGGAGAGATACCTGAACAATTGGCTGGACTCAACCGGACCAATATCAGCTCACAGCTCATGACGATTGAAGCTGCAATCAGCGGCAAAAAAGAACACATTTACCAAGCGGCATTATTAGACCCGCATACAAGTGCTGAATTATCAATTGATGACACCATCAAACTATGTAATGAATTAATTGAAGCACACGGGGAGATGCTCCCGGCTTATACAGAGCCGAGTCAATACGCAATTTCTTCTAAATAACTAACATAAACAGTCTTAGCCTGATGCACCTGGCATCAGGTTTTTTTAGATCAACAAACTGATCATTGACTGGAAGCGTTTTTAATATTATGATTTTTCTAAAGTTAACCAACAGTTAACCAAAAATACATCATCAATTAGTTAACATGCTCATGACACACAGACAAAACGACCTAAAAGGGGGACAGATCTTCGGAACCAAAAGAGCTAGAAGGTTTAGACTTCACATGTTTTATCAGAACGTAAAGCAAAGCTGTGGTTTCATTTGACAAAGAGTGTATACAGATGAAGACCCCTTAGATGAGACAATGACGATAAATCAACACACGATTGCATCACAATCCAAACAAAGAGGAGAGAGGGAACATGACCAAAACAGATGTACAAACGTTGAAAAATTATATTGGCGGACAATGGGTGGACGCCGAAACGAACCAAACGGAAGCTGTTTATAATCCAGCTACTGGCGAAGTCATCGCAGAAGTACCGCTTTCAACAAAAACGGATGTAGAACATGCAGTCCAAGCAGCACAAGAAGCGTTCACCACTTGGTCTAAAACAGCTGTTCCCCGGCGGGCACGTATTTTATTTAAATACCAACAGTTACTCGTTGAGAAATGGGATGAGTTGGCTGAACTCGTCACGCTGGAAAACGGAAAAAGTGTAACAGAAGCAAAAGGAGAGGTGCAGCGAGGAATTGAATGTGTGGAATTTGCCGCTGGTGCACCAACCTTAATGATGGGGAAACAACTGCCTGATATTGCGACTGGTCTAGAGTCTGGCATGTACCGCTACCCAATTGGCGTCATCGGCGGCATTACCCCGTTTAACTTTCCGATGATGGTCCCATGCTGGATGTTCCCGCTTGCCATCGCCTGCGGAAATACATTTGTTTTAAAGCCTTCAGAACGAACGCCAATCCTTGCTGCACGGTTAGCAGAACTATTTGAAGAAGCGGGACTTCCAAAAGGTGTGCTCAACATTGTCAATGGCGCTCACGATGTAGTAAACGGTCTGCTTGAACACGAAAAGGTAAAAGCCATTTCGTTTGTCGGCTCTCAGCCAGTCGCAGAATACGTCTATAAAAAAGGGACATCACAAGGTAAACGTGTCCAAGCACTTGCCGGTGCAAAAAATCACTCCATCGTCTTGAAAGATGCTGATTTAGAATCAGCCACAAAACAAATCATTGGCGCTGCTTTTGGATCAGCAGGTGAACGCTGCATGGCAGCAGCCGTTGTCGCAGTGGAAGAAGACGTGGCGGACAACTTGATTCAAAAATTGGTCGATGAATCCAACCAGCTTGTCATAGGAAACGGAATAAATGAAGATGTCTTTCTCGGACCAGTCATTCGGAAAGAGCATAAAGAACGAACTCTTCAATATATCCAATCAGGAATTGAAGAAGGCGCAAGCCTGATTCGTGATGGCAGACAAGATAACGAAACAAATGGAGAAGGGTATTTTGTCGGACCAACGATCTTTGATCATGTCACAAATCAAATGAAAATCTGGCAGGACGAGATTTTTGCCCCAGTCTTATCCATTGTCCGTGTCTCATCACTCGCAGAAGCAATCGATCTGTCCAATCAATCAAAATTCGCAAACGGGGCCTGCCTATACACAGACAGCGCTTCAAGCATAAGAGAATTTCGTGAAAACATCGAAGCCGGCATGTTAGGCATTAACATTGGTGTTCCTGCTCCAATGGCTTTCTTCCCATTTTCCGGCTGGAAAGATTCCTTCTACGGAGACTTGCACGCCAATGGAACAGACGGAGTAGAGTTTTACACGAGAAAGAAAATGGTGACCGCTCGGTATATGTAGAAGTACATTTATTGAACATTGAGAAAGAATGCAGCTCCAAAATGGAGACTGCATTTTTTTGTTGTCTTCTAGTTAAAAAGTAAGGGTTTTCATCGCACTCTTTACAGGGTTTCACAGGGAGAAATCATTCTTTGTATTCATTCTTCATCACGAAACATCAACATAATTTGAAATTGGGCCTAAACCCCAATATCAGGAAGATGAAAACAGGAGGAAATGACACGATGAGGACGAGGATGAAGTGCAGCGTTTGTTTATTGATTTTCACTTTGGTACTGAGTTGTTTGCCGGTATATGAAGCGAATGCGGCAAGCACTCCTATTGCCAAGCAAGTAGGAAATGCAAACCCGCTCATTGACCATCACTTAGGAGCAGATCCGTTTGCGCTTACCTATAACGGAAGAGTGTACCTTTATATGTCGAGTGATGACTATGAATATCAAAGCAACGGAACGATTAAGGACAATTCATTTGCAAATCTGAATAGAGTATTCGTCATCTCTTCGGCGGATATGGTCAACTGGACCGATCACGGAGCGATTCCAGTTGCGGGGGCAAATGGGGCAAACGGCGGCAGAGGCATTGCCAAATGGGCAGGCGCATCATGGGCCCCATCAGCAGCGGTAAAGAAGATCAACGGAAAGGATAAATTTTTCCTTTATTTCGCTAACAGCGGCGGAGGGATAGGTGTCCTTACAGCAGACAGCCCGATCGGCCCATGGACTGATCCGATTGGAAAACCACTCGTTACGCCAAGTACACCTGGCATGTCCGGAGTTGTATGGCTTTTTGATCCGGCCGTATTTGTAGATGATGACGGTACTGGTTATCTATATGCCGGCGGAGGCGTTCCAGGTGGTTCCAATCCAACGCAGGGACAATGGGCAAATCCTAAAACAGCAAGAGTCTTGAAGCTAGGTGCTGATATGACAAGTGTGGCCAGTAGCGCATCCACCATTGATGCTCCTTTTATGTTTGAAGACTCAGGGATGCATAAGTATAACGGAACCTATTACTATTCCTATTGCATCAATTTTGGCGGCTCACATCCTGCTGATAAACCACCTGGTGAAATCGGCTATATGACGAGCTCAAGTCCGATGGGACCCTTCACGTATAAAGGACACTTTCTGAAAAATCCGGGTGCTTTTTTTGGTGGCGGCGGTAACAACCATCATGCGGTGTTCAATTTTAAAAATGAGTGGTATGTGGTGTATCATACGCAAACCGTTAGCTCTGCATTATACGGAAGCGGCAAAGGCTATCGCTCTCCACATATTAACAAGCTTGTGCATAATGCAGATGGCTCCCTTCGAGAAGTAGCAGCCAATTATGAAGGAGTGAAACAGCTATCTAATCTGAATCCATATCAACGTGTTGAAGCTGAAACATTCGCTTGGAATGGACGCATTTTGACAGAAGCCTCGTCAGCACCCGGAGGACCAGTGAATAACCAGCATGTCACCAATATTCAAAATGGCGATTGGGTCGCTTTAGGGAATGTAGACTTTGGTTCAAATGGCGCTAGAACATTTAAAGCCAATGTCGCATCGACAGTAGGCGGGAAAATAGAAGTACGCCTTGGCAGCGCGAACGGCAGACTGGTCGGTACACTGAATGTCCCTTCCACCGGTGGAACACAAAACTGGCGGGAAATAGAAACATCGATTAACGGCGCATCCGGAGTGCACAACGTATTTTTTGTCTTTACCGGAACAGGCGGGGGAAATCTATTCCAATTTGATTCTTGGCAGTTTACTCAAAGGTAGCGAATAAAGGTGCTTAAATGTTTGATAGAGGAGTGGGAAATTTGATGTCATGTATAAAAAAACCAATGCTTGCTTTATTGGTGTGTTTCACCATGCTGTCTGTCATGTTCATAGGGCCCGGAGTAGCTGAAGTATCAGCAGCTGACGCAAACATTAACCTCAACGCAGAAAGACAAGTGATTCGTGGTTTTGGCGGAATGAACCATCCAGCTTGGATTGATGATTTGACAGCACCACAAAGGGAAACCGCCTTTGGCAATGGACAAAATCAGTTAGGGTTTTCCATTCTTAGAATTTATGTAGACGAAAACAGAAACAATTGGAGCAGAGAAGTCGCGACGGCCAAACGAGCGATCGAGCATGGAGCTCTAGTCATTGCTTCCCCTTGGAATCCTCCAAGCAGTATGGTTGAAACATTCAACCGGAATGGATCGCCTGCCAAGCGGCTTAAATACAATCAATACGCAGCATATGCTCAGCATCTGAATGATTTTGTCACTTACATGAAAAACAACGGAGTCAATCTTTATGCGATTTCTGTACAAAACGAGCCTGATTATGCACATGAATGGACATGGTGGACACCTCAGGAAATCCTGCGATTCATGAGAGAAAATGCCGGCTCCATTAATGCACGTGTGATTGCACCAGAATCCTTTCAATACCTTAAGAATATCTCTGATCCTATCTTAAACGATCCGCAGGCGCTTAGAAATATGGACATTCTCGGCGCTCATCTATACGGAACCCAAATTAGCCAGCTTCCGTACCCTCTTTTCAAACAAAAAGGGGCAGGGAAAGAGCTATGGATGACAGAGGTCTACTATCCGAATAGTGATAACAATTCAGCGGACCGCTGGCCTGAGGCATTAGGGGTATCAGAGCATATTCACCATTCAATGGTGGAAGGGGACTTTCAGGCGTATGTGTGGTGGTACATCCGGAGATCATACGGTCCTATGAAAGAAGATGGAATGATTAGCAAACGCGGATACAACATGGCGCATTTCTCCAAGTTTGTGCGTCCAGGGTACGTCAGAATTGATGCAACGAAAAGCCCTGAACCGAATGTTTTCGTCTCAGCCTATAAAGGAAACAATCAGGTCGTCATTGTGGCGATTAATAAAAACAATGCAGGGGTCAATCAACACTTCGTCGTGCAAAATGGCTCCGTTTCTCAGGCGTCTAGATGGGTGACGAGCGGCAGCAGCAACCTTCAACCTGGAACTGACTTAAACATATCAGGAAATCAATTTTGGGCTCATCTCCCTGCTCAAAGTGTGACAACATTTGTAGTCAAACGCTAAAGAAACACGAAAAGCCAATTTTCTCATTAAAAAAGAAAATTGGCTTTTTTCTGTGTAAATAGTAAGTTGATTTTTCACGACGTCAACACTTTGGGTATAATAATAACAATGACTTCAGGAGAGTGATCATCATGCCAAAGGTTCAAAGCAAAGTATTGATTATAGATGACGAAAAAGAAATTTTAGAATTAATCCATACCGTATTAACAAGAGAAGGCATTGACCAGGTGTTAACAGCTTCAACTGCCCGTGATGGGCTCACGCAATTTCATCAAGAACAACCAGATCTCGTCATACTGGATATTATGCTACCAGACGGAGAAGGCTACGATATTTGCAAACAAATCAGAGATGTCTCGCATGTTCCGATTATCTTTTTATCAGCAAAGGGAGAGGAATCAGACAAAATTGTAGGACTTGCCATTGGCGGCGATGATTACATTACAAAACCGTTCAGTCCAAAAGAAGTCGCTTACCGGGTAAAAGCCCAGCTAAGACGGTCATCATACTTACAGCCTTCTCAAGCGGAGCCCGTGATCAAAAAAGGCCCATTTGAGTTAAACGAGCAGCAAGCCGAACTGACGAAAAACGGAGCGGCAATTGAGCTCACTCCGAAAGAACTTATGTTGATGACTTATTTCTTGCAGCATCCGAATCGCGTAATCAGTAAAGAAACGCTTTATCAAACGGTTTGGGGAGAGGATTTCTTCGGTTCTGATAATACGGTAATGGTTCATATACGAAGACTGCGGGAAAAAATAGAACATTCCCCATCTACACCAGAATTTCTCGTGACGGTCAAAGGGCTTGGCTATAAATTTGTTGTAAAGGATGCGTAAAGATGAAATGGCGATTAACAGGCAGATACATGGTCTCTGTCATTATCGTGACCATTATCACGGTCTTTATTAACTTATTTGGATTCATGATATGGCTTGTACTACAAGCAAGCAGTCAGCAAAACGAAGAAAATACGCCGGAAACCTTCACAAGAACATTTGAACAATACATCATCTTGTCTGATCAAAATATCACTGTGAGTAAAGAAGGACAGCAAGCCTTAAAACAACAAAATGCGTGGATCCAAATATTAGACGAAAATGGACAAGACGTCTATCATGCACTAGCACCTAAAGGCATAAAGAGCAAATACACACCTATAGAAATTGTAAACTTACATAAATATAAAGATGAGCAATTAATGTCGACGATCTATGCTGGAGGAAAAAATGCAAAGGGTAAGGAATACAGCTACTTCATCGGATTTAAGGACCCTTCCATCGGAAAATATTTATTTTCTTTTGATACGAAAGAATTAATATCGCAATTCAATATCGGGACGATGATTTTATTATCGATTGATGCCATCATTGCCTTATTCATTGGATACTTATTCAGCCGGCAACTCATCAAACCGCTCGGCCGTGCCATTTACGGCATTCAGCGGCTCGCAAACGGAGATTATACGACGAATCTGCCAACTAAGGGAATATATAAAGATGTGTTCTATAATGTCAATCACTTATCCGAGCAGCTCGCTTCAAGCCAAAAAGAAAAAGACAAATTAGAGCAAATGCGGGAAGAGTGGATCAGTCATATTTCTCATGATATTAAAACACCATTATCCTCTATTCAAGGCTATGCAGAAATCATGAAAGATCCAAATTATCCTCTTTCAGAACAAGATATCAGACATTACGCTGACATCATTGAGAATAAATCACTGTACATCAAAGATGTGATGGAGGATCTCAATTTAACAACAAGGCTGAAAAATAACGACGTGATGCTGCATAAAGAGCTGGTGAACATTGTGCCATTGCTGCGTGAAACGCTAATTGATATCCTCAACGATTCGAGATATGCAGATCAGACCATTGAGCTGCAAACGAATGTAGACAAGCTTATGCTGAATATTGATACGATCCTCATACGAAGAGCGGTCACCAATCTTATTTTAAATGCCCTTGTTCACAATGATGCTGATGTGAAAATCATTGTACAGCTTGAACAAAAAGAACATACCCACATCACCATTCAAGACAACGGCAAAGGAATTGAAGAGGCAGAGCTAGAAAAAGTGTTTGACCGCTACTATAGAGGGACGAATACAGGAGGGACACATGCAGGCTCAGGTCTTGGAATGGCGATTGCAAAAGATATCATCCAAAAACACGGGGGAGATATTACAATACAAAGTATGATAGGAGAAGGAACAACGATTGATATCCAATTACCCGCTTAAACGGACATACAAAAAACGGTTCTGCTCAATCACAGAACCGTTTTTTCTAACTCTTATTCTGAAAACACTTTAATGCCTTTCACAATGTTCCAAATGAAGAAGTAGATCGCCACAAGGAATGTCACAGCATACGTTGCAATTAAGAACGGACCAGCATGACTGATATCGTTCATGCCAAGTAAACCTGAACCGGCAATACCAAGACCGAAAATCAAATAAGGAATAATATGTGTCCATAGTGATTTTTTCGCATGGTATTTCACTTCGTCTTTTCCTAAGAAATAAACGATAATCGGAAATAGAAATGGTGCAAAAAAGATACTGAAGTAACATAATGAAGACAAAATTTTATTTTCTCTCAAAACTTTTCACCTCTATGATTGATTTAGAAGAGGAGACCATTTGACTCATCCCTCAATTCCTTACAAACCCATTGTACAATCTCAACCTTAACTCGTATTAATCCGAACCTTACAGCAACCTTAAATTTGTTAAACTGTAGAATGATCAATGCAAGGTAAAATCATTATAGGTATTTCAATCTATTTTTTCTGAAAAAATAGTTGACTTTGGTCATTCCCTCTGTATAAAATAAAGTCGTAACCGATGCAGGAGTGTTACTGATATGATCAGGCACCACCAAGTCAGGTAAACAGATTGTACATTTGTACGTTGTTTGCTGAGATTTTGGTGTTTTTTTATGCTTTTTTTAGCATTTTAGGTAAGGTGGGATGAGGATGTTCACCGTCGTTAAAGTTTTAAATAATAATATTGTATTAGCTCTAACAGAGGCTCAAAATGAAGTCGTTGTGTTTGGAACAGGAATAGGTTTTAAAAAGAAGAAAGGTGATACCCTTGATGAGAGCGCTGTCAGTAAGACATTTTATTCTGATCAGACGTCTCCATTAGAATCTCAACTTGCCGCTATCCCAACTGATATCCTTCTATTAACTGAAAAAATCATTCGCGTAGGCGAAGAGATGTTGAATAAGAAGTTAGGTTCCAGCGTGCTCTTTTCGCTATCCGATCATCTCACTTTCGCTATTCAAAGACACGAAGAAAAAATGGCGTATGAAAACCCCATTGTGTGGGAAATTCCACATCTCTATTTTCAAGAATATCAAGTCGGGAAAAAAGCACTGACAATTATTCAAAAGATGATGGGCATTTCTTTTGAAGATACTGAAGCTTCACTCATTGCCCTGCATTTTGTAAACGCTCAAATAGATGGTCAGTCTATGGGAGACACCATTAAGATGACTCACCTTACGAAAGAAATCGTCAAAATTATTCAAAATATTTTCGAGATGATATTGGATAAATCATCCATTAATTATTCGAGGTTTATTACCCACTTGAGATATTTTATTGTCAGGCAGGAAACCAATCAACCACCGCAGCAGATGGATGATTCGTTAAAAGAATTAATACAGGATCGTTATATGAAGAGTTATGCCTGCGGATTGATCATCAAAGAAATGTTAAAACGAGAATTCAATTGGAATGTGACAGAAGACGAACTTGTTTTTTTAGTCATCCATATTGAGAGAATCACAAAGGAACACCAAAAAAATAAATAATTTCATTTAGGCGTGTTATGAAAAAGCATTAACCTAAACAAATCTCCATGAGAAAGAATGATCTTTTCTATGGTGGATTTTGTTTAGGTTTTTTTTGTGAAAATGAAGGGGTGAAGGCATGAAAAACAAAGAATTGGCTGGAAAAATTGTGAAATTAATTGGTGGAACCGAAAATATATCTCAAAGTTGGCATTGTATCACACGGCTAAGATTTAATCTCAACGATGAAAGTCAGGTAAAAGTAGATGAGCTGAAAACATTAGATGGTGTTTTAGGTGCTCAATTCCAAAGTGGACAGTTCCAAGTCATTATTGGAGCAAAGGTAGCAGAGGTTTATGAGGAAATCGATCATCTGGCAGGTCATAGCAGCAATAATTCGGCTCCTGTTAAAAACACGTCAAAGATGAATCCAATTGAAGTCGTATTCGATGTGATCAGCGGGATTTTCACACCTATTTTGCCAGCGATTGTTGGTAGTGGATTGATCAAAGGGATCATGGCACTGTTCGTTAGCTTAGGCTGGCTGGCGGAGACAAGCTCTACCTATCAAGTACTTCAAATTTTTTCAAATGCTGTCTTTTACTTTTTACCTTTCCTCATTGCTTATTCGGCAGCGAAGAAATTTAAAACGCGAGAATCTCTCGCACTCGCATTAGCAGGAATTTTACTATATCCAACGATGCTCGAAGGTGCAGCAAAAGGAGCAGACCCGTTAAGTTTTTTAGGGTTAAGTATTCCACTAAATAATTACACATCTTCTGTATTACCTATTATTTTAGGTGTGCTATTACTAAGTTTTGTCGATAAGTGGATAACAAAAGTGATCCCCAAATCCTTAAGTATCGTATTTACACCGGTACTGAGCCTGATGATCACAGCTCCTCTTACACTGGCTTTTATCGCTCCTATTGGGAACGTTTCTGGGCAATATTTAGAAATCTTTTTCACTTCTTTGTTCAATTTCGCTGGTCCGATTGCCGGTTTATTAATGGGAGGCTTGATGCCACTCATTGTGTTAACTGGAATGCATTACGCATTCTTCCCAAGCACGTTAGCCAGCTTTGAAAAAGTGGGTTACGATATCATGCTGCTTCCGATGAATTTCATTGCGAATATGGCACAAGCAGGCGCTGTGTTAGGTGTCATCATCCGCACCAAGCGGGTAGAAACAAGGTCTTTAGCGCTTTCAACATTGCTTCCTAGTTTCTTCGGGATCACAGAACCAGCCATTTATGGAGTCACACTTAGACTAAAAAAACCTTTTTATGCTTCATTAATTGGCGGCGCAGTCGGTGGATGTTTTTACGGTTTATTTTCAGTTAAAACGACAGCCTTTTCGATCCCAGGCATTACTTCACTGCCAACTTACATTATGAAAGGGACAAATAATTTTCAGCTGGCTCTGATTGGAATCGCCCTTAGCTTCATCGTGTCACTTCTCATCACCATTCTCCTTGGATTTCAGGAGTCTGTCACGGCCGCTAACGAGCAAACAGCAGAAAAGCCAAATCACACTGAGAGTACAGAGAATCAACAAATATCTAAGCAAACAACCCCTTATGAAGTTCAAGCACCTATGAGTGGAAAGATCATTCCTTTATCTGAAGTGAATGATTCCGTGTTCTCAAGTGAAATGATGGGGAAGGGAGTCGCAATTTTGCCTGATAAGGGGGTGGTACAAGCACCGTTCTCAGGAAAAGTAGTGACTGTTACACCTACTAAACATGCCATCGGACTCGTTTCAGATGATGGGATTGAATTATTGATCCACGTGGGGATTGATACCGTCAGCCTAAATGGCCAATTCTTTGATGTACTCGTAAAAGAGGGCGATGAGATGAAGATGGGGGATCATTTATTATCGTTTGATATAGAAGGAATTCAATCAAACCATTTAGATGTAGTGACACCTATTATCGTCACAAATTCAACGCAATACCTTGATGTGATTCATACAGGTGACGCTCATGTCACCGCAGGTCAAAATAAGCTCTTAATGCTTATTCACTAATATAAAGAGAAGGGATGATTGAAATGAAGAATGTAAAAAAAGGATTTTCAGATGATTTTTTATGGGGTGGCGCAACTGCTGCCAATCAATTAGAAGGCGCATACTTAGAAGGTGGCAAGGGCCTGTCGACGTCAGACTTTGCTGCATATAAAGATCCTTATGAAAAAGGAAAAGTGAACAACTTTACTTTCGATGTGAGTTCAGCTGAATTAACAAGATACAAGGAACAACCCGATGAATTTGATTTCCCGAAAAGACGCGGAATCGATTTTTACCATCGATATGAAGAGGATATTGCACTATTTGCAGAGATGGGCTTTAAAGTGTTTCGCTTGTCTATTTCATGGGCAAGAATCTTTCCAACTGGTTTAGAAGACAAGCCGAACGAAGAAGGATTGGCTTTTTACGATAACGTATTTGATGAGTGTGCGAAATATGGAATTGAACCGCTAGTCACGATGTCTCATTACGAAATGCCGATTACTTTAACAGAGAAATATAATGGCTGGATGAGTAGAGAGCTTGTCCCGTTGTTTGAAAAATATGCCCGTGCCATTTTAGAAAGATATAAAAATAAAGTGAAGTATTGGATTACATTCAATGAAATGAATATGAACCTCAACAGCCTTTACACCGGTGCTGGAATTTTAGAGGACCTAGTAGACCATAAATTACAGGCTGCGTATCAAGCATCACATCACCAATTTATCGCCAGCGCTCTCACAGTGAAGGCTGCAAAAGAAATCATTCCACATGCACAAATTGGCTGTATGATTAACCAAATAGAAGCCTATGCAAAAACAACGAAACCAGAGGACCAGCTGCAAGCGGTAAAATCGAACCAATTGAATATGTTCTATCCGGATGTTCAAGCTAGAGGTGAATATCCAACATACATGGTGAAATATTTTGCTGATAACGACATAAAGCTGGATATCGAAGAGCAGGATGAACAAATTTTGAAAGAGGGCATTGTTGATTTTGTGGCGATCAGCTACTATATGTCGCACGTAGCAGAAGCGCGAGAAGATGCAGCTGAGCTAGCGGGTACATTTGATAGTCCAATCAAAAATGAGCATTTGGAGTTATCACAATGGGATTGGCCAATTGATCCTATGGGTCTGCGCATTTCATTAATTAAACTGTATGACAGATACCAAAAACCTTTATTTGTTTGTGAAAACGGACTTGGCGCAAGAGATACATTGACACCAGACGGAGAAATTCACGACGATTATCGAATTGATTATTTAAAACAACATATTGAACAGATGAAAGAAGCAGTCAAAGAAGGTGTCGACTTAATGGGGTATACACCATGGGGTTGTATTGACTTAATTAGCTGCGGAACATCTCAAATGAGTAAGCGCTATGGTTTGATCTATGTAGATCAGGACGACAGAGGGAATGGTTCATTAAATCGTTACAAAAAAGATTCCTTCTACTGGTACAAAAAAGTGATTGAAACAAATGGGGAAGATTTATCATAATCCAGATGGAATAATGATGACACCATTGCATCCGCCTTAATTGGCCGGGTGCGATGGTGTTTTATTTGTTTACCGAAAAGTAACCTTAATGATGTCATAGCAAGCACTAGAGATCTCTTTGCTACAATCATTTGATAATAAAAGTTAGCCGAAAAATGTTTCACCTTGACCTTGAAGTGTAGTTCAACCTTTATAATGTACATATAGTAAAACAAAATAATAAAAAAGGAGTAACGATGGAGTTGATGACTAGAGGAGAACTTGCCAAAAAAACAGGAGTGAGTCCTGCCGCAATTCGTTACTATGAAGAGCACAACATATTACCTGCTCCAAGACGACGTTCAAACGGTTACAGATTCTATACAGACGACTATGTTGTGAAAATTCAATTGATCAAAGATGCGAAAACGCTCGGTTATTCATTAAAGGAAATAGCTGAAATTATGGACATGCTAAGTCAAGACATAGACCTTGATACCCTAAGACAAATTGTCCATCTTAAACATGAAGAAATTGAAAAGAAAATTAAAAGCCTTCGTCTCATTCAAGACCTTTTATCTAACTTATTAAAAACCCCTGAAAAAAAAGTACAAGTCTACCTGGAATCATTTCGTGTTCCGAAGCAGGATGATCAATAAACCTATTGAGTGAAGGAGAGAAAAAAATGAGTGTAGAAATGTATCATGGTGAACGTTCTAAAGAAAGTATTCAATTTGAAACATTATTCGCTTCGCAAAGTAATAAAGAGAGTTTTTCTAGTATCGAACAGACAAAAAAATTTCTTGAGCAAGAAGGAATTGAAAATACGCAGCCTTATGCCATTGGGGATGATGTGAAGTTAATCAGTGAGGTACAAGAGCAGACATTCGAAGGCATGCAAGTTTTCACATTGAATGATCAAGCATCACAAAATCAAAAAGTCATTCTCTATCTACATGGTGGCGCGTGGACAAATCAGCCTTTGATTGTCCATTGGTGGTTCATGGATAAAATGGCGCAATCACTAGGTGCGAAAGTAGTCGCTCCTATTTACCCAAAAGTACCTCATTATAGCAACCAGGATACGTATCCGAAAATGCTTAACCTATATAAAGACCTTCTGAAAACTGCCGGAAGTGCCAATCAATTGACGATCATGGGAGATTCAGCTGGAGGAAACATCTCACTTGGTCTTGCGCACCTTTTAAAGAAGGAAGATCTGCCGCAGCCGAAAGATATCGTGTTACTATCTGCATGTGTGGATATGAGCATGAGCAATCCTCTCATATTTGAATACGCAAAAAAGGATCCGATTCTAGGTCATGAAGGAATGGAAGTCATCACAAAATTGTGGGCAGTTGATCAAAGTCTCACAGATCCATTGATCAGTCCCATATACGGCGACTTCAAAGGACTAGCGAAGATCACTCATTTCATTGGAACACATGATATGTTATATCCAGATGCCATCAAGCTTGATGAAAAATTAACAGCACAAGGAATAGACATCAAAACCTTTGTTTATCCTGAAATGCTGCATGTGTTTGTTGTCATGCCAATTCCAGAAGCGGCAGATGCTCTGAAGAAAATCATTCAAGTGATCAATCGTTAGGGATTCAGTTCACACCTAGAAAGGGTACATGTTCTGATGTAAATAAGGGAAAAGGTTGCTTACGTGAAAGCAGCCTTTTTCAATTGAATATGAAATACATTCAAAATGGCAATTCACTACAGATTAAACGGTCTTTTGGCTGGTTAGTAAAGGAGAGTGAAGTTCAGTCCATCACCTCATGTTTGGTATAATACATACGAGCAGTAAGGTGAAAGGGGAACGAAATGAAAACGTTTGATCTATCACAAGAAGATATCGAATTAATAGACGAAGCAAAAAAGAAAATTATCAGTCTTTATGAAGATGACAAGCATCATGTAGGGGCAGCGATCCGCATGAAAACAGGAGAAATCATATCAGCTGTCCATATAGAAGCCTATATCGGACGGGTAACTGTTTGTGCAGAAGCCATTGCGATTGGTAGCGCTTTATCGAATGGATACAAAGATTTTGATACAATTGTTGCAGTGAGACACCCTTATTCAGATGAAGAAGATAGAAGAATTAGGGTAGTCAGCCCTTGCGGCATCTGCCGAGAGCTCATTTCAGACTTTGGACCAACGTGTTTTGTCATTCTTGATATGGATGGGAAGCTGGTCAAGGTGAAAATCGAAGAACTCATTCCGCTCAAATATACTCGAAGCTGATGCACCACATAAAGATAAAATAGGAAAAGGGATGTAGCAAACGTTACATGTGATCCTTGCTACATCCAAGATGACTGAAAAAGCGTTCAACAAAAGCGGCCCCATGTATGTTCTCCATATATTTCGTGTTAAAAATATACTGTTCCATTTGTTCAAGCTTCCGCAGACTCCGCACTAGTATTTTCCGATCATGGTCAGACAGAGTAGGATCATCATCTATCTTCTCTAAGGCCTTTTTCACACGTGCAGATACATGTTCAACATATAAATGGTGTTTGGATGCTGGCGGAATACATGCCGCTAGGTCACAGCCTATAAAACGAACACCATCAAGGGTGCAGTTTTCAAAATTGGCGATCAGCTTTTGTTTGCCATTTCCCTCAAACGTTATATCTATTAGCTTACCAGCAAAGGTACAATTGGCGATGTTCGCTGCCTGTAAAACACGGTCATTGAATCTACAATTAGAGAAAGTACAATCGATAAACGTAGCATTCTCCAATGTCATTCCCCTCATATCGCAGGAAGAAAATTCGCAATTGGTGAAGACGGCTTCGTTTTTGCCAATGCCCACAGAGCGCAAGTCTGAATGACTAAAAGTACAATGATCAATCGTACTACCGGCAAAAAATCTCGCATTCGTCAGATCACACGTATCAAATACAAGATGATCCAAGTGACAGCTCCAAAAAATAGGAGAACAAACATTTGAGTTGATGATCGTCGTTCTGCTGATTGTTTCGTTTTCATACCTGGCAACATCAGAAAATGTTTCGTTGTCTACTGATATACCAGACTCAAGTCTTCTCATCGCTATCACCCTATCATTTCTTCAGAATTTTTCACAATCATGATGTCCATTCAGCCAGTTCATTTTCTCTTAGCGCTTGTCTTTGACTCAAGATTATATCACAAAACGATATGCGTTTAATGGACCTTTTGTGATATGAGGAATGTCAGAATTCATATTAAAGATTTTCGCATTGATGTCTATTATGCCAAAGCTAGTGATTCGTTTAGCGTGCATATCGTGATATGTTTCAGCGGTTTCTTTTGTTTTGAATAAGTAGATTCCCTATCGGGGTCAGCTTGTATACATTCTTTGACTGAACACTAAGGTAAATCACAAAAACCTAAACAAAATCCACCGTCATAAACAATGGGTATTTGTTTAGGTTTTTTAGCGATTGAATCGTTTTCGAAGAACTAGGCATGAGACAGCGAATACTGCGAAAGCGCCCGCTGATCCAGCAGCAAACACCAGCTCAAATTGTTCTGGTTTCGGTTTGAATAACAAAGGGACTGAAAGAATGAGCGCAGCACCACTAAAGCTCAATCCTAATATCAACATGGCCAATAATTTATTCATAGAAACACCTCTTACACTTAGAGTGAGAACAATGGAGACCTACTGATCTAAGTATCATTGTTATGATTCGACAACCTTTAACCGTCCTAAATGGAGTGTATCATATGATGGTAGGAGATTGTTTTTTTTCATGAAAACACAATCGTACAACAAACAATTTTAAACGAACACTGTTCTTTACGAACGGTGTTCGTTATAATATAAATGAAATGAAATTTAAAACGCTTTCCACAAAGGGATGAGGAGATGCAGAAGATGACGTCATTATCTAAGAATCAAAAGCAAATCGCTATCATTGGAGGAGGACCTGGGGGACTAACACTTGCCTTAATTTTGCAAAATTACGGTATACAAACAACCATCTATGAACGGGAGATGCATGACAAGAGCCTTGAACGAGGGGGCTCACTGGATATTCACGAAGAAACAGGTCAAAAAACCTTAAAAGAAGCAGGAGTTTATGAGAAATTTCAAAGGAATGCCCGCTATGAAGGGGAAGATTTCCGATTACTTGATAAATCAGGAAGAATTTATTTAGATGAAGAAACGGAATCAGATCAAAAAGGTACTCGCCCGGAAATTGATCGTGGTGTGTTATGTGAACTACTATTAGAACAAATTGATGCTGAAACCATCAAATATGGATATAAACTAGAAAGGTGCGTTTCATTAGAAAGTGGTATGACCGAGCTTCATTTTGAAAACGGGGTTGTCGAAACAGTTGACCTTTTGATTGGGGCTGATGGTGCTTTTTCTCGTGTGCGTCCTCTGTTAACAGATATTGAGATTGAATACTCTGGGCTCACGATGCTAGAACTGAATGTCTTAAGCGTAGAGGAGAACCACCCTGATTTAGCTGAATTTAATAAACGAGGTAAGATGTTTGCTTTGGCAGACCACAAAGGACTGATTGGGCAGTTAAATGGAGATGGCCGAATCAAAGTGTATGCAAGCCTTATGGTAGAACGCAATTGGATCGAGACTTGTGGTATACCATTTCATCAAGCGAAAGAAGCAAAAGAACAATTATTAGCGTTATTTAGTGATTGGGATGATCAGCTGAAAAACTATATTCGTTATGCAGAAGATGCCATCATTCCAAGGCGAATTTATACGCTTCCTACCAGTTTTAAATGGAATCGTCATAAAGGAGTAACGCTTATCGGTGATGCAGCTCACGTCATGTCGCCATTCGCAGGCGAGGGTGTGAACATGGCGATGTTTGATGCAAGGGAGCTAGCACTTGCTATTGTCCGACATCCTCATCATATTGAAAAGGCGATTGAAGAATACGAAGACATGATGTATGAATATTCATCGGAAAAAGCGCATGAATCGGAGAATAGTTTAAAACTGTGTTTTTCAAAAGACGCTGCGGTCAAGCTTGCAGATATGATGAATTCTTTTCAAAAGGATGATGATTGATGCTCAATTTACTATTTTACTTTGACATGTTATAAAGAGAGTATGAACAATTCAAATCGTCGTATGATCAGTCGCCGGTCTCGGCCGGCTAAAGAACCCTTAAGCCGTGAGCTGATTGTGAAAACGGCCTATGAGCTTCTTAAGGAGCAAGGAATAGAGGGCATGAGTATGCGTAAGGTGGCTAAAGCATTGGATACGGGACCTGCATCCTTGTATGTCTACGTGAACAATGTTCAAGAACTCAGTGCTTACGTTTTGGATTATGGTCTCGGACAAATGGTTTATCCAGATTCAGAGGATGGCACATGGAAAGAACAGTTATTCGACATATTGCATACTTATTTCCTACTGCTATTCGAAAAACCGGGTCTCGCTGAAATTTCTCTTTCCACCATTCCACAAGGAACGAACTTTCTTCAGTTGACCGAACGTATTCTGGCTGCATTGCATGAAGGCGGGATCAAATCTACATCCGCAGCATGGGGAGTAGACCTATTGCTGTTATACGTATCTTCTGTAGCTTACGAAAAGGTCTCTTGGAAGAAACAAGGCTCTTCACAGATTTCAGACACAAAAAAAGCATTTCTTCAAGCAGACAAAATGCAGTTTCCTTTCATTCATCGTGTAAAAGAAGAAATGTTTGCAGGTGATACCGTATCAATGGAACGGTTCCGATGGGGAATTGACGTTATTTTGTATGGAATCCAGCAGGAAGACAATTAGAAAGGAGCATTAGCAAAAAGCAGTCAATGGCTGCTTTTTTTTATGTGGTGATTTTCATATTTGTGATCTTGTGAGCATTATAATATATAAATAAATCTATATATTGTTTTTATATATAAAAAATTATATAATCTAGTGGAATAAAAAAATGAGGTGCTTAGGCATGGAACATATTAAAAAGTTATTAGAGAGTTATATTCCTTTAGCAAAATCTACTGCAAAAATGTTTGGACCAAATTGTGAAGTGGTGATTCATGATTTAACGAATCCTCAAGCATCTGTCATGTTTACAGTAAATAACCATGTGACAGGAAGAGAAATCGGCCAATCATTTGATCATCTAGTCAAGACTGTATTACAATCAGAAGATTTTAAAGAAGATTATCTGGCTGGTTATACATTTGTAACAGAAGATAAGCGTACGATTCGTTCTTCGACTTCATTAATACGTGATTCAAAGCAAAAAGTGATCGGTGCTTTCTGTATCAATTTTGATGTTGAAGCACTGAATCAAATGCAGCAATTTATGGATACTTTTCTTACTACACAGGTGGAAGCTCAAGAGAAAGAAACAACATCAAATGATGATCTTGAAAATGTGGAAGAAATAGTAGATCAATTGATTCAACAAATCATTCAAAACAGTGTTCACCCAGTCATGAAACGTCATGAAAAAATTGAACTAATCAAATTTATGGATGAAAAGGGCATTTTTTTAATGAAAGGATCTGTTGAGAAGGTCGCATCTATGTTAGGTATTTCCAAAGTAACCGTCTATAGCTATTTGGATGAAATCAAAAATAAATCGAGGTAAGGAGTGTCAACATGGAAAGCATACTCGAGGTAGGAAATCTAAAATCAAACGGACACTATGCATTCGCAACCATTCATCAAAACACGGTCTATGTGTCGGGACAATTTGCCATCAATCCTGAAACGACAGAAAAAGAGTTCGGCCCCATTGAAAAAGAGACATTACAAGCGCTTAAGAATGTAGAGATGATTGTAGAGGCTGCTGGAAGTCAAAAAGAAAAGATTTTGCGCATGACATTATACATTTCAGATATTGAATTATGGGACAAAGTAGATGCGGTTTATACCGAATTTTTCGGTGAACATAAACCAGCACGTACGATTGTACCAACGAATGAATTACATTTTGGTTTCAAAATTGAAATGGATGCCATTGCATATATTTAGAATATTTTTTTGACCGCCCTATATAAAAAATTATATTTTATATAAAAAATTATTCAAAGGGGTAGATGATGAATGAATCAATTAATTTGTAACCATTGCGGGAAAAAATATGAGATGACACCAACTCTATGGAAATGTGATTGTGGTGGAGTATTAAATCTAGTGAAAGATACCCCGAAAATAGACGTCACAGCTTGGGATCACTATCCAAATTCATTATGGCGTTATGTTGAAACCATGCCATTTCCAAAAGATTCTAAGACGTGGGAAACTGTGACAATGGGCGAGGGCCAATCTCCTTTAATCGTTCTAGATCCTAATGAGCCAAACACTTATGTAAAAGTTGATTATATGATGCCGACACTATCATTTAAAGACCGTGGAGCAGCTGTGTTAATGACAAAAGCTAAGGAATTAGGGGTAACAAAAGTCATTGCTGATAGCAGCGGGAATGCAGGAACGGCAATTGCTGCGTATGCTGCGCGTTGTGGTATTGCCTGTGACATCTATCTAAGTGATCAAACATCACCTAAAAAAGTCGCTCAAATAAAAGCCCACGGAGCAACGATTAAAGAAATTCATGGTACACGAGAGGACATCGCAGCTGCGGCCCAAAAGGCAGTAGACGAGGAAAACGTTTTTTATGCAAGCCATGTCTATAACCCTTATTTTTTCGAAGGTACAAAAACATATGCCTATGAAATCTATGAGCAACTAAAAGGAGCACCGGATGCTTTAATCATTCCGGTTGGAAACGGCACTCTGCTGCTCGGTGCGTATTATGGCTTTAGAGAGTTATTCGAAAATGGTCTCATTCATAAAATACCGAAAATTATTGCCGTACAAGCAAAGAACTGCGCACCACTTGTGAAAGCTTTTCAACAGGCGGAGGAATCAGCAACACCTGTGACAAATAAAGGGACTGTAGCAGAAGGGATCGCTATTGCTGCCCCAGCGCGTTCTAAACAAATTTTAGAAGCTGTATACAAGACGAATGGTACGTTTATTGATATTGAAGAAGAAGAAATTATACATGCACGTTCTAAACTGAGTGAGAAAGGATTTTATGTCGAAGTGACATCTGCCATCAATTTTGCTTGCTACATGAAATATCAAAAGGAATCAGAAGAAACCATTATCATACCTCTTTGTGGGGCAGGGATTAAATCAAAATAACCTTAGGACTCTGGTAGAATAGAGCGTTGCGTGCCTCGTTGTCCTATTATAGGTTCAATCAGGAGTAATATTTGCGAAATGAATTTAGATGATATGGAGGGTTTTGGCGGGGACATACCATTTGAGAACTTTACAGATGACATCATTCCTTTGCTGAATCTTTCGGACTCTGATAGTTACTTAATGCTAGATGTTTGTAGGACCGTTGCAGTTAGATTACGTCAACTGATTCACAATTGGCCTGATGATGATATAGATAAGAAGAACGCTCTCTATCTGGCAGAAGGAATGGAGTTAGCGCATCAACAAAATGAGCAAATGGGATTGATATAAGATGAGAAGAAAGCTACTTTAGAAAGCGTGTTTAAACCGTAGTAGCTTTCTTTCCACTCTACCTAATTATTTTTCATTTGTTCCTCTCCCCAATAACATATCTCATCTAATACAGGCATCAGTGATAAACCCTTTTCAGATAAACTATATTCTACTTTTGGAGGCACTTGGGGATATTCTTTACGATGAATTAAGTGATCCGCTTCAAGCTCTTTTAGTGTATTGGTTAATGTTTTAAAAGAAATCGTTCCGAGCTTACGTTTCAGCTGATTATAGCGAACAGGACCATCGTTTGAATATAAAGCATACAGAACTGGCATTTTATATTTCCCACCAATTAATGACAAAGTATACCCAAAACCAGTATCTTTTAGCTCAGCTTTCGTCTGGAAGGACTCCTCATTCATTTTATACTCTCCTTTGGGTTAGTATCGCACTTTGATTACCGTACTTGTAGTATGTTATAGCACACAATAAAATGAATGTACATCAAAAAATGATGCAAAACTCAGAAAAAGGGTGAATGAATAATGAAAACGATTGTCTATGCACATCCTTGGGATGGAAGTTATAATCATGCCATTTTGACTTCCATAACAGAAAAATTAGAAACAAAGAAAGAACCGTTTCAAGTGATCGATTTATATAAAGATGGATTTAATCCTGTTTTTACAGCTGAAGAATTAAAACATTTTCATAAAGGAGAAACGCCTTATCCATTAGTGAAGGATTATCAAGAAAAATTAAAACAGTCAACAGAATTGGTATTTATATTCCCAGTCTGGTGGTGGGATCTACCTGCTATGTTAAAAGGATTTATTGATAAAGTGATGTTAAGCGGTTTCGCATTCATTGAAGATCAAAACACTGGTACTTTGAAAGGTTTATTGACAAATATAAAAAAAACAACCGTGATCTCAACATCTACAACAGATAAGGATTATATTGAATCGGAAGCTGGAAATGCCATTCAAAGCGTTTTTATTAACAGAACTCTAGCTGATTTGGGATTGAAAAATGAATCCACGAAATGGATTCATTTTTCTAGAGTGAACTTAACAACAGATGAAAAGAGAAAGCAATTTTTAAAAGAAATATCCCAGAATATTTGATTTACAGTACAACAAATAAGGCCCATCTTCTACGACCGATTTAATTTATTGAGAAGGTCGTAGAAGTTTTGAAATTTGAAAGAGGTGAGATTTAGACAAACAAAAGGATAGACTTGTACAAGAAGGTAAATGTAGATCCATTGTATGATCTGATAAACAATAGTCGTATAAGAATCCCACTATTTAAAGTAAAGCTTTATAACTTTAGAGCTACACGTTTCAGCAGACTCTTTATCACCAGTCATTTAAGCAACAACAAATCGTGCCTGCCTAATTGACCTCTTGCAGACAATTGATCATTGCTTTCTCCTCCAAATACCCCACTATTTAAATCCATACCATTTCTGTGTTTTTTTAATATTTCTTTTAGCACTGCCGGCTCAAGCAGATTGTTAACATCATTTTCATTAAAAATAATACTGACTCATACCATTTCTAAAGATAGGCAGGGTCTTAGTCACTAGCTCTTCTGATGAAATAAGTCTTCCATCCTTATTCCATGTGTATGCAGCTCCGTATATGCCCCAACTTAGCATAGTAGATAGGGTTGTTACCAATTGTTTATCCTCTAATTCAATGGTATTTTCAGTTCCTTTTAGCACAAGATCAGCTATTAGTTTCTGTAACTCCTCTTTAATTTTACTTTCTATAATAGTTCCTAAAGAATTATAACCTTTAGGGCATAGGTCGCTAATCTCTTTATGGTGATCACACATGGCTAGAAAAATATTTGCAATGACTTTTTCATTGAATCCATCGTGATCATTGAGTCTTTTTTTCAATTTGTCTGTAAATGTATTGGTGATTGTAGAATGTAACAAATCAAATTTATCGTCAAAGTGCGCATAAAATGTAGCGCGGTTAATAGTAGCCTTTTCTGTGATATCACGTACCGTTATATGGTTGAAATCTTTTTCACTAGCTAACGAAAGAAAAGAGTCTACAATCAACTGTCTTGTTCGAAGTATTCTCGGATCTTTTTTTGGCATAATCATTTTTTCTTCTCCTTTTAGGGTTCATCATCTTGTCTAAAAACGACAATACATATAGAAGTGTTGCGTAAACTACATATTGGCTATTTTGGTTATTGTTTATTATTCTTTTTCATCTTATCATCAATTATACAACGCGCGTTGCTTAAATAACACATGTTATTACGAAAGATTTTTGATCAAGGAAATCATTGTGATCATTCTGAATAACAAAAGGAGATAGACGACCATGAATATCACTATTTTTGGGGCAACTGGTGCAATCGGTCAACTTTTAACACAGTTTGCATTAGAAAACGGAGATTTCGTTACGGTATATGTTAGAAACCCTGAGAAAATCAAGCAAAAGCATTCGAATTTACGCATTGTAACGGGTGAACTAACGAACACATCAGCTATTGAAACGGCAGTTTCAGAAGCTGATGTCGTGATAAGCACCTTAGGTCCCGGCATTGATTTATCTCGAAAACAAAAAGGTACACCGATCGCCGACGGACATAACCGGATTGTCAAAGCGATGAAGAAGTTCACCAAAAAAAGGTTGATTACACTCGCGACGCCAGCCTTGCAATCTGAAGACGATAAGAAAAGCTTATCGACGATATTGCCAAGAATATTGCCTAAACTTCTCATGCCAAATGGTTATGCCGAAATGAAGAAGATAGGAGAACTGATTAAACAATCGAACCTGGATTGGACAGTCGTTCGAATCATTAATCCTAATATCAAATACAACGGGCAATCTTACGGTTATTCATTCGGCGATCAGCCAGCTAAAATGTCCGTATCTAGGGAAAATGTCGCTAAACTCATGTATGACGCTGCTAGGCAACCCCAATTAATCGGAAAAATGCCCATTGTTTATAATCATTAAATGAGCTTTTTGTATGAGGTTGTTGATTCAGCAGAAATTATAGGAATCATTTAGAGTCATACCAAAATATTGCGTGTGCATTCTTTTTATAAGTATTCAAAATCATAATCATAAAGGGGAAATGATCATGTCAAAAGTATTATTTGTTAAAGGAACACCTCAAAGTGAGGAACAATCAAGAAGTACGCAAGTTGCTAGAGCATTTATCAATGAATATAAGGAAGTAAATCCAACAGATGAAATAATAGAAGTAGATGTCTATTATGCAAATGTGCCATTAATCGATGCTGATTTTTTAACTGGACAAAAGAAGTTAAGAAGTGGGGAAGTGCTAACAGATGTTGAAGCACAAAAAATAGAAGCAGTGAATGCATTCACAAAACAATTTATGGAAGCAGATAAATACATCATTCAGTCTTCAATGTGGAATTTAGGAATCCAACCTTTATTAAAAGCCTATTTTGATACAATCATGAGTGCTGGAAAAACGTTTAAATATACATCAGAAGGTCCAGAAGGATTGATGAAAGGGAAAAAAGCAATCCATATTCATGGAATGGGAGGATTTTATTCACAAGCGATTGGAATGGAACATTCTGATTCTTACGTAAGAGGTGCGCTAAAGTTTGTTGGAATTGAAGTGGAACCAACGATTTTTGTTGAAGGTATTGACTATGATCCAACTAAAGAAGAAGAAATTGTTACTTCAACAATTGAAAAAGCAAAAGAGGTAGCACGAACGTTTTAAAAAAAGCATTGGTGGGATTAGTTAAAAAGATTTTAATTAACATCATCCCACCTCGCACGTTTAAAAGCGTAATAAAGAAGAATAGACAAAATACATTCATCAAAATCATAAAGGGGGAACATATGATGAAAGTAGAAATTTGGTCTGATTTTGTTTGCCCGTTTTGTTATATTGGCAAACGTCAATTTGAAATAGGGTTAGAACAGTTTGAACATAAAGAAGAGGTCGAAGTCGTATTTCGACATTTTCAATTAGATCCATATGCGAAAAAAAATACAGGAATGGATATCCATCAAGTATTATCCTCTAAGCATGGTGTCCCATATGAAAAAGCAAAAGTACTGAACAATCAATTGAAACAGAAAGCAAAAGAGGTTGGTTTAGATTATCAATTTGATACAATGATTCCTACGAATTCATATGATGCACTTCGTCTTTCTTATTATGCAAAAGAGAAAGGGAAGATTCGGGAGTTTATGGAGCGTATTTTGAAAGCTCATTTCACAGATTCACTAGATATCGGTGATCACGCAACACTTGCTCAACTTACAAGTGAAATAGGTCTTGATGGCAACGAAGCTTTGGATGTTTTATCAAATGATCAATATAGCGAGAATATCGCAACTGATAGAGCCGAGGGATCTAAAATTGGGATTCAGGGCGTGCCCTTTTACGTTGTGAATGATAAATATGTCATCTCAGGAGCACAACCTAGCGAAGTGTTTTTAGAAACATTACAACAGGTATGGAAAGAAGAGTACGCGAATCGTAAGGTTGAAGAGCATAAATTAGAGTCGTCGCTCGATGATTATTGTTCAGATGGAACATGTAAATTTTAATGGATATTCAAAAAAGATTCAGAAATCACAAAAGAATATTATAGTATATCAAGGCTCAGGTATTGTTGTTCTAATTCTTGCAGTAGTGCCAACATCACTTGACTTGTATTGAACCTAATTTATAGCTGCTTTAAATACCACTTTATTATGAATCATTTACTTCCAAAAAATCAAAGGGGTTTAGCGATATGAAAAATACAATTTTCCAAGGCACAATCGAGCATTCAGGATTTGTAGTACCCGATATCGAAGTAGCAGTTGAATTCTTCACTCATATTTTGGGTTTTGAAGTCTTGTTCCGGCCAGGACGGATGCAGTTTGAGGACGATAGTTTAAAAAGATACTTTGGGGTTCACGAACATTCAGTTGTAGAAGGGGCGGCATTTTTGCAATATGGCGGTAGAAAGATCGAACTGGTTCAATGGTCGACGCCAGATCAACAGAATGTTCACCTAAAACCCAGTGATATCGGTGTAGCCCATCTAGCTATTACAGTCACCGATATAGAAGAGGCTTTGAAATACTTTGCAGAACAGCCTGATGTTAAAGTTAGAGAGCTGAGTCCTCTTGGATTTTTCTATATCACAACTTCATGGGGAATGGAGATTCAAATAATGGAATTACCCCAAAAACCTTTATGACCTATCTAATTTTTACCAAGACAAGAACAAGGGCCCTTTAATTAGTTGAAACAATAACTGTATCTTTATTAATGGACCCTCTTTCTCCTTCTGATCAAAGGACACCAAGAAGGGTCCTTTCCATCTAGTTGACCTCTTGCAGGCAATTGATCATTGTTTTCTCCTCTTAATACCTCACTAATATCCTGCTTTCTTAAAATCCATATCATTTCTGTGCTTTTTGATGTCTCTTTTAGCTTTGGCAGCTCGAGCAAAGTGTTAACAGCAGAATGCCCAATGCCAACTACTGCAACTGTTTAATGCTGAAGAAGAGAAGTGGGCATTTTTCCAAAGGGTAAGAGGTGAAATTGGAGATCGATTGAAACAGTTTGCTGAGACTGGAAAATAGTGCTGCGTTTGAGTTGATTGAATATAAAATCTAATAATAAAGAGGATCAAGTCAAAGATTCTCTTTTTTTCATTAATTAATAGATAAGACATAACCATTGTAATGCCAAATCGAATCATTACAAAGAACGTTTTCTTTGTAATGACTTGGCGAAGAGCTACTAAACACGAGTTGGAAGAGAGATGTTATTTATAATATCAAAACTTAAACTTGATCTCTTTTAGTTTACATAATATATATTCTAGGAAGTTAAACAATAATTGAATTTTCTTTGTCTCATTATTAAGTATACTTATCTTATTGAGATAAAACAAAAAATGAAAATCCAACGGTTGATTCGTCAGAGTTTCATTCCTCTAAATGTTTTAAGATTTTTGCAGGATTCCCGCCAACAATCACATTTGACGGAACATCTTTTGTCACAACGGCTCCTGATGCAATGACAGCATGATCTCCGATTGTCACACCTGGATTGATAATGTCACCACCGCCAATCCATACATGATGTCCAATTGTGACTGGTTTTCCGAATTCAATACCTGTTTGACGTTCTTCTGGATTTAACGGATGTCCAGCTGTATATATATGTACATTCGGACCTAACAAACAATGATCTCCAATTGTAATCTTGCAAACATCTAATAACACTGCATCAAAATTCGCAAAAAAATGCTCACCAACCTCGATATTGTATCCATAATCACATTGTATTCTGCCTTCAAACACCACATCTTCTCCGCAAGCGCCTAAAAGCTCCTTTAAAATGGCCTTTCTCTGTGATGGCTCATTTGTTTGCTGATAGGCAAATGTCAATTGTCGCGCTTTTGCTCGATCTGCCATCAATGTGTGGTCATTTGGATGATAGTATTCTCCCTTGATCATCTTTTCTTTTTCTGTTTTCATGTTCATCTCCCTTTTGTTGAAAATTCATTCATCGTTTGAATGAATGCCTCGGTGAATTGTGTTGTCGTCTCATTTCCTCCTAAATCCTTCGTTTTCAAGTTCTTTTTTAAGGTCTCATCAAGAGTATGTTCGATCAGACTGGCTGTCTGTTTTAATCTTTCATCTTGATATTTCACATGTAGCCAGTTACAAAGCATTACTGTAGAAAGAATCATGCCCATTGGATTGGCGATATTTTGACCAGCTATATCAGGTGCTGAACCATGTGCCGCCTGTGCCATCGCTTGATTTTCGTTGCAATTTAATGAGGGTGCCATTCCTAAACTGCCGACTAGTTCTCCTGCAAGATCAGATAAAATGTCGCCAAACATATTTTCAGTCACAATCACATCAAAATCACCTGCACGTCTCACTAAATGAGCAGCCATCGCATCAATATGAATATCCTCAACCTCCACTTGTGGATATGCTTTCGCTACCTCTTGACATGTTCGTAAAAACAAGCCAGATCCTAATTTGATCACGTTCGCTTTATGAACAATCGTGACTTTCCGCCTCCTCTCCACTGCACGTTGAAAGGCTGCGTGGGCAATACGGGTAATTGCTTTTTTTGTAAACACACCTGTAGATATGGCGACATCTGGTGTAATCATCCACTCTCCTGTCCCCTGATACATATTCCGGTCTGGATAAAAGCCTTCTGTATTTTCTCGAAAAATGACAAGGTCGACACCACTGGCAACGCTTTTCACACCTGGCAACGATTGCGATGGACGAATATTTGCAAATAAATCAAATGTATGACGCAGTTCTCCACTTGGATTTCTTCTTTCTTTCAATTGATCAGGATATGAAGCTGAATCATGAGGTCCTAATATCCAGCCATGGCATTTTTTCAAGGCGGCTATAGTAGACGCTGGCACTGGATCTTGATGAGAATGAATGGCTTCAGCACCGATAGGACACTCTACAAATTCCACAAATGGTTCATTGAACTGTGCCAACGCTGTCTTTAAAATACGCATACTAGAATCAACAATTTCCGGTCCAATTCCGTCTCCCTTTAAAATACCTATTCGATATGACATATGTATCGCCCCTTTTGTCTTTATTCTATCAAAGAATGATGAAGTTGGAATATTTTCTTCATGATGATCCTCCCTCATGTTATTTACGAATCAAGAAGTCTCCTTTATAATCGAGTAGATTTGTTCTGTATGACTACATAGATATGAGGGATTAGATGAAATTAAAGTGGTATAAAGCGATTATTGTTATTTTTACGATGTCTGGGATCTCCATCTCCACTTGGTTTTCAAGAACACCAGAAGTGAGAGATTTATTGCAAGCAGATACAGGCACAATGGGACTCATTTTACTCGGCTTATCTGTAGGTTCCATTGTCGGGCTGATTCTTTCCAATGTATTCGTTCGCAAAAAAGGCGGCCGAGTGGCGATTGTGGTCAGCGCTTTTTTGATGTTTATTGGATTCTCAACCCTTGCAATCGGCGCGGCCATCTCTTCTACGCTGGTTGTCACTGCTGGTCTTTTTCTTTTTGGTTCAGGCTCAGGCATGTGCAATGTAGCCATGAACTTAGAAGGAACGGAGATTGAGTATCAGATCAAGAGAACGATCCTGCCGATTTTGCATGCTTCTTTCAGTATTGGAACGTTAATTGGTGCAGGTGCCGGAATACTCTTTATTTATTTAGGTGTGTCTGTCCTCATTCACCTTCTCACCATTGCACTCCTTTTCTTTCTCAGCATCCTGATTTGTACACGGTTTATTCCGCACGGGACAGGAAAAGATCCGGATAAGACGCAGACAGAATCAGTTGAGGCTTCTCAAACATCATGGCTGAACAAACGGACGATCTCATTAGCGATGATTGCCTTATGTCTCGCATTTGTAGAAGGTTCTGCAAATGATTGGATTCCACTAGCAATGGTTGATGGCTATCAGGTTTCTCATTCAATGAGTACGGTCATCTATGCATTATTTTTGTGCGGGATGATTAGTGGCAGATTACTGAGCGGACGTTTCATTGATCGCTTTGGCAGGGTGCTGTTGCTAAGAGTCGCGATCTTATCTGCTGCCGCCGGACTATTCTTGGTGATTTTAAAGATTTCACTCGTTGTGTGTATGATATCTATCTTTTTATGGGGACTTGGCGCGTCCTTAGGCTTCCCGCTAACCATTTCAGCAGCTGGTGATGATAGCCGCTATGCTGTCAAACGTGTCAGTATCGTCACTTTATCTGGGTATACAGCTTCTCTATCAGGGCCCCCTGTTTTAGGACTGCTCGCCAATCAAGTCGGTCTGCTTCATGCGTTTATTTTTGTTCTGTTTGCCATTTGTATTGCAGGAATCTTTACAAAAGCTGTTGCAAAACCGACATCAATACATTCTTTTTGAAAAGTGCCAGATCTTTGATCTCGGTACTTTTTTTAAATTTAATAAATAAAATTGAAACCTTTCATGAAGTGAAACAGTCCTATAGATGTCTTGATGTTTATCGCTTTTTTAAAGAGGGAAAGTAAAAAAATAAGACTTTTCAAATAACTGAAAACGTGGTAAGATCATGAAAATAAACAGGAAGGGGTGAGAAAAATGAAAAAAAATATGCTGTTAAAATTAGCAGTCTTATTCATAGCACTTGCAAGTTTTCATTTGTTCTCAATGCCTCATTCCGTTCAGGTATACCATCATGCAAAGGTGGTTGCTGATCAAGAATCACATGAAATGAAAATCGTTCAGACAGCAGGCGATGAAAAGAAACAAAAACATGTGAACGCAGTATTTGCGGCATTTACAGCACTGCTAGTCATTGGCAGTATGGCAGCTGGATTTGCACGCATCACTTATACTGATCGATTTGACCGGAAAAAGAAGCATTTACTTGCAGTGTTCTACCAGTCTTCGAATTTCCGAGTAGCTCGTGTTAACCCAACCATTTAAATCAAACAAAAATTGGGAGGTTTTACACGATGTTATTTTTCTTAAGAGTATTCATTCTAGGTCTATTCTCTGTCACTTCACTTTCTCTTTTCGTTTACCAAGGAATTGAAGTAGTGCATGCCATCACAAGCATGTTTGGCAATCACGAGAGTTAAATTGACCTCATCATAAAAAACCCCCTGCCTTACGCAGGGGGTTTTCGATTTGCTTATTTATTGTCATCTTGGTCAGATGCAGCAGGTGATAAAAGAACTTGAGTTACTTCTCCCTGCTCTTCCTCATCTAAAATAAACGATCCATTGCTATAACGATCATTTGCCCTTAGTGTGGAAATATCGAGCGGGATCGTGGCACCCTTTTCCGTATCAATCTCAAGTGTATCGTGCAGTGAAGCAGCAATCACAGCAACAATTCTGTGAGGGTTTTTCTTTAATTCTCTTAGCATGATCACTCCACGTTTTGCTCTTGATGTCTTATCAAATTCAGAGAGGTTCATCCGCTTCACAGCACCTCTTTGTGTCGTGAGAACAAGCACATTATTCTTCGGATCAATGATTTGTCCAGAGACCACCTCGTCTCCGTCCTTCAAATTGATGCCTTTCACACCAGCCGCTCTCGGACCGACCACACTCACTTCTTCTTCATCAAACCATAATCCATAGCCATTTTTCGTTGCAATAAACAATTCTTGCTGACCTGTTGTGACATGAACATCTACAAGTTCATCATCACCTTTTAAATTCAAGGCGACAAGCGGTTTTGAATAACGCTGCGCTTTATATTGGAGAAGCTCTGTTTTCTTCACCATACCGCCTTTTGTAAAGAACAGGAGATACGATGTTTCATCGAATTCTTTAATTGGGATCGCTTTTTGAATGGATTCATCGCGATCAATCGAAATAATATTCGTAATGTGCTGCCCCATGTCTTTCCAGCGTATATCTGGTAACTGATGAACTGGACAGTAAATGTAGCTCCCTTTATTCGTAAAGAGCAGAAGAACATCTGTTGTATTCATTTCAAACTGGTGAATCAGTCGGTCTGTATCCTTCATACCGAAGTCCTTACCGTTTGATGCAGCATATGAACGCTGGCTTGTCCGTTTGATGTATCCATCTTTTGTGACTGTGACGTACACGTCCTCTGATGCGATCATCACTTCAAGGTTAATCTTAATTTCTTCAATTTTTTCCTCAATGACGGATCGTCTTTCATCAGCATACGTCTTTTTCAACTTCTTCAAGTTGTTCGTAATGACTTTAAACAGCTTCTTCTCATTCGCTAAAATGTCTTCAAGCTCTGCAATTCGCACGTCAAGCTCTCTTGCTTCGTCTCTTAGTTGAGTGATATCTGTATTTGTTAAACGATATAACTGGAGAGAAACAATCGCTTCTGATTGAGCTTCTGTAAAATCATATTTCTCCATCAAATTGTTTTTCGCATCACGCTTATCATTAGACGAACGAATCGTCGCAATGACTTCATCTAAAATGGAAAGAGCTTTAATTAATCCATCTACAATATGATGACGTTCTTTTGCTTTTCGAAGCTCGTATGCTGAGCGGTTCGTCACCACTTCTTTTTGATGAGCAATATAAGCGTCTAGTACAGTTGTAAGCGTCATTAAAGTCGGTCTTCTGTTATGTATCGCAACCATATTAAAGTTATATGGGATTTGCAGATCAGAATTTTTATATAAGAAATTCAAGACACCATTCGCATCCGCTTCTTTTTTCAGCTCTACAACAATCCGAAGGCCGGTACGATCCGTCTCATCCCGAACTTCAGAAATTCCTTCTACTTTTCTTTCAATGCGGAACTCGTCCATCTTTTTGACAAGATTGGCCTTATTCACTTCATAAGGAATTTCTGTGATCACGATTTGCTGGCGTCCACCGCGGATGGTTTCAATCTCCGCTTTTCCGCGAATCATAATCTTTCCTTTTCCTGTTTCATATGCCTTCTTAATACCATCCACACCTTGGATGATCCCGCCTGTTGGGAAATCTGGCCCTTTGATGACTGTCATTAAATCTTCAACCGTACAATGCGGCTGTTCAATTCGCTTAATCACGCCATCAATCACTTCTCCTAGGTGGTGCGGCGGAATATCAGTCGCATAACCGGCTGAAATCCCTGTTGACCCGTTCACAAGAAGGTTGGGAAACATCGCTGGTAAGACAACAGGCTCTTTGCTTGTATCATCAAAGTTCGCGACAAATTCGACTGTCTCCTTGTCGAGGTCCTTTAAAAGCTCTGATGCAATTGCAGAAAGCCTTGCTTCCGTATAACGCATGGCAGCAGGAGGATCTCCGTCGATACTCCCGTTATTTCCATGCATCTCAATCAGCACGTTTCGCACTTTCCAATCCTGGCTCATTCTCACCATTGCTTCATAAACAGAAGAATCACCATGCGGATGATAGTTACCAATTACGTTACCGACTGTTTTGGCAGCTTTACGGAAGTTTTTATCTTGTGTATTTCCTTCTGCATACATCGCATATAAAATTCTTCGTTGTACAGGCTTTAATCCATCACGTGCATCTGGAAGTGCACGATCTTGGATAATATATTTACTATAGCGACCAAAACGGTCCCCAATCACTTCTTCTAACGGTAAATCATGAAATCGTTCTTGTTGTGCCATGTTTAAACCTCCTCAGCTAGCGACAAGTTTTCATTTTCAAGAATGTTGCTTTCCTCATCAAGTCCAAAGGCGACATTCTTTTCAATCCATTTACGGCGTGGTTCTACTTTGTCACCCATCAGTGTCGTGACGCGGCGCTCCACCCGTGCAGCATCATCGATCTTCACCCTGACAAGCGTTCTCGACTCTGGATTCATTGTCGTTTCCCATAGCTGGTCGGCATTCATTTCACCTAAACCTTTATAGCGCTGAATCGTATATCCTTTTCCAACTTTCTTTAGTACGTCATCCATTTCTTCATCAGACCAAGCATATTCAATGACTTCTTTCTTCCCTGAGCCTTTGCTAACTTTATATAAAGGCGGAAGAGCAATGAATACTTTGCCATGCTCAATCAGCGGCTTCATATAGCGGTAGAAGAATGTAAGCAATAGAACCTGAATATGCGCGCCATCTGTATCAGCATCTGTCATGATGACAATTTTGTCATAATTGATGTCTTCTACATTAAAATCGACACCAACCCCGCCGCCAATGGCATGGATAATGGTGTTGATTTCTTCGTTTTTGAAAATATCCGCAAGCTTTGCTTTCTCTGTATTAATGACCTTTCCTCGAAGCGGCAGCACCGCTTGGAATTTTCGATCACGTCCTTGCTTGGCTGATCCACCAGCAGAGTCGCCCTCTACTAGATACAGTTCATTTCTTGCCGGGTTTCTAGATTGAGCAGGTGTTAATTTTCCGCTGAGTGTTGCTTCAGATTTTTTCCGTTTCTTGCCGCTCCTTGCTTCTTCTCTTGCTTTTCTAGCCGCTTCTCTTGCCTGCTGCGCTTTAATCGCCTTTTTCACAAGCAGTGTCGCCGTTTCGCGGTTTTCTTCAAGGAAATAAGCCAATTTTTCAGAAATCACGGCATCAACAGCTGACCTTGCCTCACTCGTTCCAAGCTTTCCTTTTGTTTGCCCTTCAAATTGAAGAAGTTCTTCAGGAATTCTGACAGAAATAACAGCTGACAGACCTTCACGAATATCCGTACCTTCTAAATTTTTGTCTTTTTCTTTTAAAAGGGTCACTTTGCGTGCATATTCATTAAAGGCTCTCGTCATGGCCGTTTTTGCACCAGACTCATGCGTACCACCATCTTTGGTTCTTACGTTATTGACGAACGACAAAATATTTTCTGAATATCCGTCGTTAAATTGAAAGGCAAAATCGACTTCAATGGACTGATGTTCGCCTTCAAACGAAACGACTTCACTAAGTACATCCTTTTCCTCGTTTAAATAAGCAACGAACGCTTCAATACCTGTCTCATAATAAAAGGTTTCCTGCACATCATGGCGCTCATCAATCAGCTCTATTTTTAGCCCTTTTAATAAAAAGGCTGATTCTCTTAAACGCTCTGATAATGTATCAAAATTATAGGTGGTGACACTGAACATCGTTGGATCTGGCTTAAAATGAATCAGTGTACCGGTCTTTTTCGTTTTCCCGATTTTTTCAAGTGATGTGACTGGCTTTCCGCCATGTTCAAAGCGCTGGTGATAAATAAATCCATCGCGTTCTATCGTCACGGTGAGCCACTCTGAAAGTGCGTTCACAACGGACGCCCCAACTCCGTGAAGTCCACCACTTGTTTTATAACCGCCTTGACCAAATTTTCCGCCTGCGTGCAGGACCGTTAAAATGATTTCTGGTGTCGGTTTTCCAAGCTTATGCATACCAGTAGGCATTCCGCGCCCTTTATCTTGGACGGAAATGCTGTTATCTTTATGTATTTTGACAATGATATGATCTCCATGGCCCGCGAGCACTTCATCGACAGAGTTGTCTACAATCTCATAGACAAGGTGATGAAGACCGCGTGAATCCGTCGATCCAATATACATCCCTGGGCGTTTACGGACCGCTTCAAGCCCCTCTAGCACCTGAATAGAATCATCGTTATAATCTACTTGCTGCTTTTTAACCAAATGCTTAATCCCCTTTCACTAACAAACATAACCGGCTAATCATCAATGATCTCTCTAGATTTTAATGATGATCATGCTGCTCATTACTGTCCACTTTAATAAGCTGCATCATCACCATGCATGTGTGATTCAGCGATACATGCTCTTTTGCACGGTTATGAGAATGTTCTACATTCTGCAATCAGAACTAGAAGTCCATTATAAACAAGACTGTTTCATAAGCCAAATGCAATCATATGATGGTTTTAGCAAAACAGAACAAATGTTCTATATTTATCTTATCGCTCTTTTTCTCGATATGCAAGGTCACCGATAGGTCCCTGTCGCCTTATTTTATCGCTTTCTTCTAGAATCGCAAATATATTTCTGCAACAAAAAAGCAAAAATCCTTGAAAAACCAAGGATTTTTGACGATTTAATGAGTTTTTGTCATCGCATGAGCCACTTTGATACATAAGTCCATGATGGCGACCTTGCCATTTTCCTCAATCAGCCTTTTTGCCTCTTCATGATATACGCCTTGCTGCGCCCAAAAAACAGGTGCGTCTATTTCAAGAAATTCTTTCGCCACCTCAGGCAAAAACTCAGAACGTCTAAAGACATTGACGATATCAACAGGCTCTTTTATGTCTTTTAAAGAGGCGACCGCTTTTACCCCAAGTGCTTCATCAATCGTTGGATTGACAGGAATGATGTCATAACCGGCATCCTGCATGGCTTTTGAAACCATATATGACGTTCGGTGCGGCTGATCTGACAAACCTACAACTGCAATTCGCTTACTGCTTTTTAATATACGCCCAATTTCTTGTTTTGAAGGATGATTCATCCAGACACTCCTTTTCTTCTATTTTAGCGAATTTCTTGTTAAAAACAAAGCTGAATTCATCGGCCATCGTTTTTTTCAAAAAAAGATCGCCATGTTTTTCATAAGATCATGTTAAAATGTAAGACAAGAGGGAGAATATAAAGGAGTTATGCAGATGTTAATTGCTTTGATGTTTATTTTGGCTTATCTTCTCGGCAGTATTCCATCAGGTCTCATTGTCGGGAAAGCTGCAAAGGGAATCGATATCCGTGAACATGGCAGCGGGAACCTAGGTGCGACGAATGCATTCCGTACACTAGGTGTGAAAGCAGGGTCGATCGTTATCACCGCTGATATTTTAAAGGGGACTCTTGCTTCGGCTTTACCGTTTTTCATGCAACTGGACATTCATCCCTTATTAGCAGGAGTTGCTGCTGTTATCGGTCACAGCTTTCCTGTCTTTGCAAAATTTAAAGGGGGAAAAGCGGTCGCTACATCAGGCGGCGTGCTGTTATTTTATGCCCCGTTCTTATTTATCACGATGATCGCTGCTTTTTTCTTATTTTTATACATTAGTAAATATGTTTCATTATCATCTATGCTGACTGGGATCTACACATTCATTTACAGCATATTCACCCAAGATCTATTTTTAATTATTGTTGTTGCTGTTCTTGCTGGCTTTGTGATCTTCAGACACATCGCCAACCTCAAACGAATTCTCAACAAAACTGAACCGAAAATCAAATGGCTTTAGCCGTTTCATCAATTTAAATATGTGGTAAAAGTAAAGAAAAGCTGTTTTTGCATCCTGCATTTAAAAACAGCATGACTTCAAAAAGGGGCGATCACATTGAAATTAACGATAAAAGATGATGCACTCAATTGGTACAAGAATGAACTAGATTTAGAAAAAGGTGATCATGTTCGCTTTTTTGTCAGATATGGCGGGTGCAGTAATGTACAAAAAGGCTTTTCTCTCGGCGTCGCAAAAGATGAACCTCAAAATGCAGGCGCAACCGCTGAAGTAGAAGGCATTACTTTCTTCGTGGAAGAAAGTGATATTTGGTATTTTGACAACCATGATCTGCATATTGATTATAACGAGTCCGTGAAAGAACCAGAATTCCATTATGAATAAACAAAAAAGATACCTCATCCCTCGGGTATCTTTTTTGTTTATCACTCAATATAAAGTCCATACTCCTGAATGTTTCCTAACGACCGCTCTTTTTGCAAAATTCGTTTTTGCGAATCACCGATGAGATCAAAATGAGGAAAACCTTCGCGAACATGAATCCATTCTTTCTTTAATCCATGCTTTTGTCCCCAAGCGATTAATTGCTCCATATCCTGACAGGCTGCCTTTGTGACAGTATTCGCATGTGGAAAACGGTCATCAAGCCAATAGTGTGTCAAAAAGGCCACATTCCCTTGCCGAACAGCTGATTTCCAAGCATTCAAATCTTTTCTTTTAATTCCAAATGCCATGAATCAAACCTGCTTCTTGGACTGTTCGTATACGCTGTGCCATGCAGGGAAAGCTTTTCTAAATTGAATCGGTCTAAAGGTTTCTTTGTCCACACATATATGTGAGGTGGTCCCTGTAATAGCCGTTTGTCCATCAGGTTTTTGTATTTCATAGCCATACACTGTTTTCACGCCGTTATATTCTTCAATCCATGTGTGAACTGTAGCCGTTTCACCGTACAGTAGTGGTTTCTTATATTGAACCTGAAGATCGACAACAGGTGCAAGGACACCGTCTGCCTCTAACTGGGCATAGGAAAAGCCTAATTCTTTAATTAACGCTGTTCTGCCGACTTCCATCCAAATTAAATAGTTGGCATGATACACAATGCCCATTTGATCTGTTTCTGCATAACGGACTTCTATTTCTTTTTTAGATACATACACGTTTTCATCGCTCTCCTATCAAAACCTAACGTCTCTGACATTTTACCACATTCCAAATGGTTCTTCTAAAAAGAGGCAATAAAATAAACCAGGAATCCCTGGTTTATTCAGTGTAACCGCTCTTTCTTGCTGCTTCCTCGTCCTTTATTTCAGAACGCATTGCGTCAATACTTGTTCTACGGTTTTCATTTTTTTGCTTGATCATCTGCTTTTCTTCCTCTGTTGAAAGACCCATTGCTGCTTCAGATTCATCAATATTTTCAAGTGTGTTTTCGATCATATCCTGCAGCTTCTCAACATTGTCAGAACGATCATCTGGATTGGATTGATATGACTTGTCATTCATCATGCTTCCCTCCTATTATTCGCCCTTCGTCTGTATCACATCAGGCTGTTCATTCGATTTATTATGCATCTTTTTGCCTTTATTTCGTTTGTATGCTACAGGTTTTGTCCCTAAATGGTCTGGTGTAAACTGCGCTTGTTTATCATGCTCTCTACCCATCATTCATCCCTCCCTCTTCTTTAGGATGAACGAAAAAGGACAAATCATAACTTATTTCTGTCTAAAACGCTCTTCCAACTTTTCTTCAAGCTGGTTTAAAAATTCCTCATTGCTTAATAATTCTTTTTTATTTTCAAGCACAAGTTCTTCAAATGTACGGCGCTTTCTTCTTCTCATGTCTATCACCACCTCCACTCTGTTCATACCATTTTCGCCAAAACATTAAGAAAATAAGCAAAAAAGAGCTGAATCATTATAGATCCAGCTCTTTTTCAATTTCTTTTTTTGTGAGCATTTGATGCTTTACAGACAGGATACGCCCTTTTTCATCTAGTATGTATGTCGTCGGATAGGAAAGTACCTGATATCTCGCTTGAATCCCTTTTTGATCTAATAAAACAGGAAAACTGACCTTAAGTTCATCAATAAATGAGGCGACGTGATCCACACTCTTTTCAGTGTTCGTCAAATTCACCGCTAGTACCTCAACTTGGTCATTTTCACTTCTAATTGCATCTAGATCTGGCATTTCTGTTCGGCAAGGCTTACACCATGTCGCCCAAAAATTGAGGAGTACTTTTTTCCCTCGATAATCAGATAACGATGCCGTTTTGCCATCAAGGGTTTTGAGCTCAAAATCAGGGGCTTTGTCCCCTGTTTCAAGACCGATGGCAGGTTCTTTTGGTCCGAATACATTCCACGCAAGTAAACCAATCAACACAAGTAAAACAGCGCTTGCCATTCCTTTTTTCCACATGATTGATCCTCCACTATGTTAAAAAAGAAGAGAAAGCTGTCTAAGCGCCTTCTCTTCTTTGCTTTATTAGTTGCTTGCCAATTTTTCACGCAATACCATTTGAAGGATACCACCATGACGGTAGTAGTCAATTTCGACTTCACTGTCAAAGCGAACAATTACTTCAAATGTTTTCTCGTTGCCATCAGTATCAATTGCTTTTACAGTGACAAGATCACGCGGACGAACTGTTTCATCAACATCTACTTCAAATGTTTCTGTTCCTGTTAGTCCATAAGTTTCTGCACTTTCACCGTCTTTAAACTGTAAAGGAAGTACGCCCATGAAGACAAGGTTACTTCTGTGGATACGCTCAAAGCTTTCCGCTAGAACGAATTTAATTCCAAGAAGATTTGTTCCTTTTGCAGCCCAGTCACGTGAAGAACCCATACCGTAATCTTTACCTGCTAAGATCGCAAGACCAGTTCCATCTTCTTTATAACGCATGCATGCATCATAAATGGATGTCACTTCACCAGTTGGCCAGTACGTTGTATACCCGCCTTCTGTTCCTGGTGCGATTTGGTTTTTAATGCGGATGTTTGCAAAAGTACCTCTCATCATAACATGGTGGTTACCACGGCGAGATCCGTATGAGTTAAAGTCTCTAGGCGATACGCCTCTTTCTTGCAAGTATTTACCTGCAGGTGTGTCTTTACCAATCGCTCCAGCAGGAGAAATATGGTCTGTTGTGACAGAGTCACCGAACTTGGCAACGACGCGCAATCCTTTAAGCGGTTCAACTTTACCAGGTTCAACTGATAAGTTTTCGAAGAATGGCGGGTTTGCAATGTATGTGGAATCTTCATCCCATTTATACAATGCATCGTCCGTCGTTTTAATTTCATTCCAACGGTCATTGCTGTCAAATACAGTTTCATACTCTGAACGGAAGAGTTCAGGTGTAACTGTGCTTTTCACAACACTGTTGATTTCGTCCATTGATGGCCAAATGTCATTGAAATAAACGTTCTCACCATTTTTATCGACACCGATCGGATCTTTTGTTAAATCAATATTCACCGTACCAGCAAGTGCATACGCCACAACTAATGGTGGAGATGCAAGGTAGTTTCCTTTCACAAGCGGATGGATACGTCCTTCAAAGTTACGGTTACCTGATAAAACAGAAGTGATCAGCAGATCATTTTCAGAGACAGCATCCTCAATTTCTTGTGCAAGCGGTCCTGAGTTTCCGATACAAGTTGTACAGCCATACCCAACGATGTTAAATCCGAGGTCTCTTAAGTATGGAAGAAGTCCTGAGTTCACGAGGTATCCTGTTACAACCTTAGAACCTGGCGCTAGTGACGTTTTCACGTAGTTTGGCACCTTCATACCGAGCTCACTTGCTTTCTTCGCAACAAGACCTGCTCCGATTAAGACGTATGGGTTCGATGTATTCGTACAGCTCGTAATCGCTGCAATCGCAATTGCACCTGTCTTCATCACAGCTTTTTCACCATTTGCTAGATCAAATTCAATTTGTTTATCCAGCTCTGATTTTTCTAAGCCAAACCCTTGGTTACCAGCTGGGCTTTCAATGTGCTGATGGAACGTTTCTTTCATTTTAGAAAGTGGAATCAAATCTTGTGGACGCTTTGGACCAGATAAGTTTGATTCAATTTGAGAAAGATCAATTTCCACAACATCAGTAAAAATTGGCTCTTCTGCATCTGGCGTATAGAATAAGCCATTTGCGCGAGAATATTCTTCAACGATATTAATTTGCTCTTCATCACGTCCAGTAAGGCGAAGGTAAGCTAGCGCTTCCTCATCTACTGGGAAGAATCCGCAAGTAGCACCGTATTCAGGCGCCATGTTTGCAATCGTTGCACGATCCGCTAACGGCAGCTGTGCAACTCCTGGTCCGAAGAACTCAACGAATTTGTTCACTACGCCTTTTTCACGAAGTACTTGTGTCACTTTTAAGGCAAGGTCAGTTGCAGTCGTTCCGTTTGGAAGCTCTCCTACTAATTTAGCCCCAATGACTTCTGGCACTGGGAAGTAAGAAGGCTGACCAAGCATACCAGCTTCTGCTTCGATACCGCCAACGCCCCATCCAAGTACACCGATACCGTTAATCATTGTTGTATGTGAGTCAGTACCAACTAATGTATCTGGGTAAGTGATGATCTCGCCATCTTCTTCGATTGCATGAACAACACTTGCAAGATACTCTAAGTTCACTTGGTGAACGATCCCTGTTGCAGGCGGAACAGCTTGATAATTGTTAAACGCTTTCTTTGCCCAGCTAAGGAAGTTATAACGCTCTGCGTTACGTTCGAATTCTAAATCCATGTTAATGTTTAATGCATCTTCAGTTCCAGCTTTATCGACTTGTACAGAGTGGTCAATGACCAGGTCAACTGGAATTTCAGGGTTGATTTTATCTGGGTCTCCGCCCACATCTGCCATTGCTTTTCTTAAAGAAGCAAGGTCAACGACGGCTGGTACACCCGTGAAGTCTTGTAAAATAACACGAGAAGGTTTAAATGGAACATCAATTTCTTTTACCTCGGCAGTTCCCCATTTTGCCAAGTTCTCAACGTGTTCCTTTTTGATCACTCTACCGTCTACTTGGCGAAGCACTGATTCTAAAAGTACCTTAATGGAATAAGGCAGCTTAGAAACATTTCCGATTCCTTGTTTCTCTAGTGCTTCTAACGAATAATAGTGATACGTTTTCCCATTTGTCGAAAACGTTTTTCTAGATTGAAAAGCGTCTTGTTTAGCGACTTGCTGCTGTTTCGACATGTCCAAAATCCCCCTTTTGATGATCAAGATCAATTTCAATTCTCAGAAAAATCGTCGTATTTCACCACAATTTTCTCACAATTTCATCTTAAAACAAATTCATACATAAGTAAATAACAATGCTTTTATTAAATTCAATAAGTTTAGCTTATCATGAGGAAATGATTACTCTTCATAAACTGAGCAGCACGGGTTCATACTAATGCTGAGGTGATAGAACATGACAAAAAGAAAAGCAAATCATGTCATTGACGGCATGAACGCAGCCAAAAGCCAAGGAAATGGTGCAGGCTATATAGAAAATGATCAGCTCGTTTTAACAGAAGAACAAAAGCAAAACAATAAAAAGCGTAAAAAAAACCAATAAGAAAGGAGTGAGAAATGATGACGGACAAAAACACTGGGAAAGACATACGTCAAAACTCTCCTAAAGAGCATCAAGGCGGGCAACCTGAGCCACTATCAGGCAGTAAAAAAGTGAAAAATCGCAACCATACAAGACAAAAGCACAATTCACATCATGATATGTAAACATTCTCTCTTAAGCCCGTGACCAAACGGGATGTTTTAGGTCTTTCACACATTTCAGCTTTTATCATATGATTTATTATGAGATGTGATGGAGGAGTGTTTATGGAGAATGAAAAGCAAGTGAATTCCTCTGATTTTCTTGAAATAGATGATTGGCTGAATGTATTAATGGACGATCCTTTTGCATGGTATGACGAACAGCTCCCAATAGATCTTTATGAAACGAGCCGTGATTATATTATTGAGATCGACCTCTCCACCCTGTCGATCACTGATTTAAAACTGACCTTTTCCGGATGTGAGCTCATCCTCGCTTATTTGATTGATGAAAGAGAACAGCCGATTGAAAAAAGTGTCATGCTCCCTTTTTATTTGAATGACAAAGACATTGATACAGATTACGAAAACAGAATCATATCAATCAAAATCAAAAAGGATGCCCATCGTCAAGACGGAGCATTTTCCTTTCAAATGCCGCACTTCAAACATTAAGAGCCCGCCTGTATACAGGCGGGCTCTCTTCCGTTCGTTTCAAGTCAATACCTTGTGCGAACCACCATGGCCAAATAGTAGAGTCGCTATACAATAATGTATTCCTTTTCTACTAAATGGTTTGGGTCATTCTAGTAAATGGGCGCCTCTTGATCAAAAAAGGCGTTTATAGAGAAAAAACTCATACATTTTTGTTATTTTCTTCTACCTTCCCTTCATGTAAAATAGAGTAGAGAGAAGGGATATAGGGAGTGAGAACATGTTAAGCGGCTGGTTTTTGTGGTTCATTTTATTTTGGGGTACAGTGATGATTGGATTACTAGCAATCGGTGGCTTTTTTATGTTTCGCAAGTTTTTAAAACGATTGCCGAAAGAAGACGGGAAATCAGAGCTTGATTGGCAGGATGAATATATTCAAAAGAGCCTGCACCTATGGCGCGATGAAGACAAACAGCTATTAAATGAGCTAGTATTACCGGTTCCAGAGCTGTTTAGAGACGTCGCCAAAGAAAAAATCGCCGGTAAAATTGGCGAGCTGGCACTTAAAGAACAAGCGGCCAGCATTAATTTAGACTTAATCATTCGCGGCTATATTATCGCTACACCGAAGCGGGATCATAAATTTCTACTAAAGCGCCTTCAAGAAAAAAAGATCGACCATTCACCATATGAATCTTTATTAAAATAACCTCCTTTTTAAAAAGGAGGTTTAATTTATTTGGGCCTGCTGCAGATCTAATTGTTTAGACATCTTTCTAAACGACAAATACATCGCAATCCGCCAAGGGACAATCATGCCAAAGGCTAGAATCCAAAACATCCCGCTGAGCGCACCATAATCAATGGAAGAGCTTAAAATCGTCTTCATTCCGATACGAAGGACAAGAAGTCCAATGAGAATAAACACAAATGCTTTTGAACGCTTCAAATAGATTTCATTGCCTCTAATTTCAAATTTCGATGTTTTAATTAAAAAGATAGAGAAAAACATCCCTACAGTAATCGCCTCTAAAAATTCAGCTCCAGTTACTTGAAACATTGGCACAAAAAACATCAGTGCACCAGTGCTCATAAAGATAGGAGGTAAAATAATTTTTTTCGCGGTTGCAGGTTTTGCAGATGATTTAATGCGAATAAACATGACGGCTACCGCCATACATACCGCCACTATAGAAGAAATTATGATCATCATATCAAATCATTCCTTTATTCTTTAAGGTCAGCCTATGTATAATATACTCCAATTGACGAAAAAAAACCATTCGCCGCGACTGTAGAAAACGATTTCAAAAACCAGTAAATCCTCCAAATAATGATGAGAACATAATAATGATCCACGTCAGAAGATCAAAGAACAGCAAGATTCCTACCACGATCATAATAATCCCGCCAGTTTTCATAATGAGCTGCTGACGCTTTCTGATCCAAGCCATTTTTGTGATGAAAAAGGAAAGAACAAAAAATGGGATAGCAAAACCTAATACATACGCAATCATGTAGGTCACAGCGGACTCTGGCTTGTTGCTGGCAAGTGTGATGACAGCTGATAAAATCGGGCCGGTACATGGTGTCCAACCAGCTGCAAAACCCATTCCGATGAGAATCGATCCAAAAAAACCGGCTGGACGATTTTTAAACTGCAACCTCTTTTCTCCCATTAAAAAAGAAGGCTGAAATACACCAAGAATCATAAAGCCAAAGAAAATAATGAGAATGGCACCGATTTGACGAATCGCATCTTGATATTCAATGAAAAACTTCCCAACAAACGATGTCCCAAATCCAATGGCAATAAAAATGAGAGAGAACCCAATTAAAAAGAATAATGTATGAAGCAGACTTCTCCTTCTCAGCATCACCTTCTCAGATTTCACTTCATCTATACTAACGCCCGTAATATAGGATAAAAAGGCTGGATAAAGTGGCAGACAGCACGGTGAGATAAAAGAAAGAAACCCTGCTCCAAACGCTAAAAAGTAATTCAAATCTGACAAAAGAACACCCCCTTCTTACAATATACAATAAGAGATGACAAATTCATTTCATTTTTTTTACATCATCTCAATAAAGATGGTCTAATCTCTTAAAACCTTATATAATTTAATTTGACATCAAGATATCAAACCCTTTAAATTTGAAAATAAACCTTAAAATGGATATAATAGAACCGATTCTTTTTATCAAGATTTGCATGAAAGGAACATGACTTTGGTAAAAACATCATTATTAACTCAAATTGAAGAAAAAAGAGAAGAGTTGATGAAAGTTGTCTTGCATAATGGGATGACGTCAACAGTGACCATCGAACATAGCCAGCAGCTAGATCATCTCCTCTTACAATATCAACGACACTTACACTCAAACTCAGCCAACTAATGATATCTCAAGATAGAAACAAATGCCGCACGATTTTAGAAAAGTTGATATGTGTGACAATAAAAGAAACGAAAACCTCTGCTCACAGGGGTTTTTTGTTTTGTCTTTAACGGACGGTTCACGGCAAAATAAAAACCACTTTCCCTGCTTTATTCATGCAAGTACAGTGGTTTTATGCGTCTGATGAAGGTGACTTCAATAAAGAAAGGACATCGCTTGTCCAATCTTTAGGGACCATGTTCCATCTATGATCATAATAACGTACGTATTATTTCGCTTGGTTGTTCATGGCTTTCATCATTTGATTGATTTTCTTTTGGGACGGTTTCATGCCCATTTGCATCATCATCATTCGAAGCATTTGTTCATTAATTGGTGGATTCTTTTTCAAGTAGCTCATCATATACTTACGAGCAATAAAGAATCCGAGTGCAACTCCTGCAAGCAGTGCAACAACGCCTACAAGGATGACAACCCATAAATCCATAATTCTTCCTCCTTCATGTTGTCTCGTATAAAGTGTACTAAACAAAAGGCTATTATACAACATTTCACGTTCAATTTTATTTTTTTAAACAAAATTCATCACTTTTACCGGATTGAGCCACCCATGCTTCTTTGATCCAAAGTCCATAGCCAGGAAACAAGGACTAATTTTTCTGAGTACTTCAAAAAACACCGCTTCTGCCTCATAACTGCCTGTGGCAGACATTTGAATGTAACGGTCTTTTATAATGAATGCGGCTGTGCCTTTTCCATCTGGTAGCGATGCACTGTATATTGAGCCTATTTGTGTATAGTGAATGTTGGTTAAATTGTTCATTAAACGCTGGTGCATATGAAAAGCAGGGATTCGTTTCGTTACATAATCCACTTGCTTAACAAGCATGACTAATTCGTCATCACTGCGGTTCGTCCAGTGTAACGATTCAAACAAATGAAACAAAATAGATTCTCTACCAAAATAATGATGAGCAAACTCATCCTCAATCCAATAAATATAATAATGGCGTTCCATGTCTATCCCTTCCTTTCACATTTCGTCAATCTCGCTTATTGCTTGTATTATACAAAAATGTGAAAGAAAGAATTGTCTATATATGAAGCAAGAAGAAACTAGTTTTGTCAAAAAAACAAGAAAAAAGAAAAAAGTTTGCAGAGCATAGTGAAAAGCTCTGCAAACCGACTGCAAAAAAGCATGATGCTTGGAGACTGATTATTTATTCAGCTTTGCTTTTACGCGGCTCACCACGTTGCTGACAGTGAAACCGTATTTTTCAATAATGGTTTCGCCTGGAGCAGAAGCGCCAAATTTATCAATCGCAATCACATCGCCATCAAGGCCAGTGTAACGTTCCCAGCCAAGTGAAGCACCCATCTCGATTGCAACACGTGCTCTCACTGCTTTAGGAAGAACGGACTCTTTGTATTCGTCTGACTGCTCATCAAAGCGGTCCCATGCAGGTAAGCTCACGACAGAAACGCGAATGCCTTCTTTTTCAAGTGCTTTTTGCGCTTCAATGGCTAAACCTACTTCAGATCCTGAAGCAAGTAGAAGAGCTTCTGGATGTGCATCAGCTGCTTCAACGACGACATATCCACCTTTTTCTACGCCTTCATACGCCTTCTCTGGTGCTTGATCAATCGTTGGAAGGTTTTGACGAGTAAGAACAAGCGCTGTCGGTTTATTCGTTGAAGATACAGCAATTTTCCATGCTGCAGCTGTTTCGTTTCCATCAGCTGGACGAATCACAGAAAGGTTAGGCATCGCACGTAATGAAGCGAGCTGTTCAACTGGCTCATGCGTTGGTCCATCTTCCCCAACCGCAATGCTGTCATGCGTAAATACATAAGTGACAGGAAGTCCCATTAATGCAGCAAGACGAATGGCAGGTCTTAAGTAGTCAGAGAAAACAAAGAATGTTCCGCCGAATACTCGAAGTCCGCCGTGAAGTGCCATACCGTTTAATGCAGCACCCATTGCGAATTCTCTCACACCAAACCAAATGTTTCTGCCAGCGTAATTCTCTCTGCCAAAGTCAGTTGTATCTTTGATTGTTGTTTTATTAGATCCAGCAAGGTCAGCAGACCCGCCAATAAAGAATGGTACTTGTTTTGCAATGCCATTTAATACTTCTCCAGAAGAAGCACGAGAGGCAAGGCTTGAACCTGCTTCATAAACAGGAACCTCTTGATCCCAATTCTCAGGAAGTTTTCCTTCTATCGCAAGCTTCAGCTGAGCTGCTAGTTCTGGATATTCTTTTTCATATTGCTCAAACAGTTCATTCCACGCTGCTTCTTTTTTCTGTCCAGCGTCTTTTACAGCTGTTTTGAAATGATCGTACACTTCAGAAGGTACATGGAAATCTTCTTCAAACGTCCAAGAATAAGCTTCCTTCGTTAGCTTCGCTTCCTCACTGCCAAGCGGTGCACCGTGCACCCCAGACGTTCCCGCACGGTTTGGAGATCCGAAACCGATTGTCGTCTTCACTTCAATAAGTGTAGGTTTGTCTGTACTTTGTTTGGCTTTTTCAATGGCAGCCGTCACTTCGTCAATGTTATTGCCGTCTTTTACATAAAGAACTTCCCAATTCATCGCTTCAAAACGATTCTTCACATTTTCAGAGAAAGAACGATCGAGGTCGCCATCTAAAGAAATGTCATTTGAATCATAAAGAACAATTAAACGGCCTAAGCCTAAATGACCAGCAAGTGAAGCAGCTTCAGAGGAAATGCCCTCCATTAAGTCTCCATCTCCGCAAATGCTGTATGTATAGTGATCCACAACATTAAAGTTATCTTTGTTATACGTTTCTGCAAGATGTCTTTCTGCAAGTGCCATTCCAACAGCCATCGCAATCCCTTGTCCTAAAGGACCTGTTGTCGCATCTACACCCTCTGTATGTCCAAACTCAGGATGTCCAGGTGTTTTGCTTCCCCATTGGCGGAATTGTTTTAAATCTTCGATGCTCAGATTGTATCCGCTTAAATGAAGCATGCTATATAAAAGCATAGAGCCATGTCCCGCAGATAACACAAAACGGTCTCTGTTAAACCAATTTGGATTTTGCGGACTTACGTTTAAGTGATTCGTCCATAAAGCGTATGCCATTGGTGCAGCGCCCATCGGCATTCCAGGGTGACCGGAATTCGCTTTTTCAATTGCGTCTATGGAGAGAGTACGTATTGTTGCAATAGATTTCAATTCAATCGTTTCCATATAAATCCCCTTCCGTATCTTGTGTACACCATTATCATAAATCTACTGTCCTTTTTTCACAACTATTTCACGCCGAAAAAGAAGGATTTTGTCACATTTAGTTTATCGATCACCTAAAAACTTATGCAAATATGAAAAAAGATGAGAATATTCCTCCCATCTTTTCAAAAATAAAGAAATGATGACCTTTAATGAAGATTCTGGTCTCTTTCTCTTTTTAATTTTTCTGGTGTGACATCGTTTCCTTCTGGATCGACGATTTTCACGGTTTTGAGTGTATTTTTCATAGAAGAACGAAAAGCCTTTAAATATTCCTCTCTTAATTGCTTCTGTTCTGTTTTCTCAGCGTCCGACAAACCGGTCTCTTTCGACTTTTTTGAAAGCTCATTGATTCTTGCAAGCTGTTCTTTAGAAATCATGACAAACTCCTTTAAAACATTTTCTCTACATACTACTAAATATCAGTCATTTTTACAACAAATCACGCTTTAAGTTGCAAGCCCTTTTTCATATTCTTGGTACCTTCTATGGACGGTTGCTTTTGAAATGTCAAAACCAAGTGCCTGCAATGTCACTGCAATTTCAGCGAATGTCATGTTGTTTTTTCTTAATCGAACAATTTCAGAAATCGGTACTTCAATACGTTCGCGGCCAGGCGCCTGTTCTTGGTGTTTTAAATTTAGTTCGGGTTGATACCCTCGCTCAACAGCTTTTTTCATCCCACGCTTAATTTTCAAATTATGAATTTTACGCTGATACTCTTCTACAACGCCTACAATTTCAATGACCATCTCGTCTGCTTCTGAAAGCTCAAGCTCTCCTCTATGAAATACGCTGTACACCTTGACTTTTTCTTTAAACAGACAATGAAGAAGAGCGATTTTCGCCTGCCCTCTTCCAAGGCGTGTCTCATCTTGAATGAGAACAGCATCGATTTCTTCCTCTTTCAGCGCAGCCAGCATGTCAAAAACACCGTCACGATCAAGATCGTATCCACTCGCTTTTTCTTTAATCACTTTGACTACATTCATCTTGTGCGCTGCAGCTAAAGCAAGCAGTTCTTCTTCTTGTCTTTTAAGCGAGGTTTCTTGCTCTTCTTTGGCAGTACTTACTCTCGCATAAATGATTGCATTCATGTCTTCAATCGACCTTTCTACTGTACTGTTGCAAGTTGATATACGACTGGATGCTCTTTTTTAACTGGAATCACAAGGATATCTCCCGGCTGGATGTCAGTTGAAGCGAGATCATTGTGTTCAGTTACCCAGTCAATAAAAGCATTTTTATCGATTGATTTACTGTCGTTTACTTGATCAGCTAATCCCCAAAGAGTATCACCTGATTGAACCTCTATTTTAACATATTGATTTGGATCATTATGGCTAGTGACTGCAATAAGTGAGAGAAATATGCCAACGATGAATGAGAATAGCCCAATAAAAATAATAGATTCCTTTAACCTCATAATGTCATCTCTCCTAATAGAATGTGTGTTCGTTCTTTCTGACACTCATTATAAATACGAACAAACGTTTCTGTCAAACGTTTTTTTCGAACCTATGTTTGTACTGTTAGGAAAAACATGCTATAATTTCTTTAAAATTGACGTTTTGAGGTGCAAAAGATGACGAAGCTATCAAAAAGACAACTCGATATCCTGAAATTCATAAAAGAAGAAGTAAAAAGCAAGGGTTATCCCCCATCCGTTCGTGAAATTGGCGAAGCTGTCGGTCTAGCATCCAGCTCAACTGTCCATGGACATTTAGCTAGACTAGAAACGAAAGGTTTAATTAGAAGAGACCCAACGAAACCTAGAGCGATCGAAGTACTAGATGAAGAGGAAATGAATATTCCAAAAAGCGCTGTAATGAATGTTCCAGTCATCGGAAAAGTCACAGCAGGCTTGCCTATCACGGCTGTTGAGAATGTAGAAGAATATTTCCCACTTCCAGAAACTTTTGCAGCGCCAGATGAACAAGTATTTATGCTTGAAATTATGGGAGAAAGTATGATTGATGCAGGTATTTTGGACAAAGACTACGTCATTGTGCGTCAGCAAAGCACTGCCAACAATGGAGATATTGTGGTGGCTATGACAGAAGAAGATGAAGCAACAGTGAAACGTTTTTATAAGGAAGATACACACTTTAGATTACAGCCCGAGAATCCATCAATGGAACCGATTATTTTACAGAATGTGAGTATACTAGGTAAAGTGATTGGCGTATTTAGAAATATTCATTAAAAAAAGCCGGTATTTCATCAATTGCTGATGAGAGCCGGCTTTTTCTTTTATGAACAAGAATATGCAAGAATACTGGAGCTTGGGAACGAGCCAAATGTAAAGTTCGGCCATATGAAACCCGTTGTACGGCCAAAAGGCTGCGAGGAAAGAACATACATGAGAAATACTTGACCGTTTCTAAGGAACACAATGGTCCACCTTCTATTACATCCAGCTGCAAATTGAACCGTTTGCTGGCTTCCGCCTACACTCTGCCCCGCAATGAGCGGCTGCATACTTTGAGGCTGAGAGACTGCTTGTTGATATTGCGAGATGATATGCTGCGGCGGGGCTGGCGGGACCGATTGTCCTCCTGCACCTTGCCCAGTCCCTCCGAATGGCAAACCGGGAAATCCTCCAACTTGAGAAATAGGAAACGCCGGCATGCTTTGTACCTGCCGATCGTACAAGTACCCATTCCACGTACCTTCATATGGATTATACATACTAAACACCACTTTCTTAGACATTCATCACGACAGTATATGTCATACATAAAAAAAGAGTGTTGAGGAGACAAATAGAAATCTTTCCAAAAGACGTTTTATTCTTCTTTAGAACGGTTAAATACTAATGAGGAAGAAAAAAATAAAAAAATGAAAACTTTTTGTCTCCCTCAAACGTTATATATGTAGAAAGAAAAGAAATAAAAAACATTTAGATTTAATACTTGTAATATCTCTGTAACTATTGTAATATTTGTAACATAAGAAGTTTTCATTGAGAAAAGGAGGCAATCGCCTTGAAAAAATTATTTGTTTTATTAACCGCTATTATGCTTATGATCTCATTACAAACAACAACACTGGCCGCTTCCAAAAAATCAGCCGCTTTGACAAATAAAGAAGCGTTACATATTGCCCTTGATGCAAGAGAACACTTTTGGAGTGCGATGTCAGGCTACAACATTAAAGAGCATTCAGATTACAAATTAAAATCATTTACTTATAAAGATATGACTTACAACTACCTGTCTAAAACATTTGATACAAAGAAAAAACTAAACAGCTATCTATCTCAAGTTTTCACAAAAGATGCCATTACTCACGGTTTAAAAGACTATCAGTTCATCGTTCATAAAGGAAAAATGGCTGTGCCAGTTGGTGATGGAGACAATATGCTTAATTGGGATAAGGCAACACCTAAACTCGTCTCTAAGAAAAGTACAATCCGCACATACGAATTCACAGTTCCAACACTTGATGGACGCAAAGTAAAACGTACTGTCACTTTCGAGAAAGTACAAAAAGAGTGGAAAGTAACAAAAATTGACGCTGTGATCTAAATAAAAACCAGGTCGTTCACTAGGCCTGGTTTTTATATGGATGAAAATTCAGTCATACGATCTAAAGCGTGAGCAAGTGATGAAGCCGTTTGAAATTCATTAAAAGGAAGTCCAAGCTGTACAGCCGTTTGAGCAATTTCTGGTCTAATCCCTGAAATGGTCGTATCAACCCCAATTAACCGAAGTGACGTGACAAGATCAAAGATTTGATGTGCTACCATCGTATCAATGATGACGACACCTGATAAATCAATACATAAATGTTGAACACCTTTTTGCGAACACTGTTTTAATGTATTTTCTAAGATAATCTTTGCTCGCGCAGTGTCAATATCTCCAACTAAAGGCAATAAGGCAACATGACTTTTTAACACAATGACTGGGGAACTCAGCTCATAAATCATGTCTCTTTGTGCAACGAGTTTTTTGGTGGTATTTTTCACATATTGCTGAATAAAGACATGAATTGAAATGTTAAATGCCTCAGATATCAAATCATACCAATAAAATATTCGGTCAATGTCAATATCACCTTGATGCTGTTTTATAAACTCTTTTAAGTAATGAAGAACCACCCTTTGATTGGACATATATTCTCTCACGACGTAATCTAATGGCGTGTTCAAGTGCTTCGGATCACTTGCTAAGTCTTCAGACCATTTTTTAAATTTCGTATGTAAATACGTCTTGTCTTCAATAAGTGCGCGGATAAAATGCTGATAATAATCTTGATTTTGCCGTTTTAGCTCTGCTATGATGCTGGAATCTGTTGAACGATAAATGGATTCTGGATCATCATCCTCAATTGATTCATACCATGTTTCAGTCAGTTTCTCTGCATGTTGCATGAAAAAATCGTATAATGCACGGTTCTTTTCCATAAGCATATGTCCTTTCACATTTTCTACTTGTCAGTCTTTGTACCTGATGGATTGATTGTACCACTGAATCTTTTGTACCTGCTAGCTCGAATACGCTCCTGTTGAACAAAAAGAGCCCCTCTCAAGGAGCCTCTTGTCTATGTTTATTTAACAATAAATAAAATTCGTTTCCCGTCAGGATACCCGCTGATTTGATGCCCGACCCATGAACCAGCGCCTCTATTATCTGATGGACTGACATATTGAACGCTCGCCCCCTTTCCTCCTTCAAGACACACCGCCATCGGCCATTCATCCCGGTCAAAACCAGGTTTTGTGGGAATTCCTTTTAATGATTCTTGCCTGCGGGCATCTGCCCCATTTCGGTCAATGGTACACACGTCTGAGTGCCCTTTTCGAATAGCTTCTTGAATATGACTGCCTGTTTCAGGATACCGTTCCTTAGGAAATTGAATCACATGATCATAACGATCTGCTCCTTTTGCGGAACGATCCTCTCCAAAACCACCTAATAACGCACCCATCCAAATGACAAAACAAAGAACGACAGCAGCGATCCAGCCTTTTCTCATCTTCAAAAGCTTTGTGACCTCCTCATACTTTTGATGAAATGATGTTGACTTGAAGGGAATGAGTCATTTTTAATGTATGAGTGGCTGAGTGATGACATGTGAAAAACATGAGCTGAATCTTCCTGGATACTGATCCATAAGAAAAAACGAATGATCTCTTCATCATTCGCCTTGTTCTACTTAAGATATTTCATCTACCCTATATAATGTTTCGTTTTGTGAAGACATCTCGGATGGCATCCCCTCTTCAGCTGATGTGGATCGTTTATATTCTTCAGATGAGATGACTGTACCATGTGATTTAATCCAGCTAACCAATTTGCTGTTAGCTGATGACTGATTGTCTGGTAATAAAAAGTATTTCACCTTTCCTTGTTGAATAAGTGCTTTTAATTTGTTGACAGTCAAAATAGGATCTGTCCCATTAAAACCGCCTAAAGCCATGACATTCTCATCTTCATCAATGATATATGGCGCTGCGGTAACAGTCGTAAGCGTTGCAAATAAATACGTTTCACCTGTTTGATGAGCCTTTAAATAAGTGAGTAAGCCTTGATCGACACTAGATGTAAACATGTTCCCACCTCGTGAACTAGCCAGCTGTACACCTGCCTCTGGAAGAACAGCATTTCCACCATATATGATTGGGGTGGCGGACCAAAAACCTGGAAACAGTAACAGCGTTGTCAAAGCAGTGATGAGCAGTCGTTTCATGATCAATTGTTTTTCTCTGTACATCAGCAATAGGATAGCGATACTTGTTCCCGCAATGGCAATGGCATACATCCAAATACTACTGATTTGAGTCGTATAGTTACTCAAAATATACCCTTGGAAGATGGCTGTAACAGCGATTGCTGCTGGAAGCAAATACGCAGATATTCCTTTGTTTGCCTTAAATAACTCTCCCATCTTCTTAGCTCCTATGCCGCATAGTGCTGCAATAGGCGGGGCAAGCATAATGAGATAGTAATGGTGAAAGAAACCCGCAATACTAAAGAATCCGGCAGCAGGAATCAACCATGCTGTCCAAAACATCGTTTGTTTCCATTCATTTAATTGAGCTTTTCTCTCCTTCCACCAGCTGATGATCATCCCTAAAAGCCCAAACAAAGCAAACGGCAGCATCCAGCCGATTTGACCTGACAATGCAGATTGAAATAAACGAAATATACCGGGATTCCCAGTGCCATACATATTCATACTTTGTTGACCTACAGCACTTCCAGGCGGAGAACCACTACCTGAACCATGTTGAGGTGGCATCATTTGATTTGGGGATGGAGACGGCTGATTTCTGTTTGACTGATCCTCTGACGAATTTCCTAATCCAGAATTGTCTGGCATCATCATACCTGCTTGCTGGTTCATGTCACCAAAGGATTTCCCTGTCGTCTGACCAAGCAGCCGTTCCGTGCCGTTATACCCAAAGGCAAGTTCTAACACTGAATTTGTTTGGCTGCTTCCCACATAAGGGCGCTCACTTTCAGCTGTCATATCTACAGCAACTGCCCACGATAGAGATAAGCAGACTAATACGACGATCGAGCATAAAAGAGAGAAAATTTTCTTTTTTAACGGTACGCGAGCAGCAATGAAATAGTAGAAAATAAATGCTGGAACGACCATAAACGCTTGCAGCATCTTCATATTAAATCCTACAGCTACCAAAGCGAAGGCAACAAGAAGCCAGCTCAACTTCCCTCTTTTTACAGCACGCATCAAGAAATACGTACCCGCAAGTAATGTGAAGACGAGCATACTGTCGATATTGTTCGTTCTGCTCACAGCTGCGGCAATTGGCGTGAGAGCCATAACGGCCGCTGACACCCTTGCAGCACCTTGACCGAAAGCCGGTTTTATCATGAGATAAAGAAGAAGAACAGACCCCACTCCAGCAAGTGCCTGCGGCAATATCACACTCCATGTATGAAAGCCAAAAATAAGTGCACTGATGGTTTGAATCCATAAAACGACGGGTGGTTTATCAATTGATACGAATCCAGCTGCATCAAATGAGGCATAAAAAAAGTGATGGAAGCTTTTGGACATACTTTTGACTGCAGTTAAATAATATTGATTGGCACTGTCATTCTGCCAAATTTGATAAGTGTAGAGAAAAGCTGCAATCAATAAAATCAACAACAATATCATATCTATTTTTTTATTTTTCACTCATATCTCTTCTTTCTTTTTCATTTATTTCATTCAGCATAGCTTGTAAATATGAAATAGTGATGAACAAAAAAAGAAACTTTTCTGCATTTGACAATCAAAAAAGCCTGTCCCCTGTAAAGGAAACAAGCTGATTGTTCTATTTTTTATTGCGCCTTCGCATAGTTGATAAATTCAACAAAGGCAGCAGTCGCTTTTGGTCCGCCGTTGATCGTTCCGTTTGAATAACCCGCATTATGGACCCCGACGATTTGTTGGTTCTGATCTAGCATCGCAGAGCCAGAGTTTCCGCTAAATGTATCGATCGTATAGTATGCGAGATTCGTATCTTCTCTCGTGACTGGACCTGACATTTCCCATTGTGACACTTTGCCAGTCGATCTCATTTTATCACCTGGATATCCAGAAATTTTAATCGTTGTACCTGTTAGATTTGTCACTTGACGAATAGAGCGATAGCCGACCGTATTTCCAATGTTCGTATCTGTTTTAATGACGGCAAAATCATATTGACTCGCCCCCGTGTTGATATATCCGCTTGGTACATAGAATTCGGTCATGTTTGCTGAGCCGTTCACGGCCGTGCTGTCATTCATGCCTGGGTAGACAGACCCTTTTGCACTATAGCTTCTTGTGGCTGTATTGTAGACGCAGTGTCCGTTTGTCAATATTTTGTTTGGAGCAATGAGTGTTCCGGTGCAGCTAGACCCACCAAATGTAATATAAGCAATAGAGTTGTAGGGTGCTACTCTTGTATTCGTCACTTTTGTTCTACCATCGTCTCCAATGACTACTTTTGTTTGAAAGTCTTTTAAATATGTTGTGAGTGGTTTTACTTTTTCGCCAATAGTAGAAGAGAGATCATCCACTTTGTCAAAGGATGAGGGGGTTTTCATATCGTTGTGGAAGTCAGCTGAAGAAATCACCTTTCCGTCAGAAGTCACCATGTCATAATCAGACGTAAGTACTGAATCAGATGCTGCATGGGCAAAACTAGGCACACTTAAAGCACCAAAAACGAGTAGAGAAGGGATTAATTTTTTCACCTTTTTCATCATATTCCTCCTTTATGTCCTATATCAAAAATGATACGATTGTTTCATATTGGAGTAAATGAGAGAATATTCTTATTTTTTACAAAATATTTCATTTGTAAATTAGGTGTTTCGTATCTTCCAAATATTTATTCTAGCGATCTCTCTATGAAAAAAGAAAAACCGCCATTTTGGCGGTTTCAAGATTGTTGACGAAGGGCTAAAATGTGATTTATTTTAGCCCTTTGTCTTCTTTTCAACATGATCAGCTCCATACATCTTTTACATATCTGTTGTCATTGGCTAAAGATGTCAGCCATTGTTCAGCTGTTTCTTTCGCACACTGTTTCTCAGTCTGATACAGTTCAATAAGTGTTGCCTCGACATCTGGTGCCATGACCTTTCCATCCCCGCAAATATACAGGTAGGCGCCTTTGTCGAGCAATTCAATGAGCTTGGCTCCATCATTTTTAATGAAGTGCTGGACATACACTTTTTGCTCCTCGTAGCGAGAGTAAGCACGGTGGATGGTGACGACTCCTTTTTCTTGTGCAAGCTGCATTTCGTCATAATACAGATCATCTTCATGCGGGTGGCGGCAGCCAAAATAAAGATGGGCTTCACCTAACGACTTCCCTTCATTTTGCCATGCTTCCCTTGCCTGAATGAACCCTCTAAACGGGGCGATACCTGTTCCTGGTCCAATCATGATCATTGGTATTTCAGGAGAAGGCGGCAATTCGAATCCTGCTTGAGCTTCATGAAGGAAGCAGGCCACTTCATCTCCTTCTTGCAGTCCGCATAAATAGTTTGATGCGACGCCTGCGTATTCACCGCGTCCGCTCCATGATTTTCCTTTCACAACAGCTACTGTGATACTAAGCCTCTTTTCATCCACCTTTGGCGAACTGGAGATCGAGTAATAACGAGGCTTCAATCCTGGTAAAAGGGCTAAAAAATGATCAAATGGCAGTTCACATGCTTCGTATTGTTCTAGTAAATCCAGCATGGTCACACGCTTCTTTAATACAGCTTCTTGATAAATTTCTCCCGCCATTTGTTCAAGTTCAATACGATGAGGTGGGCATACCGTATATTTTGCAAGTTCTCTTAGCTGAGTACGTGTCACAGGCTCTTGCAGCTCTACATGTGACGCCAGCAATTCTCCGACTTGAATTGGCTGATTTAAAGGTAAATGACTTGCTTCTTTTTCCGAAGAGAGTATCATGTGCTGCTCTGGATCGAGCTTAAAACGATCGGTCACTCGCTGAACGAGTGTTGCACTATTTTTTGGCACGATTCCGATATGATCTCCTTCTTTATAGTGCTTGCCTTCAGGTAATTGAAGTTCGATATGCCTTGTTTGGCGGGTACTTCTTTCAGATTGTAATTCTTGATTTTTCAATACAACAGCTGAAAAGGCACCGTATGTTTTAGCAACAGGACGTTCCACTAGCTCATTCGTATATGCAATGGATAGGTTTGGCTTTTCTTGACGTTTCTCCTGCAAGGTTAATTTGAATTCTTTTGCAAGCTCATTGAAGACTGTCTTCTGGAATGTTTCTTTATCTTCATCCATATCACCGCCCGCATCGCCTTCACCAATATCCGTTACACGCTTCGCCCCTTTTCTTTCAAGTGCTTCATCAATCAGACGAGGAATACGCTGATACGTGCTCGCCCAATTTCGATCCCCGCACCCAAAGACTGCAAATGTCACGCTTGATAGATCTTGCTCCTCATCCTGCGTCACCCAATCCACAAACTGTTTCGCATGATCAGGCGGATGACCGTTGTATGAAGCCGTTACAATTAAAACTGCGCCTGACTCTGGTAACTTTCGAGTATAATCATCAAGCGGTGCCGTTGTCACGTCAAACCCTTTTGCTTTTCCGTCTTCAGCAAATTCGTTTGCCATCTGCTTTGCTGTGCCCAGATTTGATCCGTACAAGACCAATAGCGGTGTTCCATGACTCGCTATTTTCACTTCAGCAGATGCCGTGCTTTTTGTTGGTTCTTCTTTCGGAGGCGCCATAAAGAATTGCTGCTTTCTTGGCCGCACTTTGATTTTAAAATCATTCGGCTTAATCGTCAGAGATTCTTTTAAATCCAGTTCATACGACGTATGGTCAATCAATTCAAGGTTGTGCAGAACCATCGCCAGAACCATCGTGGCTTCATGAAGGGCAAATTGCATCCCAATACACGCACGCTGTCCATTTCCGAACGGTTTATAGGCATGCTGTGGAATCTTTTCAGGATGCATAAAACGTTCAGGCTTGAATTCTTCTGCATCCTCCCCCCAAACCGCTTGATCCCGATGTATTTTAGGAAGTAGCACACTGACACTTTGGTTTTTTTTGATCGGATATTTCCCTCCAATGACTGTATCCTCTTTCGCATAAAGAGAGAACGTAGGCGCCGTCGGCCAGAGGCGAAGTGCTTCATTTAAGACCATACGCGTATAACTTAGTTTTTGAACCTGCTTAAATGTCGGCAGTCCGCCTTGTAGCACGTCGTCTGCTTCTTGTACGGCTTTTTTTAATTTGTCTGGATTTTTTAGTAAAAAATAAATCGCAAATGACAACAACCCACTTGTTGTTTCATGACCTGCTATTAAGAAGGTAATGATTTGATAACGGATATTTTCATCTGACAGGCGTTCACCTGTTTCAGGATCCTTTGCATGTAGCATGAGAGAAAGTAAATCATTGCCCGTTTTATCTTGTTTTTTCCGTTCTTGAATAATGTCATCTACTAATTGCTTCATAAAATCAACATCTTGTTCAAATTCTTTTCTTCTTTTGATCATTAATTTATCTGCGACCGGCAATCTACTTGCTTGATCCATCGCTTCATTTAAGCCATTCAGCATGCTTTCAATAAATGGATGTTGATTTTCTTTGTAAAAGCTGTTAAATCGAAAATCAAAACCGCATAGCCCGATCGTATCTAAAGTGAGCTTTGTCATATCCTCTGCTACTTCAATTTCTTCATCACGGCCCGTTCTTTGCCATTTTTGTACAAGCTGTGTGGCAATATCGAGCATCATCTCATGATAGCCCTTCATGGCCTGCTGGCTAAACGCCGGCATCAAGATGTGATGAGCCTTTCTCCAATTCGGCTCTTCTGTCCAACTAGTGAATAACCCATCCCCTGAAAATGTTCTCACTTTATTGAGACTGCTTCCAATGAATTTATCAAAACGCCTCTCATCAAATACTTCTTTGGCAAGTTCATGGCTGGAAACAAAAATACTTGTTGCTTTTGAAAATTCAAACTGAAAGATCGGCCCTAATTCATCTGCCAGCCGCCAAAAGGTTTGAGAAAGCTCTCCTTTTTTGATATGAGGAATATTTTTTAAAGGTCCGTATGTTTTTGGTTTTGGAATGATTGATGTTTGTTGCATGTGCCCACTCCCTTTATTTCTTTATGATGCAACGCTAATGGCACGCCATAAGCATTGCTCAATATCTTCTAAAAATTCAATCGTTGGCTCAATTTCCTCTGCTAGAATCTGTTTATGAAGCTGAACGAACGCTCCAAATACAATGGATAAAATCGTTCTCCCTGAAAGATTTGGATGAATTCCATCCTTTTTGCCTTCTTCAAAAATATGAAATAGCTCATTTAATAGCTGCTGCATCTTCTCTTTACTTGTCTCATCTAAATAGTGTGAGCGTTTGTCAATTTCTAAGAAGTACAGACCACTTGGATTCTCTTTTGTAAAGAGCACTAAGCAGTAAAAGACATGTTTGAAATAAGCCCTGATACTTGCTTTAGGGTCTGGACTGTTTGTATTCACCTTGTCGATAAATGCAATCAGGCTTCGCTGGTATAAAATGTTCACAAGAGCCTCTTTACTATCAAAATAACGATAAATGGTTCCTGCTCCAACATTGGCTCTTTTCGAAATCATCGGCATCGTTGTACCGTCAAAACCCCGTTCAATAAATAAGTCCAGAGAAGCCTTCATAATCTGCTCCTGTTTATCAGTAGTTGCTGCGGGCATTTCATCCTCTCCTTTCGTTTTAATAGGAATGAATGTTCATTCCGCTTGATGTATATTATATTGATATTTTAAATTCTTCTATTTATACTTAAACATACTTATTTTTCTCCGTCACTACATTTTCTGAAAATAATAATAATTGAGAAATGATACCTAGATAGATGACATCCAAACGACTTATAAATATTGGCAGTTCTGTGACGCGTGGGTGTCGTCTGAACTATATGTTCATTCTTGGTCAATTGGAGAATGGATGTGATCGTCATATGTATCAATATATAAACTGCCATTACTTGAACGAACCGCATAAACAATGTCTTTTAAAGACAGCTGCCTTTTTTGAAGTTCTTCATAGATCCACTGCTCCGTTAATTGGTTTTCTTGAAGGTTTTTCAAAATGAGCTTTCCGTCCATAATGACTTCAATGGGCATGTAACGCTCTGCCTGCTTCCACAGGTTAAGATCTTTTCGCGTGACATAATCAAATGAAGGGTATTTTTTCACTGACATATGCCCATCTGTTTCAATCATTGCAAATTCAACTTCACTAATGTCAAACACATTCTTTTCTCTGAGCTGTTGATTTAAATAATCAAGTGTATACCTCATTCCTTTCATATTCTCTTCAAGGATTTTGCCATTTTGAATCACAAGCGTTGGTTTACCGGCCATAAAACCTCTCATCTTCCGGCTTCTTAAAGCAAGCAAAGAAATGACATAAATGATGATGACAAGTGACACAAAAGATATGGTTGTGTGATGAAGCGGAAGCGTAGTATTAAACGCCAGGTTCGCCGCAATTGAACCTAGACTGATCGCTGCAATGAAATCAAAAATATTCATTTGCGCAATGGTTTGCTTTCCAAGAAGACGGGCACCGCCGAATAAAATAGCAAAAGCAAATATGGTTCGAAGAATGACTTCAATATGATCTGGCATTTCAGCTTCCACCTTTCGATTTCATAAAAAAAAGCCTTTTCTTTAGAAAAGACTCTTTGTTAGACTATGCATTTATTCCGTCATTATTCAAATGGCCCGCTTCCGTTTGCTCAAATTGTGAACGCAGCTCAATGATTGAGCAGTTTCTCACGTTTACTGGATCTTGCTCAAGCAACCATGTATAAAATCTTGCTTGCTCTGCTGTTTGCAAAGCCTGCATATATTTTTGGGTGGAGCGCTTATCTGCAACACGCTGTTTAATGGATCGCATTTGCTTCCAAAATTGATAATAAGGAAGCTTTAACTTGGTCATAAAGCCGCTGTTATCCTCAATGACATAGCCTTCTTCTTTGATTGTGTCATCATGTGATACAGATTGATACCATTTATAGAAAGAGGTCCAATCATGAAACACTGCCACTTGCTGTTTGCACCGCATGCCAAGCTGTTCACTGAGCCTTTTCACTTCAGCAAATGGTTCTTTTTCATAGCTCAGCTGACGCTTCACGATATCAAGTAAAATGAGTTGATCATGATCATATGTGATAATATGCGGGTCTTTCTCTGACAAAATAACTTCAAATACAAGGGACACATGGTTGTCGCGTACGTATGATTTGATGTAATCGACCTGCACATCGTTAAAGGTCGCATAAAATAGCTCTTCGACCCAAGCAGCATGCTGATTTTGCTTCACATGTGACGTATACGATTTAGACGTAAACACCAGTTCATCTTTTATGTCGTTAAACCCAACCGTACCTAAGTATCCATTTGCTTTATCATAGACCGTCACAGGAAATTGAAGATGATTCACTAGATGCTGCATTCTGGTTTCAGGACGTTCATCAATATTAAAGAACTTATTATAACTTCTAGACACAATCTGCTTTGAAGTCATATTGATAAACAACCCTCTTGCTTTGACATTTATTTCATCCCATTGTCTTTCACTAAATGCTTTTTTCGTGAAATTAAAAGATGAAATATCGTGTGGCACCTTTAATTCCTGTACATATTCATGCTGATCTAAATGGGCTAAAAAATCATCCAGCGTCACATTGGGCTGAACAAAGACCGGTTGCTTGTTTTCAGAAGCTCTGTAGACAGGATTGTCAATTTCATGTGTCTCAATCCCGCCTGCTGTGATTTTTAACACACGCAGCTGTCCGCCAAATTCAACCTGACCTTCGAGATTATAAGATCTATCCGCCGCTTGGATAGGCAGTCTATATAAATTGCGATGACCATGAATTTGAATGATATCTAATCCAGAAGTGTTTTGGACAAATAAGTGGTCAATGTCATCTGAATATTCACCTACTCCGTGAATAAGCTGCTGCGCTGAGACATGCAGAAGCTCTTCTGGCAAATGGGCAAGCCCACCATGGGTGACAAGAAATGTCTGACCATGATACGTAAAATAGGTGAGCTGATGAAATGTTCTGACAAACTTCCTTAACTCTTTTAGGTCAAAACCTGCTTCCGCAATTTCAGGCGCAGTATGACGGTTAAACATATTACTTCTCACTTTTTCTTCATGTGCATATTTGTAAAGATGCTGATCATGATTTCCTTCAATGACGATCACATTGCGGCATTCTCTATGTGCCAGCATCCATTCTAAAACTTCCTTGTTTTCTATTCCTCTATCAAGCAAATCACCTGCAAAGATATAAAGCTCGTTTTCTTTCAAGTCTCCTTGCAAATAAGTATTTAGAGCTGTGTAACAGCCGTGAATATCACCGAATACGTGAATGGCCTCATACTGATCAAAAGACCTAGGCTGATAAGTCATAATGGCTGGATATTCCTCAGGCGTCAAAACGGTTACCCATGAAGGCACCTTCTCTGTCTTTAACCGTTCATTCATTTGATATAACACAGATTCCTTCACTACTTTGTGCGGCTCTCGACCGCGATTTTGCAGCAGGGATGTTTCAAGAGGCACTTGCGTAAAATCGACGACATACACTCTATAGCGGTATGAAGTAGCTAATGATTTATACTGCGAAATGGACTTACTTGTGACATGTGTTGCATCAATGACAGTAAAGTCTCCTCGTTCCATTCGGGCTGTGAGGAGTTCAAATAATAAAGACCAGACTTTATGATCATGTTTGCTTGAAATTTCCGGTTTCCCATTGACTGATAACTGCGGAGGCTGGGTTAACAGACGGATTTGATCCGCTGATAATGTATATGGTTCTAAGCCTTGTTCTTTGATCCAAGTTGATTTACCTGCACCTGGGAGACCTCGTAAAAGGACTAAAGTTCTCATAATGGTTCTCCTTTAATGAGTGATATTTTACCTATTATAGATAAATTATGGATAAATCTCAATCTTTTATTGATTATGGTAATATATAGATATAAGGAGGGTTACACATGCCTAATGAAGCGAATACTGCATTCAACATTGGGGATATCGTATTCCAAGTATTTTCTCTTCTATTCATTGCATTGATCGTGACCATCGTTGTCATCGCGATTCGAATGATAAGAAGAAAACAAGTGGAATTGAAGAAAGTCGAGGCTAGATTAAATAAAGTAATTGAAAAAAATCATTTAAAAAAGTAAAAATCCGGGAGTTAACCGGATTTTTTTGTTTTCATCACGATTCCTTGTCGCTGCTGCATCAAAAAGAAAAAGACACCTAAAAGGACAAGTAGACCACCGAACATTTGTAGCAGCGTGACTTTCTCTCCAAGCAGTAAAACAGCGAGTATCGTTGCCCCAACAGGTTCGCCTAGAATACTCATTGAAATAGTTGTCGCATTCACATAGGTTAACAGCCAGTTGTTAATGACATGGGACATGGTAGGGATAATGGCGAGCAGTAAGAAAATCCCCCATTCTTTACCCGAATAGCCTACAAAAGGCGTTTGCTGTATAAGGTTAAATAAAATTAAAAAAAGGCCGGCAAAACCAAATACACAAAAACTATAAATCCAATGAGATATCTTTCTCACAGCTTGTTGACCGATTAATAAATAACAAACAACAGCGATTACACTGAAAAAGGATAAAATGTCTCCTATAATGGCGTCTTGACTATGGCCGACATCCCCCCATCCGATCATGAGCGCACCAACAATCGCCGCACACATTGTGAAAATGGCTGACTTCGTTGTTCGTTCACGAAAAATGAGAAATCCGCCTAATAATGACACCATCGGCTGAAGTGCAATGATGATTGTAGAGCTCGCCACTGTGGTGAGCTTCAATGAGCCGAACCACAAAACAAAATGGAGCCCTAAAAAGAAACCTGACATACATAAGAAAAACCAGTCTCTTCGCTTTAACGAGACAAACTCTTTTTGACGCGGCAGAATAAACGGAAGCATCAAAACCGCCGCAAATATCATTCGATACATACTTAAAATAGCAGCAGGCGCACTTGACCACTTCACAATAATGGCCGAAAACGAAATCGCAATGATTGAGATCACAAGCGGCACCGCAATCGACTTCTTTGGAGCATTTGTCTTCATTTCCATTAGCAGCTTCCTTTACATCAGCAGTAGATGAGCTTCTCATCTTGTATGACGTCATCTTACTATGACTATTCGCCTAGAGGCAAGATGAATTTTAAGAATGTTTACATAAAAAAGGCTTTCTTCACGAAAGCCTCATTCATCATCTATTAATACATAAACAGCCCGCACCGGCCCATGAACACCAACCACTAAATTCATTTCAATATCGGCAGAATTACTTGGACCTGATATAAAATGAATGGCGCCTTTCGTCTGCTCTCCTTCTTCTACTAGGCGATGAAGAGCTGAAACAGCATGAATCATCCGCGGGACAATTGTGCTTTTTTCAATACATACGATATACATCATCGGTAAAAAATGAAGTGCTCTCCCTTGACCTTGATGGGAGGAAAGAACAACCGTTCCGGATTCTGCAAGTGTGTAATCGCTGAATACCACTGCATATTTCGCTTGTTCTGCCTGCCTTATATTTTCTTCTCTTGATGTATCTGCATTCCAGCTAGTGACTGAGATTCCTTCTTTCTGCAAGGCTTGAAACATAGGATGACATTTATATTGTGCAAAACGTCTATCGCTCGAAGTCATCACAGGACCTTCTCCATACTCTTTCATCAATAATCGTAACGTTGAGGGTGCTTCTTTTGGCGTTGTTTCTACCACTCTCGTATGAATTTGCTGACATTGCACCTTCAATTGCTCTATCAATTCTTCTTTCGATAGACCTTCATTTGTTTCCCAATTGACTCGATGCTTCCAAACCGGACGCCGAATAGATGCAGGCTTGGAGGAGCTTTTGCCTAATTGTTGCTGGATATGTGCTAAAAATGGATCTCGATGAGAAATGGTTCCTTTCATTGCCGCTCCTCCTTTTGTTTCTTTTTAAACCAATCCCGAAACCTTTCTTTGCTTGGCGCTGGGAGGTCACGAATTTCTGTCCAATTCTTTAAAGGACCCGCACCTTTTGAAATCTGTCCGTTTGAAGCCATACGTTTCAAGAGCACAGGGGCTGCTTTTGTTCCAAATCGATACATTCTAGGAGTGGATGCGCCCATTCCGAACATTTTCATTGCCATCATTTCCGCTTTAGGCGCTCTCCCCTCTTTTTCAACGATGACTTGTCGATGTTTGATTAATAATTCGTGAAGTGGAATTTTCACTGGACAAGCATCTGTACAGGCTGCGCATAAACTTGAGGCGAAAGGAAGCTCTTGGTAGTCGTCATATCCTCCAAGTAGCGGCGAAAGAACAGCGCCAATCGGACCCGGGTAAATTGAACCGTACGAATGACCGCCAACATGCCGGTAAACGGGGCACACATTGATACAGGCTGCACACCGAATACATTGCAAAACTGGCTGAAATTCCGTCCCTAATATATTTGACCGTCCGTTATCCACAATGACCAAATGAAACTCTTCTGGTCCATCTACCTCTCCTTCTCCTTTTGGTCCCATGACAGAGATATAGCTTGTTAACTTTTGACCGACTGCGCTTCTGCACAATAGACCGACAAGGACATCGAGCTCCTCCATCGTTGGTACAAGCCGCTCCATCCCCATGACTGCGATATGTGTCTTTGGAATGGACGTGACAAGATCCGCATTCCCTTCATTCGTCACAAGACAAATCGATCCTGTGTCAGCCACAGCAAAGTTACAGCCCGTCACACCAATATCTGCTTCAAGAAATTTTTCTCGTAACAAAGCTCTTACAAATTTGGTCATTTCTTCAGGAGTCTCTGACATATCATATCCAAGCTTTTCGTGAAAAACTTCCCGTATTTGTTCTTTCGTCATATGAAGGGCTGGTGCCACGATATGTGAAGGTGGTTCATGGTCATCAACTTGAAGAATATATTCTCCAAGATCGCTTTCAACTACCTCGCAGCCAATCTCTTCTAGCGCTTCATTCATTTCAATTTCTTCTGTGACCATTGATTTTGATTTCACGATCTTTTTTGCTGCTTTTTTTTGTGCGACATCTTGGATGTACGCCGATGCCTTTTCCTTTGTTTTTGCAAAAAACACATGACCTCCACGTCTACTCACGCTCTCACTTAATTGATATAAGTAGTCATCAAGGTGGGCAAGCGTATGCTGCCTGATGTCCTCTCCAAGTTCACGCCACTTTTCCCAGTTTCCAAGCTCTTCACTTGCAGTCATCCGCCTTTTATAGAGACGCTCCTGTGCCGAGGAAACAGCTCCTCTCATCACAGCGTCTTCTAATCCTTCGCCGATCCGCTCTTTAAAAGCCTTCTCTCCAATTTTCATACTCATGTGCCGTTCCCCCTCTTAGCTTCAGCGGCTATTCAACACTTCTGCGATATGCATCACTTTAACTGGCTTATGAAGACGATTCAGCCTTCCTCCGATATTGAGCAGACATCCACAGTCAGCACCGATGATATATTCAGCGCCTGCCTCCTCTATGCTTTGTACTTTTTCATCGACCATCTGCTCAGAAATGGGTGTCATTTTGATTGAAAAAGTTCCTCCAAATCCGCAGCAATTTTCAGCGCGAGGCAATGGTTCCATCACCAAATCTTTGACATTTGACAACAGTGTGAAAGGCGCTTCCTTAATTCTAAGCAGTCTCTTCATATGGCAGGAGGTATGATAGGTGGCTTTTCCTTTCAAACTCGCTCCTACATCTGTTACATGTAATATATCAACAATAAATTCCGTTAATTCATATGTTTTCGCAGCAAGTGCCTGAGCACGGGCGAACCACGCTCGGTCTTCTTTAAAAAGGTGCGGATATTCTAAAAACATGGCCTTACAAGAACCTGATGGTGTGACGACATATTCAGCTGATTCAAAGGCTTTCATCATATTTTTGGCCGCTTTGATTGTTTCTTTTGTATAGCCGCTGTTAAAGGCGGGCTGCCCGCAGCACACTTGTGCTTCAGGGAATTCCACTTCAACACCAAGCCGCTCTAATACCTCAACAGTCGCCTTTCCTACATGTGGCTGCATCGTGTCAATGATACAGGTGACAAATAAACTGACTCTCATCGGCGAACTTCCTTTCTTTTGTTGCACCTTGATTTATGTCTGGTCATCTGATGACTAAATAATGGACCTTCATTTCATTTTAATCCCAAATTTCTGAAATTTCAACGAACGGATTTGTCTAAAATTTGGACATCATGCTTGTGAAGGTACATGAAAAAACGCCCTTTTTACAGGGCGTTTGAGAACATTCATGTTTTTATTTCTTCATACTACCGAAGGAAGTGTCGTCATTCACACAAACCGCCTTCACTTCATGATTTTCTTTATGTGATGAATTCGTTTTTCAAAAGAAGGATGACTTTCACGCCATTCAGATTTTCTTTCATCATCTCCATCTTCTTCAATCAAATGACTTAATTTTATCAAAGTATTGAGATATAGAGTTTGATTCTCAAGATGGTGAACAGCAAAGCGATCCGCCTGAATCTCAAATAACCGACTCATTTTCTTTGGCAGCCACTCCGTCATAAATATCATGATCAATATCCCTGCTGGGAACAACAAAATATATTGCCACCAACCATTGGCAAGCATCACCTGTCTGGCATAATACATACTGATTCCCATAAGTAAGGTGACAATCATAGTGAGGTAAATGGTGAAATGCGCATGTTTTAATTTTACATGTCCCATTTCATGGAATAAGATCGCACGAATTTCCTCTGTATCAAACTTATCTAATAACCCTTCCGTCACATATAGATTGACTTTTCTTCTAAATGGAAGTTGAAATGAATATATCCAGGCATTCACATCATGTCGTGAGTCTTTTTTTACCCATATTTTTACCTTTTGGTTCGTTTGATGCTCAATATCTGTGCAAATATTTATGAATTCGTCCGTCCGTAAGACTTCATACTTATTTATCATTTTTTGAATGAATGAGTAACCCATAATAAATAAGATGACTAGGGCGAAATACCAAGCACAAAATAGAAAAAGATGATCCATAACCTTCGCTTGAAACGCCAAAGGCATGACTAAATAAGAGCCGAAATATATCAAGGATAATGTGATAGCACCAAATAAAACGGCTTGCTCCCTAACGTTCAGGAAGAATGAATTTCCTAAAGTGTCTTCATTTTCTCCTAAAACATCAGAAGAATCTTTTGTCATATACTCAAATGAACAAGCTGTCAATAAGACTGACAGGAAACTAGGCACAAGTATAGAGAGAATCATACTCAACACATAAGATCCTGTAACTGATAGCACGTATCCCATTAAAAAATAATAATTTAATCCCAAGGGAAGAAAAATGGCTAGAACAAAGGGAATGAATAATGTGAATAGGTTTTTCATCGATTCATGAAGGTTAAAAAGGAAAAATAACAAAGCGGGCAAAAGAATTCCCATTAAAGTCATGAATGTAACAAATGTGATGCTATACTTAAAGTTTGTGTTGATCTTAGTTGTTTCTGTTAGATTCTTTAGATTGTATGTAGAAAAGAAGGGATTTTGCGTTTCCTGTTCCATCATGATCGTATCATCATGGATAGGTACAAAACCTTTTCTTAGAAAAACCAATGCCTTATCATTCATTATTTTGTCTGTTTCAATCATACTGATTCCATTCGCAGATGGGATCTGTGTGAGATTTATGTTCTTTCCACTTAATTGAAGGGATGCTTCTGAAGGGCCATTGAAAGAACCGTCTTGATAGGTTAATAAAACGTCACCCTGATATAGCGAATGAGCAACGAATACTTTTGGGTTGCTCTCTTTGTTCGAATCAAGTAAAACAAATGGTGAAACAACGGCTGAACGAAAACCGAGTTCAATCATAATGACGATGATTGTGATCATACTGGCAGTCAAATAAGAGAGGAAGGCTTTGCGTAACATGTCATCACATCCTGCTGTTTAATAGGATTAAAACAAAATGAATATCTTGAATAATGTATTTCATAATAAAGTAAGCGTCATTCATTTGCTGGAATCATCTCATAAAATTCTAACATCTACATACAAGAATATGTACGACAAAATGGACATTACACCTATTTTTTCAAAATAACGGATCAACAAGGATAGAAAAAACGCCCTTTTACAGGGCGTTCAGATTGTAGAGAAACTCATGTTTTTCTACAATCTTTTTTATTTTCATCGTAATGATGATGGATGAGATTGAATGAAAAAGGCCTCCCACACAC